>CALBDU010000011.1 GCA_937927335.1 uncultured Clostridium sp.
AGCAGAGGACTGAAAATCCTCGTGTCCCTGGTTCGATTCCTGGATTGGCCACCATACACTTCAGATTATTTTCTGAAGTGTTTTTTATATGGCAATATTCATAAAAGTATGTAATAATAATGTAGGTAAATGATATTAAATAAAATTAAAGGAGAAACAAAATGGAAAATAAAGTAGTGGCTATTGTTAATGGACAGGAAATAACTGAAAAGGATCTTGAATTAACAGCAATGAGATTCCCAAAGGAAAGACAGGGCTTTTTCAACACTGAAGAAGGAAAAAAACAATTGCTGGATCAGATGGTTTCCTTTGAATTGCTTTATAACGATGCAAAAGATAAAAACCTAGAAAATGATGAAAATTATCTTTTACAGGTAGAAATGGCTAAAAAGGAAATATTGATTCAGACTGCAATATCAAAATTAATGAATGAAGTTACAGTTACAGACAGCGAGGTAGAAGATTATTATAAGGCAAATGAAAATATGTTTATGAATCAGGCAACAGTTACAGCTAAACATATTCTTGTTGATTCTGCAGAAAAGGCTGGGGAAATTAAAGCAGAGATATTGAATGGAAAAGCTTTTGAAGATGCTGCCTTTGAATATTCAACATGTCCTTCAAACGCACAGGGCGGCAATCTTGGTGCATTTTCAAAGGGTCAGATGGTTCCTGAATTTGAAGAAGCTGCTTTTGGTATGGAAGTTGGGGCTGTTAGTGAACCTGTGCAGACACAATTCGGATATCATCTTATAAAGGTTGAGGATAAAGCAGAGGCTGGAGTTAAACCATTTTCTGAAGTTAAGGATATGATAAAAAATAGGCTTTTGCAGGAAAGACAGGCATTTAAATATACTGATTATGTAAATAAATTAAAAGATAAGAACAAAGTAGAAATTATGTAATAATAAAAAGCTGTGTACGCACAGCTTTTTTATTATACTAGCTTATTGTAGATATTAAAATCCAATTTATTTTCAGTTAGTTCATCCAACATTGGAACAAGCTTAAGAAAATGATCGGTATTTTTATGCAATTCAAGTGTCTCAAGGGTTTCCCATTCCTCAATGATGGTCATAACTCTTGGGTCCTTCTGATCCTGATATAATTCATAGGAGAGGCAGCCAGGTTCCTGCCTGGATTTATCAGCCAGCTCTTTAAACAAGTTTATAACTTCCTGAATCTTTCTTTCTTTTACTATTCTTTTAGATACTAACTTCATAGATAAACTCCTTTATTTAAAAAATAATTCTTCAACTTCCGCTGTAGGCATTTCAAGGCCTGTATACAGCTTGAAGCATTCTGCACCCTGCCATAACAGCATGCCTAGGCCGTTTATTGTTTTACAACCTTCAGTTTCAGCATCCATTAAAAATTTTGTCTTTTTAGGGTCATAAATTACGTCAACTACTACAAGCTCTTTTCTTAAAACACTGGTGTCCTTTATTGGAGATTTATCCTCATATGGATGCATGCCCAGTCTGGTGGCATTAATAAGTATATGGCTGCTGGATATTTCCTCCTTTAATCTGGCACTGTCTTCGAGGTCGTAAATATTTATAATACAGCCAGGAACTTCCTTTCTTATATTTTCAATAGTTGCCTCAGCTTTTTTATAAAAATCATCCTTTACATTAAAGATTGATATATGTTTGGCTCCATCCAATGCACACTGAACCTGAATGGCAGTTGCTGCTCCGCCGGCACCTATGATTGTTATTTTTTTACCGCTAACCTCCACTCCATGTTCATGAAGGTTTCTTACGAAGCCCACTCCATCTGTCATGTGGCCGGTCAATTTTCCATTATCGTTTACGATTGTATTTACAGCACCTACCATCCGGGCTGCCGGAGAAAGATGATCCATGAATTCTACAACCTCTGCCTTACAGGGCATGGTTACGTTAGCCCCTCTCATATTAAAAGTCTTAATTGCTGCAATTGCAGCAGGCACTTTATCTATAGTTGTTTCAAAGGCCAGGTAGGCATAATCTATGCCAGCCTTTTCAAAGCTGTAATTATACATAACCGGTGATTTTGAATGCTCCACCGGGGAACCAATTATACCTAACATTCGAGTTCTTCCCGAAATACGACTTTCCATGGTAATACCTCCTGAAAATGATGAATTTAGATGTACAAAATAATTATATTACATCAATCCATAGAAGACTAATTGATATTATTCTAACAATTTATAGATTTTACATATGATTCATGCTATAATTAATCAAAAAATTTAATAGTGAAAGCGGGTATAAAAGTGAACTTATATCATTTGCGTTATTTTGTAACTTTGGCTCATCTGGAGCATTACACAAAAGCGTCAGAAAAATTGATGATCACCCAGCCAAGCTTAAGCTACGCAATTTCCTGCTTGGAAAAGGAGCTTGGTGTAAACCTTTTCGAAAAAGACGGCAGAAATGTGGTTTTAACAAAGTGCGGTAGATTGTTTTTGGATGATGTAGAAAAATCCCTGGAGATTCTTGATTACAGTGTTAAAAATTTGAGAATGACCAGTACAGGTGAAGGGCGTATAGATATAGCTTTTTTAAGAACACTGGGCACGGAGTATATCCCGGATATTACATACAATTTTCTTGAAATGAATAAGGGAAAAACCATAGAATTTCATTTTCATACGGGAGTAACTCTTGATTTGATTCAAGGGTTAAAGGATAAAAGATATGATTTGGCATTTTGTTCAATGGTTGATAAAGAACCAGATATTGAATTTACACGAATAGCAAAACAGGATCTGGTGCTGCTGGTCCCTAAAAATCATCCTTTGGCTGTAAAGGATTCCATAGATTTAAGAGAAACCCTGACCTATCCTCAAATTGTATTTACGAAAAAGAGTGGACTGAGATCTGTAATTGATCATATTTTTGAAAAAATTGGGGAGCAGCCGAAAATAGCATATGAGGTTGAAGAGGATCAGGTTATAGCAGGTTTAGTATCTAAAAATTTTGGAATTGCGGTATGTCCCAATATGCCAATCCTTAACTCGATGGATGTAAAGGCAATAGAAATTATCAGCCCGAAGTGGGAAAGAAATTTTTATCTTGCAGTGATGAAAGATAAATATCTGCCACCGGTAGTGGAAAATTTTAAAAGGTTTGTTATTAAGCAAGCGGATATAGATTAAAGGCTTGGAAGTTCAAAACTTCCAGGTCTTTTTTTATGATTGTTGAAGGGATTCATATATAAAATCTATGAATCGTTAGAATATTATCAATTTGTTTTATAGACATTGCTGTAATATAATGAACTCGTTAAATCAATAATCTAAAAATAGACAATTAAAATAGGAATTGAGTTATTTGAAAGGAGTTATGAACATGGAAATGAAAAGACCACCAATAACAGTTAGCTCATGGACATTAGGAGATCAGTGCAAATTTGAGGAAAGAGTTAAGGCAGCTAAGGATGCAGGTTATGATGGAATAGGCCTTCGTGCTGAAACTTATGTGGATGCATTAAATGAGGGTTTGTTTGATGAAGATATTCTAGATATCCTTAAAAAATATGATATGAAGGTTACAGAAGTGGAGTACATAACACTTTGGGCTGAAAACAATCGTTCCTATGAACAAAAATACAAAGAACAGCTATGCTTCCATATGTGTGGGCTGTTTAATGTAAACCATATCAACATCGGATTAATGGAAAATTACAGTGTTGAGCATACAGCACAAAAGTTAAAGGAATTGTGCCAGAGGGCTGGTAAATATGTTATTGGTGTAGAGCCTATGCCATATAGCGGAATACCGGACATAAAAAAGGGCTGGGAAGTTGTTAAAGCTTCAGGCTGCCACAACGCTAAACTTATATTGGATTCATGGCACTGGGTTAGAGCGAACCAGGCTACTGACGTAAAATTGTTGGAAGGAATACCAGCTGACAAAATTGTGTCCATCCAGATTAATGATGTTTATGAAAGACCTTATGCTAAGTCGATCCTAAGAGATGAATCAATGCATGACAGGCTTGCTCCAGGAACTGGAATAAATGTAACAGAAGGTTTTGTGCGCATGATTAAAGAGAAGGGAATTAAACCTGCATGCCTGGGAGTTGAAGTAATAAGTGATGCTATTTTGGAAAAGGGCGTTACTGCTGCTGCAAAGTACACTTATGAGAATACAGTAAAGGTTCTTGAAAAGGCTTGGCCAGAAGCACTGCGTTAGTACTGATAGATAGAAAACAGATAATTAAAATATAAAGGTGGGTATAAGTTAATGGAATTCAAGTCAATGTTTAAACCAATAGAAATAGGACCAATGGTGGTTCCGAACCGTTTTGTGGTTTCGCCTATGGGAAACAATTTTGCTAATACAGATGGTACTATGAGCGAGAGATCTCTGGCTTACTATCGTGAACGTGCTCTTGGCGGATTCGGATTGATAACCTTTGAAGCTACAGTTGTATCAAGAGTAGCTAAAGGAGGCGGCCATAAACCATGCTTGTATGATGACAGTACTATAGAAAGCTTCAAAAAAGTAATAGATGCCTGTCATCAGGCTGGAGCAAAAATATCAATACAGCTTCAGCATGCAGGTCCGGAAGGAAATGCAAAGGTTGCCGGATACCCAATAAAAGCTGCTACAGCAATTCCTTCAGTGTTTGGCAAAGACATTCCAGAGGCTATGACCACAGAAGAAATATACCAGCTTATAGGATTTTATGGGGATGCTGCTCTACGTGCTAAAAAGGCAGGTGCAGATGCGGTGGAAGTGCACTGTGCCCACGGATATCTTATAAATAGTTTCCTTTCACCAAGAACAAACAAGAGAGTGGATGAGTTTGGCGGCTGCTTTGAAAACAGAATGAGAATTGTTAAGCTTATTGTTGAAAACATACGTAAAAAAGTTGGACATTCTCTTGCAGTTCTTTGCAGGATAAACAGTGCTGATGAGGTTGCAGGAGGTCTGGATGTTCATGACAGCGCAGCTATAGCTGCGTATATGGAGGATTGCGGAGTAGATGCAATACACGTATCCCGTGCAGTTCACATAAGAGATCAGTTTATGTGGGCGCCTACAGTACTTCACAGCGGCTTTAACGCTGAACAGGTATCAGAAATCAAAAGGGCAGTAAACATTCCGGTTATAACCGTTGGAAGATATACAGAACCTCATTATGCAGAGCTCATGGTAAGAGAAGGCAGGTGTGACCTGGTGGCATTTGGACGTCAGAGCATAGCTGATCCACATACACCTAATAAAGCAGCGGCGGGAAGGCTGGATGAACTAAATCCATGCATAGCTTGTCTTCAGGGCTGTGTACCAAATATGTATCAGGGTAAACCAATAACATGTCTGGTAAATCCAATGGTAGGACACGAGGGTGAACTAAAACCTGCAGAAGTATCAAAGAAGGTTATGGTAGCAGGCGGCGGTGTTGCCGGATTATATGCAGCAGCATTGGCAGCCAGGAGAGGCCACGATGTTACATTATATGAAGCATCAAACATTTTAGGCGGTCAGATGAGACTTGCAGCATTCCCTCCTGGAAAGGGAGATCTTACCAATATGGTTAGAAGCTACATTAAAAAGTGTGAGCTTTATGGAGTAAGGATAGTTAAAAATACTGATGTAACTGCTGAATTGATAAAAAAAGAAGCACCTGATGCTGTAATTCTGGCTACAGGATCAAGGCCTCTGGTACTTCCTATACCAGGAATAAACGACTCCGGATTGATACATGCAGTAGATCTCCTTGATGGTAAACAAGCCTGCGGAAAGAAGGTTCTCGTAGTTGGGGGAGGAATGGTTGGATCTGAAACAGCTGCTTTCCTTGGAGAACTGGGACATGATGTAACAGTAATTGAGCTTCGTGAAGAGGTTGCTGCAGATGTTATATCAGAACATAGAGTTTTCCTGATGAAGGATTTTGAAGATTACAATATTAAAACAGTAACTAATGCCAAGGTTGCAGAATTCTTTGAGGATGGTGTGGCATATACTGCTCCGGATGGGTCATCGCAAAGACTTGAAGGCTTTGATTCAGTAGTACTGGCTATGGGTGCAAGAAACTATGATCCAATGAGTGAGGAAGTAAAGAAGCTTGTTAAGGAAACCTATCTGATAGGTGATGCAACAAAGGCCAGAAGGGCCTTGGATGCCACCAAGGAAGCCTTTGAAGCAGTAATGCAGTTATAAACAGGAGGTTTGAATATGGAAAAACGTATATCAGGACATACTGGACTATATAGCTTAATCGGGTCACCGGTAGGACATTCAGGATCGCCTGCCATGTACAACTACAGCTTTCAGAAATTAGGCCTGGATTATGCATATCTTGCTTTTGATATAACCATAGATAAACTGCCCGATGCCATTGCAGCAATTAAAACATTAAATATTAGGGGCTCAAATGTGACTATGCCGTGTAAAAGTGAGGCAGTAAAATTCATGGATGAGTTATCACCAGCTGCAAGAATTGTAGGCGCAGTAAACACCATGGTAAATGATAATGGCAGGCTTATAGGCCATATTACAGATGGAACAGGTTTTGTGAGAAATCTTCAGGAAAATGGTATTGAAGTTAAAGGCAAAAAAATAACCATAATGGGAGCAGGTGGAGCAGGTACTGCAATACAGGTTCAATGTGCCCTGGATGGCGCCAAGGAAATATCCATTTTTAATATAGCTGATGAATTTTTCCCAAGGGCCTTGGAAACTGCTGAAAATATAAAAAAGGAAGTTCCTGCATGCACTGTTAATGTTTATCCCTTGGAGGATGCAGATAAGCTGAAAGAAGAAATTGCAGACAGTGATATACTTATAAATTCAACAAAGGTTGGAATGAAGCCCTTGGAAAATGACTCGCTAATAAAGGACAAAAGTGTTTACAGAAAAGACCTGATTGTGGCAGACACTGTGTATAATCCTAAAATTACAAAAATGTTAGAAGATGCGGAAGCTTCAGGCTGCCAGGTTTTTGGCGGAATAGGAATGCTTTTATGGCAGGGAGCAGCAGCATTCCATCTTTATACAGGAATGGATATGCCTGCAGCAGAAGTTAACGAAAAATTTTTCAAGTAGTCTAAAACATTATAATTAATGGGTTGGATACAGATCCAGCCCATTGACGCACTAATATAAAGTTATAAAATTAATAAAAAAAGGTAAAAAAAGGAGAAAAGAGATGAGTACAAATATTAAAAAGTATTTTCCGACGGCTATAGCGCTTTACTTCACCTATTTCATTCACGGTATTGGAGTGTCAATTTTATCACAGTACAAACAGAGTTTTGCTGGTGCATGGGGAGCACAAAAATTAGCAACAGGTACCTTTGATGTAAGTATAGTTCTCGCAGTAGTTGCAGCATTAGGGCTTGGACGTCTTATAACACTTCCTATATCAGGTCCTTTGTCTGATAAATTTGGGAGAAGAATTTCAGGATTAATTGGTGTTGTTTTATATACAGCATATTTTATTGGTATAGCTTTTGCACCAAATATGTCAGTTGCATATTTCTTCGCACTGCTAGGCGGAGCAGCAAACTCCTTCCTTGATACTTGCGTAACTCCTACACTTTTGGAGATATTTACTGAATCCGGAGATGTAGCAAATATGTTCACAAAGTTCTCAATTTCCATCGGACAGTTTGTGCTTCCATTTATGATCGGCTTTGTTGCAGCTTCACATATGTCCTATACAACACTGTTCTATTTAGCTGGTGCAGCTATAGCGATAGACGGACTTCTGATTTTATTCCTGCCATTCCCTAAGATGAATGCGGCAAAGGAAGGTGAAGCTCCGGTCAAAAAGGAAAAAATGAAGTTTACACCAGTGAGTATTGCCGTTATATCTCTAGGCTTTACTATTACTTCAACATTCCAGCTCTGGCTGAACTGCAATCAGGAATTAGGAAAGCTTTATGGTCTTGCTAATCCTAAGGATATACAATCATACTATGCGATGGGAACAATGGTTGCAATACTGGTAACTGCAGTGTTGGTTAAAAAAGTGCTTAAACCAGTTCATATACTTGTACTTTATCCTTTAATATCCTTTGTTATGCTGGGAATAGTATATTTTGTAAGAACACCTCAAATATGCCTGGTGGCTGGATTTGTACTTGGCTATGCAGCAGCAGGCGGAGTACTTCAGCTGGCAGTATCCACTGCAAACTCCTTCTTTCCTACAAATAAGGGCAAGATTACCTCAATAGTTATGATAGCATCAAGTATTGCCAACTTTGTAATATTAAATGTGGCAGGTATACTTTCCAAGGCAGGCGGTGCTGCTAACGGTCCATTATATGTAATTTTGCTTAACATGGGTGTTACCCTTGTAGGTATATTGATTGCAATATATGTGAATATACAATTTAAAAAGCAGGGATTAGCATAAACCAAATCATTGAATAAACAGCTGTTTTAAGCTATAATAATCCTATAAGCAGAGACGCTGACTATATTTAGTCAGCGTTTTTTATGTTAAAAGGCTGGTGAATTTATAGTGAAGGAATTACAAAGACCAATGGTAAATATTATACTGATAGGTTTTATGGGTGCAGGTAAAACCACCGTATCTGGCTATCTAAGCAAGATCCTTGGTATGGAAAGAATTGAAATAGACGATTTAATTGCAGCAAAAGAGGGAATGTGTATAGCTAATATTTTTAAAAAATATGGTGAGGAGTACTTCAGGAACTGTGAAAGTAACACTTTGAAGGAGCTTCAGAAAAAGAACAACCTGGTGGTATCCTGTGGCGGAGGAATAGTGCTTCGGGATGAAAACATAATAAATATGAAAAAGCTAGGCAGTGTAGTGCTTTTGACAGCTACACCGGAAACCACCTATGAAAGGGTGAAGGACAGCTCTGAAAGGCCTATTCTGAATAATAATATGAATATAGAGTTCATTTCAGGCCTTATGGAAAAGAGGAGAGAGAGATATTTAAAGGCAGCGGATATTATCATTAGCACAGACAATAAGACCATAGAGCAAATATGTGAAGAGATAGTAAAAAAGCTTACCGCCATAGAATAAATTTAAGGCTGTCCACAATTTAGCGGACAGCCTTTATGAATACTATTTGAATGCACCTATTACTTCTAAGGTTTTAACAATATTTCTGCCTTCCTCAACGCCGTTTATAATTCTTCGAACTCTGGAGCTGTCTCCTATATTAAGAAGCTTGGCTCCGTTTTCTGAAGCATATTTTTCTATAGCGGGGAACTCAGCGTTTTCCGATCTCATTCCAAGACATACGAAGCCATAATCGAAGCTTATATCTACAACGGCACCTTCCTTGGTTTTAATAGTGAAGGAATCGTCATTGACAGTTTGAAGTGCTGTATTAGTCATTACCTTAACGTTATGAACCTTCATGGTATTATACATATCCAGTTTTGTGTTAGTATCCAGGTCCTTTCCTACTACAGGAAGCATTTCTATAACTGCAACATCTGCGCCTCTTTCAGCAAAGAATTCAACTACATCTAAACCAACTGCTCCGCCACCTACTACAACCACTTTTTTGTCTTTGCAGTCTCCGTAGGTATCAACAGAATTAATAAATCCGAAGGTGGACTTAACCTTTGAGCCTTCCTTATCAACACGGTCCTTTAAGCCCGCTATTGGAGGAAGAAGAGGTTTAGAGCCTGTGGCATTTACTATAATATCCGGTTTAACTGTATCCAGTGCTTCTGCAACAGCTTTAGTCTTTAGCTTAATAGTAAGGTTTGGCAATGCTGCTGCCCTGTTTTCCATATATTCTGTAAAGTAATGGATTCTATTCTTTGCTGGAATTGTTCCAATCATCCAGGCTAACCCGCCTAATCTGTCTTTTTCGTCAAAAAGGGTTACATTACAGCCTACTTCTGCTGCTGTGCAGGCTGCCTCCAATCCGGCTGTGCCCGCTCCAATAACAGCTACATTGATAGCCGTTTTAACCTGTTTGTCCTTATATGCATCTTCATTTAAAAGATCAGGGTTTATTGTGCATCTTATGGGTTGGGATTTTGCAAGACGATGGTCTGCGCAGCCTATATTACAGGATATACATCTTCTTAAAAGCTTTTCCTGACCTTCAGCTACTTTGTTTGCCCAATATGGCTCGGCTATAAGGCCTCTGCCCATGGCAATAAGGTCGGCGTCACCTTTTGCTATTACATCCTCTGCAACCTCAGGTGAACGGAAGTTACCTGAAGTTATTACAGGTTTGTTGAAGGTTTCCCTGAATGCCTTAGCCATGTAGCTTCTCCACCCTTCAGCAAGACTCATCTTATCATGCTGAAGATAGAGATTGTCATTTTGAGCTATGGATATGTTCAGAAAATCTACCTTTTCCTGCATATATTTCATTAACTCAAGTGAATCCTCCAGTGTATTTCCGCCCTTTATCATGTCATCAGCACTTATTCTGATTGATATTGGGAATCTTGGTCCTACTGCATTTCGTACACTTTCTATAACCATTACAGCAAATCTTGCTCTGTTTTCGGCGCTGCCGCCAAATTCATCAGTTCTGTTATTAAATAATGGTGAAAGGAACTGGTTAAGAAGATAGGAGTGGCCTCCATGAATTTCTACGGAGTCAAATCCAGCCAGCTGTGCTCTTGCAGCAGCTTCTCCATATTTTCTTGCTATTTCCTTCATTTCTTCAACAGTTAATGGTCTTGGTACTGCACCACCGGTTTTGGAGGGTATATTAGATGATGATACAGGTTGAACCCCATTCAGTCTTAATGCAAAGGCTGATGCGCCCGCGTGGTTAAGCTGGATGGATACCTTGGCTCCATAAGCATGGAGCCTTTCAACTAATGTATAAAGGCCTGGCACATATTGATTATCATCGATCCTGCATTGCTTTGTTCCATTTGTTCCCATAGGAAAGTCCACACAGGCATTTTCAACTATGATAAGTCCTGTACCGCCTTTCGCTCTTAGTTCATAATATTTAATCATCTCTTCGGATACTTCAGCACTTACAGTAGCGAAGTTGCTTCCAATTGGGGGCATAACTGTTCTATTTCTTAAAGTCATGCCGTTGATGGTTATTGGTGATAAAAGATTAGAGTATTTGTTATTCATTTTATCCTCCTTGGACAGGCTATCTATATAATTAGGACAGCTTTAGTAAATTTAAAATATTTCTAACATCTTTTACGCTAACCTGACCTGGTGCGGATACCTGTCTGGCGGCGGCAAAAGTCATGCAGGAGCCGAATAGTTCCCCTGACAATCTTGATATTACACCAAGAGATGCCATGGACATGGTTATACAGGGACGATCCCCTTTATTTCTTTTCATATCCAGGGTGGCACTGAGCAATGTCAGTACATCCTCTTCACATTGTGGCATTACAGCTATCTTTGTAATATCAGCATCATACTCCTGCATTTTTATTAGTCTGCTGACAATTTCATCTTTGGCGGGAGTCTTGAAAAAGTCATGATTTGACATAACAACTTTTACATTATATTTCTTAGCTAGTTTAACAAGGTTTATAATTTCTTCCGGAGTGCTAAACAGTTCAACATCTACCAGGTCTATGGCTCCGCTTTCTATAGCAGCCTTATTAAGAGCAAAATACTTTTCTTCCGGCATTTCATGAACGCCGCCTTCCTTTGCTGTTCTGAAAGTAAACAGAAGAGGTTTATTGTAGCTTTCTCTAATTTTTTTCAGAAGGCTCAGGACCTTTGAAAAGTCTTCAACAGACTCATAGTGGTCCACCCTAAACTCAGCAAGGTCAAAATCCACTGAGCTTAAGAAATTTACTTCATCAAGTATTTCTGTTTCTGTTTTTCCAACTAAAGGAACGCATATTTTAGGTGCACCTTCATTGAAGGTAACATTTTTTACTTGAACTGTTTTCATATTTTTACTCCTTTATAATTAAAATAAAACATCTTTCATATAATCTACCGGCATATCATGGCCTGTAAACAGTTTAAATGCAGCAGCTCCCTGATACAACATCATTCCAAGGCCATTAATGGCTTTTTTGCAGCCGGCTTCCTTTGCAATAGACAGGAGCTTTGATTCTAATGGTGAGTATATGCAGTCAAAAACTACTAATTCAGGTCTTAGCATTGCAGGATCAATAATAAGGGACTGTCCTTCCAGGGGCTTCATTCCTACACCTGTAGCATTTATGAGGATATCGCTGGCAGCAATTTCTTCTCTTAGCTTTGCCTGATCCTCCAGAGCATATAGTGTCGCCTTGCAGTCTGTTTTTTCATTCACTACTTTAACAGTTTCCTTAGCCCCAGGTATGAATTGGTCATCACGGTTGAAAATGGATAATTCAGCTGCTCCATCCAAGGCTGATTGTACTATTATAGCAGTTCCTGCACCGCCTGTACCTAAAATTGTTATTTTCTTTCCTTTAACTTCAACACCTTCTTCAGCAAGAGCACGCATGCAGCCAATGCCGTCGGTGATATGTCCTGTAAGCACTCCATTGTCATTTACTACTGTATTAACAGTTTTTGTTAATTGGGATGCCTCTGAAAGTTTGTCTAAATACTTAACAATTTTCTGCTTGTTTGGCATTGAAACATTGCAGCCTCTGATTCTCATAGCTCGCAGCCCTTTAACGGCATCTTCAAGACCTTCATTATCTACTTCTAGTGCAACATAAACATAGTCAAGACCTAATTTTTTAAATGCTTCATTGTGCATAGTTGGTGACATGCTGTGTCTGATTGGATAAGCCAATAATCCGATTAGCTCAGTATGTCCTGTTACTCTTTCTGTAACTGGTATTTTTCCCATTATAAATTCCTCCTAAAAATATATTCTCATGTAATCCATTACTTTGTTATTTTTTTATCTCTAAGTTTAGTATAAATAACATTAATTCATAAGTCTAATAGATACTTTGCTCGAATTTTATAGTTAATTTCTATAATTTGTGATAGAATCAAAGCAAGGAGGGATTAGGATGAATTTAAATCAATTATATTACTTTCAGAAGCTGGCAGAAATGCAGCATTTTACAAAAGCAGCTGAAGCGCTGTTTATTTCACAGCCTTCATTGACATATTCAATTAAAAGTCTGGAAAAGGAGCTGGATACTCCCCTCTTTGAAAAAAAAGGCAGAAATGTTGTATTAACTAAATACGGTCAGACATTTTATGAATATGTAAACCGCAGCATATCCGAGCTGGAGGCAGGAGCAGAAATAGTAAAGAATTACGGAAGTCCCACATTTGGAGTTATTGATCTGGCGTTTATATACACCATGGGACATAAATTCATTCCTGACCTTGTATCCTCATTTTCAAAAAAGCCAGAAAACCAAAGCATTACATTTAACTTGTTGCAAAATACCAGCAGGGAAGTAATTGGTTATCTTAAAGAAGGAAAATGTGACATAGCATTTTCTTCATATATTGATAATGAAAAAAGCCTTACATTCAGACCTATTAAGGAAGAGGAGCTTGTAATCATAGTGTCGAAAGGGCACCCCCTGGCAGACAGGAAGGAAATAGATCTATTTGAGACAAAAGACTATCCATATATAGCCTATGGCGAAAACAGCGGACTATATATTCCTATAAAGGATATTTTTGAAAGAAGCGGCTTTGAGCCAAATGTAAAATGCTATATTGAAGAGGATCACACCATATTCGGTTTTGTTGAAAATAACTACGGTATTGCCATGGTGCCACGTCTGAGAACCCTTTCCAGCTTTAATGTAGTACCAATATCCATAAAAAAGCCCGAAATAAAAAGAAATATTTATCTGGTTACGAACAAAGACAGGAGACTGGCTCCTGCACCACAAAAATTTCTTGACTTTATTCTAGATAATTATGTAAGAAAATTCTAAAGTGTTATAATAAATATATACATCACAATATCTGGATAAGTCAAGGAGGTTATTATGAGTATAGAAAAACTAAAGGATATAATTAAAAACAGCAGCAATATAGTTTTCTTCGGAGGGGCTGGAGTTTCCACTGAAAGCAATATTCCTGATTTCAGGTCTGAAAACGGCTTGTATAAAACCAGGGATAATAAAAGCTATGCTCCGGAAACAATGCTCAGTCACAGCTTCTTTGAAAGTCATACCCGGGAGTTTTATGATTTCTACAAAAACAAGATGATATATAAGGACGCTGTTCCAAACCACGCACATTATGCATTAACAAGGCTTGAGCAGGATAGTAAGCTGAAGGCAATAATCACTCAGAATATTGATGGACTTCACCAGGCATCAGGTTCGAAAAATGTACTTGAGCTTCATGGCAGTGTCCACAGAAACTTCTGTACCAGATGCGGAAAATTCTTTGATTTGGAATATATTCTTAACAGCCCTGAGGTGCCTGTGTGTGACAAATGCGGAGGTGTCGTAAAGCCGGATGTTGTGCTTTACGAGGAAGCACTGGATATGGATGTGATAAACAGGGCGGTTAATTATATATCCAATGCCGATGTACTTATTGTAGGGGGGACCTCTTTGGTGGTTTATCCTGCAGCAAATTTAGTTACATATTATAAAGGTAAAAAGCTTGTGCTTATAAACAAGTCCTCCACACCTTACGATAATAGGGCAAATCTTATTATCCATGACAGCATAGGAACGGTTATGAAAAATATAATATAAACAAAAGGGATGGTTCAAATTTGACCATCCCTTTATCTTAGAAGTGAACGTGGTATATGGCAGTATCCGTTTGGATTTTTTTTCAAATAATCCTGGTGGTACTCCTCTGCATTATAAAAGTTTCTCAAGGGTTCTATTTCAGTTACTATATCTGCTTTATATTTTTTCTGTTCGCAAGCTTTGGATTGCAGTATAACATTTAGATCTTCCAGTTCAATGTAGTATATACCGGTTCTATATTGATTGCCGATATCAGGGCCTTGCTGGTCCTTTAAAGTTGGATCTACTATTTTCCAGTATGACTGGAGCAGGGCCTCTAAATTTGTAACTGCTTCATCATACTCAATAAAGCATGCCTCAGCAAACCCTGTATCTCCAGTACATACATCGTGGTAGCAGGGTTCCTCAGTATGGCCGTTTGCATAACCTGCTTTTGTAGATAATACTCCAGGGAGCCGTTTGAAATATGCCTCAACACCCCAAAAGCAACCTCCTGCGAAAACTATGGATTTCATGTTATTCACCTCCGATTATTTTAAAACAGGTTCTGTGACATTTATAAGCTTATGTTCACAATCTAAAATAATTTCTGCACCAATAGGAAGAGTGAGTCTGGGATAGGAATGTCCGGACATAAAGTTCATCAGGGTTGGTTTATTCAGGCTGAGGATTCTATCATTTATTACTTCTTCCAGGGTAAAGCTTCTATTATAATGGGGCAGACTGCAGTTTGTAAACTGGCCTAAAATAAAACCGCTGCATTTTTGAAGCTTTCCGGTTAGCAGCAGCTGGGTAAGGAGCCGGTCAATTCTATAGGGCATTTCATTAACCTCTTCAATAAACAGGATATTATTTTCAAGGTCTATTTCATAGGGGGTTCCAATTAAACTGCATATAAGTGACAAATTTCCGCCCACCAGCTTTCCCTTTGCCTTTTCCAGGGAGTTGCTTTTACTTTCATAGCCTTCAGGGTTTTTTATGATATATGGAGAATCCCCATGCATTATGGTATTAATAAAGCTTTTTAATGTATGCTCATCTGTAAAATCAGAATTGCACATGGGTGAATGGAAGGTAGTAAGACCACATTTCTTGCTTATTGAATTTAAAAAAACTGTGATATCGCTAAAGCCTGCAAATATCTTTGGATTTTCTGCTATAGCTTGAAAATTAATAAAAGGAAGCAGTCTCATGGAACCATAGCCTCCCCTTATGCATAGAATCATCTTAACATCCTTGTCCATTACCATTTCCATCACGTCACTGGCTCTGTAGCTATCGCTGCCTGCCAGATACCCAAGCTTGTCATATATATGGCTTCCTTCTTTTATATTAAATCCAAGGCTTTTAATAAAGCATAATCCTTTTTTAATTTCCGCAGGGTCTAAAGCTCCTGCGGGAGAAATAACTCCTATGGTATCACCAAAAGAAATTTTTTCAGCTAACAAATGCAACACCTCTGATAATAATTAAAACAGATTCTTCTTTTTCAGTATTATAGTTGCTACTACAGAAATTACTATGGCTATCAGATATACAAACCAGAATCCTGTTGGATGGGTAGCAAATGGTATTCCTCCTACATTCATGCCGAAGGATCCGAAAATTATGTTAGGAATAGCCATAACTATGGTTACGGAAGCCAGGAGCTTCATGACAATATTCAGGTTGTTGGATATTACTGAAGCGAAGGCATCCATGGTGCCGGTTAATATATTGCTGTATATGTTGGCCATTTCTATGGCCTGTTTATTTTCAATTATTACATCCTCAAGAATATCCTGATCCTCAGGATACTTTTGGAGAAGCTCCAGCTTAAGCATTTTTTCCAGGGTTATTTCATTAGATTTTAAGGAGGTTGAGAAATAAACCAGGGATTTTTCCAGGGAAAGCAGCTGTATAAGCTCCTTATTTCTCAAGGATTTGTGAAGCCTTTTTTCAATCATCAGGCTCTTTTTGTCAATTTGTCTCAGATAAATCAGATAGTAGCTTGCTATTCTATATAATACCTGAAGAATAAATCGGGATCTTTTAAAGGTAAAAAACGACTTAATCTTACCATCGATAAAATCAGTTAATATTTTGCTGTTTTTCAGGCATACCGTAATAATGGACGATTCTGTGTGTATTATTGCTAGTGGATAGGAATCGTAGGTTAATGAATTATCCTCCATTTCGGTAAAAGGTATATCAACAATAACCAAAAGGTTATTATCTTCCATTTCAATACGGGAGGTTTCCTCTTCATCCAATGCTGCTTTAAGAAATTCCATTGATACATCTGTTTTTTTAGATATTAACAGTAGATCCTGGTCAGAAGGTGCAACGATATTTATCCAGCACCCTGGCTGTACGCTGTCTACAGATTGCAGCATATTAGGTGCATCCATACTTTTATATATTGAAATCATTTTTTCCTCCTAAATTTTGTAGTATCATATATATATTATATCTTATGTTTAAGGTTGTATAGTGGTAAAAATTTAAATAATTTACTTGGACAAAATAAAAGTGGACAGCATACTGAATAAACTATATTATATGGGCAAGGATTATAGTATTAATTGCTATAAGGAGGAAAGGTATGAAAAAACCCTGCTGTATAATATGCGGAAAGCCTTTAAATGATGGTATAATAATAAGTGGAAAGGGTATATGCAGGAATTGCGAGGAAAAGCTTGTGAATGCCATACCGGAAACGGATTTTTACGAATACTATAAATTCTGTATAAGGAAAAAAATTACTTCCAATTTTCTCAGAAGGGAGAGAAAATATTGCCAGAGCTACCGATTATAGATGCTGTAAAAGATTATATAAAAGAAAACAATGTGTTGTTCTGCACGCCGGGCCATAAAGGCGGTAAAGGCTTCAGCTGTATTTCTGATTATGGTTTTGCCGGTAATATATTAGAATTTGACCTCACAGAGGTAGAGGGCCTGGATAATCTCCAAAATCCTGAGGAGGCTGTTAAGGAATCCTGCCAATTGCTATCCAGGTTTTACGGCAGTTATAAATCATATTATTTGATAAACGGCAGTACTATGGGAAATTTGATAATGATTTTCAGCAGTTTTAATGAAGGCGATAAGATTCTTTTGGAGCGTAACTGCCATAAATCAGTTTATAATGCTGTTATTATGAGAAAATTAAAGCCCGTATTCATACAAAATGTTGTGAGTGACACTATGAATGCTCCAATGTCTATAGATATGGAGCATTTCCTTTATATTATTAAAAATGAAAAGGATATAAAGGGGATGGTGGTCACTTATCCAAATTATTATGGGTTTTGCTGTGATCTTGAGTTCATTTCGGGAAAGTGCAGGGAAAAAGGTATAAAACTACTGGTGGATTCTGCTCACGGTGCTCATTTTGGAATAAGCAGCAAAGTTCCTGAAAGTGCTGTAAAGCTTGGTGCGGACATGGTAGTTCACAGTGCTCATAAAACTCTTCCAAGCTTAACCCAGACTTCTTATCTTCATGTATGTAAAAATACAGATATTGATAAGGTTGAATTTTATTTCAGGGCATTTAGTAGTACAAGCCCTTCATATATCTTTTTATGCTCTTTGGAGTACGCCAGGTATTACCTTGAAATGCAGGGGAAAAAGGATTATGATAACCTGGTGGAGCTGGCAGAGAATTACAGGGACAAAATCAATACCATAAAACATGTTCATATTATAGGAAAGGATGACATTGCTAAGGACGGTTATAAGCACCATATTAAAGACATGGATGCTACCAGATATGTTATAAATCTTGAAAAGGGATACAGCGGCCATCTTTTGCTTAAATATTTAAGAAGCTGCGGCATCCAGGCTGAAATGAGCGATGATTCCAATGTAGTGCTGATATTGTCTCCCTTTAATAATAAAGGTGATTTTGAGAAATTATATTCAGCAATTAAAGATTGCGATTTTAATGAAATAAAGACTAAAAGCTATGATATTATAAAATATAATATACCAGAAATTAAAATGGATCCTTATGAAGCGCTGAGTTCAGTTAAAAGATATATGAACTACCATGATGCAGAGGGTTGTATATCCGGTGATAATATTACACCTTATCCTCCGGGAATTCCACTTTTAATGATGGGGGAAAAAATAGACAAAACACATATTGAGCTGATAAACAGATTCATGGATACTGGTGTCAGTGTTATGGGTATAGATAAGGATAAACTATTGGTTATAGATAAAAATATGGAGGAATAGAAGTGGAAAAAGGTAAAGTTATAGTTATTGAAGGCTGCGATGGGAGCGGCAAGGCTACTCAGACAAAAAAAGTATTTGACAGACTTGTTATGGAAGGATACAATGTGAAAAAAGTAGAGTACCCAAATTATGAAAGTAATTCCTCCGCTTTAGTTAAGATGTATTTGAATGGTGAGTTTGGAAATAGTGCTGAGGATGTAAATCCCTATGCGGCTTCAAGTTTTTACGCTGTGGACAGATATGCATCCTATAAAAAGGAGTGGGAAAAGTTTTATCATCAGGGGGGAATCATATTAGCAGACAGGTATACTACAGCTAATATGATTCATCAGGCTTCAAAAATCAAGGAGGAGCATTCCAGGAATGAATTTTTGGAATGGCTGTGGGATTATGAATTTATTAAAATAGGGTTGCCGGTACCGGATTGTGTTATTTTTCTCGATGTACATCCTGCTTGCAGCAGAGAGCTTATACAGAACAGGGAAAATAAAATTAATGGCTTTGAAGAAAAGGATATTCATGAAAAGGATTATGAATATCTATTAAACTCATATAATAATTCCTGCAAGGTTGCAGATAAATACGGCTGGAAAAGGATAGACTGCGTTCGTACAGGAAGGTTGAGAGAAATAAATGACATCCATGAGGAAATTTACACAATATTAAAGAATAACATTTTGAAATAAGGAGGAGAGCTTATGAAACTAATTATTGCCATTGTTCAGGATGATGATGCCTTAAATCTGGTGGATACACTAACGGAAGAAAGATTCAGGGTTACAAAGCTGGCCACCACAGGGGGGTTTTTAAAATCAGGAAATACAACATTGATGATGGGCGTGGACGATGATAAGGTAAATCATGTGCTTTCTAAAATAGAGGAAGTATGCAAAACCAGAGAACAGATCATCTTGTCAACATCACCGGTGGCATCTGAAACCGGAGGCTTTATACCATTTCCTGTTGAAATTGAAGTAGGTGGAGCTGTGGTTTTTGTAGTGGATGTGGATAAGTTTATTAAAATATGATGGAGGTAATTACGGTTGTTTTTTCAGTCTATTATTGGGCATGACATTGTAAAGCTGCAGATAAGAAATTCCATGGAAAGAGATATGTTTCATCATGCTCATATTATACTGGGGGAGGATGGCATTGGAAAAAGCAATATAGCCAGGGCAATAGCTTTGAAAATTTTAGACAAGGATAAAGATATCCCCTATGCAGACATAGTTTATTTCAAGCTTGGCGCTAATAAGAAGTCTATTGGAATTGATGAAGTAAGAAATATCATAATGGAAACAAATAAAAAGCCATTTCAGGGTAATAAAAAGGTTATTATAATCCATGAAATGGATAAGATGACGGAGGCGGCGCAAAACACATTGCTAAAGACTATAGAGGAGCCACCGGCAGGGGTTTATATCCTCATTCTTTGTGAAAATATTGAGTCGGTGCTGGATACCATTAAATCCAGATGTGAAATTTATAAATTAAACCGGCTTGATAAACAAGATATGATGCGTTTTATTGAAAACAGATATCCTGAGGCTGGCAGGGAGGAAAAGGATGCCATGGCAGCCTTCAGTGACGGAATACCGGGAAGATGCGAAAAATATATGGAAGATGAAACCTTCGTAAATATAAGAGACACGGCATTACAAATACTTATATCCCTAAGGGAAAAAAACATAGATGAAGTTCTCAAGTATGAGGACTTCCTTATGAAAAACAAGGAGCAGTGGGATGAGGTTTACACCTGGTTTTTATCATTTATAAGAGATGCAGTCATATACAAGGAAACAGGAAATTTGGATACAATAATAAACTTGGATAAAATTCAGTCTGTAAAACATTTATCAGAAATATTTTCATTTAAGAATTTAAGTGATATTATTGATATTGTGAAAGAATCCAGAACAAAACTTGAGAGAAATGTTAATTCAGCATTGGTTTTTGATTCTTTGTTAATTAAAATGCAGGAGGTATAAGATGGTTGACGTTGTAGGCGTAAGATTTAAAAAAGCCGGTAAGATATATTATTTTTCACCTGAGGGATTAGATATACATGAAAATGATAGGGTTATAGTAGAGACAGCAAGAGGCATAGAGTTTGGCGAGTGTGTGGTAGGACTGAAGCAAATAGGTGAAAACGAGATAGTGTCCCCTTTGAAAAATGTTATAAGGAAGGCAACCCAAGAGGATATAATAAAGAATGATGAAAATAAGTCTAAGGAAAAGGAAGCTTTGGAGATATGCATGGCTAAAATCCAGCAGCATAATCTTAAAATGAAGCTTATAGATGTGGAATATACCTTTGACAATAATAAGGTAATTTTTTATTTTACGGCAGATGGAAGGGTAGACTTCAGAGAATTGGTTAAGGATTTGGCGTCTGTTTTCAGGACCAGGATTGAATTGCGCCAGATAGGTGTAAGAGATGAGGCAAAAATGATAGGAGGTCTTGGTCCCTGTGGAAGGACGATGTGCTGTTCAACCTTTCTTGGGGATTTCGCTCCGGTTTCAATAAAAATGGCCAAGGAACAGAGTTTGTCACTGAATCCTACAAAGATCTCTGGAATATGCGGCAGACTTATGTGTTGTCTTAACTATGAGCAGGAAACCTATGAAGGCATCAGAAAAAGACTCCCAAAGGTTGGAGCTATACTAGAAACCCCTATGGGCAGAGGAGAGGTTGTATCCAACAATGTTGTAAAAGAATCTGTAAAGGTTAAAATAAAGCTCAATGACACTGAAGAAATTACAGAGGTTCCAATTTCGGAGATTACCATGATTTCTGGTGGATATGAGGGAGCTGTCAGTGAGGATGAAATTAAACTGGAAGCAGATGAGGAAGATGCGGAAATAATAAAAGAGCTATTTAAAGATAACTAAGGAGGTTTATTTATGAAGTCCGTATTGAAGATATGCAATATGCATACTAATGAGGATGTCAGCAGAATAAGAACAGCTATCTCAAATTACCAGGGAGTCATAGCCTGTGAAATAAATAGTGATAAGGGTGAGGTAAGCGTAGTATACGATGACTATTTTGTTCAGGCTGACGCGCTGATACAATCTCTGGAGGATTTGGGCTACGCTGTATTATAAAAATACTTTAAAAAGCAAGTGAAACGTGGTAGAATATATCTGACGCGTTACGTCTAAATTATTAAGGAGGTGTATTTTAATGGCATACAAAATTACTGACGCTTGTGTAAGCTGTGGAGCTTGTGCTTCAGAATGTCCAGTTAATGCTATTAGCCAAGGAGATACTATATTTGTTATAGATGCAGATACTTGCATCGATTGTGGAAATTGTGCTAATGTTTGCCCTGTAGGAGCACCAGTTCAAGAATAATTTTAATTAAAAAGGCTGCAATCGCAGTCTTTTTAATTTGCAAAAAAAATTAAAGATTAGTTTTCTTCATACGATATAAATATTGGTAGTTTAAATTTGTTATGTTATTTGGAGGATTCATAATGGATATATTTTCAATTTTGTTTATGATATTTAGCTTTGGATCAATTATAGCGGCATTTGTTATCGAGGGCGGCTCACTTGGTGCACTGCTGGCCCCTACTGCAGCTATGATAGTATTTGGCGGTACTATCGGGGCGGTAGGAGTATCTTTTCCTGTGAATGATTTAAAAAGAATTCCAGGTATTCTTAAGGTTTTTGTAAGTCCAAAAAATAAAAACCTAGGTGAACTTGTAAGCTATTTTAAGGAGATTTCATATAAAACAAGAAAAAATGGGCTTTTAAGTCTTGAAGGGGAAATAACCGCCGACGAGTCACTGGATCCTTTTATTAAGAAAGGATTGCAGCTGGTAGTGGATGGTGTTGAACCTCAGGCTGTAAGAAGCATACTTGAACTTGAACTTGAGTCTATTTCGGACAGGCATAGGCAGGGTGCTGCAATTTTTGATTCTGCAGGAGGGTTTGCTCCTACAATGGGTATTATAGGAACTGTAACTGGACTTGTACATGTTTTAAGCAATCTGGAAGAGCCGTCTACTTTAGGACCTAAAATAGCTATGGCATTTATAGCCACATTATACGGCATAGGTACTGCCAACCTTCTGTGGCTCCCTATAGGATCAAAGCTTAAAGCCCTGGACGATATCGAATACAGGGAGAAAAGCCTTATACTTGAAGCTATACTTTATATCCAGGAAGGGATAAATCCAAATACCATTGCAGAAAAACTTAAAGGATTTCTTAATAAGGATGAACTTAAGAAGTTTATGGAGATGGATGGCAAGGTGGAAGCATGAGGAAGAAAAAAGGAGGAGGTCATAATAACAGCGAAAGATGGCTGCTTACTTACTCCGATCTTATTACGCTGCTTATGATATTTTTTGTTGTTATGTATGCCTTGAGTAATGTGGATGTTGCAAAATACAAACAAATATCCGAATCTTTAAGAGTAGCCATGGGTGGTGGAAAGACTATTATAGGAAATGATGACGCAGCAAATGTAGATTCAGAAATCAAGCCCGTGGATGATAATCAGACCTCTCAGACAGAAAAAACAAAGATGGAGGAACTTAAACGGTCTGTGGATAAGTACCTGGAACAAAATGGGTTGAATCAATCTGTCTCAACTAAGGTTGATGAACGAGGACTTGTGGTAAGTATTAATGATACTCTGTTTTTTGATACAGGTAAAGCGGATGTTAAGCCTGATTACGCAAAGAAATTAATAGAAATCGGGAAAATATTGAGTCAGTTGAACAATTATATAAGGATTGAAGGACATACTGATAATATACCTATAAAAACCAGTGAGTACAGCTCAAACTGGCAGCTTTCCTCGGCCAGGGCAGCTAATGTAACGGAGCTTTTGGTAAATCAGGCGGGTATAGCCCCTAAAAAGCTTTCTGCAGTTGGATACGGGGAGTTCAGGCCTATTGGAGACAATTCCACCGAAGAAGGCAGGTTAAAGAACAGACGAGTGGATATAATTATAATCAACAGTAAATATAATGAAATAGAAAATAATCAAAATTAAGGGCACGGCGGCCCTTTTTTATGCAGGAGGAGCATATGGTCAGCATCTATATAAAAAATGATGAAACTTTAGATGACTTACAATTAAAGGGCATACGTTTAATTCAAAAAAAGGAAGCCTTCAGATTTGGTGTGGATGCTGTGCTCCTTGCTAATTTTGCAAAAATCAAGAAGGGCTATAAAGTCATTGACCTCTGCAGCGGAACAGGTATAATTCCATTTATTCTGGCAGGTAAAACCGGTGCTGAGAAAATAACAGGTGTGGAAATTCAGGAAGAGATGGTAGATATGGCCAAAAGGACTGCCGAAATAAATAACCTTCAGGATAAGGTCAGCTTCCTCAACCTGGACCTAAAAAATCTGGATGGTTTATCCGGGTTAGAAAAGGCAGATGTTGTTACGGTGAATCCGCCTTATAAGCTTAAAAATTCTGGTATAATAAATACAGATGATAAAAATGCTATTGCCAGGCATGAAATATGCTGTACCTTTGAGGATGTGGTTTTAGCCGCAAAGGCTGTTTTGAAGCATAATGGCAGGATGTTTATAATTCACAGGCCAGACAGGCTGATAGATGTACTTTGTACCATGAGGAAGCACAAAATCGAGCCTAAGCAGATAAGACTGGTACATCCCAATCATACCAAAGCCCCAAATATGGTTTTGATCGAAGGCCAGAATAATGGAGGAGCTTTTTTGAAATGGATTCCGCCTCTTTATGTATATGACCTAAAAGGGAATTATACAGAAGAGATAAACAATATATATGGAAGATAAGAATGGGGAGAAGCCTATGCAAAAATCAGGACAATTATATATCGTCCCTACACCCATAGGGAACTTAAAGGATATTACTTTAAGGGCTGTTGAAATTCTTGAGTCTGCCGATGTAATAGCCGCAGAGGATACAAGGCAGAGCTTGAAACTGTTAAATCATTTTAATATTAAAAAGCCTTTAATAAGCTATCACAAATTTAATGAGCAGAGTAAAAGCGAAAATATTATTAGTCTTATCAGGGAAGGCAAAAACGTTGCCTTGGTCAGTGATGCGGGAATGCCCGGCATATCGGATCCGGGAAGTATAATTATTGCCAAGTGTCTTGAGGAAAATCTCAAATTTGAGGTACTTCCGGGAGCTTCTGCAGGGATTACTGCCCTGGTATATTCAGGATTAAATACAGATAGATTTACGTTTATGGGTTTCTTCCCGAGAGAAACCAAAGATAGAAAAAAAATAGTGCAGGAAGTTATAAATCGTCAGGAAACCATGATATTTTATGAGGCTCCCCATAGGCTTCTTGATGCCCTGGGCTTTTTAAAAGAAAATATTGCTTACAGGCATATGGCAGTATGCCGTGAATTAACCAAGATTCATGAAGAGATATTCCGGGGAACCATAGAAGAAGCCTTTCAGCATTTTTCCGGCAAGCCCGTCAAGGGTGAAATTGTCATTGTAATTCAGGGCAAAAGCTCCCAGGAGGCAGCGGAGGAAAAAAGAGCTCAGTTTGAAAATATGAGCATAGAAGCACATATAATATATTATATGAAACAGGGGAACAGCAAAAAGGACTCCATAAAAATGGTTTCAGCTGACAGAGGTATTCCAAAATCAGAGATCTATAAACATTCCCTGGAAATAAAATAATTTACTAAAATTTTAAATGATATATTATTTATTTTTAAATTATTATACCTAAATTATCATTTTTCAATAAAATATATAAGTTAAAGTTGAGATTTCATATCAATTAGTGATATAATGGACATGTTAGCATAAGTTTTGATTTAAGAATCTTATATTTTTATGCAAAAAGTGTGAGGAGGTACAGGAATTTGAACAGAAAGACTCTGGCAGCTGTGTTTGCACTAGTTATGACGGTATCTGTTAACGGAACAGCCTTAGCAGCTCCTACATCTACAAAATCTTCGCTACAACAGGCACAGGATCTTGAAACTAAAATTGAGAAACTGGATACCCAAATATCAGCTGTAATGGATAAGATTGACGACAATAATAAAAGCATAGATAAATCCAATAAGGAAATAGCTAGTGTTCAAAAAGAGATTAAGAAAGCAGAAACAGATATAAAAAGTAAACAGGATTTATTTAATAAAAGAGTTAGAGCAATGTACATAAGCGGAATTGATTCATATATCAGTGTACTGTTGGATTCAAACGGTCTGGGTGATTTTATATCAAGAGTTGAATCAGTTAAGCAAATTGTTAGTTATGATCAAAATGTTATCAGCGACTTAAATGAAAAAAAGACTGAAATAGCAAAAAAACAAGAAACTCTAAAAGCTGAGAATGCTAAAATAGTGGCACTTAAATCTGAGAATGAGAAGAAGCTTGCTTCCCTGAACAAGGACAAGGCTTCGGCAGAAAAGCTTGCTAGCAGCATGAAAATGTATGCTTACTACGGAAATGAAGGTGTGGCTGGAGCAACCAGCAAGGTAGCAGGTATATGGAAAAATACATCAAGCTATGATGCTTCAAGAGGAGCAGCATCTGTATCATCAAATTCATTGGTGGCATATGCGTATAATTTCATGGGAAGGCCTTACCAATGGGGTGGAAATGGTCCAAACAGTTTTGACTGTTCCGGCTTTACCAGTTATGTTTTTGCACATTTCGGTATTAGTCTTCCAAGAACTGCTGCATCTCAACAGGGAGTAGGAACAGCAGTATCACGTGACAATCTGCAGCCGGGAGATTTGGTGTTCTTTGGAAGTCCAGCTCATCATGTAGGTATATATGTGGGTGATGGATGTTATATACATGCTCCAAGGACAGGGGATGTTATAAAAATATCTCCTCTAAGTAGAACTGATTATAGTGGTGCAAGAAGAATTAGATAATTATAATAAGCATGGGAATCCATGCTTATTTTTTTCAAAATAAAAGAAGCACCGGCAAGTTACATTGCCGATGCTTAATTTTGTGTTTATTACTTATCGCCCTTAAGCTCTTTCATACAGTTTTTACAGATATTTTTGCCCTTGTAGTTTGTAACATCTCTTGCATCTCCACAGAAAATGCATGCAGGTTCGTATTTTTTTAGTATGATCTGTTCACCATCTACATAAATTTCTAAAGCGTCTTTTTCAGCTATGTCCAAAGTTCTTCTCAATTCTATTGGTATTACTATTCTTCCTAGCTCGTCTACTCTTCTAACTACACCAGTTGATTTCATAATTACTTCCTCCTTATTTTGCATTATTCGACATATTACTTAAGTAAATAATAGCAAATATGACATTAAAAGTCAATACACATTGTAGACAAATTTACATATTTATTAACAAATTCCATCTTAAGTTAATTTACTCCCATTTTCAGTTCTTGTCAACACTTTTTTGTTGAAATATACAAATTTTTACTGTATCATGGAGCTAAGTCAAATCAATGAGTTTGGCAAGTAGACAAGAACAGGTTCATTAAAGTTGCAAATTGCTTATAATATTAAATATTTATATTTAAAAAATAGTAATATTATGGATATAAAGAAATAATTGTCGAAAGAGGTACGTATTTTTATGGAATTGAATTTAAAGAAGTTCATAGAGGAACTTAAAAGTGTAGCATCAGAACAGAAAAAGCCAATATATATTACTGGAGGATACATTAGAGATAAGCTGATGGATGTGAATTCTGCACCAAAGGATATAGATATTATATATTCTGGAGACATATATTATCTCATTGATTCTCTTAAAAACAAGGGATATAAATTTTACCCGGTGAAGGAGGAAGAAGGGATTTACTCTACAATAATATCAGGATATAGTGCGGATATATCCATAATGAAGGGTAGTACCATTGAGGAGGATTTAGCCAGGCGGGATTTTACCGTAAACGCAATAGCACTTAGCCTCCTTGATAAAAAAGTTATAGATATATTTAATGGACGCAGAGCAATAAAGAGCAGAATACTTCAAGAGGTTGATGAAACCAGCCTTAAAAGCGATCCTGTAAGGATATTAAGGGGTATGAGGTTTTATATAAAGTATGGGCTTCATTTTAGTATAGGCACAGAAGCACATGTAACAGAATTTGCACACCTTCTTAGGGAAGCAAAAGGGGAAAGGGTGCTAAACGAAATGCTATCCATTATTCAATGTGATACAGACGGCAGGGCCTTTGAATTAATGGATAATTATAGGATTATCGAAAATATTCTTCCATATATAAATGAGTTAAAGGATATTGAAAAAGGTGATTTTAAATGTTTGGATGTATTTTCCCATATGGACTTAACCTATAAAAGCTATAAGGAATTGCTATCAGGACTAATAGTACTTAAAGATGTGGACTTGAGTTTTTTAGAAAAACAGACTGGAAATCATACACTAAGGGAATATCAAGGCTTTGCCTGCTTTGTTCATGATATGGGAAAATATTTAACCATTGATGAGCATAGTGTGGCTGGAGCAGAAATTTTAGAAAAAAAATGCCTTGAGCTAAAATTTCCAAGAGAAGCTGCGGATATAGTGACAAGTGCAGTGAGATACCATGAAGTTCCAAGGAGCTTATATGAAATATCTGACGAAGGACAGCTATTATCTCATTTATACTTATTTTTTAAACAAAATGGCAGTACCACTCCATTTATTTTATTAACTTCCTTTTGCGATGTTTATGCAGAGAA
The DNA here is from genome assembly GCA_937927335.1 of uncultured Clostridium sp. Taxonomy (GTDB): domain Bacteria; phylum Bacillota; class Clostridia; order Clostridiales; family Clostridiaceae; genus UBA699. Next base: position 28,455 of record CALBDU010000011.1, read on the forward strand.
AATAATCTATGATCCTGCTAATGAAAAGAAGAAATTTAAGGAATTTATTGAAAAACTATTTACACTGTATAATAGATATATTAGTATAATAAGAAATAAATGGGTAGACGGTGATTTTATACAAAAAGAAACACAAATTAACGGAAGGGAAATTGGCATATTAATTGATGAAATTAATGAGCTTATATTCTCAGGTATTGTTAATAGCAAAGAAGAAGCTCAAAAATATATAATGACTAAATATGGAGGATAGGCTATGAAAATATTTATTGACACAGCTAATATTGAGGAAATTAGGGAAATATCAACATGGGGTATATTGGAGGGAGTCACTACAAACCCTTCATTGCTTGCAAAGGAAGGCCTGAAAGCGGAAGATGTTGTAAGGGATATCTGCTCCCTGGTGGATGGGCCTGTTAGTGCAGAGGTAATCAGCATGAAGTGTGATGAAATGGTACTGGAGGCCAGAGAGCTCTCTAAAATGCATAAAAATGTAGTAATAAAAATACCAATGTGTGAAGAAGGACTTAAGGCCGTTAAAATACTTAGCAAAGAGAAGATAAGAACCAACGTAACATTAATTTTTTCAGCCCAGCAGGCGCTTCTTGCTGCAAAGGCCGGAGCTGATTTTGTGAGCCCTTTTGTTGGAAGGCTTGATGACATTGGAAATAGTGGAATTGAGGTTGTGAGGGATATCGCTGAAATATTTAAAGCTTATGGATTGAAAACAGAAATTATCGGAGCAAGCATCAGGAATACAATACACGTGCTGGAGTGTGCAAGAGCTGGAGCCCATATAGCCACTATACCATACAAGATCATAAAGCAAATGGTTCAGCATCCTCTTACAGATTCTGGTATAGCAAAATTTCTACAAGATTATGAAAATGCAAAGTAGATTTTTTGCAATGAAATTAAAGCATTGTGGATAATTATTTAGAATATATATGAACTCCTTATAATTCAACAGAGAGTTATCCACAGAAGTTGTGGGTAAACTATTGATTTTTTGTGGATAATTAATGCCTGTGAGAAAATTGCTCACAGGCATTGTTTAATTCAAGCTTTGGTATATGGAAACAATTTTATCAAATTCCTCTGGATCAGTAATTTCTCCATAAGTATCCTCTGAGATCCCGGGGAAATAATGTAGTATAAATTTTTCGTCAGTGTCAATATTTTCTATTACGATATACTTCATATCCTTACTTATATCTTCCAGTGTGGCAGCTACAAGATAACTGTCACTGTTTCCCGTTTTGTTATTTGTAAGAGAGAGAATAAAATTGTCATGACTGGTGACGTTTATAGCCTGGTGATCGCAGGACACAATATTTGATTTTTCCCTGCAGGAAAGGCAGCTGCCAAAGCTGCACTGTGCAACACAATTCAGGCAGCTGCATTGGCTGCACCTTTCAAGCTGGTTAAAGTATTCCATATTGTCATTTTTATAATCCTTTAGCAGTTCTATATATCTGTTTTCACCAAACCTGTCGAAAAAGCTGCTGTTTTTAATTTCCTGCTCAGCTGATTCAATTAAATCTATATATTTTTTTAAATAAGGAAGTTTGGAGTAGTATTGACGCCTGTTCTTCTTATTCTCTTCTACAAAAGGGGAAATTTTATCCACGGCATAGCTCAGGGTTACATATAATTTGCCGTATTTATCTTTTTCATCCTTTAAAAATTGCTCTGCCTTGTTCATATTACCACCTAATTTTGCTTATATTTTTTTAACTCTTCGTCCAGGTCTATTTCATTTAATTTTTCAAATTCCTTGTCCAGTGAATTATCCACCCTTAAATCCTCAAGACCGTCAGCAATGGATTCCTTCTTTTGTATTTTTCTTTCAATATCGTCCAGGTTGATTTTATTACAGCCTGCATCCACATTGGCTAATATTTCATTAACCTTTTCGCTGGCCGCAGCGCTATTATATCTTGCTGCAGCCTCGTCTCTGTACTTCCTTGTCTTATCAATCTCTGCCTGAAGCTCCTGGAGTTTAATTTTTATTGCTTCTCCCTTTTTCGACGCATCCGTATAGCTTGCATTTAATGAATTATAAAGCTTGTCGGCTTCCAGCTTCTTCTCCAGCGCTTTCTTTGCCAATTCTTCATTTCCCTTGCTTAGGGCAAGCTTTACCTTTTCATCGAAATCCTTTGATTCCTGCTGTGCTGATACCATTTTCCTTTCAATTTCATGAACATTTCCAAGTATCTGTGCTGAGGATAATTTAGCCTTATTCAGGCTTTCTTCCATATCCCTGATTTTCTGATCCAGCAGTTGTATAGGGTTTTCCATTTCATCCAGTGCGTCATTAGCCTTTGCTTTAAACATGTTTGACATTCTCTTAAATAATCCCATTACTAAATCCTCCTTGAATTTATCTTCTTCTTTTATATTTTTTAAATAATCTTATTATGAAAATAATTAAGATTATAAAAATTACAAG
>CALBDU010000012.1 GCA_937927335.1 uncultured Clostridium sp.
GAAATTCCGACTGATTTGTTATCAATGTTTCTAACTACATTATACGAGGAGTGATGTTAATGAAAAAACTTCGAAAGGCAACCATGTTTGTTTTAAGCTTTCTACTGGCAACTGGTATTTTTGCTCAAACAAACGTGTATGCAAAAGGCAATGCAGGTGGATCTAGTGGAAAATCTAAAGTACATGAAAAGGTGAAAAAATCCACAGATAAAGTAGACAAAGCAACAAACAAAACAGTCAAAGCAGAAAAAGCAGTACCTTACGGCTTGGCAAAGAAAGCTGTACCACCAGTAATCAAGCAGGGCGGGGTTTTGATACCTGTTAATGCTGTAATAAAATCACTTGGTGCTGATGTGGCATGGGATGCTGAAACCCAACTAGTTACTATAACAAAAGAAGGTACTACAATTGTAATTAATCTGACAGCTAAGACTGCTACTGTAAATGGAGTTGAGACTCCACTGCCAGCAGAATTGGTAACAGAAATTGCTCCAGCTGCACCAGAAGATGCTGTTACAGGAACTGATACTTCAGATGCTACAGTAGCAACCGATACTACCATAACTTCAGATGCTACAGCAGAAACCGATACTACCATAACTTCAGATGCAACAGATGGAACATCAGAAGTTGAAGGTATATCAAAAAATGGGACAATAGTATTATTTAATTTTATTGCAGAAAATCTTGGAGTGGACTTAGATGCAACTACAGAAGAACAATTAGTAGATGAAGCATTAACAGAGGATGCAGCTCAAACTACCGATGCAACTCAAACAACTGATACTACAGGAAGCACCTCTGCAACTGAAACAGTTGAACAAACATCAGCTGGTTTATAGAATCCAATAGTTTTAAAGAGCCTTTTGGGCTCTTTTATTTTGCCTGTTTTAGCACTTTACTGCAAAAGTTCTTTCTTTAAATATCCAAGATTGTTTTCCTCGGAAAATTTAAATGGAACTGCTTTGCTAAATTCCAGGTGTACTTTGTTTTTTAGCATAATTTCCTTAATTCTACTAGTTAAAATAGACAAATTTTTTTCGAAGGTTAACGGCAAAACAGCTATAATCTTATTTTTAGAAATCAATACTTTGCTAATTTCTTGAAGATCATTTTTGATTATAGTCTCTGCATTTTCAATATCATTTGTTTCTGAGTTGAACACTAAAAAAAATATATCCATACACTCACGAGTTGCCCACTCGCATTCATCTATTATGCTGTTAATTATTTTGTTATCGAAATTCTCTTTAAGTTCTTTTTTATTTACACAAAAAATATTTATAACCCTTTTAATTCGTTCAATTAGTAAGCTGGAGTTAAAAGGTTTTACAATATAGTCAATGCCACCGGCATTAATAGCTTTATTAACAACCTCAGAATAGTTATTCCCCGAAATAAAAATAATTGGAATATTAGAGTATACCGGATGTTTTTTCAACTGATGGGCTAAATCAATTCCGCTAATTCCTGGTAATTCTATATCTAGAATTATAAGCATAACACTATTTAAGTATAATTCTGGCATTTTGCTTATCAAATCGGCAGAATTTAATTCCATTATTTCAGAAAATCCGTTTTTTTCTAATATATTTCTAATTTCAAGTCGAACAAGATTACAATCTTCTATAATTAATATGTTTTTCATAATTACTCATCCCTTCAAACCCTAGTACATTTAATTATACTTATTAAAATAATTACTTAATAAGGCAATTAACTAATTTATGTAAATATTTTTGTATTAATATATTAACATTTTATTTGTGTACAAACAATATATTTAAAAAGGAGCATTATTAAAATGCCCCTTTTTTTAATCTTCGCTGGAGGTAGTTTCAGAAACTACATCGCTGTAGCCTGACTCAATATCTCCCTGTATGGCTTTTACTTTGAACTCCATTTCAGTTTCAGGATCTAATCCTGTAAAAGAAGCGGAATTAGTAGTCTTTTCAACATCATCCCAGTTATTTTCTGAGATTTCCCTGTAATAAATTTTGTATGAATCAGCACCTATAACCTCGTCCCAGGTCACATTGATTTTGCTTGAAGAGACAGCTTTGGCTGATAGGTTTTCCGGTGCAACGATCTTTGTACTTTTATCGGTAACTGCATTTACTACATCGCTGAATTTTGACCTCACACTGCCATCCACTGCAGCTACTTTAAAGTATACCTTGGTATCCTGAGCTATATTTTCTATGGTTGCAGAGTTATTTTCAAACTTTTCCTTATTTCCGTCTTCATCTAGTACTGCTTTAAAGTCTTCATCTGGATCAAGACTGTAGTATACTAAATAATAATCTGCATTATCAACATCATCCCAGGTCAAATCTATTTTATTTGAGGATACAGCTTCAGCTTCAACATTATCAGGTATGTCTACATTATCAGATACGCCAGTCCAGGAACCATCATCACCAACATCATATCCGTCAGGGGTGGTAGTGCTGACTTCCATTTTTCCATCCTGTCCAAGATAATACCATTTGCTATTATAGTAAATCCAGCAGCTATGTTCCATTTCTCCGTCATCATTAAGGTAATACCACTTGTTGTTATTTTTCATCCAGCCTTTTTGCATATCACCGTCTTCGCCCATAAAATACCACTTGCCATTGTGCAAAAGCCAGCCCGTTTGCATATCACCGCCGTTATTAAAGAAATACCATTTTCCATTATGAAGCATCCAGCCATGTTCCAGACTTCCGCTATTGCTAAAGTAATACCATTTAGTATTATTCTTAAACCATCCTTGTGCCTGTTCACCGTTAATGGCATTTATCCATTTGTTATGTTGCTTCCCGTTGTTTCCTGCCGCATATGCGGAACCCTGGGCAAAACCACAGGTGCCAAGAACCATTGCGGTGCTTAAAAGCAAGGTTGTAAGCTTTTTGCTTAACAATTTAATTACCTCCCTTATTCTTATTTGTATATATTATTCTATGCTTAATTACAAATTCCTCTTTTTTTAATTTTGATTTTAGAATTAATACCAATTAATGTTATTAACCAGTTCAATTGCTATATATATTTTATTTTAATAAATGATATAATATATATGTGTTAAAAAGTTGCTGGAGGGCTTCATATGGAAACCAAGATGATTAGAAGTAATATGTACCTGGACCCTTTGACTGGATTAAACAACTTCTTTAGTTTTATTAACGCTGATTTTAATGATATTTTTAAGCTGTGGGGATTGGTTTTAATAGTTGATATTGCAGATTTTGAAAAATTCAATGTAAACTTTGGCAGAGATGCAGGGGATATGTGTATAAGGGATTTATCCGATGCATTAAAGGATATTTTTTCAAATTACAATGGTGCTTGGATATTTCGAACTCACGGGGACGAGTTTACCATAATTTTTCCTAATGGATACCATTCCAATGTAGAGGAAATATGCAGCAAAATAAAAATTCTTTTTAATAGTGTTATGAACCAGAGGGGCTTTGCAGGCATGAGCTTGAACAGCTTGATAATGCCATATAACAGTCCCGTGGATTCAGTGGAAAAATTTTATGAGCTCGTTCTTGAAAATTCATATATAGAAGCTCAGGAAAGTGAGGACAAATCAAAACGGGAAAGGCTTCTTAAACATATTATCAGAGGCTTTATAAGCAGGGTAAGGGATACCCTTACAAGATACAATGATGCCTTTGATCTTGCGGTTACCGATGATATATCCGGGCTTTCAAACCACAGAGCTGGAAGGGCATATCTTGAGGATCTGCTGGAGGAATACAAAAGCAAAAGCTCAGAGTTCAGCATATTATTTATAGACGGAGACGGTTTAAGGCGCTATAACACAATAAGCTATGAGGCAGGAAATGATATAATAAAAAAATTAAGCGATATAATAACCTGTTCAAAACGAAGAGGTGACAGAGTATACAGATGGCTGTCAGGGGATGAATTTCTGGTAGTGCTGAAGGATACGGAGGCTGACAATGCTGTAAAGCTGGCAGAAAGAATGAGGAGGGCGGTGGAGGAAAACACAGCAGATCTCATTTACCCGGTAACTATTTCTATTGGGGTTGCCAGTTATCCTGAGGATGGCAGAAGCATAAACGATATTATAAGCAAAGCGGAAAGGGCCAACTCTATGGCTAAAAGCCTGGGTAAAAACAGGGTAATAAAATATTCCTAAACGGTAAACTATTACCGTTTTTTATTTGTGCTTAAATGTAAATATATAGAATTAATGTAATAAATAGTATATTAATTATGGGAAAGCTGATATAATATATTTATAACAAATTTTCGGGGGGATATATACATGGAAACAGTAATGCTAAAAAATAATATGTACAAGGATCCTTTAACTGGTATGTATAATTTTTTTAGTTTTATTGAGGCTGATTTTTGCAAAATATTTGATGAAGATGGTACGGTATTAATTATTGAAATTGATAAGCTTGAAAAGTTCAATGAACTATATGGAAGGGGTAAAGGTGATTTATGCCTGATTAGTCTGGCAGCAGCAATAAAAAATGTACATGAAAAAAATAAAAAGGTGTCCATGTTTCGTACCAATGGAGACGAATTTACTGTTGTATTTTCTAAGACTTTATGGTCCGAGGCGGAGAAGTCCATGGCACAGCTCAAGTCTGAATTTGAAAGACTTACTGATTATTATGGCTTGCATACTCCAAAGCTGAAAACTTTAGTTCTAAGCTATACCGGAGGCATAAACTCCATCGAAAGGTTTTACGAGCTGCTACTGGACAATTCTTATGGGAATACGGAAAGTCATGAAGATAAATTCAAGGCAAACAAGTTCTTGAAGCATACAGTTAAAGTTTTTGTAAACATGGTAAAGGATTCTTTATACAGTTGCAATAATGCCTATAATCTGGCGGTAACAGACGATGTTTCAGGGCTGTCTAATCATAGAGCCGGAAAAGCCTATTTGTCAAACCTCATGGAGGAGTATGAAAGTAAAAGGTCAGAGTTCAGCGTTTTGTTCATAGATGGAGACAGCCTTAAAAGGTATAATGGGATAAGCTATGAGGCAGGAAATAAGATGATAAGAAAATTAAGTGAAATAATAACCGCTTCAAAAAGAAAAAGTGACAGAGTATACCGGTGGCTGTCGGGAGATGAGTTTTTAGTTGTTTTGAAGGATACTTCTCCGGATGATGCGGTAAAATTGGCAGACAGGATAAGGCTGGCAGTGGAAGACGATACCAGGGACTTCATATATCCTTTAACTATTTCTGTTGGTGTAGCAAGCTGGCCCATGGATGGAAGCAGCCTGGAGGATATCATAAACAAGGCTGAGCAAGCAAACTCCCTTGCTAAAAGACAAGGTAAAAACCAGGTGGTAAGATGGAATTAGTGGTTTTAGGCCTTCTTAATATAAATGAAAAGCAGGCAGGAATTAACCTGTCTGCTTAATTTTATACCTTGAATTTTTGCACCATGCCAGTAAGCTTTTCTGCAAGTTCAGCCTGGCTTTGGGCTGATTTTGCCACTTCACTAATGGCTGAGGTTATTTCATTAGTGCTGCAAAGAATATTTTCTGAGTTTGCTGCAGATTCCTCTGCTGTTGCAGATACATTTTGTATAGCAGAGCTTACCTGTTCAATAACTTGATTCATTTGAGAGGAGGCGGAGGTTATTTCTTCAATAATGTTATTTACAAAACCGGCATCCTTCTCATATTGAACTCCAGTATCATTAAGCAGGATGTAGGCAGGCTTTACATTATTCAGCATATAGCTAAGCACATCCTCTCCGCTTTTTGATAGTCCTGTAACAGCAGTTTTAACCTGGGCAACCATGCTTTGTATATTTGACACTGCCTGGGAAGACTGTTCAGCAAGCTTCCTTACCTCTTCAGCTACCACAGCAAAGCCTCTGCCTTGTTCACCAGCCCGGGCTGCTTCAATAGCAGCATTTAAAGCAAGAAGGTTTGTTTGCTCTGCAATGCTGCTTATGGATTCTGCCATCATTTTAACATCGTCCACAACCTTCACTTCTTCTATAGCCTTCAAAATATTTGCCTGCTTTTCATAATATAATTCATTGCCTATCTCTAATTCTTTTGCGGCCCGTTCCTTTATTTCCAATGCCCGTTTTCTAATTTCACCAACAGAGGAGCTGGCACTATTTGCGGTTTTGGCAAGTTCATTGGAATTTGCACTTATTTCTTCAGCTGAGGCGCTTACCTCCTCGGTAGTTGCACTTAAATCCTGGGTACCCTTTGATATTTGCTCAGTGGAATCATTAACTGTTTCCATCTTTGAGGACACCTCTTCTACTGTAGCTGAAAGCTCTTCGCTGGCCGCACTTATGTCCCATGCGCTAGCCATTATTTCAGAAATTAAGATACGAACGTTGCCGCAGGCTTTATTTAAGGCCTGGGAAAGGGTACCTATTTCTTCCTTTGTTTCAATATCTACCGATTGTGTGAGATCTCCACCACTGATAGCTTCGGCAAATTTAACCACTTTATTTAACTGGCCTGATATTAAATTTGCAATTAAAATACCAAATGCAATGGCAATCAATAATCCTAAACCGGCTATTATAAGAATTTTATAAATAGAAGCAGTGTACATTTTATTATTTTCATCATAGGAATTATCCGCATCTTCAATATTTTTATTTATCAAACTGCTCATGTCATTGTAAACGTTTGTTCTTAAGGGTGCAAGACTGGAGAATTCAGCCTCAGCTGCAGTATAATTTGCTTCCAGAGCTGATTTTGTAGTAAGGTCACACTGACTTTTATAGGCATTTAAATCACTTTTTAGTTTATTGAAAACATCCTTTTCACCATCAGAAAGGAGATTTTTTTCATAATTTGAAATTATTGTGTCATTTTCCTTTGACAGCTTATCAATTTCCTCCTTAAGTGAAGCATCCTGGTTGTTCAGATTTTTCTGGTATGTAATTTTAAGTACATCATAACGTATATCACCTAAGTTCTGCCTTAAAGAGGTTAACTGCTTAACCGATTCCAAATTATAATCATGCATTGAAGCAGAATGAGTATTTATTTCCTTCATTCCCATGATTCCTATAATTCCAACTATGCCAATAAATAGAGATATTGCTACAAATGATCCCAGTAATTTGCTTTTAATTTTTAAATTTTTATACCAATTCATAATAAACCCCTTTCAAATAAAAACAGCTGCAACACCACCAATGAGGCAGCTGCAGCTGTTAAAACTTTCATCATTGGCAGCCTGACTATCATAGTTTATAACCTTAGACTCATGGCTTTGCGTCTCCAGCTTTCACTGGATTTGCTCTTTTCAATTATAAATCCAAATCCCAGAACTCCTGTAAAGTGTCCTCTCCTAATATAGAGCTTTTACGGAAATGGCTTATTTTAAATCCTTTTTTTATGAAAATGTTTCTGGCAGATTGCAATGTTGAGATTGTATCCAATGAAACATGCTTATAGCCTTTTTCTCTGCAAAAATCCAATGCAGCATCTACCAGGCGGCTTCCTATTCCCATACCACGTAATTTAGGCTCAAGCATAAGATATTTTATGTTGGCGGTATCTTCACCGGCCTTTATCACCATTATGCTCCCCACTGCACAACCATTAAGCTCCGGTATCAGCATACATTCTTTTTTACTATTGCAGTTATTAATAAAATGACGGATGCCTTTTTCTGCATAGTCACCCAAAATAGGCGACAAGCCGTATTCCTCTGTATACAAAACCTGATGCTGCGATAGGACATAATTAATATCCTTTGTTGTAAAATCCCTTATTACAACAGGGAAAATTGCTTTAGAAAGATTAGCCTTTAACACCTCCATAGCTTCTAACACCTCTGATGTTTCACTGCCATCGAAAGAATCAGTTATAGCTTTAAGCTGTTCATAGGATTTTTTGTTAAGTAAGTTAATTACATCCAAGCCCTTTTCTGTAAGAGTTATATAATTAATTCTGCTGTCATGGGTTGATTGCTCCCGGGTTATGAGCTCATCATTTTCGAAACGTTTCATTATTCTGCTCATATAACTTCTGTCAAGCCCCAGTTGCTTAGCTAATGTATGGGCTGTACAGAGCTTAAACTCAGTAATTGATTTTAAAACCTTTAATTCTGTTACGGAATAACTGTTTTCAAAAATGTGTTGATCAAGCACACCCATAAAATTCGATAAAAATCGATTGAAACTTCTGAATTTTGAAATTACATCCGATTCATTTTCCATCTTTGTTATTCTCCTTTTTTATGTTGTAGATTTAGTCCACAATTTCATTATAGGAATAATTGTGGATTGAGTCAACAACAAAATTCGCCATTTATTGCTATTATTTTGAATAAATCATTATTAAAGGGGAATAATACCTATAATATTTTTAAGGTGGGATTAGTATGTTGGAAGGTATAGTGACAATTATTATAGTATCTACCATTGTAGGTACTATAGCTCTATGTAAAGCTGCAAAAAAATATTAATGGAGCATCTTTGTTCTTTTGCTTTTATTATTTATGGTGCTGGTATATTATTGTAATAAATATAATATACTAGGAGATGGTTATGCATTAAACATCAGAATATTTAAAATATTAAATCTTTTAATTTGTGATTTTTAGTACTATAATCAAATATAATATAAATATTGTCTTTTTCCGACTTTTAAATAAGGGGGTTCCGGGATGAAAAAGGTTATCATTTTTGGAAATACTATCCTAAGCAAGATGATATTTTACGATGCTGCGGAAAGCGATTTTAAAATTGCAGGATTTACAGTGGACAAGGAGTACCTTAGCAGTGACAAATTTTTAGGCCTGCCCCTGGTGGATTTTGAATTAGTAACAAAATTGTACCCTCCAGAGCAATATGATATGTTGGCTGTTATAAGCGGTTATAGGGATATGAGAAGCCGGAACGAGTTTTTTAAGAGGGCAAAATGCAAGGGCTACAGCCTTAGGAATTACATCAGTGCCAAAGCGGATTTTTCACCGGAAGTATTCATGGGTGAAAATAATATTATTATGGCAAATTCACATGTGGGCATTGGCGGTATTATGGCAGACAACAATATTATCAGGCAAAATGTATATCTTGGACATAATTTTATTATGGGCAGCAACAATTTCATCGCGGCAGGCAGCAACATAGGCGGAAACTGCAAAATAAAGAATACCTGTTACATTGGCTTGGGAGCAACAATAATTGATAATACATCAATTGAGGAAGAAACCTTAATAGGGGCTGGAAGTGTTATAATAAGGCATACTGAGCCATGGTCAAAAAATGTTGGCAACCCCAGCCGGGTCATTGGATACCATAAGGAAGAAGGTATAAAAATGGTTCCAAGCCATGAATAGGATTGTTGTTAATTTTGCTCCAACAGGTATGATTCCCAAGAAAGAGCATACTCCCTATGTACCCATTTCCAGCAATGAAATTATAGAGGATGTACACAAGGCCTGGGAGGCAGGGATAACGTTGGTTCATCTTCATATCAGGGATGAAGTTACCGAGAGCCCTGATTATAAGAAAGAAAATTTCGGAAAAATAATTAATGGTATAAGAAAATTTGCACCAGAGCTTATTATATGCACCTCTACCAGCGGCAGAAGGTTCAATGAATTTGAAAAGAGATCTGATGTTCTGGAGCTTGAGGGCGACTTAAAGCCGGACATGGGCAGTCTTACCTTAAGCTCTATGAATTTTATGAACCAGGCCAGCATGAATGAACCTGATATGGTGATAAAACTGGCTGAGAAAATGCTTGAAAAAGGAATAAAACCAGAATTGGAAGCTTTTGATACGGGAATGATAAATTATTCAAAATATCTTATTAAAAAAGGCATATTAAAGCCGCCATATTATTTCAACATTTTATTTGGAAATATAGCAACAGTTCAGCCCGGTCTTCTCCATGCAGGCATTATGGTTAACGATTTGCCTGAGGATTCAATGGTATCCTTTGGGGCCTTTAGTGACTGGCAGCTCCCTGTTAATTCCGCTGCAATTGCCATGGGATATGGTGTAAGAGTTGGAATAGAGGATAATATCTGGTTTGACAGGGAAAGAACCAGGCTTGCAGAAAACAGTATGCTTATTAATAGAATAAAGGATATTGTTAAGCTTCAAGGAAGTGAAATTATGACTTCCGGCGAATTAAGACAGATATTAAAGCTTAAAAAGGGATTTGGCCAATATGGCACGGCGGATTAGAGTAATCGGGGCTTTTGAATGGGATCAGCTGATATAAATACAAATAATTTTATGATAAACTATAAATAAAAATGAAGGGACGTAGCAGAATGAATTTAACAGAAAAAACATTATCAACTAAAAGTCTTTACAAAGGCAAAATACTGGATTTGGAATTGCTGGAGGTGGAGCTGCCAAATGGAGGCACCAGCAAAAGGGAGATCGTAAGGCACAATGGCGCAGTGGCTGTTATTGCCTATAAAGATAAGGATACAGTGCTGCTGGTGGAGCAATACAGAAAGGCTGTTGACAGGACACTGCTGGAGGTGCCTGCAGGGAAAATTGAAAAGGGTGAGGAGCCATTGCCCTGTGCAGTGAGGGAGCTGGAAGAGGAAACCGGCTTTAAATCCGATAACTTTACCTATCTTGGTAAAATTGTCACTTCTCCAGGCTTCAGCGATGAGTGCATCTATATATATAAAGCTGTTGATTTGTATGACGGCGATGGAACCTTAGGTGATGAGGATGAATTTATTAATGTACATGAGATAAAGGTAAAGGATATTAGAGGGATGATTGCCTCAGGGGCTATTGAGGATGCCAAAACCATCTGTGCTTTTATGATGGAATAAGTCTATGCATATTACCCTTCTGCTAATCATAGAATTAAAAAGATGGTATGCAGAAGGGGGTATATTTATGTCTGAAAACAGGATTGCTTTGGTATTGAGCAGGCATCTGCAGAATAATTTCTGGTTTTATTTGGTCAGTATATTTTGTGTATGCACAGGGATTATTGTAGGAATTTACAGTGTACGCTATATGGGAAGTTTTGAGAAGACGGACCTGATAAGCTACCTTAATAACTTTACCAGTGCATTAAGCGCCCAAAGCGTGGATTGTAAATCGATTTTTATACAAGCCTTAAAAAATAACCTTCCATTGATATTTGCAATATGGTTTTTGGGGCTAACCATGGTAGGGCTGCCGGTGATTTTGCTTTTGGATCTTTTCAAGGGTTTTACTTTAGGCTTTTCCATGAGCTTTATAATCAGCCAGCTGGGAGTCAAAGGAGTATGGATTTCATTAGCAGGAATTCTTCCTCAAAATATTATTTACATACCTGCAATAGTTATCTCCTCAGTGATTGCAATGGAATTTTCTACTGCAATACTTAGGGACAAGGCTCAGAGAAAATGGGCATCAAACATATGGCTTAAAATTACTTCCTATTCTTTTACTTTTTTAATAACCGCTTTTTTTATGTTTTCAGGTTTTTTTCTAGAGTCATATTTAACCTCCAATGTGGTTAAAATCTTAATAACCAGTATGGGAGCTTAGAAAAATTTAATAAACAGGAGAGAAAATTATGGTTAATAAAGTAATATTAATTGTACTTGATAGTGTTGGAATCGGTGAATTGCCGGATGCAGCCGAATATGGTGATGAAGGCAGCAATACCCTGGGAGGCATCTCCAGAGTGCTTGGAGGATTAAAATTAAAAAATATGGAAAGACTGGGGCTTGGCAATATTGACTGCATTCAGGGAATCGAAGCTGAGCCTGGGCCAATAGGCTGCTTTGGCAGATGCATGGAGCAGTCCAAGGGTAAGGATACAATCACTGGACATTGGGAAATATCCGGACTGGTGCTGGAGCATCCGTTAAAAACTTATCCTGAGGGTTTTAATGAGGAAATAGTAAAGGAATTTGAAAAGAGAACCGGAAAAAAGGTTCTTGCAAACAAGGTAGCCTCTGGAACTGAAATAATTAAGGAATACGGTGAGCTTCATGATAAAACGGGATATCCTATTTTATACACATCTGCTGACAGTGTTATGCAGATTGCTGCAAACGAAGAGGTTATTCCTCTGCAGCAGCTTTATGACATATGTATTGCAGCCAGGAAGATGATGGTTGGAGAATGGGCTGTAGGCAGAATTATTGCAAGGCCTTTTATAAAACGTGACGGTCAATATGTAAGAACTCCAAATAGAAGGGATTATGCACTGGATCCTGTAGGCAGAAATATGCTGGATTATCTCTATGAGAACAAAATACCAGTATTTGCTGTGGGAAAGATCGAAGATATTTTTAATCACAGAAGCATAAGTGTTTCTGATCACACTAAAAATAATAGAGAAGGAGTCAATAAGACTCTTGAGTTTATGAAAACTTCAGGCAGAGGATTGATTTTCACAAACCTTGTGGATTTTGACATGCTTTACGGTCATAGAAACGATGTTCAGGGTTATGCTGATGCCCTGAAAGAGTTTGACAGCAGGCTCCCTGAAATAATAGAAGGCCTTGGCAGTGATGATGTGCTTATTATTACTGCAGACCATGGATGCGATCCAAGTACAGAGAGTACAGACCACTCCAGGGAATATATACCGTTGCTTTTGTACAGTAAAAATATGAAAAATGGTGTTAATATAGGAACCCGGAGAAGCTTCTGCGATATAGGAAAAACTGTGCTTCACATGTTCGGTATTGAAAATGATATAAATGGAAAAAGCTTCTATGAGGAAATTAAAAAAGGCTAGGAGGGGAATACTTTGAGGATGGTGGATATTATTGAAAAGAAAAAGCTTGGCATAGAGTTGTCAGGAGAAGAGATAAGCTTTGCTGTAAAGGGTTATACTGAGGGTAGCATACCGGATTATCAAATGTCCGCATTCCTTATGGCAATTTACTTTAAGGGTATGACCAGCGGAGAAATCAGCAATCTTACCATGGCCTATGTGAATTCAGGGGAGAGAGCTGACCTGTCGGCTATAAAAGGCATCAAAGTGGACAAACATTCTTCCGGGGGAGTGGGAGACAAAATTTCACTGGTTGCAATACCGCTGGCAGCAAGTGCAGGCATTCCTGTAGCTAAAATGTCTGGCAGGGGCCTTGGACACACAGGCGGAACCATAGATAAGCTTGAGTCAATTCCAGGATTCAATACCTCACTGACTCCTGAGGAATTTATAAATAACGTTAATAAGTATAAAATGGCCATAATCGGCCAAACGGCAAACCTTACTCCGGCAGATAAGAAAACCTACGCATTGAGGGATGTCACGGGCACTATAAATAGTATTCCACTGATAGCAGCTTCAATTATGAGCAAAAAAATTGCTTCCGGGGCAGATGCCATAGTATTGGATGTGAAAGCGGGCTCCGGGGCTTTTATGAAGACCCTGGAGGAAGCGAGGCTGCTTGCAGAAACCATGGTTCAGATAGGCAGGAATGTAGGAGTTAAAACTGTTGCCGTAATTACTAATATGGATCAGCCTTTGGGCCATGAGGTAGGCAATTTTAATGAAGTAAAGGAAGCTGTGGAAATACTAAGCGGCAGAGGTGCAGAGGACGAAGTTGAAGTTGCCCTCACCATAGCCTCCCATATGGCCGTCCTTGGTGGTGCATTCCAGGATTTTAACACTGCATGGGATAGACTAAGGGAAATCCTGTGTTCTGGAAAAGCACTTGAAAAATTTTTGGAGCTGGTTAAAGCTCAGGGTGGAGACCCTGGTTTTGTTGCCAGGAGGGATTCCATCCACGTGGCGGAATTTAATATTGAGATTAAGTCAAAGTCTTCTGGTTTTGTGGATTCTATTGCAGCTCAGGAAATTGGACGGGCTGCTATGCTGCTTGGAGCAGGCAGAAAGACCAAGGAAGACAAGATAGATTTCAGCGCTGGAGTGACTATGGTGAGAAAAACCGGTGAAAAGGTCAGTGCCGGTGATACGCTGTGCATACTCCATACTAATCTCAAGGATTTCAGCGAGGCCTCAAAAGCTGCGGAGGATGCCTACTGCATAAAAACTGCGGCACCGGCCCCATTAAAATATGTTTATGATGTAATTACATAATTTGTTATTCCCTTCTTTAAATTGATTTCATAATTTTTAAATTTATGGAGAAAATATTTTTGAAGAAGGGAGGAGTTAATTATGTTTCATAAAAAAAGGTATCTTAACATAGTAAGCGGTATTATTTCAGCTGTGCTTTTTATGGGTATTATTTCACCGGTGGTGAAGGCTGCAGAGGATATGAAACCAATGGATAGCGGAATTAAGGTGGAAGCTGAATCCGCTTTGCTTATGGAACCTAAAACCGGAAAAATATTATATGATTTCAATTCCCACAAGAAGCTGGCACCGGCTTCTGTGACTAAAATAATGACTATGCTCCTTACAATGGAAGCTATTGATTCCGGAAAAATCAAGCTCACAGACAAAGTAACCGTAAGTGAAAATGCAAAAAAAATGGGGGGCAGCTCCATGATTCTCGATGCAGGAGAGGTAAGGACCGTGGAGGAACTGTTAAAGGGCATAGCAATAGCTTCCGGCAATGATGCCGCGGTAGCAATGGCAGAATACCTGGCAGGCACTGAGGAAGCTTTCGTAAAACTAATGAACGAAAGAGCTCAGGCATTGGGCATGAAGGATACAACTTTTAAAAACTGCACTGGCCTAAATGCAGCTGGACATGTAACTACAGCCTGGGATATATGCCTTATGTCCAGGGAACTTTTAAAGCACAACGCTGTGCTCAAATACACAGGAACATATATAGAAACAATTTCTGAAGGAAGAAAAACACCTATTGGACTTGTTAATCATAATAAGCTGGTGAGATTTTTCAAGGGCTGTGATGGTTTAAAAACAGGTTTTACAGATGAAGCTAAATACTGTATATCCGCAACAGCAACCAAGGATGGGATAAGGATGCTTACGGTAATCATGGGTTCACCAAGCTATAAAGTCAGAAATAAAGATGCCAGCATGCTGATGAACTATGGATTTTCAAAATTTGAAAATAAAAAAGTAGTATCAAAGGATGCTGAAATGGAAAAGGTATTGCTTAATAAAAAGGGTGACAGGTACTTTATGGCAAAGGCCTCCGAGGATTTGAGCATAATCCTGGAAAGAGGTAATCCCAATAAAATCACCTATAAATTTGTTATAACCAGTGACAGGAAAAATTTCAAGGCAGGAGACGAAGTGGGGTTTGCTGAGGTATACTGTGATGGAACCCAGGTAGGCAAGGTTAAGATATATTGCGACAGAGATGTAAAGAGGACAGGATTTTTCGGAAACCTTAAAAATAATTTTACCAATATATTCGATAACGGAATATAAGAGATGTACTGCTTTTCAGCAGTGCATCTTTTGTTATATAATAAGCTTAAACTTGAAAGGCAGGTGCTGGTTTTGGAACTGCTTTTATCAAAAGGTCAAGAGGAAGCACTGAATAATATAATTGATGCATGCAAAAGAAAAAATATAAGCTGTTATGTTGTTGGAGGAGCTGTAAGAGATTGGCTGCTTCAAATACCACCACGTGATATTGATATATGCATAGATGCTGAACCGTTGGAAATAAAAAATTACGTGGAATATGAGGATTTTATATATTACCCTGAATTTCACACATCTACAGTCAGGTTTAAAAATGGAGTTGAATTTGATATAATACGTTGCAGAGGAGAATGGTATTCATTTCCGGGAGCTCTTCCGGAAGTTTACCCATCTAATCTGGAAAATGATCTTTTCCGCAGGGACTTTACCATTAATGCCATAGCCTATGACCTTTTTAACAGGGAGATTATAGATCCCTGCAATGGGATTAAGGATATTAAAAATAAAATTGTGCGAAGTGTCCATAAGGAAAGCTACAAGGAAGATGCCACAAGAATCTTCAGGGCTGTTAAATACGGATGCCGGTATAACTTTACCTTGTTTGACATGGAGGAAATAAAGTATTGTATTTTAAATAATTCAATGGACTCCATCAGCAGTGACAGGTATATCAAGGAAGTTTATTCAATATGCGGCGAAGAAAAATGGGAGGAAATGCTTGATTTTTGCAGTTACCTGGGAATCTTTCAGCTGGAGGAGTATGATAAGGTAAATGTGCTGGCAGATTTAAAAGACCCAGATGTGAGATTCCTAAAGTTTGCATATAGGGTAAGGGATGAGAAGGTCTTAAGGAGTATTATCAATAATTCCATTATAAATAGGAAATTAAAAAAGGCCGTGCTTTTTTTGCGAACAGGAGATGTAAGACGGCAGCTTTATGAATGCAGTGATAATTATGAAATACATGAAATATTAAAAAGCTGCAGCTATTTGGACCTGGTTATGTTATGCTTTGATTACAAATTAACCTATAAGGTTCTTTGTTATCTTATGCTGCAGGAGAAAAAGCTTGAACTTGACGGAAATTATGTAAAGAACACTGCAGGCATTCAAGGAAATAAGGTTGGAAGAGTTTTGGACTATATAATGAAAATTAAGTTAAACACAGGACTTGTGGATGATGTAAAGTATTTTAACAAAAATTTAGGAGAGATAATAGATGCCATTGAATATAAAGCTGGAAAATTTTGAGGGTCCCTTTGACCTCTTGCTTCATCTGATCAAAAAGAATAAAATGGATATCTACAATATAAAAATACATGAGATAACAACTCAATACCTGGAATATATCAAGGCTATGGAGGAATTGGACCTGGAAATAACCTCCGAGTTTATACTTACTGCAGCCACTCTAGTGGAAATAAAGTCAAAGCTTTTACTGCCAAAGCCAAAGCAGGATGAAACAGCAGCAACAGTGGACATAGATCCGGAGGCAGAGCTTATAAACAAACTGGCTGAATATAAAAGGTATAAGCTGGCAGCAGGCTATTTCAATGAAAGGCTGGACAATACCGGCGCATTTTACAGTAAAAAGCCTGAAATAATAGAACAGGTACATAAAGAAGTAAATCCCATGGATTTTTTATCTAAACTGTCTATGCTGGAGCTGTATAACATATATTACAAACTAATGGAAAATTATAATGGGAAGCAGAATAAGACAACTATATTTAAAAGGGAAATACCTATTGATAAATTTAAAATAGAGCATAAAATGGTATACATTATGGAAAACTTGAAAAATAAAAAGGGGCAGACTTTTTCAAGCTTTATTAAAGAATGCTCATATAAAATTGAAGCCATAGTAGTTTTCCTTGCTCTGCTTGAACTGATTAAGCTAAGAAGGGTAAAGGCTTATCAGCAGGGCAGCTTTGAAGATATATACCTTCAGGAGGCATCAGTAAATGAAGAATATTAATTTAGATCAGTTGGAATTTGAAGAAATATCAAATAAAAGTAAAATATACTCTATTGTGGAATCACTGTTGTTTGTTTCAGGTGAACCAGTAGAATTAAATACTATAGCTCAGATATTGGAGTGCTCTCAGGATTTTATAAGAAAAATTATGAGTGAGCTTATGGAAAAATATCATAATCAGGATAGAGGTATTCAACTTTTAAATTCAGGTGACTGCTATAGTCTGGTAACCAAGCCTGAAAACAGCATTTATGTGGAAAAGCTATTAGGGACAAACCTTAGACAAAACTTGTCCCAGGCAGCAGTGGAAACCCTGGCTATTATAGCTTACAAACAGCCTGTTACAAGAGCAGTTATTGACGAAATCAGAGGAGTAAAAAGCGAAAGAGCTGTAAATAGTCTGATGGATAAAAAAATAATCAGGGAAAGTGGAAGGCTGGAGGTACCAGGAAGGCCCATACTTTACTCAACCACTGAGGAATTCCTTAAATATTTCGGGCTGGAGAGCCTTAAGGAACTGCCTGGTCTGGACAGCTTCTTTGATGAAATCTGATTTCCAGTTTAAAAATTGAATTATTGCAGAAACTAATATGGAGTTAAGCGAGGTGATGGATATGATCAAAAGAATATCCTGCTTTTGTCTGGTGCTGGCTTTAATATTAGGAAGCTTTAATATGAAAGCCGCAGCGGGGAATGATATCTATGTAAATGCCAGGTGTGCCATAGCCATGGATGCTGAAAGCAAGGCTGTACTTTTTGATAAAAGTTCTCATGACCTGGTGCCCATGGCAAGCACTACTAAAATTATGACTGCATTGGTGGCAATCAAATACGGGAATCTAGACAAGATCATTGAAGTATCCCAAAGATCGGCTAATATAGGCGGGTCTACAGTGGGATACAAAAAAGGTGAAATGATTTCTACAAGAGAGCTTATAACAGGCTTAATGCTTAGATCCGGCAATGATGCTGCAATAGCTTTAAGTGAAGGAATTGCAAGCAGTGTGGATGAGTTCGTAAAGCTGATGAATGAATATGGTACACAGCTTGGACTTGTAGATACACATTTCCAGTCACCCCATGGTCTGGACAGTGAACAGCATTATACCACAGCCTATGACCTGGCCCTTGTAACAGCTAAAGCAAATGAAAACAAGTTTTTCAAACAAGTGGTTAGCTCCAAGGGCTTTGACGGGAAGGAGTTTGGCTTTACAAGAAGCTATCAGAATATCAATAAGATATTATGGCTTATTCCTGAAGCTGATGGTGTAAAAACTGGTTATACAGGAAAAGCAGGGAAGTGTCTTGTTACATCTGTAAACGTGGAAGGCAGAAACGTGGTTATTGTGGTTTTGAATTGCAAAGAAAGGTGGCAGGAAACAAAAAAGATAAATGATTATATAGTTGAAAATTACAGCTATAAAAAAATGTTTTCAGTGGGTGAAACTGCAGCGGAAGTTAAATTGGGAAGGAAAAGTATAAGGCTGGTTTATTCTAAGGATATTATTATTCCTGTAATGAAGGATAAGGAATATCGGACTGTGATAATTAAGCCGGATACCGTGGATAAGAATATAAAAGAAGGAGATTTTTTAGGGAGTATTTACATTTACTCGGAAAATAGGTTAATATATTCTGAGCCGTTGAAAGTAATCTTGTAATAAATACGAATATTATTGCATATTTTACATTAAATGTTTGTGTTGAATTATATTTTTATAAATATAGTTGACAAATTGTTCGTGCGATGATATCATATACTTAACAAATTGAATAAAGCAAATCATATAACTGGCGGAGCGGTGGAATAAACCACAGGGAGTATGATTTTTTACAGCCGACCGCCTGGGCAATAATTTTGTTCAGGTTGTGCGGCTTTTTTTATTTTATTTGTGGAGGGATGTAAAATGATTAAAAAAGAATGGACAAGTTTTTTACAAGGAAATTGGACCGAAGAAATTGATGTTAGAGACTTTATTAATAAAAATGTGGAATCCTATGTTGGGGATGACTCATTTTTAGCTGGGCCTACTGATAAAACAAAGAAGCTTTGGGATGAATGTGAGGAACTTATAAAGGAAGAACTGACAAAAGGTGTACTTGAAATAGATACAAAAACTGTGTCAGGCATAGGAAGCTTTAAACCAGGATATGTGGACAAGGCTAATGAAATAATAGTAGGACTTCAAACTGATGCACCATTGAAAAGGATGGTAAATCCCTATGGCGGCATAAGGATGGCAAAACAGGCCTGTAATGAGTATGGCTATGAAATAGATCCGGAAATGGAGATGATATTCTCCAAATATAGAAAAACACATAATCAGGGAGTATTTGACGCCTATACGGAAGAAACAAAAACTGCAAGGACAGTGGGACTTTTAACCGGCTTGCCGGATGCATACGGAAGAGGAAGAATAATAGGGGATTACAGAAGGATTGCCTTATATGGCACAGATTTTCTTATAGAAGAAAAAAAGAAAGACCTGAAGATATTTAACGGCACTATGGATGATGAAACAATAAGGCTTAGAGAGGAAATATCGGAACAGATCAGAGCCCTTGTTGAAACCCAAAAGATGGCTATGACCTATGGCGTTGATATATCACAAGGAGCAAAGGATGCAAGGGAAGCAGTTCAGTTTGTTTATATCGGATATCTGGCTGGCATCAGGGAAAATAACGGGGCTGCAATGTCTCTTGGAAGAGTAAGCACCTTCCTTGATATATTTATAAACAGGGATTTGAAAAATGGAACCTTAACTGAAGCAGGGGCACAGGAGCTGGTGGATCAGTTTGTAATAAAGCTTAGAATTGCAAGACATTTAAGAACACCAGAATACAACGAACTTTTCGCAGGAGATCCAAACTGGATAACAGAATCTATTGGAGGCATGAGCATTGACGGATTTACACTGGTAACAAAAACCTCTTACAGATTCCTGCATACTCTTGTAAACCTGGGACCTGCACCTGAGCCAAACATGACTGTTTTATGGTCAAACAGGCTTCCTGAAAATTTCAAGAAGTTCTGTGCAAAAATGTCTATTTTAACTGATTCAATTCAATATGAAAATGACGATATTATGAGACCGGTATATGGCGATGATTATGGTATTGCCTGCTGTGTATCAGCTATGGCCATAGGAAAACAGATGCAATTTTTCGGTGCAAGGTGCAATCTTGCCAAATCTCTTCTTTATGCAATAAACGGAGGAATGGATGAAAAGAAGGGAATTATGGTTGTTCCAGGCATAGAAAAAATAGAGGATGAAATATTGGATTATGAAAAGGTAATGGCAAATTTCATCAAGGTAATGGAATATGTGGCCGGGCTTTATGTTAATACTATGAATGTAATTCATTTCATGCATGATAAATATGCATATGAAGCAAGCCAGATGGCGCTTCATGATTCAAAGGTTGAAAGGCTTATGGCTTTTGGCATAGCAGGACTTTCAGTAACTGCCGATTCCCTTAGCGCAATTAAATTTGCAAAGGTAAAGCCTGTAAGGGAAAATGGTATAGCTGTAGACTTTGAAATTGAAGGTGAATTCCCTAAATACGGCAATGATAATGATGACGTTGATGATATTGCAGTACATGTGGCAAAATTGTTCAGCAGCGAGCTTAAAAAACACAAAACCTACAGAGATGCAGTGCACACTTTATCTGTGCTTACCATTACTTCAAATGTAGTTTATGGAAAGAAAACCGGGTCCACTCCTGATGGAAGAAAAGCAGGAGAAGCTTTTGCACCTGGTGCCAATCCAATGCATGGAAGAGATATCAATGGTGCTCTGGCTTCGTTGAATTCCGTAGCTAAAATTCCATACAGAAATGTATGCGAGGATGGTGTATCAAATACATTCTCTATTGTACCGGATGCTCTTGGAAAAGAAGAAGCTTCAAGGATAAACAACCTGGCGGCTATTCTTGATGGGTATTTTATTCAAGGTGCTCATCATATAAATGTTAATGTATTAAACAGGGAAACTTTAGTTGATGCTATGGAAAATCCAGGAAAGTACCCTTTACTTACTATAAGAGTATCTGGATATGCTGTAAACTTTAACAGACTCAGCAGAGCACAGCAAATGGAGGTTATCAGCAGAACCTTCCACAAATCAGTATAATAATTGGGTCCGGCGGAGCCGGGCCTTTTTGTTTTACTGGTATCATAAAAGGAAAAGTGTTATAATTTGATAATAAATTACACAAATTGGGGGCGCCGAAAATGATAGATGAAAAAATTCATGAATATGATATAGAAGCATCCCATAAAAGATGTGAAAAATCTGGATTATCCCGGGATAACCTTTATAGCAGGAAAATAATTGGCAAGGAAGAGCTTCAGAAAAAGTTTGCTATTAACCGTGAGTTAATATTAACAGCAATTCCTTATATGGAGCAGCTTTATAATTTTGTAAAAGGCTCAAATTATTTTGCACTGCTTTTGGACCGGGAAGGCTGTATTTTAAATGCTATAGGAGATGAAGGAATTTTGGACCAGGCATTTTTCATGAAAATGATGCCAGGTGCCTATATGGATGAATACAATATCGGAACAAATGCCATGAGTATAGCATTGCAGGTAGATTATCCAGTGCAGGTTTCAGGAGTGGACCATTATATTAAAGCCTACTATAAATGGACCTGTTCTGCAGCCAGGATATTGGATGATACAGGAAAGCTAATTGGTATATTAAACCTTACAGGCTATTCAACAAGCATGCATCCACACACCCTTGGCATGGTGGCTGCTGCATCAAATGCCATACAGCAGATGCTGAAGATAAAAGAAATAAACAGGGTATTAACCAAGACTAAAATGCATATGGAAACTATATTCCATTCCATGCCTGCTGGTATAATCACCTGTGATGTTGAGGACAACATAATACTAGCGAATAAAAAAGCTGAGGAGCTTTTTGGCTATGAACTTTCAGAGCTTAAACCAAGCTCTATGGGAAAGCTTATTGATAACTGGAGCCATATCAAGAGCAGCCTTAAAGCAGAAAAAGACATAATCAACGAAGATGTTTATGTTAACATAGCAGCTGGAAGAATACAATTTAATATGAGCGCGTATGCCATTTATGATTCCCAGGGGGCTATTGATGAAATAATATGCGTATTTGAGGAAATAAAAAAGATTAGGAAGCTTGCTGGAAAGATCATGTCGGGCCAGGCTACTTATACCTTTGATAAAATAATAGGCAGGGAAGAAAGCTTCTTAAAGGTAATAGAATATGCTAAAAAGATTGCGGACAGCAAGTCCACTATATTGATTATGGGAGAAAGTGGCACAGGGAAGGAACTTTTTTCCCAGTCTATCCATAATTACAGCAGCAGAGCTGAAGAGCCCTTTATAGCTGTGAATTGCGGTGCAATACCAAGAGAGCTTATAGAATCAGAGCTTTTCGGCTATGAGGAGGGTGCTTTTACCGGAGCTAAAAGGGGTGGCCATGCAGGAAAGTTTGAGATATCAGATGGAGGAACAATATTCCTTGATGAAATTGGTGAAATGCCTCTGGATATGCAGACAAAACTCCTCAGGGCAATAGAAGAGGGAGTTATTACAAGAATTGGCGGACAAAAGCAGATAAAGGTGGATACAAGGGTTATTGCAGCTACAAACAAGGATTTGAAACAAGAGGTGGAAAACGGTAATTTTAGGAAGGATCTTTTTTACAGGCTTAATGTACTTCCTATATATCTTCCACCATTAAGGGAAAGAAAAGAGGATATTATACCCCTTATAAAATATCTTATGAGAAACATATCCCACCGCTTAAACAAAAAACCAGTGAATATACCTGAAGACTATCTGCAGAGGATGATAGAATATAACTGGCCGGGCAATATCAGAGAACTTGAAAATGTTGTTGAACTTATTATAAATACGGAGGCCCTTCCTCTGAACATATTCGATGGTAAAACCGACAGCGCAAGCGGACTGATGCCTCTAAAACGGGAATATTTAAGCCTTAAGGAAATTGAGAAGGAGCATATATTAAAGGTTATAAAAAGGTTTGACGGAAATATTTCTCAGAC
This sequence comes from uncultured Clostridium sp., assembly GCA_937927335.1. Taxonomy (GTDB): domain Bacteria; phylum Bacillota; class Clostridia; order Clostridiales; family Clostridiaceae; genus UBA699. The sequence goes on from CALBDU010000012.1 coordinate 23,316, forward strand.
AGCAGCAGTATTAGGCATTGGGAGAAATACCCTTTATAGAAAGCTTGAGGAATATGGAATTAATATTTAAGGCGGGTGGACATTATGGAAAGCAATATAGTTTTACTAACAGAGGAGGCTATGAAGCTTCTGGCCATTATACTTATTTGTGGTGTGGTTTGTGCAAAATCCAGCTCATTTATAAAACTCCCTGATACAGTATTATTCATACTGGCGGGCGTCATTATAGGGCCTGAACTTTTGAATCTGGTGGATTTTAAGGATTTTCCCGTGGCAAACCAGTTTATACTAACCTTTGGCGCAGCTTATATTCTATATGACGGCGGCAGGGAAATAAGGCTTAATGTACTTAACAAGGTAAAGATATCCGTTACCTTGCTGGCTACCGCAGGTGTTATAATATCTGCGTTTATAACTGGCTTTTTTGCAGAAAAGGTACTACATTTGGACTTTTTATACGCATTGCTGCTGGGTGCAGTGATAGCGTCCACCGACCCCTCGGTGCTTGTTCCTCTTTTCAAAAATATGAATATAAGCCCAAAGCTGAAGCAGACGATTATTTCAGAATCAGCCTTTAATGATGCGGCAGGTGCTATTGTAACTTTTGTAGTGGTAGGCATCATAGGCGGGGGAAGCTTTTCTTTGGGAGGCAGCATTTTTGAACTTTTTAAAACGGCATTAGGGGGAATAATTGTTGGGATAATTTTTGGATATGGAGCTACGCTTTTGGCTTCAGAGCACAAGGCAGGCATTTTAAGCGGTTTTCCCGGTGAAATTGCCGTGGCTGCAGTACTAGGTGCTTATGTAACTGCACAGCATTTTGGCTTTAGCGGTTTTATGGCGGTTTTCCTGGTGGGAATTATGTGCGGCAACAAATCCATGTTTAAGCTTTCTATATCAAAGGAGGGCTATGAAACTCACCTTAGCTTTAAAGATGTGCTGATAACGATACTTAGGATTATGATATTTGTTTTGCTGGGAACCCAGATGGACTTTGCAATTATAGGAAGGTACTGGCAAGGAGCCTTGATAGTGGTTGTCCTGTTTGTGTTTTTGGCAAGGCCGGTTTCTGTACTGCTTTCAGTTATATTTGATAGAAAGGCCCAGTGGACATTAAAGGAGATTTTATATTTGATGTGGACCAGGGAAACAGGTGTTATTCCTGCGGCTTTAGCAGGCATGTTGGTTTCAATGCAGATACCTAACGCCAAAATAATATCTGCAGTGACCTCCATGGCCATAATTATAACTTTAACCTTCCAAGCCAGCAGTGCAAAATATGCAGCTAAGCTGCTTAATCTTGAAATAGAGGAATAATAAAAGCATTGGATGAGCCAGCTCATTCAATGCTTAATTTATTAAATCATTTAATATAGGTATTTTGTTTAAATGCTTAACAAGGAAATTAGTACATACACCGATAAAGTAACCGGTTATCAGGGCTGATACCATCAAAACCGGAAGATATATATATATCCTGAGATCCTGTATTACTAAAGATGCAACAAGAAGCTGGCCTATATTATGAAATATGGCTCCCATTATGCTTATGGACCATAGGCTTAATGAATTTCTAAAGAATTTATATAAAATTATCATCACAAAATTGCTTAACAGTCCGCCGGCAATGCTGAATAAAAATGCAGACATGGAACCTCCGAACATAGAGCCCAGCAGTGTCCTTAAAAACATTATCAGCAGCGCTTCCTTCCACCCGAAAATTATCAATGCAGCCAGAGAAACCAGATTTGCAAGGCCAAGTTTAATTCCTGGAAACAGCACTGGTACCTGTGCTTCTATAACATAAATTATCAGGGCTATACTCACCATCAGGCTCAAAACCACCATTTTTTTTGTCTTATTCATATGACCACCTACTAGTATACATTCTCATCTACGCCTTTTGAACCACCCTGGATTACAATTATAAGCTTGTGGGGAAGACATACAACATTTTGTCCGGCTTCTGAAGCCCAGCCTTCTTTAACACAAAGCTTATCTGGGCAGTCTGCATCCGATACCCTTATCTTCCCTTTTTCAATAGTTATTATATTGTAATGTCCGCCTTCATAGGGAATTTTAATTTCCTGGGGTTCAGTTATTTTATCCAGGTCAATGGTTCTAATAACTTTGCCGTCCTGCTTAATTTGTGCTATATGACTGGAGCTTTTGGAAAACTTCTTATAGGCAAATACGCCCGCTGTACTAAGAGCCAATGCCAGGATTATCATCACGGCAACTATTTTATCTCCCTTTTTCATGTGTTTACCTCTTTTTATTGCAATTTAACAGCCTTTATTGTAAAAAGCTTTGGAATTCCTTTATCCTCAGGCTTAGCACCTTCGCTTTCATTAAGCTCCATCACCATGAAACCACTCTGTGCCAGTGCGGTAACTATTTCACCCAAGGTCCATTTTCGTATGAAGGCTTTTGGAAAGCCGTTTCGCTCTTCATCAGATAATTTGTCTATGTCTGGTATATATTTCAAATATGCTACATCAGTTTTTTCAATTTCTTCAGAAAAATAGTCACCGGTAACCTTATGTTTTTTGCCCTTAGTGGTTACAAGCTTTGTAGAAACAGGGTGAAAGTCCTGTATGATAAAGCTTCCATTAATTTTAAGCATTGCAGCAGCTGCCTTGAAAAAAAGCGTAAGATCTGTAAAATAGTGAAGTATGCCTAGTTCACAGAAGGCAATATCAAAGTCCCTGGTTTTTTCGCTTTCAGGCACATTCAACACATCGGAAAGAATATATTTTATTCTAACACCAGCCTCCCGGGAAGTTTCCTCGGCATACCGCTTATTATCCCAGGAAAAGTCAACCACGGTAACATCAGCGCCCAGCAAGGCCAGGGCTATTGCTTTTCCTCCGTGAGAGCCTAGCAGGTTTACTATTTTTTTGTTTTTTACGTTTTCGAAATACCTGTAAATACTGCCAAGTCTCTTTACAGGATCCTTTTTTATATTTTCAGCTGCCTCATAAGGTGTTCCGAAACGGTGGTTCCAGGCTTCATATGCCAGCTGGTTCCAGGCAATTTCATTTACTTGTGTATGTTCCTGCTGCATATAAGCAACCTCCCTGAAGACTTATTATATCCTATAAATTTTACTATATGCAGCCTTAATTAGCAACCTAATATTTTTACTGTAAATTTAAGTGAATTAATGATACTATTAACATATAGTTTTACAAAAGGAGGATAATCTTAATGGGAGAAGGAAAAATAAAAAATATATGCATTTTCGGCACTGGAGGAATTGGCGGAGTTTTTGGGGGCAGGATAGCAAATAACATATCCATATTAAAGGATAATTGTCATAAGGTTTATTATATAGCTCGCGGACGGCATTTACAGATGATAAACAGCAAAGGACTGATACTGGATATTCCAGGAAAAGCTTCTCTTGTTTGCAGACCTGAGGGCGCATATGAAAGCATGTCAGATATACCCGCACCTGATCTGATATTCCTGTGTGTAAAAGGCTATGACTTGGATTCAGCCTTAAGTGATATATCAAAAAACATTAAACCGGATACAATAATAATACCTCTGCTAAATGGTGTGGATATTTATGAAAGAATAAGAAAATCAATAAAGCAGTGTATTGTGCTGCCCTCCTGCGTATATGTGGGGGCACATATTGCTGAGCCGGGCAGGGTAAGCCAGGACTCTGAAACTGCAAGAATAATAACAGGCAAGGACCCTCTGTACCCTGATTATGATTTTTCAAAGCTTAAGGAATTTATCAGCCTCATGGGTATAGACTGCACTTTTTTGGAGGATTCATCCATAGCTATTTGGGAGAAGTATTTGTTTATTGCATCCTTTGGCCTGGTCACAGCCTATTCTGGGAAATCCTTCGGACAGGTTATGGAAGAGCCTGACCTTAAGGAGCTGATAAGAGGAGTAGTAAAGGAAATTCTTCAGATTGCAGTAAAAAAAGGTGTTAAGCTTCCAGAAAATATTGAAGAAAAAACTATATCAAAAGGAAATGATTTTCCGTACAACTCTAGAACATCCTATCAGAGGGACGTGGAAAGTAAAAAAGGAAAAAATGAAGGAGAACTGTTTGGAGGGGCCATATTAAAGCTTGGACAGGAAACTGCGGTGGACACTCCGGTAACAAAAATGGTATACTATAATATTTTAAGCAGATAGAAGCGAGGTAAGCGATGAAGTTTTTACGATATTTTATGATTTTTATTCCAATTAGTTTTATATGTGAGTTCATGCATTTCAGTCCTGTAATAATCTTTACAGCCTGTGCTTTTGCAATTGTGCCGCTGGCCGGCTTGATGGGGGAGGCAACTGAAGAAATTTCTGTATATGCAGGGCCCAGAATTGGAGGATTTCTAAACGCAACCTTTGGAAATGCCACTGAGCTTATAATATCATTCTTTGCTCTTAAGGCAGGGTTGTTTGATGTTGTAAAAGCATCTGTGGCAGGTTCCGTTATAGGTAATATTTTATTGGTTCTGGGAGCCAGCATGCTTTTTGGCGGCATGAAATATAAATCTCAGAGGTTTAACAGGAGGCAGGTGGAGGTAACGGCCAGCATGCTTCTTTTTGCAGTAATAGGACTGACCATACCTGCCATATTTACACATACCATAAATCCCAATCTGCTGAACACATCAAGATATGAGGGCTTGAGTGTAGCTGTGGCTGTAATTATGTTTGTGATATACCTTATGAGCCTTTACTTTTCCTTCTATACCCATAAGGATTTGTTTGGGGTTGAGCACGATGAAGCTGTGGAATCAAAATGGTCCCTGAAAAAGTCAATTATGGTGCTGGTTACTGCCACTGTATTTATCGGCTTTGAATCGGAATTCCTTGTAGGCTCGGTGGAGCCAATGACTGAAGCAATAGGTCTCAGCAGCTTCTTTGTAGGTATAATTTTAATACCAATAATAGGTAATGCTGCGGAGCACAGCACAGCAATACTGATGGCCATGAAAAACAAGATGGATGTGGCAATTGAAATAGCCATCGGATCAAGCCTGCAGATAATACTTTTTGTAGCGCCGGTGCTAATATTCCTCAGCCTTTTGTTTACACCCATGACTATAATATTCAACGAATTTGAACTGGTAGCTCTGATTGTTTCGGTGTTTATTGCCAACAGGGTGGCAGGGGACGGAGAGTCCAACTGGCTGGAGGGACTTCAGCTGGTGGCTGTGTATATAATCATTGCTGTTTCATTTTTTATGCTGTAAAAATAGGAGGTGCCAATATGAAGGTTACTGTGTTAGTTGATAACAATACCATCATAGACAGATATTTTCTTGCTGAGCCTGCCTTGTGCTTATTAATCCAGGAGGGCAGCAGAAAAATACTTTTCGACCTTGGCTATTCGGATGTATTTATCAGGAATGCCAATAAGATGAAAATATCTCTTAATGATGTAGATACAATAGTATTTTCACATGGCCACAATGATCATACTGGAGGGCTGCCCGCTCTTATTGCTATGTATATTGAGGAAGCACTTGAAAAAAGAAAGTTCTTAAAGCCGGATTTAATTTGCCACAAGGATACCTTTGGCACCAAGGTCACAGGAAATTTCATTGATATTGGGTCACCAGTAACAGTGGATAAGCTTAAGCAGCATTTTAACCTTAATCTTACCAATGAACCTTTTTGGATAACAGATAAGCTGGTATTTCTGGGGGAAATACCAAGGAGCAATTCCTTCGAAAACAGGCATCCAGTAGGGAAGGTGCTGGAAGAAGAGGACTTCAGAGATGATTTTCTTAAGGATGACTCGGCTTTGGCATACAAATCAAAGAATGGACTTGTAATAATTACAGGCTGTTCTCATGCAGGAATATGCAATATTATTGAATATGCCAGGAAAGTAACCGGTGAAAGCAGGGTCCTTGATATAATAGGTGGCTTTCATCTTCTAAACCCATCAAAGACTCAGATGGATGGAACCATAGAATATTTTAAAGAATTGAACCCTTGCAGCATTTATGCCTGTCACTGTACTGACTTCCCGTCAAAGGCTGCCCTTTCTGAGCACTTTAATGTGAAGGACACAGGGGTATCATTGGAGCTCTACTATGATTAGGATAATATTTGGTTTACTAAACATTGCTTATTTTGTTTTTTTGTATACCCGTGGGATAGCCTTTTCCAAGTTTTTTTTACTATCAGGCCTGTTCTTTACAGTTTGGGGCTTTGTCAGCAAAAGGCGGGGCTATGATTTCAGTGTCAGGTATCCAAAAATATCTATTGCCATAAACATTTTGCTTATCGCTGCACTTGCATCATTTCTGATACTTGAAAGCTTCATTATAATGGAAGGAACCAAAAAAGACCTTGTGAAAACAGATTATGTAGTGGTGCTTGGAGCCGGGCTTTGGGGCGAAACCCCTTCGGATACATTATACAAGCGCCTTGATGCAGCCTTGGCATATATAAATAAAAATCCGGAAATTAAAATAGTACTTTCCGGGGGCAAGGGTCCAGGGGAAAATATCACTGAAGCAGAAGCAATGAAAAGATATCTGGTTAGTAAAGGAATATCTGAAAAAAATATTTATAAGGAAGAAAAATCAACTTCAACTGAAGAAAATTTAAGATATACAAAAGAACTTATTAATAATATATCCAAAAAGGATAAGACAAGTCTTACAGTGGTTACCAGCAATTTTCATATGCTGAGAGCTAAACTGCTGGCTGAAAAAGGCGGCTTTGAAACCTTTGAATATTCATCACCCATATTATCATGGCTGATGCCAGTTTGTTATGTAAGAGAATATTTTGCCATGATTAAATATTTTGTATTCAGATGATTGGAGGATTTACTATGAAGAGTTTAATATTCGGCGGTGAAGCCGTTGTAACAGGAAAAAATTCATTGGAATACCTTAAGAGGTTTAATAATAAAAGGGTATTTATTGTTACCGGGGGACGTTCTATGACTAGCAATGGCACTATAAAAAAGATAAGTGACATGCTTTTGGAAAATAGTAATGAAATCTATATCCATTCAGGAGTTAAAGCAAATCCTGATACGGAGGATGTTACCTCAGCACTGGATATACTTAAGGATTTCAAGGCTGACATAATACTGGCTGTAGGAGGAGGTTCTCCCCTGGATGTGGGAAAGCTCCTGGCAGTGCTATATGAATGTCCGGATATAAACATGGACAATATTTTGAAAAAAATCCTTCCTGAAAAAAGGTATAAAACCATACTAATAGCTATCCCTTCAACTTCAGGCACAGGTAGTGAGGTATCCAAAGCATCAGTAATAACCTTTAAAAAACAGAATATCAAAATCGGACTTAAATGTGGTGGGCTAGTTCCTGATATAGCCATTCTGGATCCGGAAATCACTCTATCTATGCCAGACAAGGTTACAGCTGAAACTGGAATGGATGCATTGACCCATGCGGTGGAAAGCTATATAAATAAAAATTCAGATGACTTTACACAATGTCTGGCCAAGGGAGCTGTTGAAGGCATATTTCGATATCTGCCCTCTTCTTATAAGGAAAAGACAATTCACAGCAGGGAAAGAATGCATAATTTTCAGTGTATGGCAGCTATGAGCTTTGCAAATTCAGGCCTGGGCATGGCCCACGGCATATCTCACGCAATCGGAGGAAAATTCGGCTTAGGACATGGTCTTTCCAATGCTATTGCCCTTCCTTATGTCTTAAAATATAACAGCAAGGATAAGGATGTAAATGATAAGCTCAGTGAGCTTGCAGGAGCCATTGGAAGCAGCAGCTTTGTTGATGAGGTAATTAACCTTAACAAAGTGCTGAGTATACCTGTGTCCTTTAAAGAGGCAGGTATAGCTGAAGCGGACTTTTTTGATGATTTTGAAAAGTTGGTGGATAACTCCATGCTGGGATCAACCTTGGTGAATCCTGTAAAAATAACCAGGGATGAAATGCATGAGCTGTTACATGAAATATATCTCGGTTAAGATGTCTAACGGAGGAATTAAATGAAAGCAGATATTCAATACCGGAGCAGAATAAAAAAATACAGCCGGCTTCTGGAAAAACAGAATGAAACCTTAAATTTTTACAGTGCCTTGAGATTTATAATATTTGTTGCTGGAATGGTATGCTGCATATACCTGTATAAAACAGCCAGGTACATTTTTTTAACAGCTGCTGTAGTGTTGTTTCTTTCTGTTTTTATCATGCTGGTAGCCAGATACAGAAGAGTAAAGCTCAATAAGGAATACGTAAAAGCCTTAATAGAGATAAATAAAAATTCATTGTTAAGATTACAGGGCCAATGGAAATCATTTTCTGACAAAGGGCTGGAATACCTAAAGGAGGAACATCCTTATGCAGGAGATCTTGATGTTTTTGGTGAAGGGTCCCTTTACCAAATGATCAATGAATGCTGTACTTCTATGGGTACACAAAAGCTTTGCAAGCTTCTTTCGGAAACACCTGAAAATATAGAAATGATTATGTCCAGGCAGCATGCAGTAAAGGAGCTGGCTTTTGAAATTAAATGGAGACAGCGGCTTAAGGCCGAGGCTCTGGTAGCTCTGAAGGAAAATAAAAACCAGAATGATGCTTTATTGTTAAAGTGGATTGATCAACCAGCACCAGAGGTTATTCCTTTCATGGAAATAATATCAAAAGTACTTCCAGCTGTATCCATGCTTTTGCTGCTAATATCCTTTAACACAGCATATATATCCAGGGGTATTCCATATACCCTGCTTGTTATTCAAATGCTTCTGGTACTTGTTTATGGAAGAAGATTAAATTCTGTGCTTGATGCAGCTTTTTACCACAAAAAAAATATTACCGCTTACTTTAAGCTTATCAAGCATATTGAAGGTAAAAAATTCAAAGCCTCTGGTCTGCTGGAACTTAAAGCAGCGCTGACAAGAGAGCAAAGTGCTACTGAAGGAATAAACAGATTGGTTAAAATAGTAAACCTGATATCAGACAGAAACAATATGCTGTATATTATAATTAATATACTATTTTTATGGGATTTCAACTGTTTTATAGCTTTGGAAAAGTGGAAGAGGAAATCAGGCAGATTGGTTAGAGGCTGGCTGGATACTCTTGGAGCTATGGAGGCTTTTTCAAGCCTGTCTGTTTTGAATTTTGAAAATCCCAGCTGGATTCTTCCAGCTTTTACAGAGAGCTTTCCAGTTCTTCATGCCAGGGAGGCTGGTCATCCGCTGATTTTTGAAAATAATGTATGCAATGATATAATAATTGATACAAATTCACCGGTACTATTGATTACAGGCTCCAACATGTCGGGCAAAAGCACATATTTAAGAACTGCAGGTCTTAATCTTGTGCTGGCTTATGCCGGTACTGTGGTCAATGCCAGGAAATTCACCTGTTCATTGATGAATATGTATACCTGTATGAGGGTAAGCGACAACCTTGAAAAAAATATTTCATCCTTTTATGCGGAAATTTTAAGAATTAAGGAAATTGTTGCTGCCTCCAGACAGCATCAAAATGTATTTTTCCTGCTGGATGAAATTTTCAAGGGTACAAATTCAATAGACAGGCATGCAGGTGCATCAGCCTTGATAAACAAGCTTATAGCTGATAATTCCACTGGCATGGTTTCAACCCATGATCTTGAACTTGGAAAATTGGAGAACTCTACAAAGGGCAAAGTGAAGAATTACCATTTTGAAGAACATTATACAGCCGGCAGACTGGAATTCGATTATAAATTAAGGAAAGGTATATCAGAAACCAGAAATGCCATGTATCTAATAAAAATGGCAGGAATTGAACAGGAGGAAAAAAATGATACTTAGGATAAAGTACTTTGAAGGTGCAGTAAAATTAATAAAAATTAAAAAGGGAAATTGGATCGATGTATATTCCAATAAAGACATGTTCATAAAAGCTGGTGAAAGCGCTATGATTCCGCTGGGCTTTGCTCTGGAACTGCCAAAGGGCTGGGAAGCCCATCTGGCTCCACGAAGCTCCACCTTTAAAACCTGGGGAATAATACAGACAAATTCTATAGGGGTAGTGGATGATACATATATCGGTGACAACGACCAGTGGCATATGCCTGTATACTGCCTCCAGGGAAAGCATGAAGAAGATGGGATTGCTGGTACCTTTATAAAAAAGGGGGATAAGATAGGGCAGTTCAGGATCATTGAGGTAATGCCGGAGCTTAGGTTTGAGGAAGTAGAGTTTTTAGGCAATGAAACCAGAGGCGGATTTGGCTCTACTGGTATAAAATAAATTGTTGCATTATTTTAAAATTATGGTAGTATTTATATATAATCTTTGTGAGGAGGTCGTTATAAATGGTATGTTGCTGTTGTTGTAATATTAACTGTTTATTTCCTGCGGCCTTTACATTATAGTTTCATTGAGAGCTATTTCTAATTAACCGCAGGTAAGTATTCCTGGGGTTTTATTATTTTTGGGAGGGTAAATGATATGAGTTTTTATGTGTTTAATTCGCTTGGAAAGCAGAGGGAGGAATTTGTTCCCCTGGAGGAAAACCAGGTCAAACTCTACACCTGCGGACCTACTGTTTATAATTTTGCCCATATTGGAAACCTGAGAACCTATATATTTGAAGATGTACTTAAGAAATCCTTTGAGTATTTGGGATATAAGGTTAACCATGTAATGAATATTACCGATGTGGGCCACCTTCAGTCTGATGCTGATACTGGTGAGGACAAAATGGAGCTTGGAGCTAAAAGAGAAAATAAGACAGTATGGGAAATTGCTAAATTTTATGAAAATGCATTTTTCGATGACTGCCATAAGCTGAATATTAAGAGACCAAGTGTGGTATGCCGTGCAACAGAGCACATTCCTGAGATGATCGATCTTGTAAAGAAGCTTGAGGATAGAGGCTATACTTATATCTCCAATGGAAATGTATATTTTGAAATAGATAAGTTTAAGGATTATAACAAGCTTGCTAACCTTACTATGGAAGAACTAGAGGCTGGCAGCAGGATAGAGGTAGATGAAAATAAAAAGAATCCTCTTGATTTTGTACTTTGGTTTACAAATTCAAAATTTAAAAATCAAATTATGCAGTGGGATTCACCATGGGGAAGAGGCTTTCCAGGCTGGCATCTTGAATGTTCAGCAATGTCCATGAAATATCTGGGAGAGAGAATAGACATCCACTGCGGCGGCATTGACCATATTCCTGTCCATCATACCAATGAAATTGCTCAATCGGAAGGAGCATTAGGCCATAAATGGGTGAATTACTGGATGCATGGAGAATTCCTTGTGGTAGACGGCGGCAAAATGTCAAAGTCCAGCGGTGATTTTCTCACACTATCAAGGGTAATAGAGGAAGGCTTTAAGCCTTTGGATTACAGGTATTTCTGCCTTCAGTCAAGATATAGAAAGCAGCTGTTATTCAGCTTTGATGCTTTAAGAGATGCAGCTAATTCCCTTAAAAAGCTGAAAAACAAAATATCTCTCATAGTTAAAGATGCAAGTGAAAATGATACTTTAGATATGACAAAGGTAAAGGCATACAAGGAAAAGTTTGCTGAACAAATTAGTGACGACCTTAATATGCCTAATGCTCTTACAGTTTTATCAGATGTTATTAAGGATACCCAGTTGAATTCCAGAGAAAAGACCACATTGATAGAGGCTTTTGATTCAGTACTGTCATTGGATCTGATGATAGAGGATCAGAATGATCTGGCAGGTGTGGATGAAAATCTCATAAACCAGCTTATTGCTGAAAGGAATGAGGCAAGAGCAGTAAAAAACTGGGCTAAGGCCGATGAGATAAGGGATAAACTTAACGAAATGAATATTGAACTGGTTGACACAAAAGAGGGAGTTACCTGGAAACAAAAATAATTTATTAAAGGCCGCAAATTAAGCGGCCTTTTTACATATACTTATAGAAAAAATAAGTTGGTTGTTTATGAAAGCAAGAAAGCGTAATATAATAATCCTTGGTACTCTGTACTGCCTGATTTTTGTAAGTTTTGGATTTATATACTGGAAGATATCAGATATTGGACGAGGTGACCTTTTTATTTTCAAGGAAAATATGCATATTAAACAGGATCATAACATATTTGATTTTATGTATTTCAGCGTGGTAACCATAACAACCCTGGGTTATGGCGATATTCTGCCAAATTCCAGGCTGGTAAGGCTTTTTGTGATGATCGAAAGTATTTCCGGAGTTACAATAATGGGAATGCTGGCCTCCTGCATTTTTAAGGATGAAAAATAACTGTACTTACCTGGTGGAATTTGTTGTATAATGTTATTGTTACCTAAGAGAAAGGTGGAGAACTTATGAAATATGATGAAATGCTTTTAATTGTAGTGTCTTTAGTATCAGTTTTGCAGTTTTACCTGTCTTTTATTAAAGGAAGAAGCAAGGTGAAGGATGCAGGAAAGGAGTTGTACAGACTTAGTGTTAATGCATTTAAGTTAAATCTGCTGGGACTTCTTTTTGTATTAATAATTTTTTATCTTGGATATTCTCTTATAAAATCAAACTATTCGGTACTGGGCCTGGTTATTGTTATTTATGTGCTTCTTTGCATATTTGATTTCAGTAAGGTTAAGGTTATAACAGAAAAGGGAATTGGCCAGCTGGGCTTTTACAGCAGAACATTCTATAATTTCTCCAGTTGGGAGGATCTAACGGAATTTCAATGGTATGATAAAAGAAAAACTATGCTCATATTTAAATTAAATAAAAATGGCAAGGTACTTACTAAGGATTGGGAAGTTCCTATAAAGGACAAGGCAGCGGTGGAAAAGCTTTTTAGTGAACATGTTAAAATGAAAATAGTTGAGGGTCAGGATAGTTAGTCCTGGCTTTTTCTTTTGTTTTGTTGAATAGTCAAAACCATTAAACTATAATATTTTATAAGGATACTTAAAAGGAGGTCTTTAAATGTATAACATAGCACATGTAGCCTTAGTGGTTAATGACCTTGAGGCTTCAAAAAAGTTCTATAGTGAAGTTTTGGGTATGGTGCATCAGGGAAGCCATGAGGATGCCAGAATGGAAATAGCTTATATGGATTCAGGAAATGGTATTATCGAACTTTTGCACTATTTTGAACCTGGTACAGATAGAACTGCCGGTGTGGTAGACCATATAGCCTTCAAGGTTGAAAATATGGACGAAGAATTGGAAAGGCTTAAAAAAGCCGGCGTGAAATTTATATTAGAAAGCCCAAAACCATTTAAAGAAGGCTGTATTTTCTTTTTTGCCGGACCAGATGGTGAAAGAATCGAATTTGTACAGGAATGAAGGTGATTTCAATGGATAAGGAATCTTTAAGAAAAAGGCTGACTCCCCTACAATTTAGAGTTACACAGGAAAATGCCACGGAAAGGCCCTTTGATAATGAATTCTGGAATAATGAGAGACATGGACTGTATGTTGATGTATGCTCTGGGGAGCCTTTATTTTCCTCTAAAGATAAATTTAACTCAGGTTGTGGATGGCCTAGCTTTAAAAAGCCCATTGGCGAGAAAACCCTGGTTGAAAAAGAGGATTCAAGTCATAATATGACAAGAACAGAGGTAAGGAGCAGCAAAGGGAATTCACATCTAGGCCATGTGTTTAACGACGGACCTGAGCCTTCAGGAATGAGATACTGCATCAACAGTGCTGCCTTAAGATTCATTCCAAAGGAAGATCTTGTGAAGGAAGGCTACGGAGAATATTTAAAAATTTTTGAGGAGTAATTGAGATGACAGAAAAAAAAGTTTTCATAACAAGATTTATGGATGGGGAAGCTATAGAATTTTTAAAAAAACATTTCCAAGTGGAGGTGTTTGACAGGGATTCACAGGTGCCAAGAGAGGAATTTCTGGAAAAAATAAGTTCAGCAGAAGGGGTTATATCCATCAATACTGACAGAATAGATCAGGAAGCTATGGATGCAGGGAAACACGTTAAAATATTCGCCAACTGTGCAGTGGGTTATGACAATATTGATGTGGAGGAAGCTTACAGGAGGGGAGTAGTGGTAACAAACACCCCTGGTGTTTTAAGCGATACAACTGCAGAACTGGCATTTGTTCTTATGATGGGGTGTGCCAGAAGGATTGCCGATGCTGACAGGTATACCAGAAATGGGGGCTTTAAGGAATGGTCCTCAATAAAATTTCTCGGCACAGATGTTACAGGAAAAACTGTAGGAATTATAGGAGCAGGCAGAATAGGAAGAGCCTTTGCAAAAAAATGCAAAGGGTTTGATATGAAGCTTCTTTATCATAATAGAAAAAGGGATATTGGCTTTGAAGAGGATTTTAATGCCCGGTATGTTTCATTGGAGGAGCTTTTAAAAGAATGTGATTTTGTATCGCTGCATGTGCCCTTAACAAATGAAACATTTCGCCTTATTGGGGAAAAGGAATTTAGTATGATGAAGCACAGTGCTATATTAATTAATACAGCAAGAGGGGCTGTGATTGATGAAAAGGCACTGGTAGATGCACTAAGGCATAAAAAGATAAGCGGAGCAGGGTTGGATGTTTATGAAAAAGAGCCTAATTTTGAACAAGAGCTAAAAGAATTTGAAAATGTAATACTTCTGCCACATATAGGCAGTGGAACCCGGGAAACCAGGCATAAGATGGCTATGCTTGCTGCGGAAAATATTTATGAGGTATTGAATGGCAGAAAGCCTGTAACTCCAATATTAAAATGACAGGGGTGATTAAATGGAAAAACTAAAAGTTGCACTTTGCCAGATGGCTGGGGCAGTGGATAAGCAGGAAAATATAAAGCATGGAAGAGCTTTAATTGATAAGGCATCAGCTTTGGGTGCTAAAATAATAGCCCTGCCTGAAATGTTCAACTGCCCTTATGATAACAGTTATTTCAGAGATTATTCCGAAAAATATCCCCAGGGGGAAACCCTTGAAATGCTGTCTATGGCAGCTTCAGAAAATGAAGTGTTCATTGTAGGGGGATCCATTCCGGAAATTGACGATAATGGCAAAATATACAATTCTTCATATATCTTTGACAATAAGGGACAGCTGATAGGAAAGCACAGGAAGGTTCATTTATTTGACATTGATGTTAAGGGAAAGATAACCTTCAAGGAATCTGACGTCTTAACTCCTGGCAGCAATATCACAACCTTCGACACCCCTTGGGGCAAATTTGGTGTTATGATTTGCTATGATATTAGATTTCCGGAATTTACACGTTTGATGGCTCTTAAGGGGGTTAAGGCCGTATTTGTTCCTGCTGCCTTTAATATGACCACCGGTCCCGCCCACTGGGAGCTTTCCTTCAGATGCAGGGCATTAGACAACCAGATATACATGTTTGGCATTTCACCGGCAAGAGATGAAAACTGCTCCTATGTGGCATATGGAAATACCATTGCCGTTAACTCCTGGGGAGAGGTAATAGGAAGGCTGGGGGCAAAAGAGGATATACTGATTATTGAAGCGGATCTGGATGATATTTATGAGGTAAGAGAGTCCTTGCCGCTGCTTAAGCATAGAAGAACTGATTTATATTAGGCTTGAAAATAAATATATTAAGTGTTATTATTTTCTTGTAACTTAATATTTGCACAGGGGAGCTGGAGTGGCCAGCTGAGAGTAAGAACTATTTCTTAGACCCTAAACCTGATCTGGATAATGCCAGCGTAGGAAGTTGTTTAATGTATATTTTGTACAAAATATTAGATGCGTTCCTTGGGGGCGCATCTTTTTAATTGTATAAAAACCTATTTGGTGTTCTCCACAAATTGAAAGGAGATAAAAAATGAAAACAAGAAAATTAACCCTGGCATCACTATTGGTGGCTGTAGGCGCGGCTTCCGGCAGTGTGATCTTTATTCCGGTTGGTGTTTCCAAATGCTTTCCGGTTCAGCACACCATTAATGTAATGGCGGCAGTATTACTAGGCCCATATTATGGAACGGCCATAGCATTTTGCATTTCTCTAATAAGGAATTTTACTGGCACAGGCTCCCTACTTGCGTTCCCTGGCAGCATGGCAGGAGCGTTACTGTCCGGCTTTATTTTTTATAAAACAAGAAATGTAACAGCTGCCGCTTTAGGAGAGGTGTTTGGCACCGGTATTCTGGGAGGGCTCCTTGCATTCCCTATAGCAAAGTTTATAATGGGAAAACAAATTGCAGCTTTCTTCTTTATTCCACCTTTTTTAATAAGCACTATAGGTGGAAGTATCATTGCATGGTTCTTGATTAAATTTTTAGATACCGCTAAGGTTTTGAAAAGGATACAGGATTAGATATGAAGGAAAAGATATCGTTACTTATTAATATGATAAGGGACAAAAACCCTTTGGTTCACCATATAACAAATTATGTCACTGCTAATGACTGCGCAAATATTACCCTGGCGGCTGGAGCATCTCCGGTAATGGCCGATGATATAAATGAAGTTTACGATGTGGTATCTGGTGCAGATTCGCTGGTGCTGAATGCAGGCACCTTAAATGAACAAAGATTTGAAGCTATGCTTAAAGCTGGGAAGAGAGCCAATGAACTCAACATTCCTGTAATATTTGACCCGGTTGGGGCAGGTTCCTCAGAATTCAGAACAAAATGTGCAATTAAAATAATAAATGAAATACGTCTTACTGCTGTAAAAGGAAATTTTTCTGAAATTAAAGTTTTATATGGGGAAAAGTCAAAAATTAAAGGAGTAGATTCTGAAGAAGGAATCACATGGCAAACGGAACATATTTCCTATAAGCTGGCTGAAAAATTGGACGCAGTAGTAGCTGTCAGCGGTGAAACTGACATAATTACTAACGGAAGGGAAATTTACAGGGTTAAAAATGGCAGCAGCTTGATGTCAAAGGTTACTGGTATGGGCTGCATGTGCTCATCATTAGTAGGCAGCTGTGTTGGAACTGGAGCAGATAGCATTACCGCTGTATCAGCCGGTATCGTTTTTATGGGTATATCAGGAGAAATGGCCGAAAGAAGGTTAGATAAAAATCTGGAGGGTACTGGATCCTTCAAGGTAAAGCTCATTGATGCAGTATATAATTTAACTCCTGATATTATATATAATATGTGCAAGCTGTAATTAAGAATATTGAAATATAAAAGCATAAAGTGACGCTTTATGCTTTTTTTTGTTATTATATGTAGATAAATTTTTATATATTATAGTGAAAAACTGTTGTAATATTAAAATAGTGTATATTTTGTACAGAAGGTGATAATTGTGGAAAATCCATTGAACTTTATTTTAAGTAATATTAAATATAATAAAGTCTTTAAATGGGGTTTAATATGGTTATCCGGCTTGTTTGTTTTTTTAATGCTAGATTATTGGAATAAAAGATATTATATAGTAATACACACTGTTCTTGAAATGTTCTGCATTCTGATTGCATTTACCATATTTATTACCTGCTGGCAAACCTACAACAGGGGGAATAATATAAGCCGCAATATTGGCTTTGGTTTTCTAATTGTTTCAATATTTGACATGCTTCATACATATTTTTTTCAAAATCCCATTTTCGACTATTATTATTGCAGAGAAATAACGTTAAAGTTCTGGTTACTTGGAAGAATCACAGAAGCAGTGATCTTGCTTATGGCCACCAGGATAAATAAGGATAATAGTACTAGAAGGAAAAATATGCTGATATCATGCCTCTGCGTAGTATTGCTTTCTTGTTTTTTGGTATTTACATTTCCTTATCAGCTTAGGATGTGGGATACTCAGGGCTTAACAAAAATCAAAATTTCTTTGGAATATTTTGTGATTATCATACTTATAACAGCATTAGTCTCAACCAAAAATAAGCTTAATGAAAGCTATGTAAGCTATAGATATTTAAAATTTTCAATTTTTGCTGCTATAGGAGCTGAGCTTTGCTTTACTCTTTATGGAAATGATTTATTATCATATTATAGTTTGGTTGGACATTTCCTTAGGGCAATATGCTACGGGTTTATTTTTATAGGGATTTATACAGAAATTATAGAGTATCCTTATAGAAAAATCCAAAGTGAACTTAGCAATTCAGTAAATCTTTTCTCAACTGCCTTTTGCAATGCTCCTATAGGTATCGCACTACTTGACCTTAATGGTAGCTGGTTAAAAATTAACAGCCAGCTTTGCGCACTTATAAATATATCCGAGGCTGATATCAGATATACAAATTTTATTAATGTGTTTTATCCAGATAAACCCGATGAATTTTTTGGGAACTTAGACAAGCTAATTAGTGAAAATCAGTGCTTTTTAAGATATAAAAAAATGATAACAACCGCTCAGGGAAATATTAAATACCTGCATTTAACAAGTTCGCTGGTCCGTGATTCGAAAGGATGTCCTTTAAATATTATGGTACAGGTGGAGGACATAACTGAACAGACAATTATGGACAAGCTTATAAAGGAGCAAAGGGATCAATTTGAAGCTGTTATAGAAAATATGTCTGACTGGCTTATAATATTCGACGACCATGGAAATATTATAAAAGCAAACAAAGTAGTAAAAAATTATTTGGAGAATTTTAGCACCATAAAAAATATATCACAGATGCTAAAGCAGGTGGTTATCTTTGACTCCCGGGGCAGGGTTACTGAAGATAATTTATTTTTAAATTTACTAATGCAGGGGAAAAACATACCGGAACACCAGTATACAATAAAATCAGGGAATAGGGTTGCCTCCTATGAAGTAAACTGCACACCAATATATGACAATAAAGGAAGCCTGCTGGCCAGGCTGGTAATTGGACATAATGTTACTCACAGGCTGAAAAAAGAAGAAGCGCTACTGATTAGGCTCCAGCTGAATTTGCTTATTGATATGATTGACAAGCTGGATCTTGGACTTATGAGGTTGTCATATCCTGATTACAGGATAATTGATATCAATCATAAATTTTATGATTCCGTAAGAAAGGTTAATCCAAACATAACAAGCTTGTCTTCCATTATTGGTGAGAAGCTTTGCAACGTTTATAATGATGAATTTAAAACTGAAATAGCGGAGAAAATTGAGAAAATAACCAATAGTGAAACATGCTCCCTTTATTCGTATCATAATTTTAATCTATCTGGAAAGGATAAGTTCTATAAGCTTATGCATCAGCCGTTATATGGACTCAATGAAAAGGTTATTGAAGTTGTATTGATATCCATAGATATTACAGATGAAGTTGAAGCAAGAAAACAGATTGAACAAAATTTGAAAATTCAAGAAGAGATTTTCGCTAACATCTCCCATGAATTGAAGACCCCTTTAAATGTAGTTTTCTGTACTAACCAGCTAATGGAATTATATTTGAAAAATGGTATTATAATAGATGACTGTGGCGGGAAAATTACTAAAAATATAGGTATCATTAAGCAAAATTGCTACCGCTTCACTAAGATAATAAATAATGTGGTAGATTTGTCAAAGATGGAGTCGGGATTCTTTAAATTGAATTTATCAAATGAAAATATTGTGGAAGTTATAGAAGAGATTGTTCAATCTGTATCGGCATATGTGGGTCAAAGAAGATTGAATATAGTATTTGATACGGAAATGGAAGAAAAAATTATTGCCTGCGATCCTGATAAAATAGAAAGAATAATGCTAAACCTGATTTCTAATGCTATAAAGTTCACCAACCCAGGAGGCTCTATATATGTAAATGTATTAGAAAAGGCAACCATGGTGGAAATTAGTGTTAGAGATACTGGTATTGGTATGGATAAAAAAAATCTCGACAATATTTTTAACAGATTTCATCAGGTGGACAAATCCCTTTCAAGAAATTCAGAGGGAAGCGGCATCGGCTTGTCTTTAGTGAAATCAATAGTTCAGCTTCATGGAGGCAGGATTTGGGCTGATAGTGAACCAGGATTGGGCAGCACTTTCAGTTTTGAATTACCCATAAGACAGGTTCAGAATAAGGAGAAAGCAAAGAAAATTAATTCAATAAACGGTAAGGTTGAGATGATAAATATTGAATTTGCGGACATTTATTCAGTACAATAGACATGAAAGGGAGTGGCGCTATGTCAGTTAGGGAAATTTTACTGCTTGGTGATGAAAATTTATATAAAAGAAGCAGTGGGATATCATTGGAAGATCATGATAAGGTACAGAAAATTGTACAAGACCTCAGGGACACTTTACTGGATTTTAGAAAAAAATATGGTTTTGGCAGAGCCATTGCAGCTCCGCAGATAGGAGAGTTTTATCGCATCATATACATGAATCTGGATGGTGCGGAAACTGTTTTCATCAACCCTAAACTTCAGTTCATGGGAAATGATGTATTTGACATTTGGGATGACTGCATGAGTTTTCCAGGACTGGAGGTTAAAGTGAGCCGGTATAAAAGATGTAAGGTTTATTATGAAGACATTAATTTTAATTCCTGCATCATGGAACTTCAGGGTGATCTGGCTGAATTGATTCAGCACGAGTACGACCACCTGGATGGCATCCTTGCCCTGCAGAGGGCACTGAATAATAAAGCCTTCAGAATAAACAAAAGCAAAAGCGGGTGTTTCTAATATGAATTTTATAAATAATGGACTTGCATAAGTAAGAATATTATTGTATAATAGCTATAGTTAAATATTGCTGGATGAATGCAGCGCGAGACAACATATGTTGACCGAAGAAGCAATGATTGTATCTCACAAGTCAATCAGAAACTTTCAGGTAAAAATAACGCTGCGGGACGAAACTCTGAAAAGATTGCTATGGCAGCACCGTCGGTGGAAGGTACAGGATACCAAAACTCTCAGGTAAATAACAGAGGACATGTGGATGGATTTTTAATCCTTAATACAGGTCCTCTTTTTGTTGTCCAAAAAATCTTTTGGGAGGTGTTATATTTAGTAAAAGTTACGGCAATATCGGAATAATTATTAAAAATGAAAGGAAGTAAATCATGGAGATTAAAAAAGAAAAAAAATTACTTGGCTTTGCTCAGGCTCTTACTATTGTAATAGGTATAGTTATAGGATCAGGCGTATTTTTTAAGCCATCCATAGTTTTTAAAAATGCAGGGGCTCCAGGCCTTGGCATACTGGCATGGGTTGTGGGCGGTATCATAACCATGGCAGCCGGCCTTACTATTGCAGAGCTAGGATCTGCAATTCCTAAGACTGGAGGTATGTTTACATACCTGAAGGTACTGTATGGAGAAAAGTGTTCATTTTTACTAGGCTGGGTACAGTCAGTTATATACTACCCAGGAACACTGGCAGCATTGGCAATTGTTTTTGTTACCCAGGCCACATTCTTTATACCTTTGTCAGATATGAACCAGAAGCTGCTGGCGGTTTTTGTGGCTGCATTGTTAACCGGGGTTAATATATTATCTACAGAATTTGCTGGAAAGGTTCAATTTATAGTAACCATTGCAAAGCTTCTTCCAATATTTATTATCATTGCCTTCGGGTTAGTTCAAGGTTCAGTGCACCAGTTTACACCTATGGCATCTGAAGCAAGTACGGCAGCCGGCTTCGGGGCAGCTATTCTTGGTACCCTTTGGGCCTATGAAGGCTGGGTTAATGTTGCCAATGTTGCAGGAGAAATAAAAAATCCTGCCAAAAATCTGCCTAAGGCTATTGTAGTAGGCCTTACAGTAGTTATGGTAGCATATATAGGTGTAAACCTTGCAGTAATAAATGTGCTTCCAATGGATGCAGTGGTGAATTCCAAGAAGGCTGCATCTGATGTAGCTGTAGTTCTTTTTGGAACAGGAGGGGCTGCATTTATAGCGGCAGGTATTATGGTATCAATATTTGGTGCCATGAACGCGTTTATATTAACAGGAGCCAGAGTCCCTTATGCTATGGCTAAGGATAATCTTGCACCTTTCAAAGGCTTTTTCAGCAAGGAGACAGCAGCTGGAACACCTGTAAATGCTCTTTTATTCCAGCTGGTATTAAGCATCGGGTATATATTCTCGGGATCCTTCGATATGCTTACAAACCTGGTGGTATTCGTATTATGGATATTCTTTGTACTGGCT
Organism: uncultured Clostridium sp.; assembly: GCA_937927335.1. Lineage (GTDB taxonomy): Bacteria > Bacillota > Clostridia > Clostridiales > Clostridiaceae > UBA699. Next base: position 45,282 of record CALBDU010000012.1, read on the forward strand.
GTTGCTGGTGTATTTATTCTTAGGAAAAAGCATCAGGAGCTTTCATCAGAATACAAGGTTCCGCTCTATCCAATTGTACCCATTGTGGGAATAATCGGGGGTGCCTATATACTGGTAAGCACACTGATGACAGATACTAAAAATGCCCTGATAGGAATAGTAATTGCTTTGGTGGGTATTCCAGTTTATATATTTATCAGCAAAAAGAATTCCTAATACTATTTTTCAGCTTATGCCATGCATAGGCTGTTTTTTTTATTCAAAATAGGTTATTATAATATAAAAATGGTGGAAGAAGGGGAATTATGAAGATACCGGATATTGGCAAAATTTAATAGTGGAGGTGTGACATGTCGGTATTAAGTAAGCTTGATGTTCTAAAAGGAGATATTACCGCACTAAAGGTTGATGCCATTGTAAATGCAGCGAACAGCGGCCTTATGGGAGGCGGTGGTGTGGACGGGGCAATCCACAGAGCCGGTGGAAGAAGGATTTATGATGAGTGCAGGGAAATAATTGAAAAAATAGGAAGCCTTAAGCCTGGTAATGCTGTAATAACTTCAGGGGGTGATTTAAAGGCCCGGTTCGTGATTCACACTGTAGGGCCAATATGGCATGGAGGAAAGCTGGGAGAGGAGGAAATTCTTCAGCAGTGCTATAAAAGCTGCCTGAGGCTTGCATATGAGAATGAAATAAAAACCATTGCTTTTCCTAATATAAGTACAGGGGTTTATGGATATCCAAAGGATATGGCTGCTAAAACTGCCTTTAATACAGTATTAAATGAACTTACCAGGTACGAGGAAATTGAAAAAGTAAGCTTTGTGTGCTTTGATGATTTTAACTACAGGCTTTACACAAGGTTTATGGAAAATCATGATTAAACATAAGATAGCTGCAATTACTGCAGCAATTGCCTTGTTAATTTCTGGTATGGTATATATTTTATATGTTAATTATAATAATTTTATTCCGGCATCTTCTAAAGCTGTCAATGAGCCTAAAAGTGACCTGTCCTTTGCAGTAATAGGTGATATTCACGGAAATACAGGCAAGCTTAAGGCTGCACTTTCTGACCTGCACAGTATCAATAACAGCATGGATGCACTGGTTTTGAACGGAGATAATGTGGACCAGGGCCTTGAGGGTCAATATGAGGGTATTAAGCTTGTAATTGATAAAAATAAGAAGAATATTCCTGATACAATAATAGCAAACATTGGCAACCACGATTATTTTGATTATTCCAAAAGCGCAAATACATCCCAGGATGTGGAGCATTTTAAGGAGTTATATTATAAATTCTCCGGTGAAAGCTCAGTTTACCATGATAAATGGATTAAGGGATACCACTTTATATCTCTTGGGTCCGAATCTGGAAATACAAAAATCCTTGGGGCTGTGAAAGCTGACATATCAGAAAAGCAGCTGGATTGGTTTAAAACTAAGCTGGCCGAAGACTATAAATCCGGTAAGCCAATTTTTGTATTTCTTCATCAACATATAGGCACCAGTATTAAGGGGTGGATTGGCGTTGTTCAACGTCAGGAGCTGATAAAAATATTATCACAATATCCGGATGCAGTTGTTTTTACATCTCACACCCATGTACTGCTCAGTATAGATAATGTTACTGAAAATCTTCCCTACACCACAGTTAATACAGGAGGAGTGAGTTATTGTCTGAAGCCTGATGGATACAGGGTGGAAAGACTTTATGATGAAAGCCAGGGAATATATGTGGAGGTAAATGGAAATAAGGTAACTATTAAAGGAAGGGATTTTGCTAAAAAAGGATGGATTTTCACTAAAGAAATATCCAAGTAAGATTTGTATCAAATGTTACCGACAAACCTTCTGATATAACTTATTATATATATATAAATAAGTTAGAAGGTGATATTATGACGGATTATGAAAATGAATCAGCAAAGCAGTGCAGTGAAGAAATTAAAAAAGTCCTTAGCTGGATAAAAAAGCCTAAAGAAAACAATGATGAAGAGTACCTTAAAAAAGGCGGCCACTGCAATAATTATTCATCTCACTGCTGCTTGAGCTGTGATCGCTGCTGGGGCGGTAAGAAAAACTATCTTTCTCCGCTTAAGGATAAAAAAAGCTGTGAGGGCAGATAGAACAACCATATTAGAAATCCCGAAATTTCACTGCCTGTTAAATTATAATATGCTACATTAATGTCGCATAGCAACAATAAAACCAGCCCTGAAAAAACTAACAATTTTGTTTTTTCAGGGTATTTTTTATATCTGAACAGGGTTGCAGCTGTATAGATGCTTAAAATAGAAATGCATGCGTAAATGTAAGATAATATTAACACAGCATTTTTTGTGCCTGATAAATAAAGCATGGCTGAAAGTATGAAAATAATCAGTCCGGCAGTTTTTATTGGAAAGCTTGAAGCTCTGCTGTGCCTAATAATATATATGGTTTGAACAATACAAAATAAAGCAATTCCATATAGAGCTTCATTAAGAATCAGCAGGAATAAATCTGCAAAAACCGTTGTAATAAATGCAGCCTGAAGGAGCCTTTTATCCATATTATTATGTCCTTTTCTGCCAATTAGAAGTGTTATGGTTAAACATAATATTATACATGAATATTTTAGAATAACTGAACAGTAATCCAGACCTTTCATACCGGTGAAATCAATAAACAGAAATATAAAATAGAAGCACAGGATAATAGCAATTATTTTATTCCTCAAGCTCCGCCACTTCTCTTTCTTCATCTTTTATATTTTGATAATAGCTGGAGCCAAAAACCCCGGTAAGTATCATAGCTGCGCCAAGGAAATGGTACCAGCTGAAGCTTTCATTTAAAAATATTACGCCAGCTGCAACAGTAACTATTGTTGACAGATTGGAGAAAGCCGAAGAGGTAGATGCGCTGACTTTTGAAAGGGTATAATTAATAAGGAAAAACGCAATAAGGGAAGATAATATTCCAAGATAGCCCACTGAAATTAAAAAATCTCTCTGCTTCAATAGAATAAAGTATGCAGGCAGATTGTTTGACAATATATGGTTAATTATGGAAATTATATTAAAAAACAGTGCACCAAGACCCATCATAAAGTATGTTATTTCAAATGGTGAAAATTTACTGCTTAGTTTTCTTGAAAGTATGTTAAAGAAAGCGGCTGATAACACTGCAAAAATTAGAAGTATTGTACCTGCTGAAGATATTGCTCCTGAGTGGCTGCTCCCCATTAATATTATAAATATAACTCCAGAAATTGAAAGAAAAATAAAAAGAAACTGTCTATAAGAAGGAATCTCCTTTAAAAAATATGCACCCAGTACGGCTACAAACACTGGAATCAGTGCGATCATAAGACCGGCCTGAGACGAAGGGGCAAATTTAATTCCATAGGTTTCAAATATGAAATACAATACCGGCTGGCATAAACCAAGCAGCAGCAGGTAAAGCAAAGGCTTATTTCTGTAGTTCACCTTTATTGCTCCTGTTAGAACCAGCAGAGACATGATTAAAAATGCCGTTAGGAATCTAAAGGAAAGCAGTTCGAAAGGCTGTGCCAAAGCTAAGGCTTTTTTTGAAAAAAGAAAGCTTAAGCCGAATATTACTGATGAAAAGGCAGCTGATAAGTAAGGAAGATAAGTTTTTACGTTTGACATATAGAGCCTCCAAATAAATTTTCTAAGTACATTTTACTATAAGTAAAGTATAATATAAATAGGCTGATTCTTAAGTCATATATATTAGATTAGTGTAGTATATTAATTTGAACAAAAAATGTTGAGGTGAATAGCATGGACGAAAATTATACAGACTTTCTAGAGAAGGAAGAAGTAAGAATAAGGGCTTCTATTGCAGCCTATATAAGAAAAAGCTTAAGCTGCAGTACTTCAGAGGTAATTAACAGTAATACTTTTAGTGAATTAAAGAAATCATTAGCAGAAAAAATCAGAGAGATGGCTGATACTGAAGAGTTCAGAATGACAATTTATAATGAAGTAAACAACAAGCTTGAGGAAATTGAAAAAAATGGTACTTCATTTAAGGATATACTTCCGGAGGGCTTTGAAAATAATTTAAAGGTTTACTTATACAACAACAGCCCTGAAATCATTGCTCAGATGAAAAAGTATCTGAGCAATAAGGATACAGAAAAAAAGATAAAGAAGGAGATTAATAAGCTTGGCGCTAGCGTAAATCCCATGCTTGCCAAGTTTATAAATGCAGATAGTCTATATGTAAAATTGATGCAGGGCACTGATAGCTATTTCAATGATCCGCAAAACACCATGAAACTTCTGGATAGTGCATCCAAACTAATAGACAATGGGATGGAAAAGGAGATAAAATCTGTTTCAATGTATTTTCCATATGAAGGAAGGAAGTCTATGATTAATACTGTGAGAGACGGGTTGATTAATACGCTTTTTCAACAACAGGCTGTTGAAGCTTTTTTATCTTATTTTGAAGAATGCCTGCAAGGCTATGAAAATATATATAGCTGGATGAACAGTTTTATTCCGGATTTGGAAGATCAGATCCAAAAGGAAGCAAAAGAAATGTTCGATTATATTAAGGCTAATTAAAGCATAATATTAATAATCAAGGAAATAATAAAAACAGGAATAAATCCTGTTTTTATTATTATAATTTAATTGTATTGTCAGCACCGTTCATTTTTTCAACAATAGTATACATATTGGTAATTTCACCTATAGCAACCTTATCCTTCAGGTTATAAAAATCCAGACAGGTGCCGCAGCTTAAAATATTAACTCCCTTTTCACTGAGGGCATTAAGACTGGTTAGACAATCAGAACCCTCCACAGTGAGTTTAACTCCACCGTTTAGGAAGAGCATATCTGAAGGCAGGAAGTCATTTTCTGACAAGGCAAACATGTAGCTTTTCATAAGAGCTGCACCAAGTTCGTCGCTGCCTGCACCAAGCTTGTCAGAGGACACAACTATAACAAGCTTGTTTTTAGATAATTCCATAGGCTTACAGCTGCAGGAGGTTTTTGAAATTTCAATATAATATAATCCATCCTTAAACTGGGATGAAAACTCAAAGCCATTGTTTTGTGCAAATTTAGAAATATTTGAATTCGCCACCTCATTGTCTACAATAATTGTTGCCGAACCTTCCTCCAGACTGTCAAAATATTTTTTTGTATTAATCACCGGCTGGGGGCATTTAAGTCCTTTGCAGTCAATAATATGATCCATTATAGTACCACCTTTCAGGTTAATTTAGACTATTTAAATTATTTATGATATAATTTTATAAAAATTATATCATAAAGCAGGGCTTGTTTTAGAAGTATTACAATTTTAAATAGTTTGACACCGAAGCATTTAAATTATTTATATAAACTTCATACAAAATTAATAATCAGAAAATTCCTACAAATAGTAAAAACCAGCATTTTTATGGTAATATGAATAGCGAGTTAAAATGAACCATGTTGAGGAAATCATATAGGAAAGGATATATAGAATGGATAAATTCATATTCGATTTAACGGCAGTTTTTCAATTAGGTGTATTTGCATTAACGTTATACTATTTAATGTTGTCCTTAGTTGGGCTGTATAAGAAAGAAGACCGGGGAGCAGATTTCTGCAAGCCTGAAAAGAGATTTGCACTGGTAGTGGCAGCCCATAATGAAGAGATGGTAATTGACAAAATAATTGAGAGTCTTCAAGCATTGGACTACCCTAAGGAATTATATGATATTATGATTATAGCGGACAACTGTGATGATAAAACAGCAGAAATAGCTAAAAGCTATGAAGGAGTGCAGGTACACGAGAGAAATATCAGCAATAAGAAAGGCAAGGGGTATGCTCTTGAATGGATGTTCGATCGAATATTCAAAATGAATAAGGAATATGATGCCATTGCCATATTTGATGCCGATAATCTTGTTTCGAAAAATTTTGCCAAAGAAATGAATTATAAATTATTAAATGGATATAAAGTGGTTCAGGGCTATTTGGACAGCAAGAACCCTGATGATTCATGGATAACCGAATCCTATTCCATATCCTTTTGGAGTTCAAATAGATTGTTCCAGCTTGCAAGGGCAAACCTTGGACTTTCAAGTCAGATTGGCGGAACAGGCTTCTGCATGGATACACAGGTATTGAAAAAGTTAGGTTGGGGAGCAACCTGCCTTACTGAGGATCTGGAATTTACCTGTAAGCTTGTACTTAACGGAGAAAGGGTAGGCTGGGCTCATAATGCCATTGTATATGATGAAAAACCACTAACCCTTAAGCAGTCCTGGAGACAGAGAAAAAGATGGATGCAGGGCTTTACAGATGTGTCCTCAAGATTTTTCACAAAGCTTATGAAGAAAGCAATAAAGGATAGAGATTTTGTGGCTTTTGACTGTGCTTTGTACACTATACAACCTTTTGTTACTGTAGCAATCGGTATTTCGGCCATCTTAACACTGCTTCAGAACAGTGCCGAGCATGGATTGAATATATTTGTAATAAATTATCTGTTTACCCCATGGGTTTGGAAGACCTTCAGTGTATTCCAGTTTATATTTACACCATTAGTTATGATGCTGGAGAAAAAGTTATCTAAAAAGATGCTGGCGGTATTCACACTATATTCATTTAATATTGTTATATTCACATTTATTTTTGGCAACACAGGTAAAATGTTTGAGATTGCTGTTGCTAATTGTCTATACATAATGGCATTTATCATAGCTATGTGGGCTTCAGGCAATAAACAGTCACTTAAGATATTTGTATGGTATTTGCTTTATGGTTTATACACTCTGACTTGGATTCCAATAACAATACAAGGTATTTTAGACAAAGACAACAAGGAATGGAACCATACAAAGCATATAAGACAGATAAGTATTCAAGACGTAGAATAAAATTGTTAAACTATCAATTAGGTTATCTTAATTGATAGTTTTTATTTTAAAAAGGGGGTAATTCAATGGAAAGGCTTCAAAAGTATATGGCAAGCTGTGGAGTAGCTTCCAGAAGAAAGTGCGAAGAAATGATTACCGCGGGCAGGGTTAAGGTTAATGGAAACCTTGTAATGGAATTGGGATTCAAGGTAAATCCTGAGGATAAGGTTTATGTGGATGGAAAGCTTATTGTTCCTGAGGAGAGAAAGGTATATATTGCTCTTAACAAGCCAGTTGGCTATGTATCTACAGTTAAGGATGAACGTGGCCGTAAGACCATAATGGATCTTATTGATATTAAAGAAAGAGTGTATCCGGTGGGAAGGCTTGACTATGATACCTCAGGACTGCTGCTGCTTACCAATGACGGTGAAATATATAATAAAATCATTCATCCAAGGGAGGAAAAGGAAAAGGTGTATATAGCCACGGTAAAGGGCATACCATCTACTAATGAACTTGATTCCTTCAGAAAAGGCCTGGATATTGGTGACTACATAACGGCACCAGCCAAAATAAAAATTATCAAGGGTTACAAGGATTGCGCAATGGTTGAAATATCAATCCATGAAGGAAAGAACAGACAGATAAGGAGAATGTGCGAAAACATTGGCCATGATGTAATTCATTTAAAAAGAATAAGCATAGGCAAAATAAAAATAGGGGACCTTAAAGAAGGAAAATGGCGATATTTAACTGAAGATGAAATTGCATATTTTAAAAATTCATAAAAAGTGAAGGAGCATCATTAAAAAAACGCATGTTAAAAATATAGTAAATGAATTATGTATAAAATTGAAATGGCTGCAGCTATTGATTATCAAAGTTGAAAGAATTCATGTCAGAATCCTTTGTTAAAATTATTGACAATGTTTACATAAACAATTGAAAGATATATTGATATTTTCTGCAATAGATGATAAAATGAAGAAAATATTGCAATAATTCTTCGATGAAAAGAAAGGAATGAATTAAATGGACGAAAATAGCAAGCAGGATTTGATGAGAACCATTCAATTAAAGTTCCCTAGGTTAAGCAAGGGTCAAAAATTGATTGCAGAATATATTCTAAAGCATTATGATAAAGCAGCATTTATGACAGCAGCAAAGCTGGGAGTAAGTGTAGGAGTAAGTGAATCCACGGTGGTGAGGTTTGCAAATGAATTGGGCTTCAGTGGATACCCAAAGCTGCAGAAGGCACTTCAGGAGCTTATTAAAAATAAACTTACTACAGTACAAAGAATAGAGCTTTCAAACGATTTTGTCAGTGAAGAAACGGCACTAAAAGGCGTTCTCAAGTCTGACATGGAAAACATTAGAGCTACACTGGAAAAGATAAATCATAAGACCTTTGAAGATGTAGTGAACAGCATATTTGCTGCAAAGAAGATATATATAATAGGGCTTAGAAGCTCAACTGCTCTTTCAGAATTCCTTGGTTTTTATCTTAATCTGATTCTTGACAATGTACATGTTGTAGCATATGGTGTCAGTGATATTTTTGAGCAAATGATCAATGTAAGTGAAGATGATCTGGTAATAGGAATAGGTTTCCCAAGGTATGCAGCAAGAACCATAGAATCCCTGTCCTTTGCAAAGAGCAGACGTGCAAATGTGGTAGCCATTACAGACAGTCTGCTGTCACCTTTAGCTGCCAGGGCTGATTATACGCTGATTGCACAAAGTAATATGGCATCCTTTGTGGATTCTCTGGTAGCTCCGTTAAGTGTAATAAATGCATTAATAATATCTGTTGGACTAAGGGAAAAGGAAAAAATATCTTCCACTTTTGCCAATCTGGAAAATATATGGGAAGAATATCAGGTATATTCCTATAAAGAAAATGAATAAAAGAGAGGACAAGCTTCCTCTCTTTTTTTGCGTCCAGATAAATCCTTACATAAATGTTAATAATATGACAATTGATGTTTTATTATAAAAATTCTAAAAATTTTTTTATATATAAGAAGGAAATAGACATCTTTTGTAGAATATATATTAATGGCAAAATAAAAAATAAAATTCAGCATCTTTAATAAGATGCAATATTACATTCACAATTTAGGAGGGTATTATTATGGCAAACGTAAATGCAAAGGCTTACATTGAAGAAGTAGTTGCAAAGGTAAAGGCAAGAAACTCAAACGAACCAGAATTTTTACAGACAGTAGAGGAAGTTACAGCTTCACTTGCACCAGTATTCGAGATGCATCCTGAATACATCGAAGAAAACCTGCTTGAAAGATTCTGCGAACCAGAAAGACAGATCATGTTCAGAGTACCATGGGTAGACGATGCAGGCAAACTTCAGGTTAACAGAGGCTTCAGAGTACAGTTCAACGGCTGCATAGGACCATACAAAGGAGGACTTAGATTCCATCCATCAGTTTACATCGGAATAATCAAATTCTTAGGATTTGAACAGATATTAAAGAACAGCTTAACAGGACTTCCAATAGGCGGAGGCAAAGGTGGTTCCGACTTCGACCCAAGAGGAAAGTCAGACAATGAAATCATGAGATTCTGCCAGAGCTTCATGACTGAATTATACAGACACATCGGACCAGACGTAGACGTACCAGCTGGAGATATCGGTGTTGGCGGAAGAGAAATAGGCTACCTTTATGGACAGTACAGAAGAATCAAAGGAGCATTTGAAAATGGTGTTCTTACAGGAAAAGGCTTATCCTATGGCGGAAGCTTAGTTAGACCAGAAGCAACAGGCTTTGGTGCAACATATTACTGTGAAGAAATGCTTAAGCATGACGGAATGGACTTCAAAGGAAAGACAGTATCAGTATCAGGCTTTGGTAACGTATCATGGGGTATCTGTACAAAAGTTGCTCAGTTAGGCGGAAAAGTTGTAACACTTTCAGGCCCAGACGGATATGTATATGATCCAAACGGAGTAGTAACTCAGGAAAAGATAGATTACTTATTAGAAATGAGATCATCAGGAAGAGACAGAGTACAGGATTATGCTGACAAATTTGGCGTAGAGTTCTTCAAAGGAGAAAAACCATGGGGAGTTAAGGTTGACATCGTAATGCCAGCTGCAACTCAGAACGATATAAAGATAGACGATGCTAAGAAAATAGTAGCAAACGGAATCAAATATGTATGTGAAGTTGCTAACATGCCTTGCACAAACGAAGCAGTAGAATACTTCCAGGAAAAAGGCGTAGTAGTAGGACCATCCAAGGCTGCAAATGCAGGCGGAGTTGCTACATCAGCATTAGAAATGTCACAGAACAGCGAAAGATTAAGCTGGAGTGCAGAAGAAGTAGATGCTAAATTACACGGAATAATGGTTAACATCTATAACAACTGTAAAGATGCATCAGAAAAATACGGCTTTGGCTACAACCTGGTTGCAGGTGCAAACATAGCTGGATTTGTAAAGGTTGCAGATGCTATGCATCAGCAGGGAAATTACTAGAATACAGTTAAAATTTAAGGGAACAATACATTTAGAGAATCTCTAACGGGGTTCTCTAAATGTGTGCAATTTTTATTATTTTATAAATTATGTAAACGGTTTAGCTTGTTAAAAAAATAATTAATATAAACATATTTTTTAGGAGGGTATTATTATGGCAAACGTAAATGCAAAGGCTTACATTGAAGAAGTAGTTGCAAAGGTAAAGGCAAGAAACTCAAACGAACCAGAATTTTTACAGACAGTAGAGGAAGTTACAGCTTCACTTGCACCAGTATTCGAGATGCATCCTGAATACATCGAAGAAAACCTGCTTGAAAGATTCTGCGAACCAGAAAGACAGATCATGTTCAGAGTACCATGGGTAGACGATGCAGGCAAACTTCAGGTTAACAGAGGCTTCAGAGTACAGTTCAACGGCTGCATAGGACCATACAAAGGAGGACTTAGATTCCATCCATCAGTTTACATCGGAATAATCAAATTCTTAGGATTTGAACAGATATTAAAGAACAGCTTAACAGGACTTCCAATAGGCGGAGGCAAAGGTGGTTCCGACTTCGACCCAAGAGGAAAGTCAGACAATGAAATCATGAGATTCTGCCAGAGCTTCATGACTGAATTATACAGACACATCGGACCAGACGTAGACGTACCAGCTGGAGATATCGGTGTTGGCGGAAGAGAAATAGGCTACCTTTATGGACAGTACAGAAGAATCAAAGGAGCATTTGAAAATGGTGTTCTTACAGGAAAAGGCTTATCCTATGGCGGAAGCTTAGTTAGACCAGAAGCAACAGGCTTTGGTGCAACATATTACTGTGAAGAAATGCTTAAGCATGACGGAATGGACTTCAAAGGAAAGACAGTATCAGTATCAGGCTTTGGTAACGTATCATGGGGTATCTGTACAAAAGTTGCTCAGTTAGGCGGAAAAGTTGTAACACTTTCAGGCCCAGACGGATATGTATATGATCCAAACGGAGTAGTAACTCAGGAAAAGATAGATTACTTATTAGAAATGAGATCATCAGGAAGAGACAGAGTACAGGATTATGCTGACAAATTTGGCGTAGAGTTCTTCAAAGGAGAAAAACCATGGGGAGTTAAGGTTGACATCGTAATGCCAGCTGCAACTCAGAACGATATAAAGATAGACGATGCTAAGAAAATAGTAGCAAACGGAATCAAATATGTATGTGAAGTTGCTAACATGCCTTGCACAAACGAAGCAGTAGAATACTTCCAGGAAAAAGGCGTAGTAGTAGGACCATCCAAGGCTGCAAATGCAGGCGGAGTTGCTACATCAGCATTAGAAATGTCACAGAACAGCGAAAGATTAAGCTGGAGTGCAGAAGAAGTAGATGCTAAATTACACGGAATAATGGTTAACATCTATAACAACTGTAAAGATGCATCAGAAAAATACGGCTTTGGCTACAACCTGGTTGCAGGTGCAAACATAGCTGGATTTGTAAAGGTTGCAGATGCTATGCATCAGCAGGGAAATTACTAGAATACAGTTACCTTGGAATAGATAATTAGAGAATCCGTATGGATTCTCTAATTGTTTTATATAGATATTGAATAAATGTTTATATTGTATTACATTATAATAGTAAACATTTAAGGTGGTGGATATATGGCACTAGTTACAGTTATTGGAGCAGGACCCGCAGGTATTATGGCGGCACTGGCTGCAGCTGAAAAAAATAAGGTTATTCTTATAGAGAAAAATAATAAATTGGGAAAGAAATTATACATCACAGGCAAGGGTAGATGTAATATAACTAATTCTAAGGATATAAGCGAATTTTTTGATAACATACCAGGAAATCCAAATTTTCTCTACAGCGCATTATACAGCTTTACAAACGAGGATACAATGAGTCTGATGAACAGGCTTGGTGTTAAACTGAAGGTAGAAAGAGGAGACAGGGTTTTCCCGGAATCGGATAAATCTTCAGATATAATATCAGCCTTTGAAAAGGAACTGGTAAAGAAAAAGGTTGATATCAGACTGAATAAAGCAGTTACAGAAATTAAACTGGAGGACAGTAAAATTACATCGCTGATTCTGGAGGATGGTACAGAAGTTATTGCAGATCATTATATATTATGTACCGGAGGATTATCATATCCTCAAACAGGTTCTACCGGACAGGGACATGGCCTGGCCAAAAAACTTGGACACCATGTAACAGAAATCATTCCTTCTCTGGTGCCTGTAGAGGTTCAGGAGGAATGGGTCAAGGAACTTCAGGGACTTTCCTTAAAAAACGTGGAATTGAAAATACTTGATGAAAAGAATAAGGTAATATATAAGGATTTTGGAGAAATGCTTTTTACTCACTTTGGACTTTCGGGACCAATTGTTTTAAGTGCCGGGAGAATGGCAGGCAATAAGAAAAAACTATGTGCATCAATTAACCTGAAGCCGGGATTGACATCGGAAGAACTGGATAAAAGACTGCAAAGAGATTTTAATAAAAACATAAATAAGGCGTTTAAAAATTCATTGGAAGAACTGCTCCCTAAAAAGATGATACCAATAATAGTAACATTATCAGGAATAGATCCTGATAAGAAGGTAAATCTTATAACCAGGGATGAAAGGAAAAAACTTGTTTTTCTTTTGCAGAATCTGATGTTTAAAATCAAGGGCACCAGGCCCATTGCCGAAGCCATTGTGACAGCAGGAGGAGTTGATGTGAAAGAAGTAGATCCATCAACCATGAAATCAAAATTAATTGAAAATCTATCCTTTGCAGGGGAATTGCTGGATGTAGATGCTGTAACAGGAGGATATAATATCCAGATTGCGCTATCTACTGGATATTTAGCTGGAAAAAGTATATAATTAAACCTTGGGGAGAATTTTTTCTCTAGGAGGGAGGCAGCAAACTTTGGTATTATCTATAGCAGTAGATGGACCTGCAGGAGCTGGTAAAAGCACTATAGCAAAATTAGTTTCTGAAAAATTCCAACTTATGTATATCAACACGGGATCTATGTATAGGGCGGTTACATTATTCGCCTTGAGAAACAAAATTTCTTCAAAGGATATAAACGGCTTAATGAATGTGATTAAATCCATGGATATGCACTTTAAGGGAAATAACCTTATAGTAAATGGAGAGGATATAACCGAGCTTATTGTTATGCCGGAAATAAGCAAAAAGGTATCCGAATATGCGGCTGTTAAGGAAGTCAGAGAGGAAATGGCTGCAATGCAGCGAAACATGGCTCTAAAGTACAACGTAATTATGGATGGCAGAGATATTGGCACTGTAGTCTTAAAGGATGCATTTATAAAATTTTTTATTACAGCCAGTCCTGAAGAGAGAGCACGAAGGCGGTTTAACGAACTTAAGGACAAAGGAATTGCAGTTGAATACAACGCAATATTAAATGATATTAACAAGCGGGATTACGATGACTCAAATAGAGAAGTGGATCCCTTGAAAAAGGCTGAGGATGCAATTGAGCTGGATACATCCAGGATGGGAATCCAGGAGGTAGTGGAAGTAATATCATTTTACATAAATGAAAAAATGAAAAAATATAATCTAGTGGTGAATTAATATGAACATATATTTGGCAGAGCAGGCAGGCTTTTGTTTCGGCGTGAAGCGTGCAGTACAGGAGGCTCTCAAGGTACAGGAAGAATATAATAAAAGGGTATATACCCTGGGGCCTTTGATACATAATAATGATGTGGTAGATTTTTTAAAGGAAAAGGATATCTATCCTATTGATATCGAAAATATAGATAAGCTCCAGTGTGGAGATGTTATAATAATAAGATCCCATGGAGTACCCCTTTCAACTAAAAAAATGCTGGAGGACAGACAGCTGGTTATATTGGATGCTACATGTCCTTTCGTTTCCAATATACAGCACATAGTAAAAAAATACTTTGAGCTTGGATATAAAATAATTATTATTGGTGATAGATACCACCCGGAAGTTATCGGGATTAATGGATGGTGCGAAAATAGTGCCATTATTACTAAGGATGGCAATGAGCTTAATAATTTCAAAGCACGTGTATGCGTAGTTGCCCAAACCACAGAGAAGCAGGAAAACTGGGAAAAGGTCCTGGGCATCGTAGTTAAGAATTATAAAGAGTTTATCGGCTTCAATACTATCTGTAAGGCGACTTCAGAGAGGCAGCAATGTGCTGCAGACCTGTCAAAAGAAGTTGATATGATGGTAGTAATCGGAGGCAAAAACAGTTCAAATACTACTAAGCTTTATGAAATTTGCAGTGAAAACTGTAAAAATACAATCCATGTGGAAAATTCACAGGAGATTTCCATGGATATACTCAAAAAAGATATCAAAAGTATAGGTGTTACAGCTGGTGCATCAACACCGGACTGGATAATAAAGGAGGCAATATTAAAAATGGGCTATGAAAACAATATGGAAAACAATGAACAGTTAGAATTTATGGAAAAAAACGATACCCAAATTGCGGTGGGCCAGGTTGTTAAGGGAGAGGTTATTTCAGTAAATGAAAAGGAAGCTTTCTTAAATATCGGGTATAAAGCTGATGGAATACTGCCAAAGGATGAAGTGACAAAGGATGATAATGAAAGCCTTACAGAGCTCCTTAAAGCAGGAGAAGAAATCGAAGTTAAGGTAATAAAAAGAAGAAATGATGATGGATATGTGGTATTATCCAAAATCGAACTCCAGAGGGAAAAGGCATATGAAGATATTAAAGGCGCAAATGATAATAAATCTACAATAAAGGTATTAATAAAGGAAGCATCAAATGCAGGACTAGTTGGAAGCTATAAGGGAGTAAGAGTGTTTATTCCTGCATCCCATGTGGAGCTTTTCCATGCATCAAACCTCCAGGAATATGTAGGAAAAGACCTTGATGTTAATATAATTGAATATAATAACCACAATAATAAAACAAGAATTGTAGCTTCAAGAAGAGAACTTCTGAAAGCAGAAAAGAGTAAAGCTGAGGAGAAAGCATGGAGCACGCTGGAGCAGGGAACTGTTGTTCAGGGTGAGGTTAAAAGGCTTACAGACTTTGGAGCATTTGTTGAAGTAAACGGAGTTGACGGTTTGCTGCACGTTTCAGAGATTTCCTGGGGAAGAGTTAACAAGCCTGGGGATGTACTAAAAGTAGGAGATATGGTTAATGTCTATATTTTAGATATAGACAAGGATAAAAAGAAGCTTTCACTTAGTATGAAAAAGCTCATTGAAGATCCATGGAACAATATCGACGCAAAATACCCAGTTGGTACAATAGTTATGGGTAAGGTTGTAAGATTTGCCAACTTTGGTGCATTTGTTGAGCTGGAACCTGGAGTAGATGGATTGGTTCATATATCACAAATTAGCACAAAGAGAATTAATAAGCCGGAAAATGCACTAGAAATAGGTGAAATGGTTAAAGCAAAAATTCTTGATGTGGATACAGAACAAAAGAAGATTGGATTAAGTATAAGAGAAGTGGATGAAGTATAAGCCATTAAAAGTGACAGGCGGTGCAGCAAAAGGCTGCGCCGCTTTTTGTGTAGAAAGGATAAATAATATGCATAAAATATTGATTATTGAGGATGACAATATTATTGCAGGGGCTATAGAAAAGCATATAAAAACCTGGGGTTGTGATGCAAGGAGCATTAAAAACTTTGAAAATGTTATTCATGAGTTTGTTCAGTATAACCCACAGCTTGTACTAATGGATATTTCACTGCCATTTTTTAACGGTTACTATTGGTGCTTAGAAATAAGAAAAGTATCGAAGGTTCCAATAATTTTTATTTCCT
This sequence comes from uncultured Clostridium sp., assembly GCA_937927335.1. Taxonomy (GTDB): domain Bacteria; phylum Bacillota; class Clostridia; order Clostridiales; family Clostridiaceae; genus UBA699. The sequence continues at coordinate 61,459 of CALBDU010000012.1, forward strand.
CTGCCTCGGACAACATGAATATAGTTATGGCTGTAAATATGGGGGGAGATGATTTTATATCCAAACCCTTTGACCTGGATGTGCTTACTGCTAAGGTTCAGGCCTTGTTGCGCCGTACCTATGACTTTGGAGGTCAATGCAGCCTTATTGAACATAAGGGGGTAGTTTTGAATATAAGTGATGCTACATTAATTTATAACAATCAAAAAATTGACCTTACTAAAAATGATTACAGAATAATGAAAGTGTTGATGGAAAATAAGGGAAAAACTGTTTCCAGGGATTTTCTAATGGAGAGACTATGGGAAAGTGACAGCTATGTTGATGAAAACACCTTAACAGTTAATATAACAAGGCTTAGAAAAAAGCTTGAAACCGCAGGCCTTAGCGATTTTATAACAACTAAAAAGGGTATGGGATACGAGGTGGAATAATATGAGCATATTATTTTCCTACATTAAAAGTAACAGAAAAACTATATTTATATTTGCTGTATTTACAATTATATTTTCAGGTATCTTTTCTTTATACAACCTGAATGTAGAGGCTGTATTCTATGCAGTAATTTTGTGTGTGTGCACCTGGATCATTTTTTCAGCCATAGACTGTCTGAATTTTTATAAACGACATAAGCTTTTGCAAGAGCTTCATTCAGGTATTACATTATCAGTTGATGGACTTCCTGTACCTCAAAATTTAATTGAAAAGGATTATCAGGAGTTAATTAAGGCATTGTACAAGGAGAAAGTGCAGTTAACTTCAAGGCTGGATGGCAGAATAAGTGACATGATTGATTATTACACTCTTTGGGCCCATCAGATAAAGACTCCAATTTCAGCCATGCATCTGCTGCTTCAGAGCGAAGAAAGGGAAAATTGTGATCTTGATCTGGAGCTTATAAAAATTGAGCAATATGTTGAAATGGTACTGCAGTATTTAAGACTGGGCAGCGATTTTACTGATTATGTTATTGGAAAATACAGCCTTGATGATATAATAAGACAGGCTGTAAGAAAATCTGCTAAGATTTTTATAAGTAAAAAAATAAGTCTTGATTTTAAAGAATCAAACAAACAGGTTCTCACAGATGAAAAGTGGCTGCTTTTTGTAGTGGAACAAATTTTATCAAATGCACTAAAATATACGAATGCAGGCAAAATAAAAATTTATGTGGAAGGTTTTGAAACCCTGGTTATAGAGGATTCAGGTATGGGCATAAGGCAGGAGGACCTGCCAAGAGTTTTTGAAAAAGGTTTTACTGGATATAACGGCAGGGACCATAAAAAATCCACTGGTATAGGTTTATACCTGTGCAAAGAAATTTTAACAAAATTATCTCATAAAATCACCATCGAATCAGAACCAGGTACTGGAACTAAGGTTAAAATAGATTTTAATTCGGGAAAAATGTTGTTTGATTAAGAACCTTTCAAAATTGTAAGCTACCGCTGGCTTTTGTAAGCCTGAATTATGGCTGGACCTTACCTCCCTTTGGTACAATAAACCTGATAAATAAGCAAAGGAGATAATTGTATGACTATCCTACAAGTTAATAATCTTAAAAAAACTTATACTACCCGTTTTGGGGGCAATCAGGTACAGGCACTGTCCAATGTATCTTTTTCAGTTGAAAAGGGTGAATATGTGGCAATCATGGGTGAATCAGGATCGGGGAAGACAACTCTTTTAAATATAGTTGCATCCCTTGATAAGCCTACTAGTGGTGAGGTTAAGCTAAATGGCAAAAATATTGTATCAATAAGCGAAGCAGAAATTTCCGCCTTCCGAAGAGAAAACCTGGGCTTCGTATTTCAGGATTTTAACCTTTTAGATACCTTTTCACTTCAGGACAATATATTTCTTCCTTTAGTGCTTTCAGGTAAAAAATATGAGGAAATGAGTTTAAGACTTGGCCCCATAGCAGCAAAACTTGGTATAAGCGATATTTTATCAAAGTATCCATATGAAGTTTCAGGAGGGCAAAAGCAAAGAGCAGCTGTGGCCAGGGCACTGATTACAAGTCCCCAGTTGATTTTGGCTGATGAACCTACGGGATCATTGGATTCAAAGGCTACTGACGGCCTTCTAAGGCTCTTTGACGGCATAAATGAAGAAGGGCAGACCATACTTATGGTTACACACTCTACAAAGGCTGCCAGCCATGCTAAACGAGTGTTGTTTATAAAGGATGGGGAAGTATTTCACCAGATATATAAAGGAAATATGAAGGTTGAGGAAATGTATGCAAAGATTTCGGATACTTTAACCATGCTTGCAGCAGGTGGTGAACAGCATGAGTAGCCAATTTTATCCGAAGCTTGCGATTCAGAATATTAGAAAGAACGGAAAGTTTTACTATCCATTTATAGTTACATGCATTGGTACGGTAGCTATGTTTTATATAATGTGCTCAATATCCTCCAATGGAGGCTTGAAAAAAATGCCGGGTTATAACTCCCTGCAGCATATACTTAACCTGGGATGCATAGTGGTAGGAATATTTGCAGTGATATTTCTTTTCTATACAAATAGCTTTCTAATGAAGCGGAGGACCAGGGAATTAGGGCTTTACAATATTCTTGGCATGGAAAAACGGCATATAGCACAGGTGCTTTTTTTTGAAACAATTTTTATTGGAGTATTGGGAATAACTTTTGGACTGTTTTTCGGGATACTTCTTAACAAGCTTATGATACTTTTACTATGTAAAATTGTGAGTTTTTCTGTTCCGCTGGGCTTTTCCATATCAAAATCTGGTATTGCAGTCACTACAATTTTGTACGGATGCATTATTTTTGCAACACTGGTCTTCAATCTGGCAAAAATTCATCTTTCCAAACCAATTGAGCTGCTGTATGGAGGGAACGTTGGTGAAAGAGAACCAAAAAGCAAATGGCTTATTACTTTATTAGGCTTAATATTTATTACAGCAGGATATTATATTGCCATCACTGTGAAATCACCCTTAACGGCAATAACCTTGTTTTTTATTGCTGTGGTACTGGTGATCCTTGGAACCTACTGCCTGTTTACCACAGGAAGTATTGTAATTTTAAAGCTGCTTAGAAAAAATAAAAACTATTACTATAACAAAAACCATTTTACAGGTATTTCAGGCATGATCTACAGAATGAAGCAAAATGCGGTAGGCCTTGCGAATATATGCATATTATCAACAATGGTACTGGTTATGGTATCCACCACCGTATGCATGTACCTAGGGGTAGAGGACTCTTTAAAAGCTCGTTTTTCAAAGGACTGTGTTCTGCGTATGGATAATGTTACCCAGAAGGATATGGATGCAGCCTTGAAAACTATTAACTATTCTGCTGGTGATAAAATCGAAAATTTGAATTATTACACCTCCCTTGGATTATCTGCAAAAAGAGATGGAAATAGCTTCAATGTAACAGATCGGGATATCAGCTACATCGATTCTAGTGTGGCTATGGTTGATTTTATAACCTCTGATGAATACAGCAGAATTGCAGGCAAAATTGTTAATTTGGCTGATGATGAGGTTTTGGTATTTGAAGCCTATGGAAAGCTTGACAATACCTTAAATATTTTTAATAAGACCTATAAAATAAAGGATCATATAAAGGAATTAGCTGTAGACGGATATAATGCTTCATTGATGCTACAGCAGTATTATATAGTATTAAACCAAAAAGAAATGGATTATATAAATTCTGCACAAAAAAACGCCCTTGGACAAAAAGCAAGCGGTATTTCTGCTGTGGTTATGTTTGATTTGAACACCCAAAATAATGAAAAACCATTAATAGCAAATAAAATATCAAAAAATTTAAGTGAAAAGATAACCACAAATTATTATATTGAAAACCGTCAGGCAAGTTCAATGGATTTTTACGCATTATATGGGGGATTTCTCTTCCTTGGTTTGTTTCTTGGAATCTTGTTCTTTATGGCAACAGCTCTTATAATCTATTATAAACAGATTTCAGAGGGCTATGATGACAAGGCTAGATTTGAAATTATGCAAAAGGTAGGAATGAGCAAGCAAGAGGTTAAATCCAGCATACGTTCACAGGTGCTAAAGATTTTTTTCCTTCCTATTATAGTAGCTGCTATTCACGTAGCTGGTGCATTCAATATGATAACCAAGATGCTTGCTTTATTCTCTTTGACCAATATCAAGCTGTTCTCTATATGCACAATTGTAACAATACTGGTTTTTGCTGTAATCTATGGTTTTGTGTATGCACTAACTACCAGAGTCTATTATAAGATTGTAGAATAAGCCTGGCCGTATTTCATGAAAATGGAATGCGGCTTTTTGTAATAATTGAATTAATATTTAATATACTTTATTAAACAAATTGGTTGGAAGGTTATTTATGGATGAAGCTGCAATGATATATAAAGTGCTGGAAGGGTATGATTTTAAAATAAATAATTTTGAAAAGGTGAGGAGCGCATATAAAATTGAAACTGATAAAGGGAGCTTCTGCCTTAAAAGAATAAAACATGGGAAAAATAAAGCAAAAAACGGGGAAAGGCTTGTTCAGGAGCTTAGGAATGCAGGGTTTAATAATACAGCCGTGTATTATAAGACAAAAAATGATATGTATTTTGTAAAATTCAAAAATTATTTGTTTTATGTAACAGATTGGATAGAAGGGGAGGAGTGCGATCTTGACAGCCTGGAGGAGGTATGCAATTGCGTAAGACTGCTGGCTTCATTTCACATAGCTTCAAATACTATCAACAAAAGAGAACTGAAAATCAGAAATAATATTAAAAACTGGCCCAAAATCTTCAATTCCAATCAAAACGACCTGGAAAGATTCAAGAGAAAAATAGAAAAGAAAAAGTTAAAGACGGAGTTCGACGAATTATATTACAGTCATGTAGACAATTTTATTAACCGAGGTATGGTTGCTCTGAATTTTTTGAATACCTCTGATTATTACAGGATATCCAAGGAAGCGGACAAGAAAAAGACTATTTGTCACGACAGCTTCTATTATCAAAACCTCATAAAGAAACAGGATCAGTATTATATAATTGATCTTGATAGTATAATATATGATCTTCATATTACTGATCTGGGAAAGCTCATCAGAAGACTTATGTTTAAGAGCTGCTACATGTGGAATTTTGAATATGCAGAAGAGATTATAAATGCTTATAACAGTATAAACAAACTGAGCAAGGAAGAGCTGGAGGTTATGCTGGCATTGATAGTATATCCCCATAAGTTCTGGAAGCTTGGCAAAAAGAGGTATGTGAAAAGCAAAAACTGGGATGAAGCAAAATATATGCACAAGCTTTCAAAGCTTATAAAATATGATGTCCAGGAACAGAAATTTATGGAAAATTATCTGGTTTTTCTTGAAGGCTATAAATAAAAGAATTATACTAATATTAAAAGTATTAATGAGGGAATCATGATTAACTGTGTAAATCTTAATAAAAGAAATCTTAATAATTTAAAAGAACTTAGCTTCAATAAGTGGAAGTTTAATCCTAACAATGAAGATTTTTTTGATTATTATTCCACCTGTAATTTTGCCCAGCAGCTCTTAGCAAAAAGGCACGTTAAGCTGGCAAAGTTAGGTGATGAATATATAGGCTACATTTGGTACGAACCATATAGTAAGAAAATATGGGCAATAAAATCTATGTATTCCAGAGAAAATGAAGTACTTACCTACAGGATGCTTATTGAAAGCGTAAAGTTTAAGGGATATTTAAGCTATAACTGCCAAAGCAATGATATAAATAATGCTATTCTTAAAGAACTGGGATTTAATAAAAGTGAGGGCGTTATTGAACTTTGCTTGAATACTTTTGAAATTGATAAAAAAAGCCAGGACAATTTTTTGATAAAGAATAATTTGAGTTTCAGGGAGTTCAACAAGGGCAAGGATGAAAATCTGCGGTGCTGTATACAAAACGAGGTGTTTGATGATATTAACAGGCTGCCTCTAAATATTAATGATATATATTTTGATGAATCACAAAATTACTATATGGAACAAGGGGCTGTATTTTTATACAAAGGTGAAACTTGCGCCGGCTACGGGCAAATAATATTTGAAAATGAAATCCCCCATATAGTAAATGTAGGAATTAGAAAGGAATATCAAGGCTTGAAATATGGCAGGGCTTTAATGAACCACCTGCTGGAAATTATCGATGAAAACAAGTTTCCGGAAGTTTGCCTGAGGGTGAAAAGCAGTAACTTCAAAGCCTTATCCCTTTATAAAAGCCTTGGCTTTATTGAGAAGGGTGAAACTTGCTGCTGGGAATTAAAAAGATAAGAGAAAACTCTTATCTTTTTTAATTTACTCCAGCTTTATCAAGCCTTCCATAGGAATGTGGGAGGTTTTAAAATTAGCAATGCTTTCGGCCTGAACCTTGTTGAAATAGGCTCTGTCCATAATTACAGGATACCTCAGGTCTGATGATTCATCTTCCTCATTTAAAAGTTTTGCATCGTACATAAAAATTCCTCCTTTTGAGTAGTTTACCCAAAAGGAGGAATTATATTAGTTTTTAATAATATTTAGCTAAAACTTTTCCAAGTCTCTTTATGCCTTCAACTATCTTTTCTTCATTCATGCAGGAGAAGTTCATTCTGAAATAATTATTATGTGATCCGTTAGGGAAGAATGATGCACCTGGAACATATGCAACATTTTCTTTTAGGCAATCCTGCATTATAACTGCTGAATCAAGGTCTTCTCTCAATTCAACCCAGGCAAACAAACCACCATGAGGTTTTGTTACCTTAACGCCTGCAGGGAAATATTTTGCCATGCAATCCAGCATTAAGTCTCTTCTTCCTCTGTATACTTTTATTATTTTTTCAATGTGAGCATCTAAGCTATACTTTTGCATGAATAATGCTACTGCTCTTTGGTCTAAGCTGCTGCACTGTAAATCTGCACCCTGCTTTATAATTATATATTTATTTAGTATTTCAGGGCATGCATAAATCCAGCCTAATCTTATACCAGGAGCAAATGTTTTTGAATAAGTTCCAAGATATATTACCCAGCCTTCTTTATCAAAGCTTTTTATTGATGGATATACATCTCCTTCAAATATCAGCTCGCTGTATGGACCGTCTTCCACAACAGGAATTTTGTATTTAGCTGCCAATTCAGCAATTATCTTTCTTCTTTCTACAGGAAGTGTTCTTCCAGTTGGGTTTTGGAAATCTGGGATTATATAGATAAACTTAGCATTTGGATTTGCTTTTAGCGCATCCTCTAATTTATCCATAAGCATTCCTTGTTCATCACATGGAACTTCCACAAATTCTGGTTCGTATGCCTTGAAAGCGTTTACTGCTCCTAAGTAGCTAGGGCTTTCGCATATTACAACATCGCCTTTGTTCAAGAAGATTTTTGCTGAAAATTCAAGACCCTGTTGAGAACCAGTAGTTACTGCAATTTCATCAGCTTTTAAGCCTTTAAGACCAACCTTAGGCATTCTCTGTGTAACAATTACTTCCTTAAGTGCCTTGATACCTTCTGTTGGGCCATACTGCAGCGCAGCTCTTCCGTCTTTTTCCATAACTTCAATAAGAACTTGCTTCATTTCCTCTACCGGGAATAATTCAGGTGCTGGAAGTCCTCCTGCAAATGATATAATTTCCGGCATTTCAGCCAATTTAAGCAGTTCCCTGATTTCTGATGCCTTTAAGCCATTAGCTCTGTCTGAAAATCTTACGTCCATTTAAAAAACCCCCTCCAATAAAATATAAAATTAAGCTTTACCTTATAATTATTCTACAAAACATTAAAAAATCCTGCTTAAATATATCATTACAAAAATTATTTTACCCATTTTTTATATAAGTTATGAATTTGAAAATCAAAATAGCTAATAAACACAAAATATAGTATAATGTAGAATGGTGATAAAAAGATAAATGAGGAGAGATACTAAACAATATGAAGAAAAAATATTTCTATATAGAAACCTGGGGTTGTCAAATGAACGAAGAGGATTCCGAGAAGCTTTCAGGAATGCTGAAAAGAATAGGCTATGAAAAATGTGAGGATAAGAAAAATGCCGACATTATCATATTCAATACCTGCTGTGTGAGGGAAAACGCAGAGCTTAAGGTCCATGGCAACCTTGGTATATTAAAAAAGTTCAAGGCTGAAAATCCCGATCTAATAATTGCTGTATGCGGCTGTATGATGCAACAGAAGGGCGTAGCAGAAGAAATACTTAAAAAATTTCCCCATGTGGATATAATATTTGGAACTCATAATTCCTACAAATTCCCGGAATATTTAAACAGAGTGAAGCAGGAGAACAAATCAATCATAGAAATTCTTGACAAGGAAGAAGGAATAGTAGAAGGAATTCCAATTGACAGGGAAAGTGATGTAAAGGCTTTTGTTACTATTATGTATGGCTGCAACAATTTCTGTACTTACTGTATTGTTCCTTATGTAAGAGGCAGGGAAAGAAGCAGGAAGCCTGAAAATATTATTGATGAGATTAAGAAGCTTGTGTCGGAAGGCTATAAAGAAATAACCTTGCTTGGACAAAATGTAAATTCCTTTGGAAAGGATTTGAAGCCTGCCTGCAGTTTCTCTGAGCTTTTAAGAAGCATTAATGAAATAGATGGACTTGAAAGAGTTAGGTTCATGACCTCTCATCCTAAGGATTTAACTGACGATGTTATAGCTGCAATTGCAGAGTGTGATAAAATGTGCGAACAGATTCATCTTCCTGTTCAATCCGGCTCCAGCAGAATACTTAAGAATATGAACCGTCATTATACAAGAGAAGCATATCTTGAATTAGTTAAAAGGATAAAGAAAAAAATTCCTGGAGCGGCCTTATCA
>CALBDU010000013.1 GCA_937927335.1 uncultured Clostridium sp.
GCATATCTACGACTGGGAACAGCAATGAAGATAACTAAGATGCTAAAAGAATACAAAAAAAATATAGATGATTTAAATAAATACTATACAGATCAAAAAGGTGAAAGGATGCGAGAGGATATATATGAAACTTTTAGCGACCGTGGAGAATCGATGGATGATGCGTTAAGAGTTATGATAATCAAGGATGCAGTCAAAGATTTTTTAAAGGATAGAGACAAGCTGGATTATGTAATATTTAGCAACTATTACGCAGAGCTTGTTAAGGACCTTAACGAGTTAGACACCGATACAAGGATAGTACAAAAAGCGGAAAGCGGAAAACGGAAACTGGCTATCGAATGGACAATCCCCGATATAGCTGATATATGCAATACATCAGAGCGTACTGTGATTCGCCGCAAAAAACAATTAGATGAGGATTTTAGGATTTGTATTAAAAATAAAATTAAGCCGTATTTATAGGGCGTACAGCCCTGCTGAGAGCATCAAAGCTCTCCTTTTATATAGAACGTATCTAACCGCAATAGATGACGTCTGCTTAAGTATAGGAGAGAGGTGTCTACTATTACAAAGGAGAGTGATGACTTATGTTAATATCATTCATTAAATTTGCGCTAATAATGAGTTTCTTAGCTATGAGCATCATTACACTGAGCCTCAACCTGATTATCCAAATCAAGCGATGAGTTTGGGAATGTCAAAAGAAGATATTGAAAGATTGAAAAAAAGGTAAAGAAAATAGAAGATATAACTACCGCTGCTGTCCTTATATAGTAGTGGATTACATATAAAGGTTATATTATTATTCGTTAACAAAGGAAAATGTAGAGCACACATCCTCATTTTCTCTCGTCAACGGATAAATAACACCTTTTTTACTATAAGGGAGGAGATACCATGCCTAAAACAAAAAAGAATACTATAAAAGATATAAACAAAGTAATTGGGATAGATGTTGGAACAAATAACCTTGCCGCTGCTGTATTTATAAAAGAGGATTTAATTGATTATAAGATATTGGAAAATAAGAAAACATTATCGGTAGGACAGAAACTGATTAATATAGAGGACTTTTTGGACAAGATATTTGAAATAGAAAAACCAGATGCGGTCGTGGTTGAAGGGAGTTTTTGGAATCCCAGGGAGGCCAGAGGCTACAGCCAGGTATCCGCTGCCATGGGCATTATCCAGGCAACAGCCTGGAGGAATGGACAGATTGAGCCAGTGAAATTGCAACCGAGTACAGTAAAAAAGATGGTGGCTGGCAACGGTAGGGCTACCAAGGACCAGGTTGCAGAGGCTGTGAAACGCCTATATCAGATAGAGAAGGACCTGCCTGACCACACAACAGACAGTATAGCCGTAGGAACGGCGTATATATTACAACAAACTAAAGGAGAAGAGCTGACGTAAAATAGGTCAACTACCAGTGCTTACTAATATCGAAACTGATACCAAATTAGATTATACAAAAGAGTGGGGAAACTACTATAACACCAACATTATGTATCTACAAAAAGCTGATAAACGATACCGCTTAGGTGTTTCTTATTAGGTGGGGATGGAATTGAAGATAAAGATGAAGGTGCTGGCGATAACAAGTGAGGATTATTACAAAAGATAATAGCAGCTAAAAACAAATATTTTGAGTGGAGTAATTTCCGCTCTTTTTTTATAAAAATTTTTGCAGAAAATGGACAAACTGAGAAATCGAGGTTTATAATAGCTTTATTATAGATTAAGGAGATGGATAATATGGGCAAAGTAATTGCATTTGATATACTACAGAGACCTGATTTACAGGTAGAAATAGAAAGCCGAGAATACAAAAGAGAATATATTGAAAAGGTAAGGGATTACTTGGTGGATAAATTAGGAGAACCGATAAGGCATTGTAGCCGCCCAGGTGAGTTAACCGCTGCCGATATGCGTAGGTTAGATCGATTAGCTATAATCTACGGCGAAAATGAGTGGAGGGGCGATAGATGGCTGCACGGTGGCTGCTGGCTTTATTTTAATTACAAGGATAGGGAATACATGGCCAGGGAGACAAGTCTTGCTTTACGTCGCAATATGGATAACATCAAGGTCTTACGTACACTGGTAGCGCAAGGGATTATATATCTTAAATTTACACAAGACGACATGATTGGTTCAGATTGGATTATTCTAAAAGGGCGCAATATGAGTGATTTATCTAATAAGCAGATAGATCAGATATATGATAAAATTAGTGATATAACAGTATGGATTAAATAATTCAGACCGCTGCGAGGCGGTCTCTTTTTTATGTTTTTTTGGAATTATTTATAAAGGAACTGTGAAAAAATACCGCAGCAAAAAAGAATATATTGGTAGAGAGATTTTTATACCCAAATTACGCTAAAAGGAGTGATTCCGATACTACAACCGATCAGCAGACAGACCAGCAGACAACCACAACAGCTGCCGATTCCATTCACTAAATGATAGGAATATGAGATCATAACTACATATCAAATGATTTTACTATTTCTGGATTTGGTATACTGTTAATAACACTTATCTCATATTTAGATAGAAATAGCAACCAAAAAATAGAATCACCCTGCTGTTAAGGCCAGCAGAGTGATTTAGTGAAAAATCTAAACGTTAATGCGGCATCACATTTTAATTTATTGTTTCCATTATATCACATATATTAGTAAAAAAACAGACAATAGTAGCTTCTTCCTTTGAGATTACCATGCCTTAATTTTACTATTAGAATTTAGTAATAATTAATAATATTATTTTTAAGTTTGATATGGAACCGAGTTCCATATTAAAAATGTTCTGAAAAGTTGTAACATTAATTTTCCTAAACTAAATAGGGATTACTTAATAATTAAGATAACTACGGATTGCTTGAATTATAACTATTTAAAATTCTTTAGATCGTAGCGTAAAAACGTAATATAAAAACGTATTATAATTTGGAAAATAATGTCGACATGGCACGAACGATAATTAAAGGAATCCACCATTTATTGACGAAATAATACTATAGGAAGGGGGAGTTTTAATGAATAGTTTTTTTACATTATTATTATATATTAGTTTTTTTGCATTATTAATAGGAATTATTAAACCTAATATAGTTCTTAAATGGATGCAATTTGAAAGACGCAATAGAAAAAATGTACTTAAATATTATGGAATTGCTTTCATTGCATTTTCATTATTAGCTGGAGTTACTTCAAATAACAGTGCCGCAACAAATAATACAAATACAACAAATAAATCAGAAGTTAGTGATAAGGTAAGCAATGAAGTAAGCACGGAAGTAACAAATATAGCCAACAACAATAGTTCAGTTAATGGTGAACTAAAAGTACACTTTATTGATGTTGGGCAGGCAGATTCAATACTTATACAACAAGGTAATAATTCAATGTTGATAGATGCAGGGAATAACGATGATGCAACTATGGTCAAAAATTATATTGCCAAGCAAGGAATAACACAATTAGATTATGTTATAGGCACACACCCCCATGAAGATCATATCGGTGGCTTAGATTATGTAATTAATAGTTTTAAAATAGGAAAAATTTATATGCCTAAGATTACTACAACAACACAAACATTCCAAGATGTTATAACAGCCATTAAAAATAAAAACATGACTATAACTACTCCAGTACCTGGTAGCAGCTTTAAATTTGGAGATGCAACATGCTATATATTTGGACCAAATAGTAGTAGTTATGATGATTTAAACAATTATTCAATAATTATTAAGATTAATTATGGAAGTAAGTCATTCCTATTTGAAGGAGATGCTGGTGCAATTTCTGAAATGGAAATGGTTAATAAGGGGTATAATCTAAAAGCAGATGTTTTAAAGGTTGGGCATCATGGAAGTAATACTGCAACATGTGCAAATTTTTTAAGCGGTGTAAATCCTACATATGCAGTAATTAGCGTAGGGAAAGGGAATTCATATGGTCATCCAGCTCAGGGTACAATGAATAGGTTGCAGACTGCTAATGTTAAAGTATATAGAACTGATGAAAGTGGAACAATTATTCTCACATCGAATGGCAGTGATATAAAATTTAATGTAAATCCAGGAAGTTACGCTGGAAGCACTTCAGGTACAAGTACTAATACAAGTAATAGTGGCACTACAGTATCATCTAATTCTTCTACCACTTCAAGTGGAGGTACTACGACATATGAACCAGCTCAAGGCAGCAGAACTATTTATTGGACTCCAAGCGGTAAATCATATCATTACGATAGAAATTGTAGAACTCTCTCCAGAAGCAAGACTGTTTTGCAAGGACCAGCTTCAAATTGTCCAAAGACAGATCCTTGTAATATATGTGTAAAATAAGTGTGGATATATATTTCACCTCTGAATCTTCATCCAGCATTTCTCAGGTAAGTGACATAATAGTGCCTCCTTATTTAATGTAATTCAATTATGAATATATTAATCAGTATTTTTACCACACAGGATTTACTTTATGTAAGTAATGTGTGGTAAGTTTGTTTATGTCCTAACGTCATCTATATTGGAAAGGAACATGGGAATTCAATAGGAGCCATTATTCAATAGATTTTATATGTAATAATTACCATCGTATGGTAAAATATTATATAAGAATCTGTAAATAAGGAGAGCACTATTATGGGGTTAAATGAGAATCAATTAAAAGCTGTACAGACAATAGAAGGCCCCTTGCTTTTAATAGCAGGGCCAGGTTCTGGTAAGACACATACCCTTGTTGAAAGAGTTATTTATTTATTGGAAAAAGGAATAGAACCGTACAATATATTAATATCGACATTTACAGAAAAAGCTTCCCTGGAGCTGATTACAAGAATTTCCAATAGAGTAAAAGAGAAAAATTTAATGTTAAATATTAACGAAATTTATATTGGAACAATACATTCTATTTGTTTAAGAATTATTAAAGAGAACATTGAATATTCAACACTTAAGAAAAATTACAAAATTATGGACCAATTTGAACAACAATATTTTATATATAAGAGAATTAAAGAGTATAATTCTATAAAAAATTATGAAGACCTTTTTGGAAAAACAACTTCTAATTGGAGACAATCAGAAAAAATACTCACATGGGTAAATAAGCTTTCTGAAGAACTGGTTGATGTAAAAATGTTAAATGATTCAGATAATAAAAATATAAGGATAATTGGTGAAATATATAAAATATATGAAAAGCAGCTAATAGAGGAAAACTGCCTTGATTTTTCTAATATTCAAGTTGAAGCATATAAAATATTGACTCAAAATGATAATGTATTAATGAAATTGCAAGAACAAATAAAGTATATAATGGTAGATGAATACCAAGATACTAATACGATTCAGGAAAAGATAATACTCAAAATAGGAGAGATAAGTAAAAATATTTGTGTTGTAGGAGATGAAGACCAAGGTATATATAGATTTAGAGGAGCTACAATCAGAAATATATTAGAGTTTCCTATGAAGTTTGAAAGAGGTTGTAAGATAATTAAACTTGAAGAGAATTATCGTTCACATCCTGATATAATTAACTTTTATAATAAATGGATGAACAATATGATATGGTCAGAGGGTAATAAAAGCTTTAGATATGATAAAACTATAAGAGCTTATAATGGAAAGTTTGTCAATAACCCCAGTGTGATAAAAGTTTCTGGTTTTGATTATGAAGAAAACTGGCATAAAGAAATATATGAGTTCATATTAGATTTAAAAGAAAAAAATGTTATATCAGATTTAAACCAAATAGCATTTTTATTTAAGTCAGTAAAAAATGATAAAGTAAAATCTCTTATCAATTACTTGGAGAACAAGGATATACCTGTATATTCACCTCGTTCAGGAATGTTTTTTGAAAGAGGAGAAATAAAATATATGATAGGTGCTTTATTGGCCATTTTTCCACAGTATGAAGAAATTAAACAGTGGGATAATGAAGTGGAATTAGATATATGGGATTATTACCACTCCTGTTTGAGAATGTTTTTAAATTATTTAAATGAACATAAAAATTCTGATTTACATAAATGGTGTGCTAAAATGGCTATGAAGCATTTGAATTTAAAGGGTAATACAAATTATACTTTCACAGGGTTATTTTATCAGTTATTGCAATTTAAGTTGTTTAAGAATTTTTTAGATAAAGATTATTTTGGTAAAGTAATTGATGATAGATCCTCATATAACTTAGGTATACTTTCTCAGATTTTAAGTAAATTTGAGTATATCAACAATATAATGGTAATCACTCCTAAAAATATAAATAGTAGTATTAAAGATTTGTTTAATAATTATTTAAGGTTTGTAAAAGATGGTGGTATTAATGAGTATGAGGATTTAGAAGAATATTCACCAAGTGGGTGTGTATCTTTTTTAACTATACATCAATCTAAAGGATTAGAATTTCCAATAGTTTTTGTTGGGTCATTAGAATCAAGTCCCCAAAAGCAATATACAGATGTTGATGAAGTATTACAAAATGACTATTTTTCATATCCAGTTTTTGAACCACTTGAAAAAACCAAATATTTTGATTTCTGGAGATTATATTACACAGCGTTTTCTCGAGCACAAAATTTATTAATCTTGACATGCTGTGAAACAAAAAATAGAGAAAAAGGTAGAAGAAGATGCCCATCTAAGTCTTTTGAAGAATTATATTCTAAATTAATTAGTTGGAGAGATCATAAGTTTAGCATTTATAAACTTGTTTTGTCCAAAGTTAAAGATGCAGATATAAAAAAACAGTTTTCATTTACTTCTCATATAACTTTATATGAAAATTGCCCAATACAGTATAAGTTTTTCAAGGAACTTCAATTTTCTCCTGTGCGTAAAGGTGCAACTTTATTTGGTACTTTAGTACATCAAACAATAGAAGATATTCATAAAGCTGTACTTCGTTCTGAAGAAAATATAATAACTTTAAGTAAAGTTGAAGAATGGTTTAATATTAACTATAATTACTTAGTAAAAAGAGAGAAATTATATTTAACATCAGAGGTAAAGGATGCTGCTCTTTATCAAGTTTTAAAGTACGTTGATAGACAGAATAATGACTGGTCGCGAGTAAAAGAAGCGGAGGTAGAAGTATCCCTTGTAAAAGATAATTATATACTGAATGGACAAGTAGATTTATTAAGAGGAGAAAATAATACAGTTGAAATTGTTGATTTTAAGTCAGAGAAAAAGCCTGATTTACAAAAGGATAGGGATAGAATAGATATTTACAAAAAACAATTAGAAGTATATGCTTACTTGATAGAAGAAAGAACTTCTCAAAAAGTCTCAAATATGTATTTGTATTATACTGGGGAAGAGAGTGGGAATCCATATATTAAGTTTGAAAAAAATGATTCATCTATAAATGAGACAATTGCTGAATTTGATACCGTTGTTAATAAAATACGAAATAAACACTTTAATATTGAAAAAAAACCAGAAAAATTTTGTGAAAACTGTGATATGAGATTTTACTGTGAAATAAAGAAATAGGAGGCACTTTAGATGGAAAGTTCTAAACAAATGGAAATAAAAGAAAGGTCAATTGATAAAATAGAAAACATAGAAAACTATAAATTTGAACCCATAAAAGGATACCCAATGCTTCACTGGAAGGGTAAAAGGCCATTCTATTCAACTCAATTCTATCCAGCTCAAATAAAAGAACAATATGGAGAAGAAGATGAGAATAGATGGATTAATAAGATTTTTTGGGGCGACAATCTTCAGGTAATGAGCCACCTGCTTAAAGAGTATAGAGGAAAAATCAAGCTTATTTACATAGACCCTCCATATGATAGTAAAGCTGACTATAAAAAGACTATTAAACTTAGGGGCAAAGAATATTCAAATGATACGAGCTTATTTGAAGAGAAACAATATACTGATATTTGGACAAACGATGAATATCTCCAGTTTATGTATGAGAGATTAATTTTAATGCGAGAATTGTTGTCGGATGATGGAAGCATCTACGTTCATTGTGATTGGAGAAAAAGCCATCATTTAAGATGCATA
The DNA here is from genome assembly GCA_937927335.1 of uncultured Clostridium sp. Taxonomy (GTDB): domain Bacteria; phylum Bacillota; class Clostridia; order Clostridiales; family Clostridiaceae; genus UBA699. The sequence continues at coordinate 8,048 of CALBDU010000013.1, forward strand.
TTAGATGAAATATTTGGACCAAATATGTTTTTAAATCAAATTATATGGAGGAGAAGGACTAATACAATAAAAGGAATTTCCAACAAGTTTTCTACCAACACAGATCATATATTGTTGTACTCCAAAACTGAAAATTACTACTTCGATATACAATATGAGGAATATGATGAAGATTATATAAGTAGATTTAAATATGAAGATGAATGTGGTAAATATAGATGGCAGGTTATGGCTACATATTCAAAGGAAAGATTAAATCAGTTAGAGAAAGAAAATAAAGTTAGATTTAGTGAGAATTCAAAGTACCCTGAGTTTAAACAATATTTAAGCGAATTGAAAGGAAGACCGATACAAGATATTTGGTCAGATATAAATTTAATAAATGCCATGGGAAATGAAAGATTAGGGTACCCCACTCAAAAACCAGAGGCACTATTAGAAAGGATAATAAAAGCTTCATCTAAAGAAGGAGATGTCGTATTTGATTGCTTTATGGGTTCAGGAACAACTCAAGCAGTTGCTATGAGACTTGGTAGAAAGTTTATTGGAACTGATATTAATCTTGGTGCTGTACAAATAACTACTGATAGACTTTTAAATTTAAAAAAAGAATTAAATGAAGATAAAAATAGTATATCCAGTACAAGTTTTTCTATTTATAATGTAAATCACTATGATTTCTTCAAAAATCCAGTTGAAGCTAAAGATCTATTAATAGATGCTCTTGAAATTCAAAAAATTAGTGGGAGTATCTACGATGGAGAGAAAGATGGGTACTTTGTCAAAATAATGCCTGTTAATAGAATTGCTACAAGGGCCGATTTAAATGAGCTGGTATCAGAAGTTGATTATAAAAAATTTGAAAAAAAATTATCAGAAAATCCCAACAAGCCAGTGGAAAAGATTATGCTTATATGTATGGGTCATGAGCCAGACTTAAAAGCACACTTAGCTGAAGAAATAGGCAAAAAGTATCCTATAGATATAAATGTAGTTGATGTGTTAAGAGATAAATCTAAACTCGAGTTTAAAAGAGATTCCGAAGCAGTTATTTCTGTAAAAGAAGGTATTCTTCATATAAATAAATTCTTTCCAATGAATTTATTACAAAAATTAAGTATTATGAAGGAAAATGTAGAAGACTGGAGAGAACTTGTAGATTCAATAATGATCGATTGGAATTATGATGGAGTTGTGCTTCAACCTACTGAAATAGATATACCTAATAAAAATGACTTGGTTTCAGGTAAATATATAGTCCCTGAAAATGCTGGAAATATAAAAGTAAAAATAACTGATATTTTATCCGAATCCTTGGAGGTGGAAATTAATAATGGCTAAGAAAAATGCAGCCAACTTGGATTTCACTTTTTTTAAGTTCTTGAAGATATTTTATGATTCTAATAAAAAGGATATAAGAAAAAGTTATACGGCTATAACAAAAAAAATTTTAGATTTTAATGATCCAGATAATACAAATATATTCTTAAGAAGACCTCAATTTGAAGCTCTTGAAATGTATATATTCTTAAAAGAATTTCTTGGAAATCAATCGATATATGAAATATTTGAGAAATGGTATAAAAGGGAAGAAATATTTGCAAATAGAAATGTCTTCAATGGAATGAATAAAGGCGGACAGCTGGATATATTTGATGTTATAACAATACCACAATATGAAGAAATATTTAAATACATGAGAGATAATGCTAATACTTACCCTAATTATATATTTGCTCTTACAATGGGTGTAGGAAAGACAATACTAATGGCTACTTGCATATTTTATGAGTTTATATTAGCTAATAAGTATCCAAAAGATGAAAAATACTGTCATAATGCTTTAGTATTTGCTCCAGATAAAACTGTTTTGCAGTCTCTTAAAGAAATTATGACTTTCGATAAAAAGTTAGTCGTTCCAGAACAATATTCAAATTGGTTGGATGCAAATGTTAAATTTCACTTTCTTGATGAATCGGGGATTACTCTTAATACAATAGATAAATCCAGGTTCAATATAATAATATCAAATACGCAAAAAATAATTTTAAAAGAGAAACATAAGGAAAAATCATCTATTGATCAGTTTATGGGTGTAGAACAAATGAAGATTAAAAGCAGTGGGATTTATGGAGAATTAATGGATTTATATAAAGAAGCCGACATCGAAAATGAATCTGATTTAATGACTAATCAAAGGTTTATAAAACTTACAAGACTTGAACAGCTCGGAGTTTATGTTGATGAAGCTCATCACTTATTTGGGAATAAATTAGAACAGGATATGGAAAGTAGCAGCAGTAAGACGAGTTTGAGGACTACCATAAATTTATTAGATAAAAGTTTAAAATGCTCAGGTACTAATTTGGTTGCTTGCTATAATTATACTGGTACACCTTATGTAGGTAATAAGATTCTACCAGAAGTAGTATATGCTTATGGCCTAAAGGAAGCTATTGACAATAATTATTTGAAGAAAGTTGCTATAAATGGGTACGAAAATGTAAAAAGTAAAGCATTTTTAAAATTTTCAATTGAAGACTTTTGGCATAACTATGGCAGTAACACATATGAGGGTATGAAACCCAAAATGGCTATTTTTGCTTCAAATATTTCTGAGTTAGAGAGTGATATAAAACCTCGAGTGGAAGAGATTCTACTAAGTATGGGTGTCTCACTTGATAAGATTTTAGTTAATGTTGGAGATGATAAAGTAACATCAAATGATGATATAAGAGAATTTAATAATTTAGATACAACAAAATCTAACAAGCAGTTTATATTACTTGTTAATAAAGGCAAGGAAGGATGGAACTGTAGATCTTTATTTAGTGTTGCATTATACAGAAAGCCAGATTCAAAAGTTTTTGTGCTTCAAGCAACAATGAGGTGCTTAAGAGCAATTGGGCCAATACAAGAAAAAGCACGAGTATACTTATCACATGAGAATATGGAGATATTAGAAGAGCAACTTCAAGAAAACTTTAAAATTGGTGTTAGCGATATTAACAGCTTTGGAAAAGATAAGCCTAAAAGATATATTAGAGTTGTTCAACCAATTGTGAAAATACCAATAAAGCGAATTAGGCATAAGTATGAATTATTGGATAAGAAATTTTCAGGTAAATTAAATTTAGAGCTTGAGGAATTGGAATTAGAAAAATATCAGAGCAGACATATCATAAAGGAGGGGCTAAAGGAAAATTCAAGTGTTGTTGAAACTATAATTGATGATAATATTGAAAATAGGAGTTACAGCGAGTTAACTCTCGTAGGTGAAATTGCAAGATATATTAATAGAAGTTGTTTGGAAATTGATAAAATAATAAATGAATCAGTTGATGGAATGGAAAAGATATTGGATTATATAAATAAGTATAATAAAATATTATACGATGTTGTTATCCCTAAAATTTTTGCATACATGTATGAAATAAAGGTGCAAAAAATAGAAGAGGAATTTGAACTACCACTTGTTAAGGAACCTAAGGACGGATATTATGAATTTACATCAGAAGACAATATGACTATACAAAATACAGATAAGGAAGTAGTAAAATATAAACATAAGAGCTTCCATGTAGATACTTACTGTTTTGATTCAAAACCTGAAGTTAAGTTATTTAAAGAACTGTTATATAGTGGGAATATAGAAAAAGTATACTTTACAGGTATGTTAACTGGTGGTCAGTCAGACTTCTATATTCAATATATCGATCCTGAATCAAAAACTGTTAGAAGTTATTATCCAGATTTTTTACTTAGAGATATTAGTGGTAAATATCGAATTATTGAGGTAAAAGGAGATAATATGATAGATGATGAAGTTGTTAATGCTAAAGCCGAGAGCGCAAGAGAATTAACTACTGCAAATGATATGATATATGAACTTATAAAAAGTTCTGATATAATGAGTGGAAAACTAAAAAATAGTGGAGTAGAGCAGGTTAATTTTATTTAGTAATATGCCATAGGTATAACAAATACCTATGGCATTATTTTATATTAAAACTAATTTTGATAAACCATCAGGAATATATTTACTTTCATGGAATATGATAATAGATTATAATAGAATATGTAAGTTATGCTTGTCTAAAATAAAAATATTATAGGGGATGGAAAAATGAAGTTTTCAGAAGAGCAACTTAAAATGTTTGCTGCTCCATTAAGTTCAACAGAAGATCAACAGTGTCAAAATGCTATTGTTATGGTTAGGGATGCATTAATAGGAATTGGATTTACAGATGATAATAAAAAAATAGAAAAATTATATGAAGATACCTTATCATATTCAATTCAGATGCGTAGTCTTTCAGGTAGTCGAAAAATTAAAATATTTATACAAGGATCATATGCAAATAATACTAATGTAAGGACTCATAGTGATGTAGATATTGCGGTTGTGCAGGAGGAAACATTTTTTACAGCATATAGACCAGGTATAACAAAAAAGGACTACGGTTTTGTAGACGCAGAAAAACCAATAAAAACTTTCAAGGATGAAGTTCAGGAGGCGCTTGAAAAGAAATTTGGTAATGATGTTGAACGAAAAAATAAATCAATAAAAGTTAATGGGAACACATATAGGAAAGATGCAGATAGTGTTCCGTGTAAGAGATATAGAAATTACCTTAATGATTTTAAAAATGACCCTAATGATTATGTTGGCGGCATCTACATCAATGCTGATGATGGTAGCATTATTATAAATTACCCTGAGCAACATATTGAAAATGGTAGGCAAAAGAATACCGATACTGATCATTATTATAAAAAAATGGTAAGGATAATTAAAAAAATGAGATATCTTATGGAAGATAACAATATCATCTCTGCTAAAAATGTTAGTTCTTTCGGTTTAGAATCCTTACTTTGGAATATTCCAAATAATTATTTTAAGAAATACTATAGATATGGTTTTATATTTAGTGATATTTTAAAATATCTATCATCTAATTCATTATTATTTGGGTTATTTAAAGAAGCTAATGGTATAAAAGATTTATGCCCAAATCAAGAAGATTGCAAGCATTTTAATGACTTTATATTAGATCTAATAAAATTTTATGAGTATTCAGTATAGGAGGGGGAGCCCTTGAGCCAGCAAGTAAAAAGTTTCTTAAGAAAGTCGCTTTGGGTAGTATTAACTATATTTGTAGTCCGATGTTATTTTGGTGTTACAGTAAACACTCCTTTTTACTACTTAGGTGCTGCAGGGCAAGCTGTTACTGTAGCTATAATTATTATGGGTATTTACGAAAGATATTTGTGGAGAATTGCACCTTTTGAAAAAATTCCAAGATTACAAAAATCATATAATGGTATTATCAATTACAATTTTAATGGAAATCAAGGAGAGAAACTTATTAAAGTTTTGATTAATCAAACTCTCCTTACAACATCAGTTAAGATAGTAACAGATGAAATCACAAGTAATTCAATAAGTAGCAGATTTATATATGAAAATGGAGAATATATATTATATTACGTTTATATTACAAATCCAAAGAGTAAGTTTTCGAGAGAGAATCCTATACAATATGGAACTACCAGATTAGCACTAACAGATAATCTCAATTTGGTAGGTATATATTGGACAACCAGTAAGACAATAGGTGATATCCAATTAACATGTAGTGAATAACAAGTTTAAAAAGTTTAAAGAAGAATATGTTTACAGGAAATATAATTCCAGATGTATTACTGATCATTTTAATATTTTTGTATTAAAATGGTCAAACTATCAAATTTAACAAAAAATAACTAAAAACCTTACTGTGTAAACAGTAGGGTTATTAGTTAAAATCTAATCCTTAATGCAAAATTACATCAACACCTAATAATTTTAACATGGACTCCCCTTCGGGGACGTTTCTTTGCCTTAATTTTAATATTGAATTTAGTTATTATTTTTAAAGAATTACCATTAATAGATATGGAACCGAGTTACATGTTAAGAACATTCTGAAAATAGCCACAACTATATAAAGTAACAAGGTTAGTGCTATTTCACAAGAAAAAGTTATGGTTTATTGTTAAATGGACAAAGTTGGGATATATGATATATAATTGGGATTGCATGCAAGTAAAAGAAGATATAAGCATATAAACTAATCATTTTACTTCAGTGTTTAATCATAACAAGACGGAGGTGAGCGTTAGTTGGAAAAGACGAAAGTGGAAATTAAGGAGGAAGAAATAAGAAGAAAAGCAAAGCGTGATATGACGCCGCATCACAAAAAATTAGCTGAATCAACAATGCAGCTGGTGCAGGTAGAAGAACAATATGAATCAAAAGGGAGTCTAAACCCATTTTCCTGGAAGATTTATGAAATTGATAAAGAGGCAGTTGCTGATTTTCAACGAACCCATGACTGTACTTACCAAGACATCATTAAATATGCATTACGGTTTTATCTGTCAGAAGAAAACTACAGGCATGCAAAAGAAGTTATTGAACTGCGTAAAAAACATGATAAGGAGCATTATGCAGAATGACGGAGCAACATTATAAACAAAAGACTGATATATTAAAACAGTTAGAAGAAAATGTCGATTGCATTAGTAGTCTTATAGATGAAAATATAAAGGGAAATGAGTTTAAGAGCTCGTATGATGAAGTTGTGATTGCGATAGAACTATGCAAGAAGATTCGGAAAACAAGGATTTATTTTGATAGCTTGTTTCAAGAAGTTAGCATTTTATTTAATGATCAGGATAATCTCGTCGGTGTTGATGGACAGAAATATCTTGAGCAATATACACAGACGCAGATTGCATTAGAGAGTTTGGATGCTAATCTGGTAAATTACTATAAGGCACAAAGAATGACTGAAATTTGCTCAGAAGAAACCAGTCAACTGAAAACACGGGTATGGGTCAGAATTAAGGATATACCTACAGTTATACTGGATGAGGCCGTTGAAAAATATTCTCTTTACGGGAAGTATTCGATATGGGTCAAAGAATTGTCAGACGAAGATGATCCAAGTTATGTTTTTCATATCGAAATCTATTCTGATATAAATACGCTGGATGAAGCCTATAAGCAACTAAAAAAGGTTGTTGACCTTGCCTTTGGACTTATGCAAAAATATCCTGATAGTCGAGAAGATTTGTCTTTGGACTTCCTTGCGAAGCTTATTGATCAAAAGAACAACTTGTCTGGAATGCCATCATGCACACTTGATAATTTCCAACCAAGACAATGGCAGAGAGAAGCGATGTCCAGTTGGCGCAATGATAACGCAAAATATCATGGAACATTTTCTGTATGTACAGGTGCAGGTAAAACTTTATTTTCCTTGTATTGCCTGGATTATGTATTACAACGGGGGTATGAAGTCAAAACAAGTATTATTGTCCCCACTAAGACTCTTCTTCACCAATGGTATCAAGAGTTAATGGAAAAATTCCATGTCCGTAAGGAAGAGATTGCTTTACGTGGTGATGGAAATAAGAAAGCTAACTGGTATGATAAAAAGTTCATGATTTACATCGGTAGAACTGCTCAAAAAGAGCTTGCTTCCGATACAATGGCGATGGGTATTCTTAATGAAGAATTTGGACATGATTTTTATCATTTTTACATAACGGACGAGTGCCATAACTATGCAGCTACTAACAGCCGAAAAATGTTTGATGGGCTCAAGATTATTGAACAAAATCCAAACAGTGGGCTTAACTATTTCTCAGTTGCGCTGTCGGCAACCCCTGAACGATATGACAAGAAAGAACTTCAGATATTCAAACTGCTGGGTGATATTGTGTATCGTTATACAGTATTGGAAGCAATTGCAGATGGGGCTGTTTCTCCATTTACAATTGAAAATGTTGATTGCCATTTAAATGATGAAGAGCTTAAAAGTTTGGTTCAGATTGATAATAGGTTGAGGATGACAAAAAAATCCTTTTTTAATGCTTTGATAAATGATGAGAGCCCAGCGGGGAAAGCTGCACAAAATATGCGTCATCGAGATAGTGATTATGAGACCTCAATGGTAGGGGTAGGATTTGGTATAAGATCTCAGTTTTCAAAGGAACTTGGAAAGATAATGAAGCAAAAAGAGGCCTTTTCGAAGGAAGATGATAAAGACGAACTCTTCAAGAACTGGCTGTGTCAGAATGATGGCTACCAAACGATTTACTCTGCTTATGAATTGACAGAAGCTTTCTTGTCACGAAGGGAGTTTATACAGTCTGCCGAAGCCAGAAAGGAAATGTGTATTAAACTGGCAGAAGAAAACGCCAAACGTAAGGTTATTGTTTTTGCAGAACATATTAAAGCGGCGGATGAAATATTCAATGAATTATCTGAGAAGCTGGGTAAGGATAAAGTTAAACGATATTATTCTGTAACTAAATTACAGGTCAAGCAGTCGGAGTGGACCCCGTATGAAAGGGAACAAGAAAACAAAGAGGCCTTGGATGCTTTTGAAAATGGAAGTGCTCGGATTATCATAACAGTGAAATCCTTTAATGAAGGCGTGGACATCAGAGAGGCTGATGTGGCTATTGTTTACCAAAACTCTGTCAGTATTCGTGAATCCATTCAAAGGCTTGGAAGGATTATCCGACTCCCAGAAGATAAGACCGTGGAGAAAAAGCCCATTCTTTATCATTTATATGCTAAAGAGCAAAAAGAACCTGTTTATTTAAGGACTTACTTTAAAAAGCTCTTAGTTAAGCAGCGGGATGAGAAAAAAGCTGAAAAATTACATCGGGGTTTTGAACTAATAACACTTCTTCCATCAGAGGAATATAAATAGAATAATTCTAATATTGAGCAAGAATCTTGATTCAAGATAAATGTTTATATTTTATCCTTCATTCAAGAAAAGGAGATACAAGAATGATTTATAAACGTGGACTGGAATATCCAAACGAGGGATTCGTTCAAAATGCAATTGAAGCGTATTTTATGAATCTGGGATATACTCCACTATCCGAGAAATATACGGACTATGTATGTATTCACCCTGAGACTTCCGAAAAATGGTCCATAGAGGTGAAAGGGGAAACTAAAGCTATTGGATTGGACTTTCGCACATGTTTGGGTCAGTTGCTTCAACGTATGAGTACAAAGGAAGTATATTATGGGGTAGCAATACCAGATATGCCAGCATATCGGCAGCAGGCCAGTCAGGTACAACCATGGATACGAAAGTCATTAAATTTACACTGGCTTTATATTTCAGCCGATGAGAAAGTAGATATTATAGGACCTGACGACGAGGTTTAAGGTATGAAAAACCAGTTGTTTCAAAGTTTTATTATTTTGATCAACTGGTTATTTTGGTATCAAAGTGTCCTCGAAAATGCCAAACATGATTTATGTTTAGAGATGAGGCAATATTTAAATCCAAGCAAATAGACAAGGAAAATAATGAATTATAAAAGTAACAAATTAGTATTTAGTAAAATTAGACTTTGCTATTTTACCCTGCTATAATAAATCCCAAAGAGATTATCAATATGATAGTCTCTTTTATCTTTTAAAAGAATTATTAAATATTAAATTACCTTTGCTATAGTAAAATTTGACTTAATATCAAGTAAATTACTATAATTAAAATATAAGTTATGCATAACTTCAAAATGAGGTATTTAATAAAAGAAAAAAAAGGAAATTATTATTATATAAAATTCCGAACATTTATAAAAATATAAGAAAGAAGAGTGATAATATGTATAAAATTCAATTGGAAGAAGAAAGGATAATAAACATGGTAAGAAATTATCAGATGGATACATTTGAGTGCGGATTTGATCCAAAGGACAAAGAAGAAGTTTTTGAATTATTCAGAGGAGAAGAAAAGGCTGGCAACATGATTGCTACCTTGAATGTAGCGAACGATTGGACAAGGAATGAGCTAAGGAATTTGCTTACTGTAGATGAGGCTTGGTGTATGTTAAGAGCTGTTCAAGGGTCAATTTATGATCCGACCCGAACTCCAATTAACCCAAAGGAATTCTTACTTATTATGATTGAAGATCGATTTATATACGAGCCACATGATGATAGATCAGTGGTTGGAATAAAAACCATAACTGATAAATTAAAGGGATTAACGCAATTTCAGGCGTACACACTGATAACTATGTACTATGCGTTGATAAACAGTACAGAAGACTATTTTACAGTTGAAGATATAAAAAAAGTTTTTCTTATAGATTAATTAAGATAATAAAAACAAGTAGCTTAATAAAATTTACAGGGATTACTGCTGCTAAATTATCAAAAGAAACTTAGTAGCAGTGATCCGATAAATAATATATAGGAGTGTGATATTTTGAATTTAATGTATACAATATTCTTATTTGTAGTGGAAGCAATTGCTTGCAATACAAAGGTATATTCTTGGGTTGATCATATATATGCTAAGTTTACCATGGATTTTCAGCAATCTGCAGTTGATAGTGGATATTATAATCATCATATAATTAAAGAGAAAAGTATAATACAAGAAGAATATGCAAAAAAAGCATTAGGAATTTTATCATTCATAATGCGACATTTAAATCCAGACGATGAACATTATAAGGTTTTCAGTGAATGGCTAAAAGAGTTATTCAGAAGGGGTTGGGCATATGAAGATACTTATGTAAAAAGGCACAATGTAATTAATTTGGGATTATATCGTGAAAGTCTTATCAAAAAACGACGAGGTGTTAAGAACATCTCATCTACAACAATGTTCAATTCATCTGCAGTTTTATTATTCCTGGCTGTTGCTTTTAGAATTGAAATTGACATGGATGATGAATTGTTCAAATTAGTCATCCAGATCATGAACAACAGATTAAACGTAAATTATTTAGAAAATATGGATAATGTAAGGGATGATATTGCGCTGAAAATAAAATCATTTGATAAGGATTTAAATTCACTGAACTGTAATGTTAATACATTTGATGGCATTATAGATGCAACAAGCAAATATATTCCAGAAGAAATTGTTGGATTAATCTTATCATCGAATGCTGGTATATCTCTTACTGATGTACTTAATAATTGTACCTTATCGAAAAACCAATTAGAAGCAAATATATATACAAGCTTGATTACTATGGAAAAAGTTGGGCAACAGGCGGATTTGCGAAATCCTAACTTCATATTGGCTTTTTTATATAACACAGTTGTTACAATGTTTGCTAACCATTATAAGGAGATGAAGGAATTTCACAATAGCACCTCTGAATATAAAACAATATATGAATTGGAAAAATCTAAATATGAACTGAAAGAATGTAGCGATGAACTTGTAAAAGTTAAAAATGAAAATGAGAAATTGAAAATCGAATTAGAAAAACAACATAAAGAAATCAAGTTATTAAAAAATAAAATGGATACGATAAATACTAATAAAGCGTTTCTTGAGAAGCAGATAAATACCAAATTAAATTTAAACAATGAGATAGTAGATCAGAATATTATTGAATATGATATTGAAACTGTTAAGGGATTTCATGGGTTAATCGTTGGAGGGCATCCAAAATGGCAGGAAAAGATGAAAGAAAAGCTAAGAAAATCAATATTTCTATCTCCTGATGACCTTAATTTTGATTTAAACCTCATCAATAATGCTGACTTCATATGTATAGATACCAAATATAATTCACATTCGCTGTATGAAAAGATAATAGACAGAGCAAGAAAATTAAATAAAAGAGTTATTTATATGCCGCAAAATACAAACAGGGCATTAAATATAAACTACATTTATAAAAATCTTATTGCTTAATAAGCGGTTTCATTTTTGAGGTGTAAAAAAGAAAATATGATTCATTATAACAAAAAAAATCACCATGAAATTCACATGGTGATTTTTTTGATGAGAAAGAAGGAACATATCTATCTAAGACCTTACTTTAACTAATACACCGAGAGTCTCCATTTAATAAGGTTCAGTCTATATACTATATTTTTTATGGGTGAAAAATTTTATTCCGATTTTTTTCACGAAATCTTTTGTTTTACTACACCATATATAGATATTTATCATATTGGTGACGAAATTGGAAAATGCTTAGTAAATTAAAGATATATTAAGGGAAGTTATATTTTAAAATGCCAAAAAGGCCGCAAGTAAATATTTTGCGACCTTATCTTTTGGTGATTAAATAAAAACCATAGAACTATTTTAATTATTGACCACATATAAGTATTTTAAACAGTAAGAAAAAAATTTTTTAACATACAAACTCGTATAGTACTTTATTAAGAATCTATTATGAGATTTGATATAATAATTCTTTCCTCAATAAATCTCCATACCGTTTCACATATGTACCCATTAAAAAGAATTTATCATTCTATTGTGGTTACCACTCAACATATCATTACTAAATGAAACAAGCGGGAATACGTCTGTTAGTAATAAATAATTAAATGATAATAATGCTAAAAGATCATTTAAGCCGTAAAATGGGTTTATTTTCATTATACCTGTATATAAATCTGTAGAAACTAAATTAATAGCTAATTGGACCCTGTTTTAGTCAGTTAATTTGCATCGTTATTCAATGCAACTTTTATATTGACCATAGTCTTATTCCTCTTGTTCTTCTAATACAATTCTACAATTATAAATATAATGCCCCATAGTTTTAAACTTAGCTATAAAATCGTTAATAAATATTTTCTGAAATCATCTTATATATATACCAGAAATGATATATAATAATAGAACGCATGTTCGATTAAATTATAAGAAAGGTGATTTTATGAAAACTTTCGCAAGGCCCATTGAAGTTATAAGTTATACAGATGCAAAGGGAGATATAAGACCTATAAGATTCAGGCTACAGACTGAGGATGGACTTAAGGTTATTAAAATAGATAAGGTAGTATTTAAGCATAAGGAGAAGCTGGCAGGCAATGAGATGATCCTTTATAGATGCCAAAGTGTAGATGGCAGCCAGGAAAAGACCTTTGAGATTAAGTATGAACTATGTTCCTGTAAATGGATACTATTTAAGATGTAATATAGAAGGAATTAATAAATATACCTCTTAAATTCAACAGAGTATATAGAAATATGATATAATTTCCATATGAGGGAATAAAATGGGGTGGTATTATGTCGATTACTTTAGAAGATTTAGTACCTGGAGAACGTTACATGCATTGTAATCATGGAGTTGAAATATTTTATGGTATAAAGGATATAACAGAAAAAGGTAAGGAAGGTGAATATGTTGAGTTAGCATACGCAGGTAATGATAAATTATATGTTCCAGTTGAACAACTTGGTATGATTAGTAAAATATGTAAGTAGAAAATCAGGATTAAGTAGCTTGGGTAGAAGTGGAAATTGGCCATATGAATTTGAAAAGAATGAGAGATATAATGAAATATATAATAATTTGCAAAAATTAACCTTAAAACATAATATATATAACAATATTTTAAGTAATGAACTAAACAATAAAGGCAATATGAAATATTTAAGTAATTGTTCGGATGCTCAACAAATTGAAGGTTTTGTTAAAACTTTACTTCAAGATTCTTTGAAACTTGATAATTATATTAATGATAACCATTTGGACCTCTTTTACGGGCATCATGTAGCATTTGTTAGAAATTAATATCCTTTTTAATTCCATATGAATCTAAATCAAGATATTTAGTAAACTTTTTTCTCAATAATTTTTCACCTTCAGTTACGATAGTAATAACTTTCTAACTATTTGTATGGCTCAAGTGGCTATGTTACTTTAATGCTGAAAAAGTTGCCAAGAAAAGCAAGCACTATTTATTCATTCGCACACAGCCCATACGGTTACAATGTTAAATGATTTAAAATAAAAGAAGCTTTGTTTGTTTAACTAAACCATGGACTTACCTGCATGAAATAATGAAAAGCAAATTAATTTATAATAGTAGTAAAGTATGAACTAAAGATTATTAATAAGAGACAAATACAAATAGTAAGTTGTCGCTCTATTCATTTTTTCAGTAGTGATAGAAACACAGATAATATGAAATAGATACGGCATCTTGTAGGTAATATGTGAGGCAATGAAAAAGATAACGAAAATCACACAAAATACATTGGAGGATAATCAAAAATGAAGAAAATAATTAGTGTTCTTTTGGCATGCATTATGGCTATGGCATTAGTTGGATGTGGTGGAAATTCGAACAAACATGAAGGTGAAGCAAAAACGCCGTCAGGTTCAAGTGTTCAGAAAGGTAAAGATTATAATAAGGTTGTTGATGACTTTAAATCAAAAGGATTCAAGAACATCAAAACAGAAAAACTTGAAGATTTAGTTACAGGTTGGATGACAAAAAATGGAGAGGTTGAAGAAGTATCCATTGGCGGCGATGTTAATTATTCTGCAGATAAATGGGTACCTTCAGATACAGAGGTTATTATTAAGTATCATACATTCAAAGAAAAAGAAACTAAGAGTGCAGCAGAATCTGGGGTGAAGGATGATTCAAATGTAAATAAACCGTCAGTAGAAAACTTTACAGTTGCTAACTGCAAGGATTTGAAAGAAATACTTAGTACAAAAAACGAGTTTGATCCTCTTATTAAAAAATTTGCTCAGAATTATGCAGGAAAAATCATTGAGTTTGATGGGAATATCGCTGCTATTAATCAACACGAAGATTATAAAACAAGATTTGACTATTTAATTTATGCTGGAAACTATAGTAAAACTACTGTCTCGGGACCATATTTCCAATTTATAGATGTTAATTATTCTGATTTGCATCTCACTGGAGATAATATTCCTAGTACTTTAGGAGTAGGTCTTAATATTCATATCATTGCTACTGTTGGAGAATATAATCAGACTTCTGGTCTTTTTCAACTCAAGCCAGTCTCTATTAAAATGAGATAAATGTCATTAAAGAGGTGAGGAGCAGTGGCGAAAAATAAATGGATTTCATTCCTCGCATAAAATTTTTGAGTGAAATTACGTAAACCTGAAAAATTGATGAAAGCAGTTCAAGATTCGAAATAAACGTCAAATTCCAATTTATAGGGGAGTTATTTCGAATTCTTCTTTTATAATGTAAAAGGACCCCATAAATTGGTTCTTTTATTTCACTTAATATCATCACTATTCTTAAACGCTACTAATTTATAAATTAGTGATTCCGTAAAATGGAAGATAATTCACTAATGTAAAACACCTTAAATGAAAGTCCCCTGTGGCGGTGTTTTTGCTTAATACAATTAATTATAACTAAATTACAACTGAATTATAATTAATCATAATTAATTGTAATTAATTAGGTTGAAAATAAAAGCCTTGAAACTGGAAAAAATATCAACTTAATTATTGATAACTTTACTAACGTATTCAAAATCATTAATACGTTTTTACGTTTTTGAAATCGTAATAGTCTTTAGATATCTTTTTAGAGACAGGTCAAAAATGAGAGTAAAATAAAGAAAAACATAATATCAGTATTATAATTCTGTTCAATTACGTTTTATTAAGATAAAATCCAAATTTTGGACGTATTTAGGCTTTTGATTTTTCGTTTTTGGATTGGTTAAATCTCTACTCTTTTCTAAATTTCTTTCTCTTCTTTTTCCAGTTTTCTTTCCAATTTTTCTTTCTCTTTCTCTCTTTCAATCTCTTCTTTTTTTCTTTCCGCATCTATCTCAGCCAGAGCCTCTTCTATCGGTCTTACTATACCTTGATCCATATCCGCCAGTGCTGTATCTATCAAATCGTATAATATATCCTTGTTTCCCAAGACAACCGCACCTCTTTTTTATATATAGTATAGCATGCCCATTCAGCTCGCTGTCTTATCCATAGACCTTTAACACGGCGAAACTTAAGTGTTTGAAAGTGTTTTATGGAAACAAAAAAGGACGGAGTAGAGGTCCCGTCCAGTTATAGTGATTTTATGTTAATACCATTTTGTTGAATTTGTGTTCCAGATACATCTCAGCAAGCCGACCATATATGGACGGAATCTGGTGACTGTCCTCAATAAGCCCGCCATCCTTGCTTAAAAAACTTATAGTCAAAGTATCTGTCTTACCAGTCCTAACACGTCTCAGTTTGTACGCAAAATCATGAGGTGTGATTATGATCTTATTACTTATATCCATCATATATATTCAACTCCTTTTAAGATGATTAGTTGTCTTATCCTATATCTATATTATAACACTTAAGTAATATATTGTCTATTTTGAAAACAAAATATTTAATTAAATATTGAATATATTTAAATAAAAAATTAAAGTAAAACAAAAAGAGTAAAATTTGGATATTGAAAACAATGGTGATATAGTGAAATCATCGAAAATATTTTTGAAAAAATACTTGATATCGCCAAGAATCTTTATCTACATTATAAATAGATGAAAAAAACGAGGTGATGCCATATGAATTATACAAAAAAATCGAGAATCTGGACGCAGATCTCCCCAGCCAGTCATGATGCTTTATTTCAGGCAGCTGATGAAAGGCACATGACTTCAGCTAAACTTATTAAACAAATGATATATACCGACATGGTGGACAAGGATGCTCTGCTGCATGATTACAGCTTTGTTTCGGAGGGCGCAAGGATGGTTGCAATCATCGTTTCGGATGATGAGCTGGAGACAGTTAAGGAAATAGCAGTGAAATACAAGATCAGTATATGCATGGTGCTGCGTAGGATAATCTACACTTATCTGCAGCAAAACAAATTATTGTAATAGATGTTAGCAATTTATTTACAACATTTATTGAAAAAAAGTTGAAATTGCAAAAAAATTAATTAGCATACTTAAGCCAAGATAGAGACAGGTGGTCATCTCCCCCGCCTGGCATACATATTGCAGCGATCAAATAAGCCTGTGATATACCACAAATTCATAATTTAGAGGAGAAGTCTTATGGAAATTGATTATGGAAACAAGCAAACAACTAAGGAAAAAATATAATCATAGGATTAGGTAGTGTTATCGAAATGCGTATAAACTGTTTATAAAAGAAAAAGAAAAAAAACAGAAAAGTTAATTATCGGATATGTAAAAATCGCTGATGGAACTATGATCAGACATGCCTGGGGAATCAGGTCAGGACAGATAATCAACACTACATTAAGAGCAAATGAATTGGATATATTATACAATATTTACCTTTAATACAACTCATGACTATTTCGATGCTATGCGTGTTACAAGTGGTCCAGCAATGCTGGAGCTTGACGAGGATAAAGAATACGAGTTTTTATATCAACATGATATATCTACAAGTGTAAGAGACGTGCAGTGTTCTTAAGAGGCTTGAGAGCCTCTGATTCATACGATAAAAAGGAGATGGTTTTATATGGATAAAACAATAACAAACAAAAAAGTGCAGGAAATGCAGCGCATATATGATGTAACTAAGGAGGACAGAGAACGAACTATAAGTAATATATATAAATTTGCGTGCTTATTTAACGTCGATAGCGTAGATGTATACAGACGTTGTATTACCACGGATAGCGAGTTATGTATCGAAACTAAGCTGTCCAAACATCTTACCACAGATCAAGACTATAAATACTTTTCACGACATAAGATCTTTGGTAAATACATTGACTGCTATTGCAATGAACTCCTTTAAGGCGGCTTCCACCGCCTCCTACATACCAAAATGAAGGAGTGTTTTAAAGATGAAGATAACCAGACAACAACTGATCTCAGCTTTTCAGGCAGCCCAGGAATGTACTGACGGAGAAATATTCAAGGAAAAGACTGGAGTAGAAGAGCTTGAGAAGATCCATGTAGATGATAAGATATTTATTTTTTATCTGGATGGCAAAGTAGCTAAAAAGCTGCTATTGATAGCCAGAAAAAGACAGGCTATGGAAAAGGTAGTGCAAATCGAGGATATGTCCCATTTAGTAAAGTTTTTGCACGATGAATAAGGAGAGATTGCTACATATTAAGGCAGTCTATTTATTTGCAAAAAAAACTTGATTTGTTTACAAATTACTCATAAAAAAAGTTGAATAAATACTTGAAACCTTAAAAAATCATGAAATATACTTAAGCCAAGATAGAGAGAGGTGGTTATCTCCCCCGCCTCCAGTACATAGTCCCGCTGCAAAGCAGGACGAAATATAAAAGGAGATGGTCATGATGAAAAAACCAATGCACTATTATAGACATGTCAACGACTTACAATTTATACTGATGCAGAACTTGAAAATCATGGAAGTTGAAATTGAAGAAAAGAGAACTGGAAATATGGTTGTGACAATAGATGTGAGTAATGCGTTAGAATTGATCTATGTAATGGATGTTAAAGATAAATACGAATTAATATTATTCCTGAGTAACAATAAAATCAACACCAAATGGAGAAATTAACGGGCTCAACAGCCCTTATACATACACCTTATATAAAATGTAAGGTGTAAAACAAAAGGAGATGGTCTTATATGTTAAATAACAAAAAAGAATCAAAAGGATATTATCACGATGTATATTATTTACAATTGATCCTCATGAACGATTATGATTTTTCCGCTGAAATTGAAGAGACTAAACGGGGCAACCTGGCGGTGACATGTACTATTATTAGTGGTGACCGATCGAAAAGAACCGAAACTATTATGATCGAAGCTAAGGACAGAGATGAGGTTTTGGAATTTATGGCTCAGCAAGAGATCGACACGACCTGGTACAACTAACAACGGGCTTAACCGCCCGTCCCCTTACATATATTAAGCACTATACATAGCCGCCCCCGCAGGCGGTGAAAAAAGAAAAGGGGATGGTATTATATGAAACTTTATAACGATCAATATCAATATATCGCTAAAATAATGGACAAACATAATGAGGTGATGCCTGAAAATCCAATGACACTGGCTAATTTTATCAATGGTTCAGCTGAGTACGCATTAAGCAATAAGGACACTAACTGGGATAAAATTAACGGGATCAATTACAAATTCCCCCAGTATAAGCTGGCAGATATAAGTAAAACTCGTGATATCAAGCTAAAATATAATACTTATAAAGCAGTAAGCGATAAAATAGGAGGATTCCCAACTGACCTTTATGCTCGAATCGATAAAATGAATAATGTAGTAGCTGGTATCATATCCGAGACAGATGCCTATAGATGGCAGTTAAGGTCGGACATTCTGGCACATCTCAACCACGAGCAGGAGGACGATGTTACCACAGCTTGGGAAAAAGACATTATTAATAATAACGGCTGGGACATAGACAAGTTGATGAAGGTGTTAGAAGCCATCGGAGCTGTTGATGATGAGGATGATTACACAGTGGTGGAAACCGCTGATGGGGACCGCTACAAGACACAGTGCCCGCTGTGTGACAGGGGCAAGCACCACAGCAGCAAGCACGCAAGCTGGATCATCAATCCAGAACCTGGGGAAATACCTCACTACAGCTGTGCTAAATCACAGGGAGAAGAAAGCGGAACACTAATTCAACTGCTGGAGGAATCAACATACGCAAGCATACTAAAAGGGATACATCCTTACACTTTGATATATGATGTATTATATCGAGGTAGGACAGTTATAACAGATAAATTAGATTACGAAGCTGATGACAGCAACGACACAGATAAGACAAAAAATAAAGAAGCGATGGAAAGAGAAAAAAGAAAGATAATAGATGAGATCCTTAATGACTGCTCCGACGACTATTGGTACTTGCATAGGCAGGGATTCAAGGACGAGGACATTGATAGATGCGGTGTTTACTACAGAGATTTTACTGTTAATCCAGGCAAAGGCAAGGCTGCGTGGTGGTCCAATATGATGAGAGGATGTCTTATATATGCAGTAAGGGATAACTGGGATATAGTTGGATTTAAAGCCAGGAGGACTGGATATAAAGCAGATAAAATACAGGACAAGCAGGCTGACATTGACAAGATAGCCGAGGAGGACGAGTGGTTTAAAAAATGCGGAAATGATCTGGCTAAGGTGGTTAAGTTTAACTTAAAAGGGACTGACACATCAGAAAACCTGTTTCTGCTGGATGTGTACCAAAAAGAAGGTGCGTATATGTCTTGTAATAAGTTGGTAATTGTCGAGGGGGAAAAGGATGCTCTTAGGATATATAAATATATCAAAGACACCGAGACTGCTGTTGTAGCAAGCTATGGTAATAACCTAACAGACAGCCAGCTCCAGTTGATGACAAAGCGTTTTAAGCCAGACCAGGTTAAGGTAGTGCTGGCTTACGACAATGACAGTGCTGGAGCATCAGGCAATATAATAGCATACAAACAGCTGACTGACTTATGTTACGATGTGAGCTATGGATTATATGTCAAGGATGACCGCAAAGATGCAGGTGATATGTATTGGCGCACTGCAAAAAATGGACGCAACATGACTTGGGAAAAATTGATAGATCCATTGGTTAACTGTAATATGCCTATATCTGAGTATATGGAGATTATATTAGATAGAGGATTTTGTCTTACAGAAAGGGCTATACAAGACTTGGATGACGTATCAAGACTGCGTTATGACCAGGAAACATTTGATTATCATGCCGAGGAGAGGTCCGAGGACTGGTACAAGCAATTGAAAAGACTACAAGCCTCAGAAAATATAACCATTGATTCTGACGCAGAAATAGAACTGGTATGTAAAATCGGTTTAGATGCTTGGCGCAAGGATTTTGAGGCAAGGTATAATTTAAGCGATATTGAGACCGATGCACAATACACACTCATGATGCTAATGGATCGAGTTGATCAGATAGCAGCAGCACAAAAAGAAAAAAAGAAAGAAGAATCGAAAGAAGAGATAAAAGAAGAAAAGGTAAAGCCTGTAACATTTGATGAAGAATACGATAAGGACCTGCCAATGGAATTTCGTACAGATGCATGGCGCAAATGGATATGGGACAAAGCAAGAGAAGAAATGTGCGATGTAGAGTGGTTTGCACCAACAGAAGCTGAAAAACTTAAGGAAATGAGTTTTCCCGCCTGGTACCTCAGCTTTCTCAATGAGTACGAACCGTTGTCAGAAACAGGTAGTGTGCAGTATTGTATGTCAGCTATATCCGATTATTTAGCAACAGGTCTTATGGGATAAGCCCGCTCTGCGGGCGTCCCTTTTAGTGTGGTATTGTCGTTCCGCTGCTTTCTGCTTTTTACAAGGGATAAGTGCGCCCTTTTTTAAGTGTAAATACTTCAAAAATAATTCAAAAAAGTTGAAAAAATACTTGATATGTCAGGGAATCCTTTTCTAAACTTCAGCCATTATAAATCATATACAAGAAGAAAGAAGGGGATTTGATGATACATCCAAATATGACAGATGAAGAAATCAGGACATTGTACTATGCCAGTATTTAGATGGGAAGTAGAGTACATTGTATTAATACACGCATAGGAAAAAGTTATTCCAGGAAATGAAAAAAATATGTGACGAATGTACCGCTGAAGATAATAAGTATCGCAAGCTATATGCAAATAATATAGTATCCAGCGATAAACCAATGACAAAGGATGAGATGCGAGTATAGGCTGGGAGTGGCAAGAGATGGACCAGACTAAAAAGATAAAAGCTGGTGATGTAGTATACAACATTGATTGATAATGCAGGATCTTGACAAAACAGAGGCTTAGACCTCTGATTCATAATCCTCTTAAAAAAATATATGAAAATTTATGCGTAAAGTACACTTTGTCAAAAAACGGTGATATAATATATATATTTCAAACATTACTAAATAATGTAAGGAGCGATGATGATGGATAACTATAATGATATTGGTGCTACGATGGATAGGATACTTTCTCTGGCTGAGGCTGGAGGGGATGCTGCAAATTTTGGGCAATCTGTCATAGATGTACTTTTTGCTGACGGGCTGATAGACGAGGCGGTTTACGAGCTTTTCAACCAGTAGGAGGCGATACTGATGGTATACAAATATGATGTCAATAACTATGGCACAAGGATTAAGGCGCTTGTCCTTTTTGGCGGGACACCAGCTGTATTATTAATCCTAAAAGGATACAGACCACAGGGGATTGCCCTGGGGCTGCTGGTTGTATTAGCATCTGTGTTTTTGATTTTTGCGTATTACTATAATGATAAATTTTCTTTCACTGTTAAAAGTAATGCATTGTCAGTACGATGCGGAAAAACTGTAGCTGATATACCATGGTCTGATATCGCTGATATTAATGAGACTAACAGAGGGCTGGCTGTAAGACTTGACGATGAGCAGCATTTTACGCTGCTAAATGATATGCGTAACTATAGACAATTCAAGGCCCAAATCATAGAAAAAGCTCTGGAATATAGGATTCCGATAAAATTAATCACGAAGTAGTAACTTCAAAATTAAATATAATACTATTTTTGATGATTAGAAATGTAAGTATAAACCTACTTAATTTTAATACATGATTATTAAATATTAAAAATTATTAATTTGTTCTTAAGTATTTTTTGATATATCATTCTAAGGGAAAATTAATTGTTTTACTTAGCACTGTCAAATGCATAATCTACAGCCCTATTAAGGAGAATAGGCATTTCAGAGATACCTCTATGCTTTAATATTAAGCCATATTTATCTTTAAAATAATCCCAAGCTTCTTTTTGACTAACAATATAAAAACCTATATTTGTTATACTCTTAAATTTTTTCATTATTGGTATACAATCTAAAGGGTAAATCACCTTTGAAGTTAAGTATGAAATTATCGCAGCAAATTCATATTTAGTTAAATATAAAAGGTTATCGCCCATATAGTAGTTAGTAGCAATTTTAGACATAATTATACCTCTCTTATAAAATTAATTTACATTTCTACCTTTAACTTAATTTATTCATAGATTATTACATATTTACCTATATATACTATTATAACATATTAAAATTATTAATTGAGTTATAATTTACTCATAATAAATGAAATAACTTATAATTTTTTCAAATTAATATCCAGTTTTACTAAAAATTAATTGTAATCGACAATATAAAACATAGTTATAATGATTTATAGGTGTATAATTAAAATAATACATATAAATTTCTTAAAATTAATTAATGTGTTATGGGGGGAGAAGGGCAAATATGGATTTTAAAAAGTATGCAGGAATAGATCTGGCTAAATGGAAGGAACTCATTGGCTGTAAAATCGAACATACCTCATATAGTATTGGAACAATAAAAAAAGTAACTCCGAATGAAAAAGAGCCTGGTGTAATTCTGCATACCAAATTTAGTAAAGAAACTGTAAAATTAAAGCATAGCGGATTTGGTAAATACTATTTTATTATTCCGAATAAGAAATCAGAATTATTGCTAAATAAATATGAAGGGCTTCTGAAACCCGAATCGGGATTTTTAAAGGCTGTAACTCATTGCTGGAATTGCAAAGAGGTGATATTTAATACTAATAAAAAATGTCTCAAATGCGGCGGTTATTTTTGTGAATCATGTGGGTCCTGTCTATGTAACTATGAACCCTTTATATAATAGATAATAAAAAAAGGTGCAAATCTGCACCTTTTATACTTTAGTTCAAATCCTTTAATGTTAAGAATTCCATAATCTTTTCTTCAAATGCACTATAGCCGTAGCATTCGTTGCCACATTCCGCTGGATCTATCTGTATAAAGCTGAAGTTATAGTCTCCATCATAATCAACTGTTCTGTTTTGCTTTGGATAAATTACTATGACATTATCGATAATGTTTCTACTTATTATCTTTGAATTTAATGACCTGTATGCGAAGTTGTAGTAATCATTTAACTGCTCAATGACCGATGTATCCCCATGTTCATTGTAAATATATTTTGTTTTTCTGCATTTTACTTCTATTATAGTAGCTTTCAATAATTTGTTTGTTTCTTTATTGAATAGTGAAAGTCTCAGATCAGGACGGCAAGCTCTGGCGTTGTTTTTAACAAATCTTCCAACTGGCGCATTGCATGGTTTTGCTCCGATTTCGAGATCATATGCTACTTCACATAGCAAATTATCTCTGGAGAAATGCATTATCGTTTCTGAAGGTAGTTCTCCATTATAAGATACTCCTTTTCTATCATCTGCAAGCCAGCCGCTATCCCAGTTAAAACCTTCCTGCTGTAATTTTTCTATTACTAAGCCTGCAGTATAGTATTCAAATAATTTCGAGGTTTTTTTAGATGGAAAGCTGGTTTTCTTTTCTTTATGCATATCCTTTTCCAGTGATACAAGCTCAATATAAAATGTGTATAGCTGTGAATATCTGTAATCTCTTAATAGGCCGTTGGATGGTTTAACTACTTTTTCAAATCCATTTATCTCATTCAACCACGTATCATATTCGGTACTGGATAGGAAAGACCGCAATTTTTTAATATTACACTGAATTTCTGTTAGATAAGATATGTTTTCAGCAAACTCCTGGACTTCGTATTTCAGCCGTTCCATTCTCTTTCTCTTATTCATTCTAAAATTATCTGATAAGGTATAATCACCCTCGATTTTATTAGAATACTCCAGCTTAGCTGCTTGATATTCTTCAAATTTCAGCTGCTTCCTTCCTTCCAGACTTACACCCGCTGTTTTGAAGTTTGCCTCAAGCTCGCACAAAACCATTACTGTGTGATGTATTATCTTTCTAATCCATTTATTTTCTACGGTATTTGAATTTAGCACTGTATGTTTTTCGAATACTATATCAGGACAGAAAAGATTGTCATTTCTGGAGGTCCCCTTTTGTGAGAGCCACCTTTGACTCTTATTATCAGGTCTTTTATAGCCCCCTGGCTTTTCTGAATATTGTTTCCCCACATTCACTAAGGGACATTTTGTGATTGAATTAAGATTATTGATAAGCATCCCAATATTTTCGTTAATATGATTGTATATTTGGGAGTAAGAAGCTGTGTGCATTAAGTTTTTGCCTTTGGCCCCGTACCTTTGAGCATATAAATTGTAAGAAAGGCCTTCCAACATGTTCTCAAGGTAGCTTTTCATATTCATAAGCCCATCCCAGGAGATGGAAGAGGGGATTATATGGTAATACCCCTCATAATAAGCATCAGATGTCCTTATTATTACGGAATGATATCCTGGAACCATCATATCATCTTGATCTTGGCCAGTTGTAATTTGAATGGTTTGGCCTGGTTTTACTATAGAAAGTCCATCGTTGTTATAACACTCAATTTCAAGTGCAGCGTTAGGATCTTCGCTTTCAAAACTTACCAATACAGTATTGTGTTCTATAAATTTCACAAATTCATCCCCAAGATTAAAGTCAGGGTAATATTCTGGGGAGATTATTCGTGATTCTGCGGAATGGAAGGAGTCATTAAATGTCCTTATATCAAAGGAGACTTTAACTTGCATATCCGTAAATACCTAATTCCTTTGCCTTTCTTATTATTTCCTGTTTGGTAAGTGTAAAATGACTGATACCTTGGCTTTTTTCATTATTAAAGAACGTATACAGCATGCTATTTGTTGGAATATCACTATCATCCCTTATGGTGCCGATCAAAGTTTCAAACTGCTTTTCCGTACCTTTTATTTTAGTGATAAGCCGCTGCTTAATCTCAATATCAAATGCATCTTCCCTGGAAATCATTTTTTGGCCTTTATCATCTACAGGTATATTGTTCAAGTAATCTCCAATCTTCTTGAGTATCCTGAATGAAACACCTTTTTGAACATCAAATTTTCTTATTAAGGAATGCAGCTCATCAAGAAGATTTATTTCATCCAAACTGTATGCTGATAATGAATCTTCAAGCTGAACCCATGAATTATACTCATCATATGAGGAGCAGACGTACTTTTCGAAGGTTTTTTCCAATGTTTTTTCTGCTTCCTGTTCTTCTCTAAGTTGTGCAAAGTTCTTTTTGTTTAGTACTACTATATTAGCCCTGTCCAGTAGCCTGTCAGAAAAGTCTTTAGTTGTTTCATCAACATTTACGGTTCCTATAAAAATGATATTGCTTCCAATTGGAATGGATGACTTATATCTCTCATTATTTATGCAGTGAGCCCTGTTGCTGTAGAGTTGGATAAACCGTTTATCTTCTTTCTTTTCCAGCAGGGATATAAATGGAGCAAACCAGTATTCCACTTGAGATAAATTCATCTCATCGAAAATTACCATATGCATTTTGTCTGGATTATCACTGGCATGTATAAGGAAATCAGTAAATCCTATTTCCGAGGGGACAAACAGACCACTTGAATTATTCAGATACCCCAGCAGGTCCCCAGGTTCTGTGTATGAAGGACTAATCGGAAGGAACAAGAGCGTAGTGTCTTCTTCTGAAAGATCCAGCATTTTGGAATAGGCAAGGGCGAGCTGGGTTTTTCCCGTACCAGACATCCCTGCAAGGATAGTAATTGGGTTAGTCTTAACACATGTATGAAAATTCACAAGATCATTGGTGTCATAACACAGCTTTTCCCTGATAGTGCATTGTTTCAAGGCTTTTAAGAACAGATATTCCGAAATGCTTTCTGGAGCCGATGATGCACTAATATTGTCAATTGCTGGACTTATTATTGTTTCTGCAATAGCTTGAGCTACGGGATGAACAGCAGTAGGCAGGGGAATTGCCTCAATATCTTCACCTTGAGCTTCACTTATGAGCTTTTTGATAGCATTCCTTTCCATAAATATAACTCCATCAGTGCCAATGGTGTTTTCATAATTGGTGAATTTAGTCCTATATATTTTACCCATTCCTTTTTCACAAGCCCATATATTACTATTTGTTTTATGCCGTTGCCAGCTTGGGAAATTATAATATATATAATCTCCGCATAATATATACTCTGGATCTGGCATAGCATGTCCATAATCTTCGAACAGGATATTGCTCTTTGAAGTCAGCTTTTTTTCAAAGTCTACGTTATTCATACACTGGTGAGGAATGGGAACATATGATGCTTTTGGATCTGCCTGAATATCTTCAATAGCAACCACATCAAGATTTTTATAAACAAGCTCTTTCCCGTCCCTTACATTAAAAGATATTTTGGGCTTAAACAATATCAATTTATTTCCAAATTTATCTCTCAGCATCTTTTTCTTTCTTTCAACATCAGTAGTCATCCTATAATCCATAGAGAAAAGCACCTGGTTGTTAGGATTCGTATCTATACCGCTATATAGGTCCGATTGCATTATTTGAGGCAGCATTTCTTTTATTGGAACAGGTTCAGGACTCAAGGCTTTGATGTAAAATATAATACTATTGCTTCCTTTCATTCCTGTGACAGGGGCTTGGTCTTCACCAGCATTTGGGTAATATTCCTCATTTGTAGCCAACATTCCAAGTACGTAGCAGGTATTTGCCTTCAATAATTTGTTTTTACTTTCTGAATTAAATAGCGACATTGTCATACCTCCCCAATATATTTGATATTTCCTGAATTAATCTTTTTTCACTTCCAGCATATATTGTTTTCGTTTCAACTCCGATGTGTTCAGCTATCCTTTTAGCTTTTTTTATCTGCGTAGTGGATAAACCTTCTCTTCTAATAAAAATATTTTTAATATCTTTTTTTAGCTTGTCTACAATATTTTCATCGTCAATTTCCTTAATATTAACAAACAGCACCTCATTAAAAATAATTTGTGCTATTTTAGCTTCATTTGCTGTTACTACCGCAAATTTCGGTGTTACGCTTTCTTGATCAAAATTATACTTAAAATATAATTCCAACTTTTCAGCATTAGCATATTTTGTCTTTAAATCATTTATAGTCCCTTGGTCTATTTTTTCTTTAATTTCGATGATCTGCAGATTTGATTCGAGGGCCTTTTTTAGTGCCTCTTTTTCCTCTTTATAAAGGTTTGAAGTTTCCGTAAGCTCAGCTATTTGTTTTGAACCTGCCTCAGCTTCTTTTGCAATTTTCTTGGAATCCTTTTTTAACTGATTAATAGTCTTTTCTAACTCGGATATCTTCTTTTCATTTTCAGCAATATCTTCAAGCAATTTTGCATTTTCATCTGAACTGATACTGATTTCAGTGGAGGATATAGAAGATTTTTCTTTTTCACTCTTATAATGATCTAACAATGCTACTAATATAGTTACAATTAAATCCGCTCGATACTCACTTTTTAAATTTTTTTGTGCGTTAAGAAAAGCATAGTTGAGAGCAACAGTAGGTATTTCATCTGCTTTAATTTTATTCATCAAATCGAACACTGTCCATGATTGAGCCTCATCTCCTATGGAATCAATTTGGTCAAGGAGCTCTTCATCCATATAGTTTTTCAGTTCACTTACAAAAAAATCCTGATTTTTGTTATCATTATACATTGCTGTAATCTTAATATAATCCCATGCTTCTTCCTCCGTATCAAACTTATATCCCAGGTCAAAAACATCTTTGCCCTCCTTTTGATTGTTTATCATTACGGGTAGGAGTTCTTTTGTCTTCTCAGGATGCAGCAGCAATGCATTTGCCAGTTTTTTGTAATCTGGTACTTTAAGTCCTGAATCATTGATAAAGTAGAAAAATTGCTTTTCGGTGAGCTCTTTAAAAGCCTCTCCATAATGTCTTTTGATTACAAACTCAAAAGGATTAGAACCTTTAAACTTACCTGGTTTCATAGACATCCCACGAAGTATTTTTATTATTTTAACCTTCTTATATTGTTCATTTTTAGATTTTGTATTTTCTTTGAATAGACTTAGGATTTCATTAGTTTCTTCCTCATCTATAAGACTCATATAAAGGTCGATTTCGTTCACGTATTTACACCTCCCTGGATATCTTATCAATTAAATCAAGTCGCCGCTTTCCAAGCCTGAGCTTTACCGTGCTATTAATAACTCCTTCTGTATAAATCAAATCAGAATTATTTTTTAGAATTAACTTTAGTTTATCTATCAAGTCCTGTTCAGATATTGTCTTGTCCCAATATTTGTCGATTAGTTCATTAATTCCATTTATCAGTTGTGTTCTGCTCCTGTAATAAGTGATGATATCCACTCGATTTCTACCTCCTTTTTGTATAATATTTGCTAATATTTGTATTATTTTTCTATATTATACTGCTTAAATTTGGTAGAAACAATACATATTTACAAATTTATATATATCTTATCAATATATGGGATGAAGATTACCTTCTTTTTTTTATTATGTTTAAATGGTATAATTTTCATAATGTCAAGTGTGAGGTGATGTGATGGAATCAGAAGAAATATTAGTAAAAGATGTTGCGATATACTTACGCAAAAGTAGAGGCGATAAAGATACAGATTTGCAAAAACACAGGATGCAGCTTGTAGAGTTATGCAATAAAATGGATTATAGTTATCGGGAATATGCTGAAATAGGTTCCAGTGATAGCATCCAAGACCGTCCAGAATTTTGCCGTTTATTGGACGATATTAAAATGGATTTATTTGATGCGATAGCTGTTGTAGATATTGATAGATTAGGGCGTGGTGATGATCGAGACTGGGGACTAATTGAGGCTATATTAAGAGAGGCCGAGGTTTTTATCATAACGCCAGATCATAATTATAAATGGGACAATGATAATGATGAAATTCAACTTGAGACCAAAAAATATCTGGCAAGGATTGAATATAAGGCAATAACCAAGAGATTACGAAGAGGAAAAATCTGGGGGGCAAGAGACGGTAAATGGACGAATGGTAAACCGCCATATCCATACGTATATAATCGTGAGACAGGCAATCTTGATATAAATGCTGACCACTACAAGGTATACAGGCAAATATTAGATATGGCATTAGACGGGTTACCAGCCTACCAGATTGCTTGGGAGCTAAATAAATTAAACATAAAGTCTCCTGGAGGTTTGGATTGGAATAATAATACTGTGTATCGTCTACTTAAGGACATGACCCACCTCGGTAAAATTGTTTTTGGTAAGCAAAAAGGCAGCGGACATAAAAACAAAAAAACTAAACCGCTTAAAAGATATGATCAGCAAGACTGGATAGTGATTGATGGACGTCACAAAGCAATAAAAACTCAAGCAGAACATGACAAAATAGTGGAGCTGCTGGCAAAACGTAAGATTATACCAAAAGCAGCCCGTAAAGGTGCTTTTGTATTAAGTGGGCTGGTTTATTGCAGTAAATGCGGGTATAGAATGGGCATTACGAAAAATGGAAGAAATCACATTGAGTACCTAAAAAAGTGCCAACATTTTACTCCGATCGGTGATAAATGTGATAATCCTGGCGCAGATACAGATTATATTGTGCAGGCAGTTTTTACCGAATTGAGAAAATATGAGGATAGAATCTTAAGTAATATTGCAGATGTTAAAGAAGATGAAACGATTTTGATTAGATCAGCTTTAAAACAAAAGCAGGATGAGCTACAAAAAGAAGAAAAGGCTTTAAATAATCTTTACGAAATGAGAGAGGATGGAGAAATTTCAAAGGATAAATTTTTATTAAGAAAAAATATTAGAGAAACACGTATTGATCAAATTAATAATGATGTAAAGGAATTAAAAGTAAGATTACAAAAAAGAGATAAGGCAACTGATCAAATGATGCTCAGTAATATTGCAGATTTTCGTAAAAAGTGGTCACAGGCAGAGTCATCACATGATAAAAATCAGTTTCTCAAAACAATTATTGATAGAATAAATTATACAAGGAATGGAGAAAATATAATTATACATGTAAATTTTCTTTAGGCGTATGATGTTCAATTTTTTTTATTTATAAGGAGGTGATGCTCATGAAAACCGAAAAGGTAGCCAATAGATTAATAAACGAGAAGAGTCCTTATCTACTACAGCACGCTCATAATCCAGTGGACTGGTATCCTTGGGCGGAAGAAGCCTTTGCTAAAGCAAAAGAAGAAGATAAGCCAATTTTCTTATCTATTGGCTATTCGTAGGTTTATTTAACCGACTTGTCATTGGTGTCACGTCATGGAAAGGGAATCCTTCGAGAATAATAACGTGGCTAAAATCCTTAATGAAAGTTTTATTTCAATTAAGGTGGACCGTGAGGAAAGGCCCGACATAGACAATATTTATATGACCTACTGCCAGGTTTTAACAGGCAGCGGAGGCTGGCCACTATCCATATTTATGACCTGTGATAAGAAACCGTTTTTTGCTGGTACATATTTTCCTAAAAACACCCGTTATGGAAGACCTGGCTTAATAGAAATACTGGAGAATATAACTGATGCCTGGAAAAACAACAAAGAAAAAATACTGGAATCCAGCGATTCTATGTTAAAAGACATATCTCAATTGGAAAACAGAGAGCATGGAATAAAATTTGACAATGATATTGTTAAAAAGGCTGTACAACAACTGAAAAACCACTATGATCCTAGACATGGAGGCTTTTCTGATATGCCCAAGTTTCCAACTCCCCATAACCTGTTCTTTTTATCAAGATATTATAGCCATGAAAAGGACGAGGATGCGCTGAAAATGGTGGAATATACCCTTCAGTCTATGTATAAGGGCGGTATTTTTGACCATGTCGGTTTTGGCTTTTCAAGATATTCCACTGATTCAAAATGGCTTGTTCCACATTTTGAGAAGATGCTTTATGATAATGCCCTGCTAGCCCTTGCATATACTGAAGCCTACCATATTACTAAAAACAAGCTGTATAAAAAAATAGCAGATAAAATATTCATATATTTATTAAGGGATATGAAGCATCAGGGAGGCGGCTTTTATTCAGCTGAGGATGCTGATTCTGAAGGTGTCGAAGGAAAATTCTATGTCTGGACTAAACAGGAAGTAATTGATGTGCTGGGCAGCCAGGATGCTGAAATATTTATGAAATATTATGACATAACTGATAGGGGCAATTTTGAAGAAAAAAACATTCCTAATCTCATTAATACAGATATAAATGAAATACAGTGCAGTATTTCACTGGAGGAAAGCTTGGATAAAATGCTTCAGAAGCTTTTTGAAGCAAGAGAAAAAAGGGTTCATCCATTTAAGGACGACAAGATACTAACCTCCTGGAATGGTCTGATGCTTGCTGCATTGTCCTATGCAGGCAGAGTTTTTGACAACAAAGATTATATAGATGTCGCAGAAGAAACTGCAAAATTTCTGCTGCACAAGCTTGTAAGAGAGGATGGGAGGCTGCTTGCAAGGTTCAGAAATGGCGAAGCAGCTAATACTGCACTGCTGGAGGATTATGCATATTTTGTATGGGGCCTTCTTGAAACCTATGAAGCTACCTTTGACAGTGTATATCTTGAGAAAGCAGCATTATTTAATGAGGAAATGCTGAGGCTTTTCTATGACATCGTCCATGGCGGCTTTTATATCTATGGAGAAGACAGCGAACAGCTGATAATGCGCCCCAAGGATTTTTATGACGGAGCCCTGCCTTCTGGAAATTCCTCTGCACTAATGAACCTCACAAGGCTCATGAAAATTCTAGGGCGGCAGGAATACAGTGTGTTTATTGATAAAACCTTTGATTTTGCAGCTGGCATAGTAACTGAAAATCCTGCAGCCTACAGCTTTCTTGTGGAGGCATATTTGCTCAATATAACTCCAGGTAAGGAAATAGTTATATCCGGAAACAGGTTTTATCCAAAGGTTAAATCTATGATTAAAGCAGTGAATGCAGAATTTATGCCTTTTTCCACTGTAATATTAAATGACAATGATGATATTCTAACTGGGTTGATTCCCTTTATCAAAGGGCAAAAAGAGATAGCTGGTGAGGCGGCTGCATATATATGCCAGAACTTCGCCTGCAGCAGGCCTACCGTTGATTTGACGGAATTTGCACAGCTTATAAAAAAGTAAAATTCTATTGACAAGGCATAATTAATAATCTTATAATTTAATTGTCAATTGGAGTGGTACGAGATTAAACCGTCTCTGTTATTTGAGAGATGGTTTTTTTACATGCGGGAGGTTGTATTAATGGATTATAAAAAAATTGTTGCAGAGAGAATAAGTGATGCAGTAGATATGGATGTTCAATCATTGGAAAGGTTAATAGAGATACCCCCAAGGCCTGAAATGGGAGACTACGCATTTCCATGTTTTCAGCTGTCAAAGGTTTTGAGAAAATCTCCCAATGCAATTTCAACAGAGCTAGCTGAAAAAATAGACAAATCAGGCTTTGAAAAAGTTGAATGTCTTGGACCATACCTGAACTTTTTTGTAGATAAAGCAGTATTTGTTAAAAATACTATAGACAAAATATTAAGCCAGGGGGACAAGTATGGGTCTTCAAAAGATGGGGAAGGTAAAACTGTAACCATAGATTTCTCATCCCCAAACATTGCTAAGCCCTTTCATGTAGGTCATCTGTTTAGTACAGCCATAGGTAATTCACTATACAGAATACTGACCTTTGAAGGCTATAAATGTATTGGTATCAACCATCTTGGTGACTGGGGCACCCAGTTTGGAAAATTAATTTCAGCCTATAAAAGATGGATTGATGTGGAGGCACTTGAAAAGGAGCCCATAAAGGAGCTTCTCAGAATATATGTTAAATTCCATGAAGAAGCAGAAAAGGACCCGTCTCTGGAGGATGAAGCAAGAAGATACTTCAAGAATCTGGAGGATGGTTACGAGGAAGAAACCAGGCTTTGGAATACCTTCAAGGATTTAAGCCTTAAGGAATTTCAGAAGGTATATGACCTCCTTGGAGTTAAATTTGATTCCATGGCAGGAGAAAGCTTCTATTCAGATAAAATGGATGCAGTAGTTGAAGATATAGAAAAGAAAGGTTTGCTTGTAGAAAGCAACGGTGCACAGGTGGTTATGCTTGATGATTTCAACATGCCTCCTTGTATAATTAAAAAGGCTGACGGGGCTACCATGTATGCAACTCGAGATCTGGCTGCGGCAGTGTACAGAAAGAAAAACTATGATTTTTACAAGAGCCTTTATGTAGTGGGACTGGACCAGAGCCTCCATTTCAAACAACTTTTTACAACCTTGAAGCTTATGGGTAATGACTGGGCTGATGATTGCAGGCACATAGGCTTTGGTCTTGTAAGATTTGCAGATATGAAACTTTCCACTAGAAAGGGGAATGTAATATTCCTTGAGGATTTGTTAAATGAGTCCATGGAAAAAACCCTGGAAATAATAAATGAAAAAAATCCTGAGCTTGAAAATAAAGAACTGGTAGCTCAAAAAGTAGGCGTTGGTGCCATGGTATTTACATACCTGAAAAACAGCAGGGAAAAGGACATTGTATTTGACTGGAAGGAAATGCTGAGCTTTGACGGCGAAACAGGTCCTTATGTACAATACAGCTATGCAAGGGGAAGAAGCATATTAAGAAAGGTTGAAGAAAATCAGGCAGAAGCTGATTTCAGCAAGCTGAATTCCAAGGAGGAATTTGAGCTGGTAAAGGCTCTCCAGGGCTTCAATGATGCAATTAATTATGCAATAGATAAATTCGAGCCTTCTGTGGTTACAAGATATGCAGTTGATGTGGCCAAGGCTTTTAATAAGTTTTATAATGCGCATAAGATATCCAATGTGGATGATCCGGCACTTAAATGTGCAAGGCTGAAAATGGTAGAGGCGGCCTGCCAGGTATTGAAAAATGCTTTATACCTCATAGGCCTGGAGGTAGTTGAAAAAATGTAGCAAAAAGGTATCAAGTGCTTTGCAATTGATACCTTTTAACAGTTTATATTCGCCGGAGGAATTTTTATGTATACTAAAGTATATAATCACTCTAAGCTTGGTGGAACCAATGTGGAAAATATAATATATTTCGATATTGAAACTACAGGCTTTGACAAGGAAAATGACTGGATAATAATGGTATCCATTGGAAAGCTGACTGGCAGCCAGTTTTCAATAAAGCAATACTTTGCTGAAAAGCCCCAGGATGAGAAGCTGCTTTTAGATGTCTTTTTAAAGGATATTGAACATGAAACTGTCTGGTGCTCCTACAATGGGATTGCCTTTGATGAACCTTTTATTAAAAAGAGAATGCAGCTTAATAATATCTCTATGCCATTGCCTGATGAACACGTGGATTTGTACAGGCTTATCAGACCATATTATAAGCAGCTCGGTCTGGAAAGGTGCAACCTTAAAACAGTGGAACGCTATATCGGAATAAACCGCAGAGACAGGATAGACGGAGGATTAAGCGTAGATCTCTACTACGAATATCTTGAAACAAACGATGATGAAATAAAAGACATAATTATGCTGCACAATTATGAGGATGTTTTAAATCTGCCAAGCATCCATGAATTTGCTTATCGAATCCAACAGGATACAAGCCTTATAAGGGAGGACAGCATTACTCCAAAGCAGTCAAAGTATCTTGAGTTCCTTCTCACAAAGCATAGCCTGGAATTATGTGTAAATACCAATAAGATATCAAAAAAGGCGGCCTCAAAGATAATAGACAGAATTTTAAAAGGGAATCCGGATAGTGAAGAATTAAATAGTATTGCCAGTAACAGCTATTAAAGGGGTGAAATCACCCCTTTATTTTTTATAGTTTGGACAATGGGAGGAGCAGCTTCCGCAGCTGTCACAGTCACATTTTCCCTCTGCTTTTTTCTTAAGGTTTTTATATAGGAGCAAGGCTGCCAGTGTGAAAATTACCACAGTAACTACAATTTCCAAAAACATAATATCACCTTCCACATTAAAATATTATTGAACCGATCCTGAATACAACAAATGAGATTATCCAGGCAAATACCAGCTGGTATAAAACTGAGAATACAGCCATTTTGCTGCCAAACTCCTTTTTCATGGTGGCAATAACTGATACGCATGGAGTATACGACAAAACAAATACAAGAAACGCATAAGCTGAAACCTGAGTGAAGCTCACTGCCAGTTCACTTTCAAGGTTTCCTCCATATATAACTCCCATTGAACCAAGGATTACTTCCTTTGCTAACAGTCCTGTTAAAAGAGATACTGCATTTTGCCAGGTCCCAAAGCCTAAAGGAGCGAAAACCGGGCTTATAACTCTTCCAATTGCTGCAAGGAAACTATTGTTTATTTCAGTAAAACCAGTGGTGTTAAAGCTGGATAAAAGCCAAATTACAACCGACACTGAAAATATAAGCGTTCCTGCTTTCTTTAAAAAGCCCTTACCCTTGTCCCAGGTGTGATTAAGAAGATTTTTAAGTTCAGGTGCCTTATACTCAGGTAGCTCAATAATAAAGGGTTCTTCATCCTTTTTAAAAATAGTGCTTTTAAACAGTATCCCGATAATAAATGCCATTAAAATTCCAAGGAGATAAAGTGAGAAAACTACTGTGGTTTCTTTTCCTGGGAAAAATACTGCTGCAAACAAGGCATAAACAGGCAGTCTTGCATTACAAGACATTAGTGGAACAATAAGTGCCGTTAGCTTTCTGTCCTTTTCACTCTCCAGAGTTCTGGCTGTCATTATTGCTGGCACCGAGCAGCCAAAGCCTACTATTAAGGGAATAAATGCTTTTCCTGAAAGTCCCATTTTCCTCATGGCCTTGTCCATAATCAACGCTGCTCTGGCCATATAACCGCTGTCTTCCAAAATGGATATTCCAAGGAATAATGTAAGTATTACTGGAAGAAATACTATTACAGAGCCAACACCGCCAATAATCCCGTTGATTATAAGTGAGCTGAACCATGGACTTGAATTAGCCAGCAATATCTCCACATAAGGTACTAAAACTCCGTCAACCAAATAGGAAAGGTAATCTGCCAAAGGTTGTCCAACCCATGAAAAGGTAAATTTGAATATTAAAAACAATAATATAAAGAATAATGGGTATGCCATATATTTATTTAAAACAAATTTATCAATTTTCTCGGTAGCAGATAATTTTGTTGCTTTATTTGATGTAATACACTCTGAAAGGAGCCTGCTAATATATGCATAAGCATCTTTTTCATTTTGAAATTGAAAGTCATTCTCAATAAAAGAGTTTAAAAAATTGCTGCCAACAAGCATTTCCTTTAATTCGTTTATTCCTATGCCCTTGGAAGCAGATATAGGCACTACCTTTACTCCAAGCTTTTTTGAAAGGAGCTGGTAATTTATTTTTATTCCTTTTGCGTCTGCTATATCTACCATGTTTAAAACCAATACAACAGGTTTATTGAAAGCCTTCAGTTGAGTGGTGAGGTAGAGGTTTCTTTCCAGACTGGAGGCATCTGCTATGTTAATAATAAAGTCGGCTTCACCGCTGGATAGAAAATCCTTAGCCACTATTTCCTCTTTTGAAAAAGTATCCATAGCATATATACCGGGAAGATCCACTATTTTCAACTTGTTATCTATGAATCCTTCCTTTTTTTCTACTGTTACTCCTGCCCAATTTCCTACATACTGGTTGGAGCCGGTAAGAGTATTGAAGAGAGAAGTTTTACCAACGTTTGGATTACCAATTAATGCTGCTGTTTTCATTTAAACCTCCAATGTTTCTCTAATGGATATATTTTTAGCGTCATTTTTCCTTATGCAAAAGTCGCAGCCCCTTAAATTGATCACAATGGGATCACCCAGTGGAGCACAATTTTTAACACATACTTCTGTGCCTTCTATACAGCCTAAAGCCATAAGCCTTTTAGCCAGTTTTTCATTTCCTTTAATTGAATGTATGTAAGCTTTTTCACCAAGCTTCAAATCGCAAATGCTCATCAATATCACCTCGTAATGAAAATCATTCTCATTTAATCTATCCTTATAATAACACTGCTTTGGATGGCTGTCAATATTAATAGAAAAAATAAACATTAAAATGTATATATTAATATGATATAATAACTATAATAATATTGATGGGGTGATAAATATGCCGGATAATTTCAAAATTTACAGAAGAGGTGAATATGTATATATAAACAGGGGTAAAAGATTTGGTGAAAGGGTAGAATTAAATCTCGATATTTTTTATCCCAGAGTGAATAATGTAAGTATACATGAACAATATAAGAGTGACGAAGCTTTTATGAAAATTATCAATATATCCAAATCTGGAGTGCTGCTCTGGAGCAAGGTACCCCTTAAAATTGGCGACTTTGTTAATTTTTTAGTTCAAGTTGAAGAAAACCCGTCCTTTTGGTGTCTAGTGGTGGTAAAGAGGATAGACATAAAGGATAATGCTTATTTTGCTGGCTGTGAATTTTATTCACTAAAGATGGAGGAAATCAATCAAATTAATAATTTTGTTGAAAAGACTATTGACCTAGGCACTGAATAAAGGAGGAACTGGATGAGTGTAGCTGCTTTTTTTGATATTGATGGTACTTTATACAGGGAAGGTCTGATAACTGAGCTGTTTAAGAAGCTTATTAAATATGAAATAATCGAAATGGACAAATGGTACAGCGAAGTTAGACCGGAATTTGAAAATTGGGATAAAAGGCAGGGAGATTACGACAAATACCTGCTTAAAATGGTGGAGATTTATATTCAGTCTGTAAAAGGCCTTCATAGAACTCAGCTTGAGTTTATTGCAAAAAATATAATACGCCAAAAAGGAGACAGGGTATACACCTATACCAGGGACAGAATAAAATGGCATAAGGAGCAGGGGCATATGGTAATAACCATATCAGGAAGCCCAATGGAGCTGATTAAGGAAATGGCTGCCAAGCACGGCTTTGATGATTATATAGGTTCAATATATAAAATGGATTATAAGGAGACTTATACAGGAGAAGTTATTCCTATGTGGGACAGCGAAAGCAAAAAGAAATCAATAATCAGTTTTGTTAAAAAATATAATATTGATTTGGATAAAAGCTATGCCTATGGAGACAGTTCAGGTGATTTAACCATGCTGGAGATGGTTAAAAATCCTGTATGTGTAAATCCAACCAGGGAACTTGTAAATATGGCAAAGGCACATCCATACTTGTCTGAGGCTCTTCAGGTTATTGTTGAGAGAAAGGACATGATTTATAGACTAAAGCCAAAAGATATATAACCGACATATATTAACAGCGGATTGAGAGTGATATTGTGATAATTAGAGAAAAGAGAATTAGTACAGGCAGAATTTATGAAAGAAATTTATTAAAATTTGGAGAAAAGGGCTCCATATATAAAAATGCCATATTTTTCGATCTGGAGCATTACATTTATAAAAAGCCTATATGTATTGGAGTATTTGGATGCTGCTACTTTGACACGGAGCATCATGAACTGGCAATAACCCAGTATATGATAGAAAACAAAAAGGACTCAAGGGATATACTTATTTTGGCAAGGGAATATTTTAAAACCATGCTGGAAAAGAAAAAGGAATATATAGTTACTTTTTCAGGTAATAACGATTTTACTGTAGTGAATTATTTATTCGATAAATATGATATTGATTTTTCCATCAGTGAAAGCTTTACACATCTTGATCTTCAAAGAGAATATGAGAAGCAGACCAAGCTTAATATCGGCTTAAAGGCTCTGGAAAAAATATTCAGCATAGAGAGGGACAGTGAGCTTATAAGCGGCTCTAACCTGGCTAAAACTTTTGGAAAGCTGGTAAAGGACGATACCTATATAACCAGAATGCCAAAAGAGAAAGTGGAAAAAATACTTTTGTATAATGAACAGGATATAGTTAGTCTTTTTCACATTTATACAAAATGGAATAAATATATAGAATAAAATCGGCTGTGTTATGTAACACAGCCGGTTTTGTTAATTTTCAAGCAGCTTTATACCTGCAGATATTCTTTTAAGGGATTCCTCTTTACCAAGTATATCGGCAATTTCAAAGGCTCCACCTGGAGTGAATTGTTTACCGGATAGAGCGGTTCTAACAGGCCATAGCACAATTCCGTTCTTAACTCCCATTTCCTCTACCAGCGC
The DNA here is from genome assembly GCA_937927335.1 of uncultured Clostridium sp. GTDB lineage: Bacteria > Bacillota > Clostridia > Clostridiales > Clostridiaceae > UBA699. Next base: position 47,806 of record CALBDU010000013.1, read on the forward strand.
CATGCAGGTATCCTTCACAGTTTCAAAGGTCCATTGCTCTATAGCTTCAAGTTTTGGAAGGATTTTCTTTAAAACCTCCAGGGAATTTTCGCAATTTGTTTTCATCTTCTTATGAATATACATATCCTTTGAATATTCAGGAAGCTTCTCAAAGAAATCAACATTTTCAGGAATATCGTTTAAAACTTCAGTTCTTGTCTGCATAAGTTCACTAAGCTTCTTAAAGTCCAGTTCCTTTGTAATTGTTTCTTTATAGTATGGCAGGGCAAGCTCATGAAATTCATCAAGGCTCAGCATTTTAATATATTCACTGTTCATCCATTTTAATTTTGTATCATCAAAAATTGCAGGAGACTTGCTTATGTTTTTATAATCGAAGGTTTCAATAAGCTCATCTAAAGTGAAAAGCTCCTTTTCATTTCCTGGATTCCAGCCTAAAAGTGCAATAAAGTTTAGTACTGCATCCTTAAGGTAACCCTGCGCTATGAGATCCTCATAGGAAGCATCGCCGTGTCTCTTGCTAAGCTTGTGATGGGCATCTTTCATTATTGGAGGACAGTGTACATATATTGGTACCTCCCAGCCAAAGGCTTCATATAATCTGTTATACTTCGGAGAGGAGGAAAGATATTCGCTGCCTCTTACTACATGAGTTATACCCATAAGATGGTCGTCCACCACATTGGCAAAGTTGTAGGTAGGGAACCCGTCTGACTTAATTAAAATCATATCATCAAGCTCTGAGTTATCCACGGAAATTGATCCATAGATCTCATCCTCAAAGGTGGTTGTTCCTGTAGTTGGGTTCTTCTGCCTTATTACATAAGGAGTTCCTGCAGCTAACTTGCTTTCAATTTCTTCCTTTGTAAGGTTTAGGCAGTGTTTGTCATATTTGAAAGGTCTTTTCAGAGCTTCTGAATTTGCTCTCAGCATATCAAGTCTTTCTTTTGTACAGAAGCAGTAATATGCTTCTCCCTTTTCCACCAGTTCTTTGGCATATTTTATGTAAATATCTGTTCTTTCACTTTGGATATAGGGACCCACTGGGCCTCCAAGATCCGGGCCTTCATCATGCTTAAGGCCTGTTACCTTTAGAGTATTGTATATAATATCCAAGGCACCTTCCACAAATCTTTCCTGGTCAGTATCTTCAATTCTTAATATATAATCTCCGTTATTATGTTTGGCTATTAAATATGCGTAGAGGGCAGTTCTTAAGTTACCCACGTGCATGTAGCCTGTAGGGCTTGGTGCAAACCTGGTTCTAACCTTATTTGTCATATCTTTCACTCCTTGTATTATAATAAAAACCCCTCATCCTTAGACGAAAGGGTAATACCAATTAAATAATATAATAACTGCATTTTTGTGTCAAGTTTATGCAGGAATTTTAATGAGAAATATAGAAAATAATAGTATTAAACTAAATGGAGGGATTAAGTTGAAGGAATATATAAACAGTCTGATAAAAGAGTATGTTATGAGCTATAAGGTGCCTGAAGGGTCAAAGACGGAGTGGAGAGAGCCCATTGCAGGCTTTGCAGCTGCAGAAGATCCTTTATTTATAAAGCTGAAGGAGATAGTATGCCCTGAACATAAGACGCCAAAGGATATTCTGCCTAATGCTAAAACCGTAATCACATATTTTATACCCTTTGCAAATAAGTTGATTAAAACCAATAAAACAGGAGAAAGCTGTTCCAGGGAATGGGCACAGGCTTATATCGAAACTAATAAAATGCTGGGTGAACTGGCAGCATACCTGGTAGGGAAAATAGAAGAAAAGGGCTTTGATGCAAAGGTTGCGGGGTGGCACTTCGACACGGAAAAGCTGATAAGCGACTGGTCTCAGAGACATGTGGCATATATTTCAGGGCTAGGAACCTTTGGAATCAATAATATGCTTATTACTGATAAGGGTTGTACAGGAAGATATGGAAGCATAGTGACCAATTTGGAAATAGAGCCGGATAAAAGACCTGATACGGAGTACTGCATGTATAAACGTAACGGAAGCTGCGGTATCTGCGTGGAAAAGTGCATTGCAGGAGCCTTAAGAAAGGATGGCTTTGATAGAAAAAAATGCTATCAGGTATGCAAAGCAAATTCTGAGCTCTATAAGGAGTTTGGTGATGCAGAAGCTTGCGGCAAGTGCCTTACTATGGTGCCTTGTTCATTAATTAACCCAACCAAGGGAGGGTGCTAAATTTAAAGAATACAATAGATATTTCGTGAAAATTCCAGATAATCAGGAATTATATCGGGTGTTATTATTGACATATATGAGTATTATTGATATAAATAATATAGCACATATAAATAAATAAAATATATAATATAAATTTAAATACCATTTATGATATAATGTTACAGAAGATTTTGCGGCATTATAATGTTGCGTAAAATTATTTATTTTGGAGGGAAACGAAATGTCTACTAAAGTTGCTATTAATGGTTTTGGTCGAATCGGAAGACTTGTTCTCAGAATTGCTCAGGAAAAATTAAAGGATGATGTTGAAATTGTTGCAATCAATGCAAGAGCGGACAGTAACACTCTGGCACATCTATTTAAATATGATTCAAACTACGGAAGGTTTAACGGTACAGTTGAAACAACTGAAAACACAATGATAGTTAATGGTAAGGAAATAAAGCTTTTCAAGGAAAGCGACCCTGTTACACTTCCATGGGGAGAATTGGGAGTTGATATCGTAATTGAATCCACAGGTATTTATAAAGATAGGGAAGGACTTTCAAAACATATTACAGCAGGTGCTAAAAAGGTAATAATAACTGCTCCTGCAAAAGGTGAAGACCTTACAGTGGTTTTGGGTGTTAATGAAAAGGAATATGATCCTGCAAACCACAACATAATTTCAAACGCTTCCTGTACAACAAACTGTCTTGCACCATTTGCAAAGGTTCTTGACGACAACTTCGGAATTGTAAAGGGATTAATGACAACAATTCATTCCTATACTAATGACCAAAAAATCCTGGACAAAACTCACAAGGATTTAAGAAGAGCCAGATCAGCAGGAGAATCAATAATACCTACTACTACAGGAGCTGCAAAGGCTGTTGGTAAGGTACTGCCGAATCTTCAGGGAAAGCTTAACGGGTTTAGTGTGAGAATACCGACCCCTACAGTATCACTTACAGATTTAGTTTGTGAATTAAAGAAAAATGTAACAGTAGATGAAATAAACGAAGCCTTTAAAAAGGCTGCAGAGGGTCCAATGAAAGGAATTCTTGGATATTCCGAGGAACCGCTTGTGTCTATCGACTACAAGGGTGATGACAGATCTTCAATAGTAGACGGACTGTCCACTATGGTAATTGAAAATAACATGGTTAAGGTTGTATCCTGGTATGACAATGAATGGGGATATTCCTGCAGAACAGTTGATTTAATCAATTATATAGCTGAAAGAATGTAATAAAAATTGACATAGGTGCCTGGCACCTATGTCAATTTTATTTATAAGGTCATATAATTTACTGTAACTCCATCTATTTCCGATAATTCATCCTTTAGTTCCTTAATTTCTTTTTCATCACCGTGGATATGGAGGATGATTAATCCGTTTGGTGAGCAGGCATCCTCTGATACTTCATGGAAGCCAAGTCTCGTTTTAATTATGCATCCATGTTTTGTGAGTATGTTTTGTACCTCTCCGGCATGAATATTTCTCGGTGTTATTTTCAGACCCATAATAGTTTCCATAATATAACCTCCTTAAATATTTTAAATAAAGTATAGCATAACCATTAAATGTTTACAATATTATGAATTATTCAACACATTTTCTATTAATTCCAGCAGCTTTTCCTTTTCCATTTCGTCAGGATTATCAATGGATTCCAGCAGTGTATCAATCTTAGCCTTAACATTGCCGCTAACCTTAAGGGTATCCATGCCAGGGAGAAAGGTATCACCTGGATTTGGCACCATTACTGAATAGCCTTTTCCTTCAATAAGTTCCTTAAAGCTGGTCTGAGCTTCCCTGTCTCCATGGACCAGCACAACCTTCCTGGGCTTTACAGGTATCTTGGTGAGCCAGCTTAAAAGGCCGTCTCTATCCGCATGGCCGGATAATCCATGAAGGTCGTATATTTTGGCATTAACAGCTATTTCTTCTCCGAATATCCTTACCGTTTTTGCACCGTCCACCAGCATTCTTCCCAGAGTTCCCTCTGCCTGGAAGCCTACAAAAACAATAGAGCATTCATCTCTCCATAGATTATGCTTTAAGTGATGCTTTATCCTTCCTGCCTCACACATGCCGCTGGCTGAAATTATAATAGCACCCTTTGTTATTTTGTTCAGTGCTGCAGATTCCTCAGGTGATTTTGTAAAAAACAGTCCTTTAAAATGAAGGGGATCGTCGCCGTTGTTGAGAAGCTTTGTAGCCTCCTCATTAAACAGCTTGTGATACTTGTTGAAGATTCTGGTTGATTCTGTTGCAAGGGGACTGTCTATAAAAACTGGAGTATTTCTTAAAATATTGTTTTCCACATAATTATTTAACGCATAAAGTATCTCCTGGGTTCTCCCTACTGAAAAAGAGGGTATTATTACATTTCCTCCTCTTTTAAAGGTATCCTTTATAATATTAATAAGATCATTTAATTCGGTGGTATGGTCATGAAGCCTGTTGCCATAGGTGGTTTCCATGATAAGATAATCTGCGCGCTTAAGAGTTGAAGGTTCATTCAACAAGGGTACATTCTTATTACCAAGATCCCCTGTATAAACCAGATTATACTCCTTTCCATTTTCATATACTGCTATTTCAACAATAGCAGAACCCAATAAATGACCTGCATCATAAAATTTAAATTTAAAGCTCTCAAACAAATGAACCCATTCTTCATAGCCGCAGCTGTTAAAAAGTTTCATGGAAGCTGTGGCAACCTCTGCCGTATATAATGGTTCCAGAGGCTTAAGCCCTTGCCTTCTTCTTTTTCTGTTTTTCCACTCAACCTCAGATTCAAGAATATGACCGCTGTCAGTGAGCATTACACTACAAAGATCCTTAGTAGCTTCAGTACAGAAGATTTTTCCTGTGAAGCCTTGCTTGAATAAAAGAGGAATTCTTCCACTATGATCGATGTGTGCATGAGAAAGGATGAGATAATCAATTTCTTTAGGGTCAAAGTTAAAGGATTCATTTAAACGTTCCTTAGCATCTTTTCCCTGATACATACCGCAGTCCAGCAAAATATTCTTATCATTGATTTTCAATAAATGTCCGGAGCCTGTTACACATGCTGCTGCACCGTAAAACTCAATTTTCATAGTAAGCCCTCCTATAAATGATTTTACTAAATTATATCACAATAGTATTAATATACAATATTTGAAAAAGTTGAATATTGGCAAGAATATTGATAAAATGTTAAACAGAAAGCGGGTGTTAAATTGAGTGATATTAGATTAAGCAAACTGGCAAAGCTGCTGGTTAATTATTCAGCACGGATAAAACCTGGAGATTTTGTTTTAGTAAGCGGTGAAAACATAACTGAGCCATGGATCCAGGAGGTTGTAAAGGAAGCTCTTGCTGCAGGAGGACATGTTGAAACAATAATAACTTCCCAGCAGGTAAATGATATTAAATTAAAATATGGTACAATACAGCAGCTGTCTGAGGAAAATTATCTTATGAAATGCGCATTGGAAAAAGCTGATGTTTGGCTTTCAGTCTGGGGAACCAGGAATACAAAATCCAACTCCAATGTTTCGGAAGAGAAGCTGAAGGCAAGCACCAGAGGAGCTGAAAGCTGGAGAAGGATCTATTCTGATAAGGTTGGAGACAGAAGCCTGAGGTGGTGCGGAACCCAGTATCCCACTTTTGCCAATGCACAGGATGCTTCAATGAGCCTAATGGAATATGAGGATTTTGTATATGAAGCAGGTCTATTAAATTATGAAGATCCGGTAGAAAAGTGGGAAATAATAAGCAGGGAACAGGAAAGATGGGTAAAATATCTGGATACCAGAAATGAACTTCATATTATTTCCAGGGGTACGGATATAAAGGTAAATGTGTCGGGAAGAAAGTGGATAAATTGTGACGGCAAGGAAAACTTCCCTGATGGAGAAATTTTCACATCCCCAGTAGAGGATGGCATTAACGGCTTCATTACTTTTACATTTCCAGGAATATATATGGGAAAGGAAATTGAAGATATCAGGCTTACCATTGAAAATGGAAAGGTTATAGAAGCTTCCGCAAAACAGGGTGAAAAGCTTTTAAAGACATTGCTTGGCTTGGATGAAGGCTCCTGCAGGTTTGGTGAGGTTGCCATCGGAACAAATTATAATATTAAGAAATTCACAAAAAATATGCTTTTTGATGAAAAAATAGGCGGAACAATCCATATGGCGCTGGGGGATTCCATGCCCGAAGCCGGAGGAAAAAATAAATCCAGCATACATTGGGATATGCTTTGCGATATGAGGAGCGAAGGAAGGATTTATGCAGACGGTGAACTGTTCTATGAAAATGGCAGCTTCAAGGAGGAAATACTAAAGAAAAATGAAATTTAAAGAGGATGGCGTGCCATCCTCTTTTTAATAGTAATAAGTTCTATTTCTTCTTTTCCTGGAATTAATCTTTCTAATTATAAATATTATCAAAGCTGCCACTGCTATAACTGCTATAAGAGAACCAAGGTATAAAACAAAGTTGGCTTTTAACACTGCAAATTTGGAAAGGGAGGAATACAACTCATAGGTTTTTACCGAATCCCTTTCAGTTATTTTTAAGGTCCCGATGCTCTTGCTGCCGCTGAGCTTTGAGATACTAAGTTTACTAAAATCAAAGGACAGTTTTTGTTCAGCCTTGTTTACCTTGTTGTCATAATAGGTTATATCCTGTCTTGCAACCACAGGCACATCAATAGATTTTTCAGGACCGAAAAATCCAAAAGGCTTATACTTGAGAGTTTCTGTTTTTATAACAGAGCCATTAGAATATAAGGTTACAGGCTTTGCCTGGTAGCTCCAGTTTATTACCTTTTCCATATCATTGAAAACAAAGGTGTCATCCTTGTCATAAACAGATTTCAAAACTATGCCTAGGATTTTTCTTCCGTCTCTTTCATATACAGCCACAAGACATTTTCCAGCTTCAGTAGTGTAACCGGTTTTGCCGCCTAAACAACCGTTTGAGCCAAGGAGCTTATTTCTGTTTTCCACAGTCATTTTAATTCCTGAAGTAGTTCCGATATCCGCTTTTTTAGTGCCCATGGCCTCCTTAACCCAGTCGTTTTTAAAGGCTGCTCTGGCAATTATGCTAAGATCATAGGCTGTGGTGTAATGATTCTGGTCATGGAGTCCGTTTGGTGTTACAAAATGGGTATTTTTAAGCCCAAGCTTTGTTACCTTATCATTCATCATATTTCTGAAGTTGTCAACATTACCAGCCACATTATCTGCAATCATATAGGCAACATCGTTACCGGAATAAAGCAGAAGGCCAAGCATAGCATCCTTAGCAGTAAACTTGTCCCCCACATTAATAGGGTAAAGGTTTGTGTTTAGTGAATATTCCGGCTGCTTCTTTGCATCATCAGTATATGTAAGAAGATCAGTCTTATTTTTATTCTCGGCCAGCAGCAGTGCTGTCATAAGCTTTGTAGTACTGGCTGGATACATTAAACTATCTATATTTTTCTCATATATAATTTCATTGGTACTTAAATCGATGGAAATTGCGGCCTGTGCATATATATCAGGCATGGGCGCTGAAGATGTTTCTGCAAGTACGCTGGTATTCATAATCAGAATCATTAGAAGTGACAATATTATAGCAAATCTTTTCTTTTTCAATTTCATCTCTCCAATTATTATAATATAATATAAAGTAATAAGTCAGGTTTAAGTATAACATTTTAAACAGCAATTTACAAATATGAAATGGAGTTAGTTTATGACAGACAAAATTATTGATATCTTCAGTGAGCGAAGAGCAGAAATGATGGGAGACTTTAAAAAAAACGCAGTTATGATTTTTCTTATGGAGGAAAACGGCGAACTGGCGGTAATATTTGAAGTAAGGGCAAAGCATTTGAGGCATCAGCCAGGAGACATATGCCTTCCCGGCGGGAAAATAGAGGCAGGAGAACTTCCTATTGATACCGCCTGCAGGGAATCCATGGAGGAGTTGTGTATAAAGAGAGACACCTTCAGGGTTATAGGGGAAATGGATTATCTCATAACACCCTATAACTTTGTTATATATCCATTTATTTCAACTATTAATCCTCAGATTATCAATCCAAATCCTGATGAGGTAGAACGTATACTAAAGGTTCCACTGAAATTTTTTCTGGAGCAGGAGCCGGACCTCCATGAAGTAGAAATAATCCAAAACCCCAAGGAGGATTTTCCCTATTCCCTTATTAACCGCGGTAAGGATTATAAATGGAGAAAGGGAGTATTTCCAGAATACTTCTATATTTATGAGGAAAATGTTATTTGGGGATTTACAGCACTTATCATGAAAAGATTTACGGATATAATAAAAGCTTCGGAATAGCTGCCGGGTTTTACGCCTGGCTTTTCCTTTGCAAAGGGGGATATTAATGAAAAAAACCATATCAATATTTATTTTAATGATATTTATAATTGTTCAAGCTATAACTCTCTGCCTGTACACGGTAAAGGCAGAAGGTAATGACTACTATGTTAGAGTTGAGGGTTTAACCGGCACCATTGCTTTTGGAAAGGGTACTGGAGATAATGCAATGGCTGTGGCTGAAAAAGTCCTAGAGGATAACAATATTGAGTATAAAACTGAGGAAGACAGCTTTACTGAAATTAACGGCTTAAGGGAAGGCAGCATAGACTCGGCGCTCTGGCATTATTACGTAAAGTCCAATAATTCAATAAAATCGCCAAAAGATAAATTAGGTTCATATATTTCCAAGGCTGGAGAAGAAATAGTAATTTATTATACTGATTCAAATGTACCCTATCTAAACTTAATTAAATTTATGAAGGGTGACAACGGAGATTTAAAATTAACATTTATCAGCGGCACAGAGGGCATACCTGGAGCCCTGGTTAATATTGAAGGTAAAAACTATATCTCAGACGATAATGGAGAGGTAAACTTCCCGGATGGTTTGGAGCCGGGAAAATATACATATAAAATCAGCGGCTACAACAGTGGAAGGCTTTCTGCCGTGGTGATGGACCAGGGGTATTTTACAATTGGTGAACTGACAGAACCTGAAGCAGATTATTTTAACAGCAGCTATGAGAGCATTAAAACCTTATCTGACAAAATAAATGCCGCAGCAGATTCTATAAAAAATTATTCAGATCCATTTGCATTGGTAAGTTTAAATAAATTGCAGATGAATAAAAACCAAAGCTACATAAGGTCCTCTTATAATAAAATAAAATACTTCGGAGTTGACAGCTGTTCTAATGGTGAGCTTGAAAGCATCATAATTGCAGCTGCCGCCAGCGGCTACTCACCCTATGACTTTGCAGGCTGCAGCCTTCCTGCAGTATTGTACAGCCGAAACATCAATACATATGGAACCGACGATTTAATCTTCGGACTTATAGCTATGAACTACGGTAATATTCAAGATACATACACTGTAAACAGAAAGCTGCTGGTTGAAAAGCTGCTGGAAAGAGAGCTGTCAAAAGAGGATAACAGTGGATGGAGCCTTACGGAATCAGTAAACCCTTATATAACCGGGGCAGCTATATCAGCTCTTTCTCCTTATTACAGCGAACCGGATGTAAAAACAGCAGTAGACAAAGCCGTGAAGACTTTAAGCAATCTGCAGGATGAAGAAGGGTTTATTAAGGGGAATGGAGGTATTACCTCTGAAACTCTGGGGTTTGTTATAACTGGGCTTATATCTGTAGGAGTGAATCCTGAAGGCATTACAGAGCTTCAGGATGGTACAAGGGTGAATTTTGCAAAGCAGGAGGGTGACCTTGTAACTGCAATGCTTTCCTTTATTCAGGAGGATGGAACCTTTAGACGTACTGCTAATGGATCAGGTAATACCGCGGCAACCGAACAATGTTTAACAGCGTTGATAAGCTTGTATCAGTATAAGCTTTCAGGCATGGCTTATAATTATTATGAGTCAGGAATAGATTCCTCCTCACTTAAAATTTACACTGATACTGTTCCTGAAATAACTCCAGCTGAAATTATAAAGGACAATGGGTCAATAGCTTCAGCAACCACTGTCACAGCAAACATTGAAAGGAAAGGCAGCAGTGCATCTGGGAAGGACAAGTCTAAAAATGAAAGCCCGGCTAAGTCATCTAATAGGATATACATATCAGTGGGAGGGTTAATACTTGTGCTAGGGATTATAGGAATTGCATCCCAGGCGGTAAATAGAAGAGAATGATTGAAAATTAAAATTATTTAGTAAATTCTATTCAATTTTACTTGAAAATATTGTATAATGTAGACATCTAATATTATGTAACTGAGAGAGGTGCAAAATCATGCCGGAATGTCCTTTTTTATCTACTATTGATTGTATAGTAGAGTGTTATAAAGAATGCCCGCTTTTTAACTGTAAGGAGAATGGAGGAAACTGCCCGTTTGTGTCATTGGATTATACAAGAGTAAATCAGTTTGATGATATTGAGCTGTTTGAATTTGAAAATGAATTAGAACTGGTTAAAAAATATTTTTAAGATTAAAAGAGATAGGCAAGCCTATCTCTTTATTTTTCCTCATATTCATCTGAATATTTTTGTATCAGCTGTTGCTTAAGCTCCCATAAAGGTCTTGATAAATCAACATAATAATTATGGGGATTTTCGAATCTCAGCACTTCAGGCCAAAGCTTCTCAGTTTCAGTTTTTGCATAGTTTCTTATATCAACTACATCTGGGCTTTCATATATGCATTGTCCTTTATCAAAGATTTTTACCATAAGGTCCTTAATGTAATAATCTTTGATTCTCTTTTTCTTCCAGGTATATACCGGGTCGAATATCTCAATGGAACTGTTCGTATCCAGGTGCTCATCATTAAGTGTTATCAGGTCCGCCATAGCTTTATCGGCTTTTTTGTCAAATATTCTATAAACCTTCTTAAAGCCAGGGTTGGTAATCTTTTCTTCATTTTCACTGATTTTTATTTTAGGTGTGATAATACCGGTGTTTTTATCTTCCACTGCACAAAGCTTGTATACTCCTCCAAACACAGGTTCGGATTTTGCTGTGATTAGTCTTTCGCCAACTCCCAGACTGTCTATTGAAGCACCCTGTGAAAGCACGTCCCTTATGATAAATTCATCCAGTGAATTTGATATTACTATTCCAACATCCTCATAACCGGCTTCATCTAATATTTCACGACATTTTCTTGTGAGGTATGTTATATCTCCGCTGTCAATTCTTATGCCTTTAGGCCTAATACCCAAAGGTTTTAAAATATTGTCAAAAACCTTAATGGCATTGGGTAGCCCTGATTTAAGCACATTATATGTATCTACAAGCAATACGCAGTTATGTGGATTAACCTTTGTCCACTGTTCAAAGGCCTCGTACTCATTGTCAAATAGTTGAATCCAGCTGTGGGCCATGGTACCAACTGCCGGTATGCCGAACATTTCTTCAGCAATGGTGCAGGCAGTGGAGCTGCAGCCGCCAATATAGGCTGCTCTTGAACCGTATATTGCAGCATCATAGCCTTGAGCTCTTCTTGAACCAAATTCCATTACAGATCTGTTTCCGGCTGCCCTGCATATTCTGTTAGCCTTAGTGGCGATGAGAGTTTGATGGTTTATGGTAATTAGAACCATAGTTTCAATAATCTGCGCCTGTATTGCTGGACCCTTTACAGTAATAAGAGGCTCATTTGGGAATACAGGAGTCCCTTCAGGTACAGCCCAAACGTCACTGGAAAATTTAAAATTACTTAGATAATCAAGAAACTTTTCAGAAAACATATCTTTGCTTCTCAGATATTCTATATCATCTACTGTAAATTTTAAGCTTGACAGGTATTCCATAAGCTGCTGCACACCAGCCATTATGCAGTAACCGCCTTCATCGGGAATTCTTCTGAAAAACATATCAAAATAAGCAATAGTATCTCCCATGCCACTTTCGAGATATCCATTGCCCATAGTCAGTTCATAAAAATCAACCAACATAGTAAGATTTCTTTCATTTCTAACATTGAAGTTTTTACAATACTCCATAATATTTCTCCTATTCACAATATATGAAAAATTAATAAGCATAGGTACATTTTAATACTTTAAACTGGATATTACAATACAGTGTGAAAATCTAAACGATGGATATAATTATATAAAAACAGGAGTTTTAATGAAGAATATTAAAGAGGAATATATGAATCTAAGAGATGAGATAATAGAAAAATATTTCAGCCATCTTAACCAGGAACAAATTGAAGCAGCACTTTCAAACAGAAGCTTTGTGCTTACGGCAGCCTGCCCGGGAGCAGGTAAAACCCAGGTTATTGTAAACAGAATAATGTATCTTTCAAATTTCGGAATGACCTATAAATCCAGCCATATACCTGAGAATATCAGCATTGAAAATATAATTGAGCTAAGGGAGTTTTTAAATTCAAAAATCGGTAAAATCCCCATCTGTCTCACCAAATATTCAGTTCCCATCAGCCAGATTGCGGTTATAACTTTCACAAAGGCTGCAGCAGTGAATATGAAGGATAGATATACAAAAATATCAGGCTCCAGTAATACGCCATTTTTTGGAACAATACATTCATTGTTTTACAGACTGCTGAAGGAATATAGAAATTTCACAATAATATCAGAGAAGGAACAATATAAAGTAATCAGAGAAGTACTGAAAAATTATTCAGATAATGCCAAGCTGGATGAGATAAGGCAGATTATTAATGAAATATCTGTATATAAAAGCAAAAAGCTCTTAAGGCTTAACCATGAAACTAAGGTGGATTATAATGTTTTTATGGAGTGCTATAAAGCCTATGAAGCATATAAGAATGAAAAATCCATGCTGGATTTCAATGATATAATTATTTGCTCTATCAGGCTTTTTGAAACAAACAAGGATATACTGGAAAAATACCGCAGCAGGTTTAAGCATATACTGGTGGATGAATTATGTATAAACAATTGTAGAAAATATAAGTACGATAGAAAATATAATTGGAAACATAGAGAACATAAGGGATAAGGATTTATCTACATTTTGTAATTTGTAGAAAAAATATAGATAAAAATAAATATTCACAATATTACGCAAATGGTGTATAATAATGATAATAAATATTTGGAGTGTAAAAATGGATATAAAGGAAAAAAAGAGAAAACGAGAGGGTTATAGGACCCTATTATGTATTGAATATCAAAAAAGACCCCTAACTTTAACCTTAAAAATAGGTCATAGTTGGGGGTCTTTTTATATATGTAAAAAATAATTTTCAAAACCAGTAATCGATTATATAGTATTCAATTAAAATCAGTAAGCTATCTATCAATCTGGAATTGAGGGATTTAATAATGAAGTTTGAAAACAACTATAATTTAAAAGGACTTTTAGAGGAGGCAAAATTGATTGAAACTGATGGTAAAGTAGTAGAACTAAAAACTACAAGTAAAATAAGGTTTACTGTAGAAAAACTTGTATATGAAAAGCCTACATTAAGGGGTACAATCCATAAACGAGTCGCATTAATAATTTTAAAGGATGATATATCGAAACTGGATTTAGTTCACCCATTCACAGATTATGTTATAACTGAAATATCAAAATTAAGCATAAAAACGCAAATTGATTATAGTTGGAAGATTGTTAAATTTCTAAACTATATATTGGATAATAATGCCAGGTTTGAAATTAATAATTTTACAAAATTGAAATATTACCATGCAAGTTCATTTATAAATGAGTATTGCGGAGACCTTAGCAGAGAAACAGCACTTGGATATAAAAATATAATAGCAAAGTTCTATTATTTTTTAGCCAAGAAAGCAGTATTAGAATATTGCCATAAAAATGATTTTACTGAAACAAAAGTGGAGGTAGGTAATGGAAGAATTATTAACGTAGTTGAAGCACCATTTCAAGGCTTGGAAATACCAGAGGCGAAAGTTAAAAGTAAGAATGAGCATGACATTGATGTAGAGTTACAGGCATTGATGTTAGAAATAGCTTATGAAGAAGTAAATTGTATAGCTTTAGGCGTAGCATTGCAATTGTTTGGGGGATTAAGATTATCAGAAGTAGTTCGGTGTAGGTATAGTTTGATACGTACTTTTGGGTATTTCGGGGAGGATGGTATTATGATTATCCTTAAAGATGATGATGAAGGAACAAGACCAGATTTAAAAAATAATGGTGGTAAAGGTTATGTAAAAAGACAAAGGGTACAGCAAACAAAATCACCAAATGGATTAATTAGTGAATTATTAAAACAGCATAATCAAAAGTATAAGGACAAAAGTGGAGGTGATGCTGTTTTTATAAATGCTGATGGTAGACCAATGTCTTATGAGAGTTATATATATTATTTTAATAAATTGAAGAAAAAGTTTTTGGAACGATTGAGTAAAAGTGATAATCCAATAATGAAATCGCAATCAGTTGTTTTAAAGGCAAGTAGATGGTCTACGCATATTGGAAGAGGAATGTTCACCAACAATTTAGTAGAGAGTGCTGAAAATCCAATTATTGTACAGATGTTGCGAGGTGATTTAGACCCACGTTCCGTATACGTATATATATCAAATAGTAAAAGATTGGGACTAAAATACGAGGAAAACACCGAGAATACATATTCTGCATTATTAAATAAGTTTAATGGAGGTAATTAATTATGACAAACGAAAAGATTAATAGCATAAAAAATGGGGGTTTTGAGTCAGTAGCTAATGATAAAATCGAATATAATTTGACACCTGCTTCTTTAAGCATCGAAGAGATAAGAAAGTGCTATGATGTGTCAATATCTGAAGTTCACCAAGTATTAAAAGATGTAACTCCCACAATAGATGGTTTTTATAAGTATTGGTGCAGTGAAGAGGTACATAAATTGTTTACTGAGTATTTATATTTAAAGAATAGGATAGCGAGTGGTAGTTATTTAAGCTATAAAGATATAGCACAAAAATATAACATACAACACAATTCTATTGTCTACAAAAAGTTTAAAGGGGTTGAATTTATTACTTTAAATGGTTGTAAGTATTGGGATAGCGAATCTGTTACAAAAAGAATGAAGGATTTAAATGACGATGTAATAGAGTACAAAAGACTTAAGGAAAGTAGGAAATGGCTAAATTTGAGGTCTGTTCCTGCAGAAGTTAAAGGAAAAGTAAAGGATTTAATTAGGAATAATGAATATACAGAAGAACAGATAAAAATACTTTACAACGGTAATAGGTTCGTTCCACTAATCAATGAAGAAATAGTTGATTCTCTACTGGACGATACAAGAATTGAGCAGAATAAGAATTTGATAATATTATATGACCCTCAAATGCTCAATAAAATATTAGAAGATGTAATATCAGAAAAAAAGGTGGGTGATGCAGGTAGAAAATATACTATAGAGCAAGTCAGTAGTATTCTGGGTAAGGACAATGATTATGTCATTAAGGAAGTAAGTAAGTTGTCCTTTATTGAAATAGGAGATTTAAAAGGTAAGGCTAATATAGAAGTAAGTGAATTAATAAACATACTTAAACAGCAAGGTTATGTCTCGATAAAAGAAATATCGATAGTTACTGGTATACATAATACAAGATTACAAGAATGTATTGGTAGGCTTGCAAAATCCTCTTGTGATAAAATATGTTTTGGTGTAAGCACATATGTGCGTAAAGACTTAATGTTCAATGCAATTCAAAATTATTTAAAAGCAAAAGCAATGCAGTCTGACGATTTAAAAGAAATATTAGAATTGAGGAGTAAATTAAATGAAAATATTTTTACTCAAACACATAATTTAGCAGTTAACTTTCTGGAAAATGAAATAGATAGACTAAAAAAGACTACAACAATCTTTAAGAAGGAGGAATTTGGTAGGTCTTTAAACGCAATTGACTGCATATTGGGACTAATCGACAAAGAATTACCACAGTATAATAATGAGGAAATCGAAAAGTTAATTTTAAGACCAGAGTTAAAGAAGTCTCACTTGATAAAAGCTATGGTTTTTATCAATTTTGTTAAGAATACTTTAGAAAATGAGTGCAATTATACTAAACAAGTGGGCTTAAGTCTTGTTGAGCAATTGAAGAAAGACGATGATAATAAAAGCAGTGAATCAAAAACCTACACAGAAAATGAGTGGTTAGATTACTACATTTTTCTTAGTAATATAGATAATCACATATTAAAAGCATTTGATGATAAAAGATACTCTGAAATATGGTTATATTGCACTTTGCAACTCTCAATAACCTGGAGAAGTAAAGATATTATCAATAAAATACCTAATATCCCCTTAGAGATAATTGAAGTTTTTGATTTTGAGTGGTTTAAAAGTGGTAACAGTTTTACCCTAAACATGGCTATAAAAATTCTGAACAGTGTTGCGTTTGGATTAGATGGAATTGTTGCTTACAAAAACAAGATGAATTTGCATTTCAATATACCTTTATCCCTAAAAATTCCGACTGCAGTTGCATTAACTATAACCGAGATTCATAGAAGAAAGAATAATGATGATATCATATTCAACTCTTTAAAGCGTAAGGGACCGAGACATAGAACTGATTTCAAATCATTTTTTGCTGAACATGGGACCTTATCTAACTTTAGTAATATGAAAGCTACAAGAACTCTTATGAGTTTAAATTATGCTACAGCAGTAAAGACTATAGGAATGGCAGGGGTGGCGTATGTGCTCAATCAATACAGTCGCTCACATAAAGCAATAGATGGGAAACTTTCAAATACATCTGGTGTATATTTAAATTTTAGCAATTTAGATGAAAGTCCAGAAGATGTCGCTTATCAAACAATTGAATTGGGGTATTGTGGTTTTATGTATAGCAAGTTGATTTTAAGTAGTTTGCCAAAAGAGGATGTTGATTCAATGAGCAACGATGACTTAGCTAAACTAATAAAAGATACAAGAACTGTATTAAGCCCATTAACAATAGAAAAAATAAGTGAACAAATTTCAAATAATAAAATTGGACTTGATTTAGGTATCGATATTATTTCAGGCATGGCAAGTATCAAGAAACAAGGTTCTGAGAAAAGAGAAGAGTTAATTAAAGCAATGGAGAAAAAAATAATTTATAGATATAAAACTATTGCTAAAAAAATGTTTTCAACTTATGGTGAGCATTTAGAGAATTTCGTTAATGAGAAATGTAACGAGATAATTCAAGTGTTTAATGAAAGTGTAGGTAAACCAGAGGCTTGTACGAAGATTTTAAGAGATATAATAAATGCTCAAAATATAGGTTTTTCGGATTTTTGTAACTGTATTTTTGATGAAGTTGAAAGAAAAGATAAGTGTCCGTATTCAAACCCAGAAACTTGTGTTGGCTGTAAATATAATATTCAAAATTTAATGCAGTTATATGAAGTAGACAAACGCCTAAATAGAATATTAGACGAGATGCTTACTGATGACTATTTAATGGAAACAGACTATATAAAAAATACGCATCAGATAGATAATTATTTGTTTATTATTGTACAAGCAAAAGTGCAATATGAGAATTTGGATAAAGATGTTCTTTCATCATTTATAAATGAAATGGAAATAAAGAAAAAGATACAAAGATTACAAGAATTGAACAGGATAATTTATGTCGATAAATATGAAGGTCTATAGAAGTTTTGATAATATAAAGAAAAAGAAGGGAGAATAGAGGATAACATGTACCTCGTTGATTAAAATGGGTGGAATAAAAGATGGAATATTGGTTTTAGATATTAATACAAGTGAGGATGGTAAAAGAACTATAATTTCAAAGGAAAAAAAGGTCTTTGATAGTAATGATACAGATACATATATGGAAAAATTTCGAAAATATCATATAGAAGGAATTATAGAAAATCAACACTATACTGATAATACCTGGATAATTGCTCAACAAGGTAGCGAGTATAAAAATAGATGTAATGCTGACTTTGAGTTTGAAATTATTCCGAACGTTAACAAAGTGCTAAAGTTTTACTGTCTTGATATGATAACGAACAAAATTAGCTCGTTTACAATACATACCACAATAAAAAAAATAACCGAAGCACTTATTGAAAGCAATATTTTTAACATAGAGTACTATGAGGATTTTGAAGATTATATATATAATCTTACACCAGATGTCCGAATGAGATTAAGAGATTCTTTGTGGGGGTTTTTTAGTTATTACCAGAATAAAGTCCCAGAACAATATATTTCGTTACTAAGTTGTATTTCGAATGCTGAACGAAATCCAAGAATATTACCCGACTATAGAAGTATATTATGCTTTGGCTATTATATGGATGAGTTTATTAAGAAAGCAAAGAAAGAGCTTATACTAAAATATTGTCCAGTTATTCTATGGTGGCGTATAACAAGCTGTATACCTATAAGAGTAATTGAATTTACACTTATAAAAAAGTTGGGATGTTATAAGGATGAAAACACTGGAGAATGTTATTTGGTGGTTACAAGGGCTAAACCACATTCATATAGAGAAAAGGCATTAAATGAAAGAAAAGAACAAACTTTTAAAATTACAGAAGAAATCTATAATATGGCTCATGAATACATGGAACTTGAAGGGCATATAGGAGAATACTTATTGTCATATAACTTATATAAAATTAACTTTAGCCAAAGAAAAAAAATGGGTAATTACGATTTTCTTCCATCTTGGAATTTAAAACAAATGTTATATGAATTTTATGATGAAATTATATATGGCATGTTTCAATTTAATTCAGTACATAAATTTGACGTAGTTGATAGTGAGACAAGGATTGTTGAAAGAACCACTGGAAATAATATGGTTAGACTACAGTTGGGGGACACAAGACACTTGGCAATAATTAATTTGGTGCTTCTTGGACGAAATCCATATACAATAAAAGAATTGGCTGGGCATAATAATATAAACTCATTTGAACATTACGCATACCATATGGAAAAGTATGTTGAATCAAAAACAATACTTCTTGCTGAAGATATACGTCAACAACTTTATAACTTAAGTAATGGAAAACATGCAATTAAAATAGGGAATAGACGAAATGAAAGATTGCAACAGTTAATTATAAACAATTTGTATAAGAATAAAGATATAATAAAGCTAAAAGATGGGGTTTGTATACTCTATCAAGATAAAATAGAATTTTTTCCGAATTTGTGTTTGTGTGATTGTTCTAAGTGTGAAGGATTTATACGTGACATGGAACAATTAAGTAATGAAGAGCTAAGTGAAGAATTGCAGGTAATTAAAGATAATATTGATTTACAATTAGAAGTAATTAGATTTTACTATCTTCATTCAACCAAAGAGAAATTAATAAATAAGGAGGCCAATGAACTTAATATGCATTCTCAAAGAACTTTGAAAACTTCAGTGAATAGACTGAACTCACTAATAAATCAACGAGCAATAACAGAAGCATATAAACTAAAAGTAAATGAGATTGAGTATAATGAATGGGTTTAAAGGTGTGTAAGATGGAAAAAGAAAATAATAGGAAGTCCGCTGGTAGAAAGCAAAACAAGGAAATAACTAATAATTCTATGATATTATGGATTGATAAATATACAAAAGAATTCCCGAATCAGGAGATAAAGATATCAAAATTAGCAAGATTTTCAGGCATTGAGAGGCATTATTGGTATGATAGAGAAGGAGTTATTGAGTATATACATAAAATAAATGATTTAAAATATGGAGATTATGAGAGTAGAATAGATTCTAATAGCAAAAATCTTCTGGAACTGCCTGATATAGACTCTCTCATAGAAAATAATTACAGAAGTAAGAAAAAATTAAAGGATATTATGAGTAGTTATTTTAACCTTATTCAGGAATTTTATGATTCAGCATGTAAGGCACATGAATTACAGAAGGAGTTTAAAAAGATTGCAAAAGAAAATGAAATTATAAAAACTAAACTTGAAAAGGTTAAGAGTGATAAAGAATGTTTAGAGAAGCAAGTAGATGCTTACAAGAATCAATTAAGAGTAATGACTGTTAGAAGTAGAGAAGTAGCATTTAGTAAAGAGAATAACATTAAGCAGAATATTCTTGAACTTAATGATGGCAAAAGAGCTTATTTAACTACAAAAAATAGTGAACTTAAAAAAATGTTAGACAGTTTAGGTAATACAGAATAAAAACGTATATTATCATAATAAAACAGGCAAACATTATAATAAAATTATAATCAAATAAATCTTGAAATTTTAAAGTTTTGTATTTATAATAAATTATAAATGGGAATATGTGTAAATTGAGTTATTTAAAAAGGAGAAAAGGATGAAATACGTAATTAGAAAAGCCTTAATAACTAAATATATATTAATCAAAACTCCGAACTTGTATATAGGGCAAGTTCGGAGTTTTGATTTATAGTAAATTATAATTTACATAACTTTAAAGCAAATATATTTTATAAGAAGATAAATATAACATAAAAAAGGAGGATTTAACATGGATTTAGAGGAAAAGGAAGAATTCGAAAAGGAAAAGAAAAAATTAGCTATTTTGTATAAAGAGTATCTACATACAAAAAATGAATTTGAAGGCTCAAAAATAAAATATTATAAAGCACTCGAAGACAATATTGATGAAAATCAATTAAATGAATTAAAAAAAGACTGTTTGAAAAAAGAAGAGAGTAGTAGTATTGCAACCAGAAACTATAGAAGTCTAAAATTTCGATTAATGGCAATTCATGCAATATAAGTAAACGTCCAGAGGGGATTATTAATATATTTATCTTCTTATAATTCTTTTAATTACTGCTGGCACAGAACCAGAAAATTTATAATACAGGAGGCATATTGATGTTTAATGAAAAAATATTATGCTATAAAAAATTTAAGAAATGAAGGATATATAACAGAAAGTTATTTAGATTTTGAAAATATTATGAAAAATTCTAAAAGCCTTAGACTATTAGGGAAAGGTTTTAATTCAGAAATAGAAGCAAAAAAATTTATTGAATCACCAGTATATTTAAAGTATAAAAGATTTACAGCATACACAGATGCAAGCTATGACCCAAAAACAAATAGGTGTGCATATGGATATATTATATTTGATATAAATGGTGAAATTAAATATAAATACTGCAATGATTCTGTTGATAATACAAAATTGGGAAGTGTAATGGGAGAGTTAAAAGCTGTAATGATGACAGTTAAAATGGCAAGAAAGTTATGTGTAAATATGGATATAAATTACGACTTTAATGGTATTGAGATACTATTAAATAAAAAGCATAAGAATACTTTTATTAATTCGTATAGTCAGTTTATGAGTGAAAATAGATATTATTATAATCTTGTAAGGGTTAATAAAAGAACAAAAATTATTCATAAAAGTGTACACAATATGGTTTATAAAAGGTTGAAAATAGTGAGTTTATAGTGTGATTAGAAACATACCTAAAAATTTACTATTGATAGTAAAAGGAACGGTATCGTTTTTTGGCAAACTCAACAGAACGGTATCGTTCGTAATTGCAAATATAGGAGGGAACCATTTGAAGCATCCAGAAGAACAATGTGTTGTATTGTGCATTAAAGATATTGTAAATGAAGTTATTACTTTACAGGAAGCCTCTGAAATCCTTGGAATAGCAGATAGCACATTAAGAAAAAAGGTCTTAAATGGAGACTTTAAAGATTGGGAATACAGAAAAACTACTAAAATGATTATATTTAACAAAACTGCAATTTTAGAAAGAAAGGTAAAGAAAAATAAATAACGGTATATTGCCAAATTTGAATAATGTGGTATTAAAATATTTTCAGAGTATTTTATAAATTTCTTGACTTGTACGGAATAAATAATTATAAAGGAGTTTTAAGTATGGAAAAATTAATTGTATTTGCTTTAAGGGACAATTATTATGGATATAGAATAGAAGACGATTTTGAAAAAGTGAAAGCATTCAGAGATGAATTATCGCTTGGGTTTTTATTGAAATTCTCTGGACAAATGACCGACTTGGCAAATCAATTAAAAGATATAAATTATGTTATTAATGTTCTGGAAGATTTTAAAAAGGAGTCCTTTTTTAAATTAAATAAAACAACATACAACCTTGACTGGCGTTACAGCAGTAAAGAAAAAGAAGGCAAACCTGTGACGTTACCCATAGCAAAAAAAATGTTTAAAGAAACAAAACTTAAATATGATACATTGTTAGAGGTAATATATGAAACTTATAGAACACATGATAAAAAATTTGATGGAACTATAATTGACCCAAATGAATTTTTAACAGAAATTGAAATATAAGGGGTTTCATATGGCAAGAATAGATATTAGAACAACAGAAGAGTTTAAAGAAATGCTATAAGAAATAGCCAAAAAAGAAAGCAGAAGCATGCGTAAGCGACTGGAGCAATTAATTAAGGATGCATATGAAAAATTAAAAAACGAACAATAGGCATAGATACCACATTATTCAAAAATTGATTTTGTGGTATTTTTCTTTCGCAATGCAATAATGTTTTTTATCAAAAAAGCAGTATAACTTTTTTTCTAAATTTTAATTTTTTCATTATTCTTAATAATATTCTGTCGTGTGAAATTTACTCCAAAAATATGCATATAGTAAGGAAATTGAATTTATATATTGTGGTAAATTGGTAAAAAGTTGTATTATTATATTGATACCACAAATATTTTACAGAAAGGAGATAATATAAAATTGAGTAAAAAAGATTTATCTGAACAAGATATATGTTTAAGATATATTACACCAGCAATTGAAACTGCTGGATGGGATAAAATGAAACAGATTCGAACAGAATACACATTTACAGACGGTCAAATTATTGTACGTAACAATGTAACAACTCGTGGAAAGAGAAAAAGAGCAGATTATTTGCTTTCATATAAAATAAATATGCCACTTGCAATTATTGAAGCTAAAGATAACAATCACTTTTTAGGTGATGGTATGCAACAAGCAATTGAATATGCAAGAATCCTTGATGTTCCATTTGCATATTGCTCTAATGGTGATGGATTCATTGAGCATGATATGATATCTGGAAATGAGCGACAAATTTTACTTGAAGAATTCCCTTCACCTGAAGAATTGTGGATTAAATATAAATTCTATTACAATATTGACACTGAAGATAAGGAAAATCTAATTACTGAATCCTATCATTATTCTGCGGGAGATAAATCCCCCAGATATTATCAAAGAATAGCTGTTAATAGAGTTGTAGAGGCAATTGCAAATGGAAGAAACAGAATCTTGCTTGTTATGGCAACTGGTACAGGCAAAACTTATACTGCATTTCAAATAGTATGGAGACTTTGGAAGGCAGGAAAAGCAAAGAGGATATTATATTTGGCCGACAGAAATGCTCTTATTGACCAGACAATAAATAATGATTTTAAGCCATTTGAAAATGTAATTAGAAAAGTCAAAAATCGAGCAATGGACAGTTCGTATGAAATTCATATGGCTCTTTATCAACAACTTATTGGACAAGATGGTGAAAGGATTTTTGAAGAGTTTTCACCTGACTTCTTTGATTTGATAATTATTGATGAAGCTCACAGAGGTTCTGCTAAGGAGGATAGTCAATGGAGACAGATTCTTGATTATTTTAGTTCTGCGGTACAAATTGGCTTAACTGCAACTCCAAAAGAGACAAAAGAAGTAAGTAATATTGACTATTTCGGTGAGCCTATTTATACCTATAGCTTAAAACAAGGTATTGAGGACGGATTCCTTGCTCCGTATAAAGTTATACGTGTGGGTTTAAATGTTGACCTTGAAGGCTTTAGACCATACAAGGGTCAAATAGATATACATGGCAATGAGATACAGGATAGAGTATACAATACTAAGGATTATGATAGGCATATTGTAATTGATGAACGTACAAAAGAAGTTGCAAGACGAATAACAGAATTTTTAAAGCTTCATGACAGGTACATGAAAACTATAGTCTTTTGCGTTGATATTGAACATGCAAATAGAATGAGAATGGCATTAATAAATGAAAATGGAGACATAGTGAAAGACAATCCAAACTATATCATGAAGATTACAGGTGATGACAATGAGGGAAAGGCACAGCTTGACAATTTCATTGCTGTTAATACTAAATTCCCAACAATTGCAGTAACAAGCGAACTTCTAACTACTGGCGTGGATGCAAAAATGTGCAAGTTAATTGTAGTTGATAAAGAAATTGAATCACCGATAATGTTTAAACAAATTTTAGGACGTGGTACACGTATACGTGAAGAAGATGGCAAAACCTATTTCACTTTTATGGACTTTAGAAATGTATCAAGACTATTTGCAGACCCCGATTTTGATGGAGAACCAGTTAAGGTTATAGAAGTAAATCATGATGGAAAGATACCAAAAGACGATAATAATACGGACACCGCAGATGGTGACAACACAGATGAAGGTGACGAATCCTTAGAACCAAAAGGAAAATATTATATAAATGGCGTTCCTGTTAAGATTTTAAATGAAAGAGTTCAATATATAGATATACATGGCAAGCTTATAACAGAATCTATTAAAGACTATTCCAAGAGACACATTCTTGAACATTATGATACATTAGATAGTTTTATTAAAAGATGGACAAAAGAAGAGAAGAAGCAGGCAATAATAGAAGAACTAAAAGATGAAGGCGTTCTGTTGAGTGCTTTAAGAGATGAAGCAGGGAAAGATATAGATGATTTTGACTTAATACTTCATATAGCATATGATAAAAAACCACTTTCAAGAGTAGAGAGAGCAAATAATGTTAAAAAGCGTGGATATCTTGATAAGTATTCTGATATCGCTCAGAGAGTATTAAATGGTCTGCTTGATAAATATAGTGATGCAGAAGTTTTGGATTTTACTGATACAAAAATCCTTGAGCTAAAGCCATTTTCAGAGATAGGAACACCTATTAAACTTGTAAAAGAATTTGGTAGCAAGAAAAATTATCTCGAAGCTATAAAAGAACTTGAGGAGTTATTATACGCATAGTACATTGACAATTCATAATTATTATAATATTATACTCATATAAAAATATGAGTATAATATTATTTTTTTGAGGTGTATTAATGGATAAAGTGTTAACTTGTCTTATAGATTACGTCCATGTTAAAGGACTTACGAGAAGCTTTGCTCTTTTATTGATTGAATTACTTAGTTTTAAAAATAAAAATGGAAAAATAGTAATTAATGCTTCACTAAAACGAGATATAGGTCATAGAATTAATGCGTCAGTAGGCAGTATTGATAATATGATTACAAAGCTGGTTGAAACAGCTATATTGCTAAGAATTGACCGAGGAATGTATATGTTTAGTGAAGAGCTGGATGGTTTTACATATGCCGATAAAAGTGATATAGAAATGAAAATTACATATAATGACAAAGCAAAGAAAATAAAAATCATTGGAGGGAGAAAACAATGAGTTTAGCAAATTTTATCAAAAGAATTCAAGACATTATGAGAAAAGATAAAGGTGTTGGAACTAATGATGTTTTAATATTGGAACAGTTAGTATGGCTTCTTTTTCTCTATGTTTATGATAATAAAGAAGAAGAGTGGGAGCTTTATGATGATGAATATGAATCTATCATACCAGAAGAGTTTAGGTGGAGAAATTGGGCAATTGACCATAAGGACGGTAAAGCTCTTACAGGGGATACTTTACTTACTTTTATAGACCAGAAATTGTTACCTACTCTCAAAAATCTTGAAATTGATGAAACAACTGATAAAAGAAAATCCATTGTTAAAAGCATCTTTGAAGACTCAAATAATTTCATGAAGAATGGGGTTTATTTTAGACAACTTATCAATCTCATAAATGAAATGGATTTTGAGGATATTGAAGAGCGTCATGCATTTAATAACATATATGAAGACCTGCTTAAAGGATTACAAACTGCTGGCAACAATGGTCAGTACTTTACTCCACGTGCCTTAACTGAATTTACTGCAGAAATGGTAAATTTAAAGATTGGTGACACTGTAGCTGACTTTGCATCTGGTACTGGTGGATTCTTAACAAGTGCATATGAAATTCTTAAAAAACAGGAAAAGACTGTAGAAGATAATGAAATAATTAATAAAAGTATATATGGTGCTGAAAAATTTCATCTTCCATACCTTTTAGGCGTGACAAATCTTATTTTGCATGGTATTGACGTGCCAAATTTAGAACATAAAAACTCATTTTCGGACAATGTAAGAGAATTTAGTGACAAGGATAAATTCTCTGTAATTTTAATGAATCCACCATTCGGTTCTAAATCAGAAGACTCAGCAATACAGAGCAACTTTCCTGCTGAATTCCAGACATCTGAAACAGCAGACCTTTTTATGGCTCTTATAATGCATAGAATCAAAGTTAATGGTCGGGTAGGTATTATATTACCTGATGGATTTATGTTCGGTGATGGGGTCAAACAAAGGCTAAAAGAGAAGCTACTTAATGAGTTTAATCTTCATACAATCATAAGACTTCCAGGCTCAGTATTTGCTCCGTATACTTCAATATCAACAAATATTTTGTTTTTTGATTATAATCAAATTGGAACAGAAAATATTTGGTATTATGAACTTCCATTACCAGAGGGATACAAAGCTTTTTCAAAGACAAAACCAATGCTTTCTAAACATTTTGACCCTGTAAGAGCATGGTGGAATGTGAGAAAGGAATCAGAATATAGCTGGAAAGTATCAAAAGATGAAGTTGTTAAAAGAGGATATAATCTTGATATTAAAAATCCTAATAAACCAGAAGAAGAATCTTATGACCCTATCATATTGCTACAGAAATACAATCAGATAAATAAAGAAATTGGCAGATTACAAGCGAATTTAATTACTGAACTCAAAAACTTATTATAGGAGGTGCAAGCATTGAGCGTTCAAGTAGAAAATTTTGAAACCATCTTTGGAGCGAAAAATAATATTCAAGCTTTAAGAAATAAAGTGCTTGAACTTGCAATTCAAGGTAAGTTGGTTGAACAAGACATAAATGACGAGCCAGCATCAGAGTTATTGAAGAAGATTAAATCTGAAAGAAATAGATTGATGGAAGAGGGTATAATAAATAAACAAAAACCTCTTACACCTATTAGAGAAGATAACCTCTATTTCAAAATTCCTGAGTGCTGGGAATGGGTTAGATTAGGGGAAGTTTGCAGTATATTTGGGCGTATTGGTTTTCGTGGTTATACAAAGAGTGATTTAGTTGAAGCTGGGAATGGTGCTATCAGTTTAAGCCCGTCAAATATTATCAATGATAAAATAAGTTATAATTTTTGTACTTATATCTCATGGCATAAGTATAAAGAATCCCCAGAAATTATGATTAACGAACAAGATATTATTCTTGTAAAAACTGGTTCTTCATATGGTAAATCTGCAATGGTAAATTGTTTACCTGAAAAAGCAACAATTAATCCTCAGCTTGTTGTATTAAAAAATATTTTATGTTTATCAAAATACCTAAATTATACCTTGAAGGCAAAAAATTCAAGATATCAATTTGAAGAATTTGTAATCGGAACATCTATTCCTACCTTTTCACAAACCAAATTAGCCGAATTGGTAATTCCTCTGCCACCTTTAAATGAGCAATATCGCATCGTAGATAAAATTGAATCCCTTATGGCTGAAATTGACACGCTTGAGGAATCAATACAGAAAAAAGAGCATATTGTGGAATTACTTCCCAAATCAGTTGTTGATACAATCGGTAACTGTCAAACTGGTGAAGAACTAAAGGAGCAATTGCATTTTGTAATTGAAAATTTTCAAACTCTATTTCAAACGCCTGAATCAATGCAAGAATTGCGAAATATTGTACTTCAATTAGCGATAGAAGGCAAATTAGTCCAACAGGACCCAATTGACGAGCCAGCATCAGTATTATTAAAGAATATTAAGACTGAAAAAGATAAATTGGTGAAAGAGGGCAAGATTAAGAAGGAAAAGCTATTACCAATAATTAAGAACGATGAAATTCCATTTAGAATTCCTGAAAGCTGGGAGTGGGTTAGATTAGGTAATATATGTAAAAAGATTGGAGCTGGAAGCACACCTACTGGCGGAAAATCAGTATATAAAGAGAATGGAGTTATGTTTATTAGGTCTCAAAATGTATATAATGATGGTTTACGGTTATCAAATGTTGCATTTATTGATGAAGCTATAAATAATAGAATGAGTGGTAGTCAAGTTGAAAGCAAAGATATATTGCTTAATATAACAGGAGCATCAATTGGTAGATGCTGTGTAGTTCCTGACGATTTTGGATATGCAAATGTTAATCAACATGTAACAATAATTAGATTGATAGATTCATCTGTGAAGGATTTTATACAAATAACTATGATTTCTAATTATATTCAAAAATTGATAATGGACGTTCAGGTAGGAGTGTCAAGAGAAGGTTTAAGTGGGGTAAAACTTTCAAATTTCATAATTCCTTTACCCCCCATTAAAGAGCAAATCCGCATTATGCAAAAGGTTAATTCTATTATGAGTCTAATTGACCAGATGGAAGATAAAATGAGACATAAAGTTGACTTAACTGAAAAAATGGCTAATTTATAAAATAAGGACTGCAAAAGCAGTCTTTTATTATCTAAAAAGAACTGTAAAAAGAAAATTACACATAAGAAGTGGAAGAACTTCAACCATATTATTGTAAGTATTTAGCTGACATTCTAAAATATTGACCTTGCCTCAATAAAATAGACAGCAAGAATCCCTAATTATCTCATTAATTCTTAATATTACTATGAAGCCTCCAACAGCATAAGTGGAGGAATATATCCGTTTGTTGAATGTGTCCTGTGACGATTGTAAAATAACTCAATATATTCAAAAACAGCTTTTTTAGCCTCAGCTCTGGTGTTAAAATTAAAATCATTTAACCATTCCATCT
>CALBDU010000014.1 GCA_937927335.1 uncultured Clostridium sp.
CTGAAAGCTCTACCGAACCCCACGTCTAACGTGGGGTATTCTAAATACAAAAAAAACGACGCTGGTTAAGCGCCGTTTTTATGTGTTGAAATTTCTATGCTATCATTCTATATATTGGTTTTTTCTATATAGTGACTGTTAACGTCTATATGGTTTAAGAACAGCAGTAGTCTTTCATAAAGGGGGTGAGCTTCATCACCATACCTTTCTTCAAGCTTTTCTCCAATTTCCTTAACGGTTTTAACGCCGTCAATCTGTAGAAATACGAAACTGCCGTATTCATCCAAAGATGTTTTCTTGTATTCTGGAATCCTTAATTTAAGCTTCCTGAAAAACCTTTGGATTTTATGATCCTGCTTTTCAAGGATTGTAACAATATTTTCACTATCAACCTGGTATTCCAAACCGTCAGATATTTTAAACACCAGGCCTAGAACATCCTCATTGTTATTCAGCATTCTTCACCTTGCTGTTGATTATAGGTATTATTGTTGCTACCAAAAGAACTGCCAGTATTAAAAATGCCATTCCGTTGGAAGCAGCAAAGCCGCTTGGCTCGATTCCTTTAATAACGCCTGATACCTGAAGAATTATACCTATAAGACCTATTATGGAACCTCCGGCAACCAGACCTGAGGATAAGCTTATACCGTTAGAAACCTTTGCATCCTTTTCATTATCGGATTTTGAAGTTTTCTCAACTAAAACTCTAACCAATGCTCCAATCAATATGATGGAGGTTGTTGATATAGGAAGATAGAAGCCTATAGCAACTGTCATTATAGGAAGGTTCAGCATGAATAAAACTACACCCATAACCGCACCTACAATTATCATAACCCAAGGAAGTTTTCCTGATATTATACCTGCAGTCAATGTGGACATCAGGTTAGCCTGAGGCAGAGCAAATGGAACATTGTCCCCTGTCATTGCAAGCTGGCTTGAGAGCAGCAATATTGTGCCTACAACTACTGCAACACCAAATACACCTGCTATTGCAAAGT
Organism: uncultured Clostridium sp.; assembly: GCA_937927335.1. Classification (GTDB taxonomy): domain Bacteria; phylum Bacillota; class Clostridia; order Clostridiales; family Clostridiaceae; genus UBA699. Next base: position 1,005 of record CALBDU010000014.1, read on the forward strand.
ACTTCTGCATTTCATTTTTGTTTCCGCCAACAATAAAGGTAACCTTTTGTGACTGGCAGTAACCGCCGGCTATGGATATAGCTGTTACTATGAATGTACCGAACAACAGAAGTGATCTGTTGTTTTCAGGACTTTTCCAGCCCATTGCAACAAACAATAATGTAACAAGAACTAAAGAAGCTATGGTCATACCGGATACTGGAAGGTTTGAAGTTCCTATGGTTCCGGTTAAACGACCTGAAACAATTACAAACAACAGTGAAAGGAATAAGGATAATATAGATGCAACAATTGCCATAAATATATTTCCGCCGGATATCATGAAGCCTGCGATAAAGCCAACAACTACTCCGCCGATTAATATTATGCTTCCAACTGATGAACCCTCACCTGAAGCTGATGCTTTTGCATTTAAAGTTTCCTTTATGGAAGATATTATAGTTGGTATCAGCTTTATAGCGCCAATGAGACCGCCTGAAAGCATCATACCTGCACCTATATATTTTACGTAGCTTCCGCCGATGTTTGAAACCTTCATGGCATTAATTGCAACATCAGGATTGTTCCATACTGTTGCGCCACCCTGTGCCAGGGCTGCAAAATAGCCAATCAAAGGCATGATTGCAAAGTTTGATAAAATTGAACCTGCAAACATCATCAAGGAAACGTCCAAACCAACTATGAAACCTATACCTAATAAAAGAGGGTTAACCTCAATCTGGAATTTCCATTTGTAAAAGGTCTCGTTTACAAAACTGATAACATTGTTGGCAGTATTCAAAAATGAACTGGTTACAACTGTTATAATACCGCCGATACCAAAACCTATACCCATGTATTTCATGGATTCTCCAGCACCTTCTGAAGCTACAAGAGTTTCAGATATGGCCATGGATTCAGGATACATTAATTTACCATGTTCTTCAACGATAAGGTAATTATAAACAATTGAAGCTATTCCTATACCGAATAATACTCCGCCTACGCCAACTGCAAAGCCTTCCAGGAAGGATACCTTTGAGCCTATTAAGAGTATTGCAGGCAGAACGAATATGATACCGCTGGCAACAGATTCACCACCACTGGACATACCTTGAATAAGGTTTTTACCCAGGATACCTTTCTGCTTTGCAAAAGCTGCTATAAATGCTGATCCTATTATGGAACCAGGTATACCTGCAGCTACTGTAAGTCCTGATTTCATTCCTGAATAAGCTGTGGATGCGGCAAATAAACAAGCTAGTATAATACCGATTATTAGTACTGCGGTGTTGCCACCGGATTTTGAACCATCGGATATATACGGTACATAGTCTTTACCAGCTATGCCGCCATATGCATCCTTAGATAATTTCTTGTGCATAAATTTTCCCTCCATCAATTTAAACTTTTGTTTATTATTTTATATTTTTTAATGCTTCAAGCAGGAATTCCCAGGTTCTCTTTACTGATGAAATGCTCATATGTTCTTCTGGAGTATGAACATCATAAAGGTTTGGTCCAAAGGAAATTGCATCAAGCTCACCGAATTTTTCTGAAAACAATCCGCACTCAAGACCTGCATGTATTGCAGTTATGTGTGGCTTCTTTCCATACATTTTTTCATATACAGCTTCGAAAATAGTCCTTATTTTTGAATCAGGGTTGTATGCCCATTCAGGGTAGCCTGACTCTGCAGAAACACTGCCGCCATTAATTTTGGCTGTTACAACCAGTCTGTTATATAACTCATCTCTAATGCTTCTTACTGAGCTTCTTATTGAGCTTATGAATTCAACTGATTCCTTATTGGTGGTTATTACACCCAGGTTCAGTGAGCTTTCCACCAGGCCTTTTATATCCATGCTCATGGACATAACTCCATTGATCAGCAGATATAAATAAGTAACTACATTGTTAGTGGCTTCCTTTGACAGCATATTTTCTGGAAGGCCTGATAAAACCTCAGCTTCTACTCTAACATCTGGATCTGATGCCCTGAGTTCCCCAGCAAATATTTCACCGCATTCCTTTATTTTCTTCTCAACAATTGCTTTATCAGCAGCATTTACTAAAATAATTGCATCTGTCTCACGGGGAATTGCATTGTGCTTTGATCCGCCGTTTAATGTGCTGATTCTAAAATCGATTTCAGCTAATATGGACATCAGTATGCGACCCATTAATTTATTGGAATTTCCTCTTTCCTTGTCAATCTCCATACCGGAGTGTCCGCCTTTAAGGCCTTTAATCTTTATTGAATATGGCACCAGGGTTTTGTCTGATTTTTCCCATACAGCTGGCATTATGGTTTTAGCTGTTATGCCGCCGGCACAGCTAACCAGAAGAGTGCCCTCTTCTTCAGAATCTATGTTGATTAGTGTTCTTCCTGTTATGTTCTTTGGATCCAATGCCATGGCACCATCCATGCCGGTTTCCTCTGATGTTGTGACAAGGAGCTCTATGGCAGGATGCTGATATTCATCTGAAGCTAAAATTGCCAGTCCCATAGCAACTGCTATGCCGTTATCAGCTCCTAAGGTTGTTCCTGTTGCATATACCATGTCATCAACTATTCTCAGCTTAAGTGGATCCTTTGTAAAATCATGGACTGTATCTGTGTTTTTTTCACATACCATATCCATGTGTCCCTGGAGAATTACAGAAGGACTGTTCTCAAATCCCTTTGTGGCCTTCTTCTTAATAACAACATTTAAAGCTGAATCCTGGACATATTCCAGCTTGTGCTCCCTGGCAAAGGAAACCAGGTAATCGCTTACCTCTTTTTCATTGCCTGAACCCCTTGGAATCTGGGACAGCTTTTCAAAGTATTTAAAAACTTCAGCAGGCTGAAGGTCTTTAAGTATTTCTGTCATTTTCATTACCACCTTTCATTTAATTATTTATAAAAAGTTCATAATTAAAGTTATTTATACTTTTTTATTATTACCATAAAAAATTTAAAAATCAAAGGAAGTAGTTTTTCTATTTTATATATTTTCATTAAATAAATATATAAATGCATATTTTTTTAATTTATTTCTATTAACTTATTAAATATTTAAAGTTCAATTCAATGAAACTGTAATATTTTTAAGTATTACAAAATTTATTTTAGTTTTACAATAATTATTCTGAAATAAATGAATTTTACTGGAATTTATATAGTACTGTTTACAACAACTTTTAGTTAATTTACAATTGAAGCTCTACCAACGCAGTTTTCATTGGTATTAAATATTTGCTGCTAATACCTCCTGTGTTATAATCCTATTATGCTGATTTAAAGGAATGGTAGAAATGAATTATATTATATATGATTTGGAGTTCAACCAAATAATGACTGATTCCACAGAAGGCGCCGGCGGCTCTTCGCTGCCCTTTGAGATAATCCAGCTTGGAGCCCTTAAGCTGAATGAACGGCTTGAAATTGTATCCACCTTCAACACCTTCGTTAAACCCTCAGTACATACAAAAATACATCCATTTATAGAAAGCCTCACAGGTATTAATAATGGCAAGGTGGATTTTCAAAAATCCTTTCCTCAGATTTATGAGGATTTTTTGAGCTTTACCGGCAATGAGGAAGTGATTTTATGTGTATGGGGTACGGTGGACATCAGGGAGCTTTTGAGGAATATCAAATATCACCAGCTGCCTCCTTTGAATTTCAAGCTTTTCATTGATGTGCAGCGATATGCCTCCAGGCATTTCAACTGTAACAAAGGTACAAGAATAGGCTTGAAAAATGCAGTGGAGGCCTTTAATATTCCAACAAAGGCTGACTTTCACGATGCATACAATGATGCATTCTACACTGCCGAGATTTTTAAGGCCATTTATGATGAGTCGGTAGTTCCAAAGGTTTATAATCCGGGAGGCTCCTATAAAAGGCCTGCCAGATTGAAGGAATTTGTAGATGAGACGGCGTTGTTTCGCCAGTTTGAAAAGATGTATCAAAGGAAACTCACTGACGATGAAATGACTATGATAAAGCTGGCTTATATTATGGGTAAAACCAGGCAGTTTATTATTAGTAAAAATCCACAGTAATAATTCAATACAATACAAACCCAGGTGAATACCTTTCAAGCGCCTCCCGGGTGTTTTTTAACTTCCTGTTTTTTTGGTAATGGGTTTTTTTAATATCCCTAGGATTTATTTATTTCCCTGCATTTTTAACCCAGACTTGACTTTATATTAATATGTATTAGAATTTTATCATGAAAGCATTTATAATTATTGCTATACAAAGATGGAGGAAATGCTATGGAAACAAAAAATGTACTGGATATTGCCCTGTCTTCCGGATATATACTTTTAAGCAATGGAGCTGAGGCCTACAGGGTTGAGGAAACCATTGAAAGGATATGTTCGGCCTATATGCTTCAATGTGAGTGTATAACCACTGCAAACGGAGTTTTTGTTTCAGTGCAGGACAATAACGGAGAAAAGGTAACCTCCCTTAGAAAGGTAAAAAATCCCACAGTGGATTTATATAAAATTGAGCTTATCAATACCTTCGCAAGAAATATACAAAATAGTAACATAACATATCAGGAAGCTGTTAAAAAACTGAAGGAAATTGAAAATGCACCTAAGTTCAGCTTCCCGGTAAGAATATTTGCAGCCTGTATGACCTCCTTTGTTTATTCCATGTTTTTTAACGGCACAATCTATGATTCCATAGTTTCTGCCGCTGTCAGCATAGGAATTTACTTCATGATGGACAAGATATCAAGGCTGGGGTTTTTTCAGTTCTTTGAATTTTTCTTCTCAGGCTTTCTTATAGGAATGGTCAGTATGATGGCTCAGGCCCTGTTCCCCTATGTCAGTGAACAGAACATCATTACAGGGGCTATTATGATACTGCTGCCTGGAGTGCCATTAACCAACGGCATTAAGGATATAATTTATGGTGATTTCACTTCAGGCCTGATAAAGGTTGGAGAGGCTCTTCTTATCGTTGTGGCCATCGGCGCGGGAATTGGTACAGCATTAACAATGGGGGCAGGTGTTCGATTATGATATGGCAAATTATTTTAGCATTTTTCGGAAGTATATTTCCGGTTATACTTTTCAATATAGACAGGAAAAAAATTATTTGGACAGGTTTTGCAGGCTCCTTTGGCTGGGCGGCCTATCTAGTTGTATATAATTTCTACATCCCTAGTGTGGCACTTTCATCTTTTGTTGGAGCCCTGGTAGTTGGAATTTACAGCGAGATTATGGCAAGATGGCTTAAAACGCCGGCAGTGCAATTTTCCATACCTGGAATATTTCCTTTGGTACCAGGTATAATGGCATACATGACAATCAGCTCCATAGTTAAGCAGAATTATTCTGCAGCAGCCTACATGGGTGTTCAGACCCTTGCTGCAGGTGGAGCAATATCCTTTGGAATAATGATTTCCGCCACCACCACAAAACTTTTAACTCTTTTAAGTAAAAGTGGTTCCAATACTATTTCAGATAAATAAAAGTGCTGAGGGAAACCTCAGCACTTTTATCAATGTCAACTTTTGATGCCTGGCACCTATGTCAACTTCCTATATTACCTTGGCATCTTCAAATATCACTTTCATCTACGATGGTCAAAAATGCCTGTACCACCACTGGATCGAATTGTTTACCGGAATTTATCTGTATTTCCTCCTTTGCCTGTTCCAGGCTTATCGCCTCATGATATACCCTTTCATGGGTCATGGCATCGAAGGAGTCAACCACTGATATAATCCTTGCAAGCAATGGTATGTTTTCTCCCTTAAGCCCCTGGGGATAGCCTTTTCCATCCCATCTTTCATGATGGCACAGTATTCCCTCAGCTGCAGGGATAAGCTCTGCGGAGGCCAGGGCAATCCTGTAGCCTATTTCAGGATGTTTTTTAATTTCCAGCCATTCCTCATCATTAAGGGGTGCCGGTTTGCACAAAATATGATCTGCTACTCCGATTTTACCAATATCATGGAGAGTACTTAGCAATTCAAGATCTATCATCTGATCATAGGCCAGCTTCATAGCTGTTCCTACTTTTTTAGCCAAAGCTGCAAGGCGTTCAGTATGCTCATTTGTTTCATGACTTTTCTCAAACAATGTTGTACGGATGTTGTTTATCAATGAGCTGTGCATACTCTTGCTTTCAAGCAGCTTCCGCTTATACATGGAGTCCTCGGCCTCTTTCAATATGTCACTGATAAACTGACTTGACCTGGTTTTTACAGCAAATCCAAGAGAAACACTGGGATGATATATTGTTTCCCCTAGCTTCAGCATTGTACTTTCACAGGCTGCATAAATATCTTCACAAATTTTTTGTGCAGCCTCTTGGTCTGTATTGGGGAGCAGCATGCAGAATTCATCACCGCCTATGCGGGCTGCCATATCTCCTGGACGGCAGCATTCCTTCATTATTTCAGCTACAGAGCATAAAAGCCTATCTCCGAACCGGTGTCCAAAAACGTCATTGGTAAGCTTAAGACCGTTTAAGTCACCCATAATAATGGATACCGGCACTAGCTTTTCTTTATCAATATTACGACATTCTTTTTCAAAGCAGGCTCTGTTATTAAGGCCTGTCAAAACATCATACATGCTGAGGTATTCAATTTCCTTTTCCTTTCTCTTCCTTTCAGTTATATCATGTAAAAAAGCACACAGTCGTCCGCTGTTGGGAAGGTATGTTACACTGACCTCTGCATCGAAAACTTCCCCATCCTTTTTGATATGTTTTGCTTCAAAACGCTTGGACCCTTCTGCCATGATAGCCTTAATCCTGCCCATAATGTCCTTATCTGTTTGGTCTGGTGTAATCTGTTTTATATTCATTTTTAAAAGCTCATCACTGGAATACCCTACCAGGTTGCACAATGCATTGTTTACTTTTTTGAAATTTCCTTCTGAATCGCCTAGCCAGAAGGCATCTCTAGTGGTTTGAAGTACCAAAGTATTTTCTTCTTCAGAAAGCTTCCGTTCTGTAATATCTGTGACAAAATTTAAGGAAGCTGCTTCATCCTCCCACTCAATTCTCACAGAGTGCATTTCCACCCATCTCAGATCTCCGTCTTTTTGAATAATCCTGAAAATATTTGTATCTTCGAACTGCTCTCCCCGAAGTCGCCTTTTATGATTTTCAATAATCCTTGGCAAATCCTCAGAATAGATAAAATCAAATCCATTTGACATGAGAAATTCTTCTTTTGAGTAACCTGTTATGGTTTCGGTCATCGAATTGCAGATTAAAACCTTGCCTCGCCTGAATACGATTATCATCTCGGCTGAATTTTCAAATAAAGTCCTGTATTTCTCTTCACTGAGCCTTAAGGCACGCTCCATTTCCTTTCGTTTGGTTATATCCTTTGACACAATAATCAGATATGTAACATCTCTGAATTCAACTGACCTGGCTGATATTAAAATAGTTATCTGTTCGCCGCTTTTTTTATTAAGCATCACTTCCATATCCTCAAGAGATCCCTTTTCAAGGATTTCCTTTAATGCAGCTTCCCTGTCCTTAAAATCTGCAAATACATTTAGCTCCACGCTGTTTTTTCCGATAACTTCAGCTTCAGTATAGCCCATGACACTTAAAAAAGCATTATTCACCAGCTCATACAGTCCTGTGCTAAGGTTGGTTATGGCCATAGGGATGGGACTTTGACTTAAAAACAGCTTGAAACGCTCCATACCTTCATAGTATTGATCTATATCAATTTTAGATTTCAAATCAGGTTCCATAGAAATCCCCCCTAAAATATATAGTTAAATATCGTAAAATATCCTGAAAACTTAAGAGTACAATATAAATAAAAGTGCTGAAGCAAAAATATGCAGCAGCACCTTTTTATTTATCAATGTTTCTTTTTAAACCAATTTAGCATAAACAGGATTCCTATAAAAAATGCAGGACCCGCAATGGTAGGACTCCAGCTAAAAGCCAAATACCATGGAATGCCGGCATTAGCTGTCATTATAACATACAATACTCCTGCCAGAATAAATGCAATACCCCCAACTATCTCGTACTTCCAGGATACTATCAAAACTATAAGCAATGCAATGACTGGCAGGTTGTGCATAAGCAGCCCCAGGGCAATCTGTTCGGGACTTGCCTCCGGCGTGATTGCATCCAGTGAGAACATTGCAAGGAAAATCATAAACAGGATAGACAGTATTCTTGGAGTCCAATAAACAAACTTGCTTACTTTTCTTTCCATACCACCGACCTCCTCCATGTTTAACTATATCTTTTGTATATTATAGCACCTATGGGAGTAATTATAAATGTCAACTTCAACTGCCTGGCACCAATGTCAACTATCACCACATGATTCCCTTAATACCCTCTGGTGTGTTAACTGATATTTTTAGTGTGTCCTTAACTTTTTTTATAGTTTCCATGCAGTCATTCTTTGTTTTTCCATAAAACAAGATAGGGCCAAGCCTCATGGACTTATCCACCATTTTATTTGCCACTTTTCCAACTTGTACAGTATCAAGAAAGGCATTATGCACGCCAGGTATATTAAATAGTTTATCCACATTTTCTACTGCCATAATTGTGCCTTCTGGTAGTGTGAAGCAAAGATAACCTGCTACACCGGTGCTGAGATTGTTTAAGTCGGCATGAATTTTCCTGCCGGTGGCAAAGTCTACAAGCAATTCGGTAACATTAATGCCGCAGGCCAATGGAACCACATCTGAAGAAACATACATACCGCCTCCTATAGCTGCAATTTCCACAAAGTATACCTTGTTGTTAATTCTATCATAAATGAACTCAGCCTCTGATATGCCATATTTCATTCCAAAACCTTGAACTATTTTTTTAGTTTTTTCTAAAATTTCAACTTCAGCCTCAGTGTTTGCAGAGGTAGCATCCTTAACAAGCCTCATCTTGGGAATAAAGTAATTTTCCAGTTTAAATTGGTTGTATTGTCCTATGGTTAAATTAGTAAATTCATAATCTTGTGCAAAGCCTAGGGCTATATACTCAACACCTGAGATAAATTTTTCAATTTCCAGATATTTATATTTTGAACCCTTCAGGCTCAGGTTAAAGCTTTGTTCCAGCTCCTGGCCACAGTTGACTTTAATTACGCCTCGGCTTCCTTCCTGGTCCACAGGCTTTATCACCACAGGGTAACCAATTTTATCAGCTTTACTGCAGGCCTCCTCCACTGTATGGGCTATGGCATATTCCGGCATCTCGATTCCAAGCTTCTGAACTTCCCGCTTCATCAAAAGCTTATTAGTAAATTTCATGGCGCATTCATAGCCTATTCCTGGCAGGCTCAATTGCTCAGCTACGTAGGCTGTGGTTGCCACTGCCGCATCAAGCTGATCTGTCAACACCGCAGTGATCTTTTCCTTTCTTGCTGCCTCCAATACCTTTTCCTTATCCTTGATATCTATATGATAATAGCGATCCGCAAGGGCAAACCCCGGATAGTCCCCCTCCCTGCTTATAACTATCACTTCATAATTCCTTTTTCTGCAAATCTCAATAATAGGAACTTGTCCTTTTCCGGCTCCAATTACAAACACTTTATCTTTCATAATAGCCCCCAAATTTGCATGATTTATAATCAGCTTCATTCAATTATTCAATATGATTATACAATTTATTTTTAACAGCTGTAAAGTACTGTAAAAAAATAACCGGGCAATTAATTATCTGCCCGGTGAAAAGATATTCATTAATTTGAAAATGCAATCCAAGGTTTTTCAATTTCTGTTTTCAGAGTATTGTAGGTTTCTACAGCATTTCTAAGCTGGAGGTCCAAATCCGCGCTTCCTGCCACCAGGGCATCATAATTTGCCTTGGTTATCAACCCTAAATCGTATTTAAGCTTTGCGTCACTAACTTTCTTTTTATTTAAATCTATGCACTTTTTCAAATAATTTATATTGTCCTCTGTGGTAATAAGGTTTGTATATAATGTCCTAAGCTGTTCCTTGAAGGCTTTTTTGCTTTCCTTCAGGCTGGTTTCATTTTCATAGACTCCAAGCCGTGTATTTAGATATGTGAGCCGTGCCGACAGCGCTGCCGTATAGGCTGAAACTGCACCGGTGTAATTATTGTAGCTGTCCAGGTATTTTTTATAGCTCTCAAAATCAGTGTCAATGTTAGTTTTGTCTGCAATATTATTTTTTGCTTCAGCTATGGCATCCTTATAATCCTCCAAATCACTGCTGCTTAAATCCTTTATTTTAAATTTGGCTGAAGATGAGGAGGACAAGGTTATGTAATTATCCTCATCATCATAATAATCCTGGTTTAGCTCTACCATTTGCTCACTGTATTTTAAATACCTGTCAATAACATCATCCAGATAGTCATCCATATCCTTACTTGTGTTAAACTTCTTCATTTCAATATCCTGCTGAAGGCTGTAATCTGTTATATCCAACCCAGTCAGTACTTCAAAGCTGTATTCCAGATCCTTCAATGCATTTTCACTGGATTTTTGTGCATTTTCCAGGTTTTCAATTTCAAGCTCCTTTGACATCATATCTGTTGTGGTTACCATACCCAGACTTTCCTTTATCTTAATATAGCCCAGCTCCTGACTTTTTATATCCAGCTCTTTTGCAGCCTTGTCAATTTTCATTTGACTTGTTACTATGCTGTTATAGGCCTTTGTAGTTTTCTGAACCACTATATCCTCATCAAACTCCTTTTGCTGCCTGAGCTTTTTCATGGCAATATCCCTTGAATCATCCTTATAATCCTCCAGGTCGCCATCCACATCATTAAAATCCTCCAGGTCCTCATTGACAGCATCGGTTTGGCTCTGATAATAGATTTTTTTCTTATCAAGCTTTAAAACATCACTGTTGTCAACAGCCTCCTCTATAGCCTTGTCCAAGGTGAGCAGAGGCTTTGAGCTTGCAGCATAGAGCTTCGATACTGAATAATCAGTCTGGGTGCTGTCTGCTGCCAGCACCGGGGTTATATTTAAGCCTAAAACACATATAAAAACTGCAGCTGCAGTTAGCTTTTTCCTATTCCTTTTCATATTTTTCTCCCATTTCTGCAATACTCTATATTTATGCACTTTTATCCTCTTTAAGCTTTAGCTTTAGTTTTGGAAGCTTAAAGGAAATTCCTTTAAATCTTTTTTTCAAGTCATCAAGTATTGTGTACACGATTGGCACAACAAACAAGGTTAAAATTGTTGAGGTAATTAATCCCCCTATTACTGCCTGAGCCATAGGTGCACGCATTTCCGTTCCTGCACCGCTGGCTATAGCAAGTGGTATCATACCAAAAATCATAGCCAGGGTAGTCATTACAATAGGCCTTAGTCTAACCAGCCCTGCTTCCCTTAATGCCTCTTTTACCGGAACTCCCTTTCTGATTCTCACCTTTGCAGAATCTATCAGCAGAATGCCGTTTTTCGATACAAGTCCCATAAGCAGGATGATACCTATTAAGGAAACCATGCTCATGGAGCTTCCAAAGGCCAGGGTACCTAAGATTGCTCCGATAATTGCCAGAGGCAATGAAAACATTATGGAAATTGGATCAATGAAGCTTTCAAATTGAGCCGCCATAACCAGGTACAGAAATACAATTGACATGAATATTGCCACAATAAGACTGTTTATTCCATCCTGAAGCATACCGTTGATACCTCCGATAGATACTGTAACTCCCTCAGGCAGCTCACCTTGAATAGTCTTCATGTATTTGTTCTGGAAGGTTCCCGAGGATATCCCTGTCACATTGCAGGAAACCTCTATGGAGGGCTGCTTATCATATCTGTGCAGGGATGCAGAGCCTGTTTCTATAACTTTCTTTGTAATCTGGCTTAATTGTACAAGCTTATTGTTTGATCCCGAAATATAGATCTCATCAAGATTATCCAGGTTCTGCCTCTGGTCATCCTGAAGCTCCACCTTTACATCATACCTGTCCGAACCGTTACTGTATTTGCCTGCAGTTGTTCCTCCGAACAATGTGGACAATGCACTGGCGGCAGTTGAGCTGTTAACACCCAGGTCTGCAGCCTTATCCCTGTCCACTACTACCTTCACCTCTGGAGTACCAGATTTGTCATTGGTTGAAACATCTCTGGCATTGGGGTCTTTTTTAAGCTTGCTTTCCAATTCTTTAGCATAGGCCTGAACCTTTGTCCTGTCAGTCCCTACCAGCACGTAGGAAACATCCTTTGATCCGGACTCAGATGCTACCGATGCAGCCGCAACAGTAACCTGTGCACCTGAAATGCCTTTCAGATCATCTCCCAGTCTTGCCGCTATTTCCCTGGAACTTTCCTTACGCTGTTTTTTATCTACCAGCTCAACTTTAATTGAGGCACTGCTCTTTTTAACTGAAGAATACATTAATTTTACTTCCGGATATTTTTTAATTACTCCTTCAAGCTGCTTGGTTTTATCTGATGCAGCATCTAAAGTAAGCCCCGAGTCAAACTGAGCGCTTACTGTAAGCTGTCCTTTATCTGTGGCAGGTATTGCCGAAAATCCAAGGGTAGTAGCCAGCAGCAGACTGCCAACAAACAATGCCGCAGATACACCAAGCACCAGCTTCCTTTTATTGAGGGCAACAATTACTAAATCTGAATACTTCTCCGCCACCAAATCAAACTTCACGTTAAACCAGTTAAAGAATCTGCCCACAAAGGTTTTTCCCACCTTTTTCCCTGGCTTAAGGAGCTTTGATGCCATCATTGGCACCAGCGTAAAGGACACTATCAAGGATACCGCCATACTGAATACCACTGTAAGGGCAAACTCAATGAAGTATTTACCTAGTATTCCTTCAACCATGGCCACTGGCAGGAAAACAGAAATTACTGCAGAGGTTGTGGCTATAACCGCAAACCCTATTTCTGAAGCTGCATCCTTTGCTGCCTGCAATGGTGTTTTGCCCATATGCATATGTCGCACGGTATTTTCAATAACAACTATGGCGTCATCTATCAAAAGCCCCACCGCCAGGGACAATGCCATGAGAGACATCGTATTCAGGGAAAAGTTCATAAGCTTAATGCATATGAAGGTGCTTATGATTGAAATTGGAAGGGATGTGGCACTTATAAGTGTGCTTTCCCATTCGTTTAAGAATAGAAACACCACAATTACTGCAAGTATACAGCCTTCAACTATGGTTTTCATAACATCGTTAACACTGTCTTCTATGGAGGTTGAATTATCACTGACAATATCAGCATGGACACCTTCTGGCAGTGATGTCTTAAGCTCCTCCAGGGTCTTTCTGACTTCCTTTGCCACAGTTACCGTATTGGCATCAGATTGCTTTACAATTTCTATACCTATGGCAGGGTTTCCCTTATAATAGGCTATGCTGCTTTTTTCTTCAAAGCCGTCCTCCACCTCTGCCACATCTGATAACCTGATCTCTGTATTATTCCTGGTGGCAACCAAAATATTCTCAAAATCCTTAATAGATTTAATCCTGCTGTCTGTGGTAATTGAAATTTCTTTTTCCCCATCTGTTACCATTCCAGTGGATCTATCCACATTATCACTGCTGATGCTGTTTAATATTTCACCTGCAGTCAGGTTATACTGCTGCAGCTTGTTGTTATCAAGCTTAATATGAATTTCCCGGGTGTCCTTTCCTGAGATATCCACAGATCCAATACCAGGTATTGCATAAAGCTTTCTTTTTATAGTGTTCTCGGTAATATCTGAAAGCTGCTGATTATCCTCCAGGCCATATACGGCAATTGACAGTATAGGAGCCGAGGACATATCGAATTTAGAAATTACCGGATCATATATATCAGTGGGGAGCTCACCCCTGATACCTGCAATCTTATCCCTCACTGATTGAGCTGCCGCCTCACTGTCCATACCAAGATTAAAGGCCACAATAGTCTGGGAGGTACCCTGGCTTGCAGTGGAGCTTATTGTCTCAATACCGGATATTTCACCCACTGCCTCCTCGATTTTCTTAGTAACCTTTGTTTCAACCTCATCGGGGGAAGCCCCAGGCTCCAGTACCACTACGGAAACATAAGGCATGTCCGCATTGGGCATATCATTTAGAGCCAGCTTGCTCAAGGATACGAAGCCCAAAATGGTAATAGCTATCATAATAACTGTTATAAATACAGGTCGTTTTATACTGATATCTGCTATCTTCATTATGCCACCTCTTAGTTGGAAGCTGCTTCTACAGAATCACCATCCTGCAGTGAGCTTACATTGGAGCATATTATCTGATCCCCATCCTTTATTCCCGAGGTAATTATTACACTATTTTCATCAATATCACCAATAGCAACCTTTTGTTTTTTTGCTGTTCCATTTTTATTTATAAAAACTGAATAGTTATTTTCACTGCCGCTTAATGCTTTAATAGGCACAACCACCACCTGGGCCTTCTGGCCGTTTAGCACCTTTACCTTGGCATAGGTACCTGGCAATAATGCTTTGCTGCTGTTTTCAAACTTAATTTTGCAGGTAAAAATCCTTGCTGCGGCATCTGCAGTGGAATCCATATTCTGTACGGTTCCCTTTAATGGCTCCTCACTGCCGTTAACAGTAATTTCAGCTTCCTGTCCAATTTTTATGCTGCTGATTTTATCCTGAGGCACTTGTATTACTGCATAGATACTGGAAATATCATTGATCTTTGCAAGTACTGCACCAGGAGATGCCATTTGGCCAATATTCAAGCTTTTTTCGCTGACCACACCGCTGATTGGAGCTTTAATTACAGTATTGTTTAAGGAATCCTGGTAATTTGATATGGTTATGTTCTGCAGATTTAAATTGGCTTTAGCCGTTTCAACAGCCGAAAGCCCTGAGTTGTAATCAACTCTGGCATTGTTCAAGGCTTTCTCCGCAGCCTCCAGTTCCACTTTTGCAATAACATTTCCGTCATAGAGAGCCTTTTGTCTGTTGTAATTATTCTGTGCATCATCCAGATTAATTTTATATTTTTCCATAGACAACTGACTTGAATTTAACTGCTGCTGGGATATTTGAAGCTGTGCCTGCGCCGTTTTCAAGCTATTTCGCATATCCTGCCCGTCTAAAACTGCAATAGTATCTCCAGCATTTACATACTGTCCGTTCTCCACCGAAACTGACTGCACCTTTGCTGATACCTTGCTGGTAATAACAGCCAGCTTATATGGCTCCAGGGTAGACTTGTACATGTCACCGGCATTTTTCTCCTGAAACTTTACGCTCTGTACTTCTACAGATATTTTACTCACTGTATTAGTGGGTTCATTGCTTTTTTGAAATAATTTCCCTCTGAAAATTCCAACGCAGCCAACCAGTATTATAATAATTGCAACATAAATGGCTGTTTTTTTTACTTTTGTCATCTTTCTCCCCCTTTTATTTATAGATGCCATATCCATAAATAATTTTAAGTTTAAATCTTAATAAAATATAGTTACTTTAGTTATTAAACATAATGTGACTTTAGTAATATACTACCACAAAAGAACAATGATATAATATAAAAAAAGAATTTGTTGAAACGAGAGTGTTGCCTGATGCTTAGACTAAGAAATGGTTATATGGCTTTTAAAACTCTAATATTGGCTGTAATAGTTGTAAATATTTATTATCAATTTACTGGACATACCCTTAAGGAAATCTTACTGCTTGTGTTTATTGCTTTTATTGCAGCCAACGAATTTATTAGGATTTTCAAGTTTAATAAACAAAATAAATATACATATATTTCACTGTTTCTTGGAATATACTGCTCTGCCATACTGGAATATTTCGTAGGAAGCCTTTTAACCACTATTTTTATATATTTATTTATATTTGAAATTCTACAGCTAAAAAAAGATATAATGAAGGTTTTTTTCACTGTAAATCTACTGCTTTTTATATTAGCCTATACGGTAAATTTTGCTCCTTCAAATTTGAAAATAAAACTCATGGCCTTCATCACCACCAGTATACTTTACTCCGCTATAATCATCCGAAAGGAGAAAGAGGAGATAGTGCAGCTTAACGAAAGACTCACCTCAGCAAATTTGAAGCTTCAGGAATATGCTCTTCAGATAGAGGAGGCAGCTATTTACAGGGAACGTACCAGAGTTGCCCAGGAGCTCCATGATTCCCTGGGACATTCACTGATGACCCTTGCCATGCACCTTGAGTATGTGAGAAAAATCTGCAGCACAAAGCCTGAAAAGGTGGAGGAGATATTGGTGCAGTCTGAAAAAATAGCAAAGGCCAGCATAAATGATCTCAGAAAGGCAGTTGATGTTTTGAAATCTGAGCCTGAAATTAACGATTTTAATTTATCGGTGAAGCACCTCATAAACAATTTTTATCTAATCAGTAATATTAAAATAAATTATAATTACAATGAATATATGGAAAGTTTAAATCCTGTTTTTAAGACTGCAATATATAAAACTATACAGGAAGCAGTAACCAACAGTATGAAGCATGGCGGTGCCACTGAAATCAACATAAAAACTGCAGTAACAAAGGAAAATGTTCAACTGGTTATTACTGACAATGGCAAGGGCTGCGACCAAATTGTCATGTCTAATGGATTAAAGGGTATTGAAAATAGGACAAGCCTTCTTGGTGGAACAACAAACTGCTTCAGTGAAAACCACCTGGGTTTTGCCATAACTATATCTATTCCAATTCAAGCAAAGTGAGGAAATTATATGATTAATGTTTTATTAGCTGATGACCAGGAAATAGTTAGAGAAGGAATAAAAATGATTTTAAGTCTGGATGATGACATTACTGTTATTCAGGAAGCGGAGAATGGTTTGCAGCTGCTGGAATTGCTAAAGGCAGGGCCGCTGCCCGACGTAATACTCATGGATGTTAGGATGCCTATAATGGATGGAGTGGAAGCAACAAGGCTTATCAAGGAGAAGTATAAAAATGTTAAAATTATAATATTGACCACCTTCAACGAAAATGAATACATATTTAAAGGAATAAAAAACGGGGCGGATGGCTATATACTTAAGGATGCCGGATCAGACTTCATAATAAAAGCCATAAAAACCGCCTATGGA
This sequence comes from uncultured Clostridium sp., assembly GCA_937927335.1. GTDB lineage: Bacteria > Bacillota > Clostridia > Clostridiales > Clostridiaceae > UBA699. The sequence continues at coordinate 17,996 of CALBDU010000014.1, forward strand.
GGAAACATGCTGCTGGCCCCTGAGGTGACTACTAAAATAGTACAGGCCTTTAACTTGATAACCTCGGATAATCATGAAACAAGCCATGTGAACGAATATAAGATTAAACTGGAACTTCTCACTCAAAGGGAGCTGGAGGTGGCAAGGCTTGTGGCACAGGGTATGTCCAACAAGGATATCTGCCACTTATTATATTTGTCAGAGGGCACTGTAAAAAATTATTTGACTAAAATATTTGATAAGCTGGAGCTCACCAGCCGAACAGAGCTGGCGCTTTTCATCAACCAGGCCGAGACATAAGACGGGAACGCTTGGGGGTCTGACCCCATTCCATAATTTGGTATGGGGTCAGACCCCCAAGCCGACCCCCAAGCCTTTCTCGTAAAGCCTGAACCAGTTCAAGCCATAGCTACCTAGTCCAAGGTCGACTGTACCTGCATATTGGAAGCCCCAGCTCTCATAAAGCCTTATGGCGGGCATATTTCCTTCAAAAACATCCAGCCGCAGTGACCTTATTCCCTCTCTCTCAGCTTTTGCCTTTGCAAAGTCAAGCAAGGCTGTTCCTACGCCCATCTTCATAAAATCCGGATGAACCACAAAGGTATATACTACCAAAACCTCTGAATAGTCCAAGTCAAAATTCCAGTTTCCTTGGCGGTAAGCCGGCTCCGGTACATGACTTAAAATAATTGATCCTGCTATTTTCCCATTGCTTCTTGCTACAAAAAGAGTGCCGTTTTTTATTCCATCCACTGCATTCTGCCTTACCGGGTAAACACCTTTAATCCAGCCTGGATAATTTTTACCGTTGGCTAGATGGTCATTAAGATCATTATAAAGCTGTTCCAGCTCATCAATATCATCAGCAATTCCTGCCTCAAAAATCAAATTCATACTGCACCTCCACTCTTATTTATCTTTGATCCTGGATTTGTAATCTTCACCCCATGCCACATAAATTACCTTTACTTTTGTTTTACTGCCATAACAGCTCTTTGAATAGCATTTTTCCAATCCATGTGATTTTCAAAAACAAAGCTGTAGGTTTCGCCGGCTTTTGTACTTATGACAACGGTGGGGGTCTGACCCCATTCCATATTATGGTATGGGGTCAGACCCCCACTGCTGCGACCCCCACCACCTCGCCCCACACCAACTCGAATTTCTGTCAAAGGAATATAGATGTCCCCGGTTACCATGTTTCTCATGAAAATCATCTGAAAGGTTCTTGAGAAGCCTGTCTTAAAAAATACAAGCCGGTGATTTGTCAGCATGGCCGTTCCCTGCTGAAGCTTGCCGCCATTCTTTATCCGTTTGCAGGGGCCCTGCCTGAGCACTGTTTCAGACCTGTATAAAGGAGAATTCACCTTTTGAAATTTACTGCCGGCTATAGTGCCGCAGCCTTTGCAGAACCTTGCACCTTCAGGCAGCTTTTCTCCGCATTTCAAACAGTTCATTATCCTTTACCTCCCTTTTTTGCAGCTGATAAACCAAAAATTTATCGGTGGTTTATCGGCTGCATCTTTATGAGGCTCATCAATTTCAAAAAAATCCGTAAGGCCGAATTCTCCAAATTCCTTTTCTATTGAATTAGTATCATAAAAGAATATTCTTACACCCTTCATTGTCTCGAACCAATCTTCACCAAGCTTCGTTCCTTTTCCAAACATGGGAGCCTTCTTTGAAACTGCTGTAAAAATCATGTGTCCACCTGGCTTAAGCTGGTTATAGCAGCTTCGGATAAAATTATTCCTCTCCTCCCGGTTCAGCAGATAAATCAGCCCATAGCAGAAGATACCATCGTAAAGCTTATTGTCAAAGGGCATATCATTTACTGAGCCGTGGTAAATTTCAGTATTGATACCGTTTTGCCTTGCCAAATCAATGGCCGTGGCTGAAATTTCTATACCCGTGACATTAAACCCATTATCGATAAAAACCTTGGCGTTTCTTCCGTAGCCAAAGCCGGGTATCAATATGTCCATCCCCTTGTTTTCCACAAAGAAATCCTTTGCAAGAATTGCGGAATCTGCGGGCTCAAAGCCCCACATGGTTTGTTTTTCTATAAAGCTTTCTTCCCAGAATTCTGTCATATCTATTCTCCTTCCGGCTAAAGTATATTATAAAATTCAAATAAGCCAACTGCTGCTGCAACCGGCTTATTAGTTTTCTTCTACATTAATTGTAACACAACCAGCAGGAGAGATATAGACTTTTTATTCCGCTAATACACTATTGGAATAAAATCCTTGTTGATGGAATTTTAAAGGCAGATGAAAAATCATCTGCCTCTAGCTTACTCCTGTGACTAATTACTTTTTTCAACATAAGCCTTAAGAGCTTCTCCCATAAACTTGGAAGCACCCTTGCCGTATTTCTTATCCATGGCCTTTATAATAACAGGTTCAGACAAGAATTGTTCAACCCGATAGCTCCAGTAGTTTTCTCCAACCTCCACCTTTAAGGCTTCATGCTGTTTTTGTGTTTCATTAACTATTTCAGAAACAATCTCCTGTATTTCCTTTGCTTGCGGTGCTTTGTTCAAGTCTGCCACAAGCTTTTTATACAGCGCCTCCAGCTTAGGCTCATAATCTCCCAGATAAAATTTTAAAGCCTTTCCAATAAATAACGAGGCACCGCTGCCATATTTCTTATCAACTTCTTCTATCCAATCAGGAAATACCATATATAGTTGTACCATTGTGTACCAATAATTATCTCCCAAATCAGTTTTAAAAACATCATAATCCTTTTTAGATGTATTGGTTATTTCACCTGCAATTTGCTGTATCTCCAATGAGGAGATATCTTTATTCAAATCTTCTGTAAGCTTTTTATAAAGCTCCTTTAATATAGGGTGTTTATCATTAAGAAAATCCTTTTTAAACTCATCAATTTGTTCCGCTTTATTTATTGCCACACTGCTATTTAAGTTTTTCTCCACAGCTTCAGCATATTTTTTTATACTTCCATATTCTTTTATGGCCATCTTCGCAAGCTTTTCTTCACCATTTTTAATCTTTTCAACCATTTCATCAAATTTGTCTACACTTCCAAACTGCCTGATTACCTTATCCTCATTTTCTTTCTTGAACTTTTCCAGTACATTATAATATTCACTCATGTCAAATTCTTTAAAACTCATAGTATTCGCTCCTTTTATGGTGTGGTTTATAAGCTCTATCAAACCGTTCAATCTATCCCGCTTCATTATTATAAGCTTCTTCTGATTTCCAAGAGCCTGCATTTTATCAAAATTGGGGCTGTCCATGATTTTTTTAACTTCCTTAAGTGGAATATCAAGCTCCTTAAAAAACAGGATCTGCTGCAATATAGCAAGAGCCTCATCATCATAAAGCCTGTAGCCCGCCTCTGATAATTTGCTTGGCTTTAACAAACCGATCTTATCATAGTGATGCAGCATACGCACACTTATCCCTGTGATTTCCGAAACTTGTTTTACTGTTTTCATGGCTATACCTCCAAATATGATTTTGAGCTGTCAATACTGCCTGCTACTCTGCCGGCTAAGAGTTTTGGTCTATATTTTCAAACTCTGCCTTTATATTACACTATGACACAATGTCAGGGTCAATAGATAAAAAAATATTCTAAAAGAACGAGAGCACTAATGCATAATTAACATATGCTTAGTGCTCTTGTTATATATTTACAGTTTAATTTTAGGGGCCTTTAAATTTTTACTGCATGAACAATTTTATGTCATCATCTGCAGTTCCAATACCAGCTATACCAAACTTGTCCACTAATACACCAGCAACATTTGGTGATAAGAAGCCTGGAAGAGTTGGTCCAAGATGAATATTTTTAACTCCAAGGTATAATAGTGCAAGAAGCACAATAACGGCCTTTTGCTCATACCAGGCAATGTTATAGGCTATTGGAAGCTTGTTTACATCATCTAGGCCAAATACTTCCTTAAGCTTTAAGGCAATCAGTGCCAATGAATATGAATCATTGCACTGTCCTGCATCAAGAACTCTGGGTATTCCTCCTATATCGCCTAAATTTAACTTGTTATATCGATATTTAGCACAGCCTGCAGTTAAAATTATTGTATCAGCAGGGAGTTTTTCAGCAAATTCAGTATAATATTCCCTGGATTTCATACGTCCGTCGCAGCCAGCCATAACAAAGAATTTCTTAACTGCTCCAGATTTAACTGCATCAATTACCTTATCAGCCAATGCAAATACCTGTTCGTGAGCAAAGCCTCCTACTATTTCACCATTTTCAATGGCTGATGGAGCATTTAATTTTTTAGCCATTTCTATAATTTTTGAAAAATCCTTCTTGCCATTTGCATCGGCTTCTATGTGCATGCAGCCTGGGTAGCCTGCAGCACCCGTTGTAAATATTCTTGCCCTTACTTCTTCACTTCTTGGAGGAACTATACAGTTTGTAGTGAATAGTACAGGGCCATGGAAGGATTCAAATTCATCAATTTGTTTCCACCAGGCATTTCCATAGTTCCCTGCAAGGTTGTCATACTTTTTAAATGCAGGATAGTAATGTGCCGGCAGCATTTCACTATGTGTATAAACATCTACACCAGTTCCCTTGGTCTGTTCCAAAAGCTGTTCTAAGTCAGTGAGGTCATGTCCAGAAATCAGGATTGCAGGATTATTCCTAACTCCTATATTAACCTTTGTAATTTCAGGATTTCCGTATTTTGATGTATTGGCTTCATCAAGCAATGCCATGGCAGAAACACCAAACTGGCCTGTCTTTAAAGTAAGAGCCACCAGGTCGTCTGCTGTAAGTGAATTGTCCAGTAATGCTGCTAAGCCTTCATAAATGAAAGCATAAATATCATTATTTTCTTTACCGATATTCAAGGCATGATGAGTATACGCAGCCATACCCTTAATACCATAGGTTATCATTTCTCTTAATGAGCGTACATCCTCATTTTCTGTTGAAAGCACACCAACTAAAGCAGCCTTTCCCAATTTCTCTTCTTTGGACACTGCTTCAAATGTAACTGCATCACTAGGATTATTTATTGAGGATTTATTTCTTAGTTCATTTCTTAAAGCAAGCATCTTGTCGATCTGATTTTCAAAGTCCTTAGCGTCAAAATTGGCATTGGTTATTGTCATGAATAAGCTTTTTAAAACCTCATGATTAACCTCCTTGATGTCCTTTACTTCCATTTTCCCTTTAATAATAATTTCGGAAATACCCTTTAAGGTGTAGATTAATAAGTCTTGAAGTTTTGCAACCTCCTCTGTTTTTCCACATACGCCTCTGATTTCACAACCAGTTCCCTTTGCTGTCTCCTGGCACTGATAACAAAACATACTCATACTAAATTCCCTCCTTATTGGTTTTATGAGAAATAAAGAAATATGAATCTTGAGTTACTGAATTTACAATTTTCTACATTTAAATCTCTAACAGTAAATCAAAATACATCTTAAGGAATTTATATCATAAAATGTAACAAGTTTCAACAGTAATTGTTTGAATATTCCATAAATATATCATTTATTGTAAGCACTCCACAGCAATACAAGTCCTTAATTATTGTGGGCATAGAAACATACCTTGAAATAATGGAGGAATTGGATAAACCTATGTAGAATATAATAGCATAAATCAATGGATGTATTGGAGAGTTTAGTATGAAAGAATATTTTTTAAATACTTTAAGAGTGGGATTTTCTGTATGGAGTGAAAAAAACATATCTGACGCATTAGAGCTATGGGGTAATCCAAGGGTAACTAAATTTATTGCCGCAGAAGGTAAAATGTCAAATGAACAGATACAGCAAAGGCTTAAAAAGGAAATAGAAAATTATAATAATTTCAATATCCAGTACTGGCCAATTTACCACTTGGAAACCGATGAATTCATAGGCTGCTGTGGTTTGAGACCCTACGCCCCTGAAAAAAATGTACTTGAAATGGGCATCCATTTAAGGGACAAGTATTGGGGAAAAGGATTTGCAAAGGAAGCCTGCCTTGCAGTTATTGAATATGCATTTAATACTCTCGAGGCTGATGGAATTTTTACAGGCCACAATCCTAATAATACTGCTTCAGCCAAGCTTCTTAAAAATCTTGGATTTACCTACACCCATGATGAATTTTATCCTCCCACAGGACTTAATCACCCTTCATACTTGATGACAAAGCAGGCTTATAAGGCTAACCAGTTGTAAGACAGGTTATTTGGCAGGTAGCTCCAGTTGATTTCCATAATTCAACATAGAAAATGAAAATTTACAGTATGATATGATAAAAATTTAAAGGAGGAAAAAGTTATGAGACAGTACGTAGTGGATGCTTTCACTGATAAGGTATTTGGAGGTAACCCGGCGGCGGTTTGCGTTATGGACCAGTGGCTGGAGGATGATACTATGATGAAAATTACCTGTGAAAACAATTTGTCTGAAACTGCATTTGCAGTTAAGGAAGGAAATAACTACAGGCTCAGATGGTTTACCCCAGGTGGGGAAATTGACCTGTGCGGCCATGCTACTCTGGCAACAGCCTACATTATCACAAGATTTGTGGATAAGACCCAGGATGAGATTGGTTTCAATACTCTAAGCGGCATTTTAACAGTGACTAAAAAAGGCGAACTGCTTGAAATGGACTTCCCTGCCTATGAGCTTAAAAAAGTGGAGGTTACTGATGCCATCACAGAGGCCATTGGTGTCCGTCCTGTTGAAGCATGGATGGCCAGAGATCTACTTTGCATTTTTGATAATGAAGATGATATCCGCAGCATGACTCCTGATATGGAAAAGGTTAAGAAGCTGGATGGGGTCCTTTTAAATGTTACAGCAAAGGGAAAAGACTTTGATTGTGTATCCCGTTCCTTTGCGCCTAAAATGAATGTGCCGGAAGATCCGGTGTGTGGTTCCGGACACTGTCATATTGTTCCATACTGGGCTGATAAATTAAAGAAAAGTGACATTACAGCCTATCAAGCCTCCAAAAGAGGGGGCACTTTATATTGCAGAGTAGATGGAAACCGCATAAAAATCAGCGGAAAAGCAGCACTGTATTCAGTGGCAGACATAAACTTCTAAATAAAAACACCATAGTTCCAAACTGGAATTATGGTGTTTAATAATGTGCTGATAAAATTAAGCCTTTATTATTCTGAATCGTCGCTGTAATCCAGATGATAAGGATAGGTGGCCACGATTATATTACTGTTCCTCAAGAGAGTTTCTCTAATAAATAAGCTAGTGTGATTATGAAGGAAACCGCTCCAGGATTCATGGGTAATAAATTGAGGTAAAACCACAGTAACCTTCTCATCATCATCTGCAGTTTCTGCAATCAATTCAATATTTTCCAGCAACGGTGTAACTACTGCTCTATATGGAGAATATTTTGCAATGAGATGCATATCGGTATTTAATTGGCTCCATCTGAATTTGAGCTTTTCCATAGCAGCCTCATCTGTAGAAATATTAAGGGCAATGACATTCCCCCCCAGGCTTTGAGCATACTGCAGGGCTCCTATGGCGGCCTTATTAAGAGTAGCTATTGGAACTACTATAATATGCTTGTATTTTATTCTGAAATTTACCTTATCCAGTTTCAGGGAGCTTACGCTTAAGCCGGATGCAACCTTATCGTAGTGTGCTTTTATCTTCAATTGAATTACGATTATAATAGGGATAAGAATTACTACTACATAGGCTCCTTCTGTAAATTTTTCTGCCAGAATAATTATTGTAGTTAGCAGGGTTACAACTGTGCCTATTCCGTTTATTATCACACCCTGTTTCCAGTTCTTTTCCCTGCCCTTTCTCCAGTGGTTTACCATACCAAATTGTCCAAGGGTAAAGGATATAAATACTCCTATGGCATATAACGGTATAAGCCTGTGGGTATCTGCCTTAAATGCGATAACCAAAATGCAGGCTATAAATGACAAAGCCATAATGCCCACTGAGAAGCTCAGTCGTTTGCCTCTTATAGTAAACTGTCTTGGAGCGTAGCCGTCCTTTCCCACAATGTACATAAGCATTGGAAATCCAGTAAAGGCAGTATTACAGGCCATAAGCAAAATTACAGCAGTACTGAACTGGATTACATAAAACATAAATCCTTTGTTGAAGACTCCAACTGCAATTTGTGATACAACTGTAGGTCCGTTTGATATAGGAATAGCGTTATAAAATATGGCCAGCACTGAGGTGCCGCCAAATATGAAGAATATAAGCGCTGCCAAAAGGATCATAACTATCTTAGCATTTTTTGTGCTTGGCTCCTGAAAATTTGGTACCGAGTTACTTACAGCCTCCACACCTGTCAAGGCGGAACATCCGGATGAAAATGCCCTTAGGATTAAAAACAAGGACACGCCCTCCACTGATGCAGCAGGAACGGAAAACATTGGCTTGGGATGTATGCCCAGTATAAAATATTTGAATAATCCATACACAATCATAAAAATCATGCTGAATATGAAAATATAGGTTGGTATGGCAAATATTTTTGATGATTCACTAATACCCCTTAAATTTAAAACAGTTAAAACAATAATCAGAAATACAACAAAGCCTACCTTATATTGTCCCATGGTTCCAAAGGCTGATACAATGGCATCAGCTCCTGCACTGGCGCTAACTGCCACAGTAAGAATATAGCTTATAATCAGGCCGGAGCTTGCACATAGTCCAGCTCTGGCTCCTAAATTCTCCTTGGCAACCTTGTAGGCACCGCCACCCTGAGGATAAGCCCTGATGATTTGAATGTATGAAATTGTCAATACCACAAGAAGGCCTATAATCATAAAGGACGTCCAGGTGAGCCACTGGTAGGCGGCTGCACCAAGTACTATAAGCACAAAAAGTATTTCCTGAGCTCCATATGCAACAGATGATATAGCATCACTTGCCATTATTGCCAGTCCAAAGGGAATGTTATATTTCTCTTTACTTCCCTTTTCATTGGCCAGTGGTTTTCCAATTATAATATCAAGTATTTTATTTATCATTTTTTCTCCTTATAACATGAAACATTTCTGCAACATTCACATATTACATTTTTATTAATAAGTATGCAACAACAGGCAAAGGCTTAAAAACCCTTTCCACGTCATTAATTTACAAAATATTAATATTTATCTTGACACTGCTCACTATAGATTGATTTTGCTCATATTTATAAGAAAATATTCTATGAGAAAAAGTACTTTTCTATATAAATAAAAGATGGGAAAACATACTTATTGTTTTCCCACCTCTTATGCTATATTTAATTATTTACAATTTTCGCAGCTGCTTGTTCCAAAAAATACGTCGTTAAAGAATTTTTTAGTTCCATCCACACCCATAATGGCTTTGAACACATTTGTGGAAACGCCCCCATTATCCACTAAGCCATCAGTATAGTCCTGGGTAATCCTCCACTTTTGCTTTCTTTCTTCTTCTGTATACAGCGTGCTGCCCTTTTCCATTTCAATAAATAATTTCAGGTTTGCTGCAAACATGGATGATATCTCAATATCCTTAAGTTTATCTGCTTTCTTTGCTGTACAAACAGGCTTTAGTGAATCATACCAGCATTCCCGTAGTACCATATCCTCGAGGTGATTATGTTGTTCCTTTAAACCTGCAAGTCTGTCCATATAATTTAAATAAAGCTCATCCTTTTTCGGCACCAAATCATAATATTCGATTAAAAAACTCCTTTTTTCCTGCATGTATATATAGTCAGTTGAAAATAAAGGCAATGCCTTATAATAGGGAGTTATTACAAAGGAAACCATTTGAAGCTTATTTGAATTCCTGGAGTCCATTACTAAAAGGTTTCCTACGCCACAAATGTCATACTGTTTAATCTTATAGTCAATACCTTGAATTTGTATATTGGCAAATTCCCCGGTTTCAACCTCTTTAATTTCATAATTGGCAGTAACTAACTCCATTCCCGCATTTATATGTCTTTCAATGATCCTTTTATTTACATCAAAAAAATTTTCATTATCCGCTTTTTCCATACTATTACCCCATTCCAAAATACACAAATTAAATTGTATTTTAATTTATAACCTTTTTAATCAAGCTTTCCTGCATCATTCAATTCAGCAATATTTCTTATCTTGTCAAATAAAGCTGGTCTTTCATTTTCAATACGAGCTTTGTGTGACAATATGGCTTTCCATACATTTTTAGGAACTTCGAACTGACTGAAGTTTCCATTTACCAATTTACCTTCAACTAAGGAAAATAAGTAGTCAAGCTCATCATCTGAGTATTTTGGCCTCATGCCTAAACTGCCATAGAGCTTAACAAATTCAAGAGGGTTGGTACGATTAAAATCAAAGGCCTTAACCCACCAGCTTGTATATTTTTCAAAACCATTTAAACCCATAAGCTCATCATTAATTGCATTAGCTCCGTGATAACCGCACATCAATGCCCCCTGGACGATAACCTCAATATGAGCTGCACTGTCTCCAATTACAAGCACATTTCCGCTGTAAGGTTTTAGAAGTGAGTCATAAGACTTAACGGAACATCCTCTCCTTTCCACTACACGGGCATTGGTAAAATGATGGCTCATGGGACTGTCCTTAATAAGTTTTTCAAAAAGAACATCCGGTCTTAGATCTTTTGTACCCATAATGGTAAGTTCAATTGCATCCTTGCCTTCTACAGCAGATTCAATCATTACTTCTGCAAAAGGATGATATTTACTTCCATAGAATTGATTCCAGCTTTGCTTCTCAAATCCAGTGGTGCCTTCCATAATACAGCTGAATACCAAAGGAGCTCCATAGAAGGTTCTGCCAATATTTAAGCCAAATAATCCGGTTAATTTTGCATTGACCCCCTCGGCAATAACTAGTTTCCTTGCTAAAAGGGAATAAGTTTTTTTACCGCTTTTGGTATCTATTCTAACATGGTCCCCCATGTCTTTTCCTCCATAAGCAATTGAATCCAATATCAGTTCTACCCCCAGCTCTTCGCAATCCTTCCACAAATCCGAAAGAAGGTGTCCTTTATCAAACTTCACTGCAAAGGGTCTGTGATCCGGGTGGGCTAAATGTATTTTATGGCCCTTTGGAGAGTGATGATAGTTATCGGTTATATTTAATAAGGGTCCGGTGTAATTTATATTAAAGCCGTTCTTTGTAAATATTATCTTACCATCCTCAAATTTTACAGTTTCATTTTCATAGCCTTCATCTGTAACAAATTGGGCGGAGCATGCTCGTTTTACATTTGTGATATCCTTCTTCATTTCAATGACTGTCACTTTTAAGCCTAATTCTGCTGCAGTCTTTGCTGTCATTAACCCAGCTGGTCCTGCACCAACTACAATTAAATCAATCATATATATAGCTCCCCTCAAATTAATTCTTAAATGTATCTGTTAAAGTCATAGTGTTCATTTTCTTAATTTTTTCATATATAGCAGGTCTTTCACTTTTAATTTTCTCTTTATGGAGTAAAATTGCATCCCAGATAAGCTTTGGAGTTTTATATTGACTGTAGGTACCTTCTAAGGTTTTATCCTGAATAAGACCAAAAAGATAATCCAGTTCCTCATCAGTATATGTTGGTACCAGTGCATAGCCCTGAGATACTAGAAGATATTCATCGCTATTAAATTCAAAAGCATCCTTCCACCAGTTAGTATACTTTTCAAAGCCATTCCTTCCCTGAAGCTCATCATTTATGGCATCAGCTGCATGATATCCGCACATTAGTCCCCCTTGAACCTCAACTTCAACAAAAGCTGCACTATCACCAATTACAAGAACATTGCCCTTATATGGCTTTTTAAGTGATGAAAATGCTTTAACTGCACAGCCTTGTTTATCTATTAATTTGGCATTTTCGAAATTCTTTTTAAGTGGACTTTTATTAATGACATTTTCATAAATTGAATCTGGTCTTGCATTTTTCGAACCTGAAATTGTAACTTCAAAGGTGTTATCTCCATATAGGCTAGGCCCAATAATTATTGGTGCATTAGAGTAAAATGCCTTCCCGTAAAAAAGATTCCAGCTATTTGGTTCGATGTCTGATATTCCTTCGAGAATATATTTTACTACCAGAGCTGTAGCAAAGTTTGTTCTCCCTTTATTTAAACCTAACAAACCAGTTAATCGTGCATTTGCGCCCTCGGCTATGACAACTTTTTTTGCATCTAAAGTATACCTGCTTTTATTATTTTTAAGTTTTATGTTTACGTGATCAGTATAATCGTCTCCTCCACATGCCAAAGTTGACATTCTTACGTCAACGCCTAAATCAATACATTCCTTATATAGGCCGTGAAGAAGTTTTCGTTTATCAAATTTTACAGCAAATGGCTTTTGGCCATCATGGGCAAAATGGATTCTATGACCCTTTGGAGACTTATAGTATTTATTTTTAACATCAACTAAAGCTCCACTGTAATTAACCTGGAAATTATTTTTTGTGAATACTATTTTCCCGTCTTCCAATTTAATAAATTCGTTCTCATAACCGTCATCCAAAATAAATTGAGCAGAACATGCTCTACGCAATTGGTTGAAATTTTTATTTTTTTCAATAAGTGTTACTTTAAGTCCTAATTCTGCAGCTCTTTTTGCTGTCATAAGTCCTGCCGCTCCGGCACCAATAACTAATAAGTCAATAATATTCTTCATACTCTTTAAACATCTCCTTCATTAGTAAAATATTCATCATTAACTCTTATTGCTATTGCAAAATTTTATAAATTTAGTTAAAGCATGAATATGCACATTACTAATTTCATACGCTTTAAAATAATTTAGATAGGTAGGCTACCTATCTATTATGATACTATTATTATCTTAAATAGTCAATAATAAGTAACTAACCAAATTTATGTGAGCTTTTTACTTCATAAAAAAAGCTGATCCCAAATAGAAATTTTCTTTCTATATTTGAGACCAGCGCTGAATTTTTCATTTATTGACGCTAGTAATTGGTTTTGCTATACCATTCATTAAAATAAATATTAACTTTGCCCAATAGTTCAATTAATAATTCGCTTTGCTCCTTTCCCAGCCTTTCCACAAGACCAGAAAACAAGGCATCAAAGTATTTTGATATCTCATTTATTTTCTTTTTTCCATTATTGGTTATTATTATTTCAACAATTCTCTTATCATTCTCATTTACGTGTCTTTCCAAATATCCTTTATCAGTTAAGCTTTTTACCAGCTCCGTGGCAGTTGGAGAAGCAATGGAAAGACTTTTGCTAATTTGTGAAACAGTTATTTTACAATCTTTTTCCTGAGAAAGATATTTTATATTAAGTAAAACCAAAGCCTCACTTTTTTTTATTCCCATTAAGTTTTGATTTTGCTTTTGAAGCCTTGTTAAGCTTTCAAATACGTCTACAAATTTTTTAATATCTATATTAGATTGCCTATTCAAAAATATTCACCTCATTGAGTATATATTAATTTAAAAATATATATTTGTCTATGAGTTTTAAGATTTGGAACAGCTTTAATTTCACAGGGCTATCCAGTACCTTTGGGTTACCCTTCTTCCATCAGGTATCTCATTTTCCAGAACTCCGCCGTTGCTTATTATGGTTCTGGCTGAAGGAGTATTTTCCTTATGGCAGGTAATAAGCACTCTTTTTATATTCAATTTCTCACATTCCTTAAGAGCCAGGGACAGCATTTCCCTGGCATAGCCCTGCCGTCTTTCTGATTTTCTCACACTGTAGCCAATATGCCCGCCAAGGTTAAACAAATGCTCATTAAGCCTGTGCCGGATGTCTATCATGCCTATAAGTCTTCCATCCGAAGCAGAAACAGCCATATAAGTAGTTGCTGGAACCCTGCCCTCTCTTACCGTTTCTTCCCTCAAATTGTCACATAAGGCAAGATACCATTCCTCAAAGGTTTTTGCAATACCAAGGCCTGCAGTGCCATCCATGCTGTCCATGCTTTCAATGAACTCCATTTTGTAGTCAATTAGCTTTTCCTTATACTCTGGTGAAGGTAAAATCAATTTTAATCTATTCATACATGTACTCCTTTTTAGGCAATTTATATAACCTTTTTTACGATTTTTATATAATCCTGAAGATACTGGGGAACATAGCTGTTTTTTCTGTATACAGCGAAAAGATCAGTGGAGATTTTAGGATTTCCTATGGAAAAATACACTGGCTTACTGTCAAGATGCATATATTTCAAATGAGTCTCAGATGTGAAGCACACCCCAAAGCCATGGGATACAAGCCTCACGGCACATTCTATGCTTCTTGTTTTCAATGCCACTTTTGGTTTAAAGTTAAGGGTTTCAAATATATTTTCAGCCATTTCTCCGCTTTTGGTATCGGCGTAATTTATTATGAAATTGTCCTCCTTAAATCTGTTGATGTCGATCCATGGAAACCTGCACCCTTCAACCTGCTTTCCGCCATCCGCCAAGGGGTGATTCCTCCCTGCGGCTAAAACAATCTCTTCATTTTTCAAAAGCCTGCTTTCCAGCATGGGGCTGTTCCCTGAATAGTTGAATATGGCAAGATCCGCATCTCCGCTTTCCACAAGCCTGCTAAGCCTGCTGGCATCTGCTATTTCTATGAAATTTACGTCCACATTAGGGTAATGTCTTTTAAACTCCGGCACGGTATCTGGAATGAGATAAGGGCTTCTTATTATTGAGCAGCCAACATTAAGCCTTCCTTTTTTGTGGTTTAATATATCAGAAAGCTCATCGTCCAGTCCCTTCTTAAGCTTAAGTATTTCTCTGGCACAGCTTATATATTTTTCACCTGCATAGGTCAAAATGTAGTTATTCCCCATGCGCTGGAAAAGCTTCAAATTCAGATTTTTTTCAAGATTTTGCAGATACTTGCTTAGGGATGGCTGGGATATGTACAGCTCCCTGGCAGCCTTTGAAATGCTGTTATTTTTTGCAATGCTTAAAACGTATTCCAGTTCCTTAAAATCCATTTTCTCGCCCCCAAAATATAGCTTTACTGCATAATAAATATAGAAAATATATATTAGCCTTATATATTCTATTATTATATACTAAAATTGAATGGAATTGAACAGAATTGAACGGGGGAAATTATCTTGAAAGAAAAATATATTTATATAGCCTTAACAACAGTTATTTTCAGCACCATGGAAATTGCTCTAAAGCTTGTGGCTGGTGCATTTAATCCGATACAGCTCACCTTCACCAGATTTTTTATAGGCGGAATATTTCTCATTCCTTTTGCAGTTAATACACTTAATAAGAAAAATATGAAAATTTCAAAAGACGACTTAAAATTTTTCGCATTTTTAGGTTTCCTGGGCACCGTAGTGAGCATGGTTTTATATCAGCTTGCTGTGGTAAATACAAAGGCCTCTGTGGTTGCTGTTTTATTCAGCTGCAATCCTGTATTTGTTACAATACTGGCTTATTTCCTTCTGAAGGAGGCTATCCATAAAAACAATATTGCAGCTCTGATTCTTGATGTAGCTGGTATCATTGTAATAATTAATCCCTTAAGCACCAGACTTAGCGCTGCCGGTGTTATACTCACCCTTACATCCACCATAACCTTTGCTCTTTATGGAGTTTCCGGAAAAAAGAAATGCGCAAAATTCGGCGGTATTGTAGTAACCTGTTTTGGTTTTATATTTGGCAGCCTGGAAATGCTTGTACTTATAGGCCTTAGCCATGTTAGTGCCGTTTCAGCAATGCTTTCTAATGCTGGACTTGCCATATTCTCAAATATTCCTCTATTCACCGGCTACAACCTTAATACCCTGCCAATAATCTCCTTCATATGCATAATAAATACCGGTGTAGGCTTTGCCTGTTATTTCAAATCTATGGAGGTTACCTCAGCCCAGACCACTTCACTGGTGTTCTTTTTCAAGCCCATACTGGCTCCAATACTGGCCTTGCTGGTGCTTCATGAAGTTATTCCTTTAAATATGCTCATAGGCATACTGCTCATATTAGCCGGTTCCCTCACATCCATACTGCCTGGTTTATCAGCTCAAAGAGCTGCTAAATTAAACATATCCGAAGAATTGATAAAAAATCCTGCGGAAAACTATGATGCTTAACGCACCTACATAAATTATTTTGAAAAGAGGTGAGTTTAGCGAAAGTTAACTGCTTTCACTAAAAGTAAATGAAAATGAATACTGACAAACTATTTTTAAACAACTTATTCAAAAATCTGTTTACAGACCCATTTCTGGTTAAATACTGGGATGGTGATGTGCAAAAGTATGGAAAGGGCACTGAGAAATTTGAAATCATATTCAATGCTCCTTTAGCAAAGGAGGCTGTCCTCGCTGATCCGTCCATGGCCTTTGGGGAAGGGTACATGACAAAAAAAATTGATATCAAAGGCAGTGTGGAGAAGGTTATCCAGTCCCTTTACAGAAATAAGGAGAGCTTTTTAAGCAATAGCAGCAAATATATGAAGCTCATAAAAGCAATTTCCAATAATATAAAGGTAAGCAAGGCTAATATCCAGCACCATTATGATATAGGAAATGACTTTTACAAGCTGTGGCTGGATGAGACCATGACCTATTCCTGCGGTTATTTTAAAACTCCTGTGGATTCACTGGAACAAGCTCAGAGAAATAAGGTTGAGCATATTCTTAAAAAGCTTGCTCTAAAGCCCGGCCAGACCCTTCTGGATATAGGCTGCGGCTGGGGAGAGCTTATATTAACTGCTGCAAAGGAATATGGAGTTAAAGCAATGGGTGTTACCTTAAGCAAAGAGCAATATACCAAGGTCCAGGAAAGAATAATTGAAAATGGCTTAATTGATTTGGTTGAAGTTCACCTGTGTGATTACCGTGAAATAGAACAAAGGCAGTTTGACAGGGTTCTTAGTGTAGGTATGGCAGAACATCTTGGCAAGAACCACATTGGCGAATATTTTTCTACCGTGGAAAAACTCCTTGCTGATGGCGGTGTATCCATGCTTCACTGCATAACAGGCCTGAAGGAGGGCGGCACAAATACCTGGATCGATAAATATATATTCCCCGGGGGATATATACCTTCCATAAAGGAATTAGTCAGCGATATCATAGGAAACAACTTTTATCTGGTGGATATGGAAAGCTTAAGAAGGCATTATGGAAAAACTCTGGAGCTTTGGGCTGAAAACTTTGAAAATGCATTGGATGAAATTAGTAAGTCCAAGGATGAGGCTTTTATCAGAATGTGGCGACTATATCTTAATTCATGTGCAGCTTCCTTTAACTGCGGGAATATTGACATACACCAGATTTTATTTACTAAAGGAGTAAATAATAACTTGCCCTGGACTAGAGACTATATATATGCCGAATAAAAAAACTGGGGAATTTATATAGTGCTTTATGGGACTGAATCCGATAGCAGACCGGACTCAGTCCTTAATGTTTTACATTTATAAATGTTTCAAATTACACCTATTTATACAGATCCTTCAATTTTTCGAATGCCCCAAAGGATCGCTTAATCATCTCTGGATCCACGCAGTAGGAGATTCTCACATAGCCAGGACATCCAAAATCATCTGCTGGTACTATAAGCAGGTTAAACCTCTTGGCATTTTCTGAAAAGCTCACTGCATCCTTTTCCATTGCTTTAACAAATAGGTAAAATGCTCCATCTGGCTTTACACATTCATAGCCCATTTTAGTAAGTCCGTCATAAAGCAGCTTCCTGTTTTCATCATATAAAGCTATATCTGAGGTTTTCCCAAGACATTTCAGAACAATCTTCTGGAACATGCTTGGAGCGCATACATATCCAAGAGCACGTCCAGCACCACAAACTGCAGTGTAGATATCCTTGGCATTTTCAACTGAATCAGGCACAAGAATATAGCCTATTCTTTCCCCAGGCAGTGAAATGGACTTGCTATATGAATAACATATTATTGTATTTTTATAAATAGCAGGAACATATGGTATCTTGATATCACCATAAACTATTTCCCTGTAGGGTTCATCTGATATGAGATATATTGGCATTCCGAACTGTTCCGATTTCTTTTTTAACAATCCAGCCAGTGCTTTTAAGGTTTCCTCAGAATATACCACACCTGATGGATTGTTTGGAGAATTAATTATTATGGCTTTTGTTTTAGAATTGACAGCCCCTTCCAGCAAGTCCATCTGTATCTGGAATCTATTTGTGTCTGCCGGTACCACCACAACCTTTGCTCCGGTATTTTTTATGAATACCTGATACTCAGGAAAATATGGTGCAAGAATGATAATTTCATCCTCAGGACTTTCAACAAGAGCCTTAAGAGAAATACAAAGTGAAGCTGCCGCGCCGCAGGTCATATAGAAATTATCTGCATTTACACTTGCATCAAAGGTTTTGTTCATGTACTCCGCCAGACCTGTTCTAACCTCAATATCACCCTGGGCTGAAGTATAGCCATGAATTTCTTCTGCTTTTACTGTTTCCAGAAGTTCAAGTATTGCATCCTTTACACAGCTGGGCGCCGGTACAGTAGGATTTCCAATGCTGAAATCGAATACATTATCTTTCCCCACAATTGCTGCCTGCTGCTTTCCATATTCAAAAAGCTCCCTGATTACAGATCTTTTTGAGCCTAATTCGTACATTTCTTTTGATACCATCATTTTCACTCCCAAATAATTTAGTTGCCGCAATTTATACAGCAACTATATATTCAGCAAATATTATGCCAATTAAAAACACTGAAAATCAGTGTTTTTATACCGCAAAAATCTTGAAATATACTATAAACGGGTTCATTGGGTGGAGTTGAAAATACCAATTAACCCAATAATAATAGCTTGAAAATGCAAAACAGGCAAATTATCTGCCTGCTTCAAATATTAGTTTCTTGAATTGCTTACCTCATCCAGCGTCATTTTTAAGGTTTCAAAGGTTACTGGCTTACATAGATGCAAATCAAAGCCCGCCTCCATGGAACGCCTGATATCATCAGGCTGGGAATAGCCTGACATAGCTATTAAATAGACACTTTTCAGCTCATCATCATCACGAATACTTTTTGCCACTTCGTACCCGCTCATTCCCGGCAGTCCGATATCGCATAAAATCAGATCTGCATGACACTGCCTTGCCTTGTCAATACCTGAAGGACCATTGGCGGCAGATACCGCATCATAGCCCAATATGCCCAGAACCTCGGAAATAATATCAGTTAAGTCATTATTATCGTCAATCATAACTACTTTTGATACCCCCATAATAATACCCCCTAAAATAAATTATATCAGTATTTCACAAAATTCATATACACATATTTCCACCAAATTTATGCTGCAAAGCTGAATTTTCTACATATTACAGCTGATTTCCTTATAATCATACAAAAAGAACTGAGCCCCTTAGGGATCAGTTCTTTAAAGCAGCTGATTTTTCTCATAGCTTATGGGAAGCCTGGCAATAAATTCGGAACCCTTTCCAAGACCCTCACTTAAAACACTTATACTTCCATGATGAAGCTCAATAATTCCTTTTACAATGGCCAGTCCCAAACCTAGTCCTCCACCGCTGCGATCCAGGGTTTTATCGGCTTGTATGAAGGGCTCAAATAAGTCCGGTATTAGCTCCGGAGGTATCCCCAGCCCAGTGTCTCTTATTGAAATTATTGCCTCCCTGTTCTCTTCATCCAATGCTAAACGCACCTTTACATTTCCACCATTTTCTGTAAACTTCAGGGCATTTCCCAGCAGATTTGCTATAGCCTGAGTTATTCGGGTAATATCAGCCTCCAGATACAATTCCACTGGTGCCAGTTCTACCTCAAGCTTCACACCCTTTTCGGCAAACTGATAATTATAATCCATTGTCACATTATACACTGCGTCATTAAGCTCTATAGTTTCCTTTTTAAGCTTGATCTTATTGTTTTTTATTCTGGTTACATCCAAAAGGTCATCTATCAGTCTTGACAGCTGTGTTATCTGACGCTTCATAATTTTCACAGTATTAAGGGAGGTCTTTCCTTCCTTTTCCCCGTGCTCAATAAGAGAAATGCCCATCATTATTGAGGCCATAGGATTCCTCAGCTCATGGGAAAGGGATGCCAGAAAGGAATTTTTATGCTCATCAAGCTTGCGCAGTTTCTTAACTAATCCTTGAAGAGCCTGCTCAGATTTTTTATTTTCTGTAATATCCCTTGTAATTCCACGATAACCAGCAAATTCCCCCTTATCATCAAAAAAAGGTACACCACTGGTTTCTACGCTTACCGTATTTCCATTTTTGTCACGGGAGATGGTCTGAACCCTCCAAACTTCACCAGAGAACTCCGGTACCTTCTTAAAATCCTTAAACCATTCCTCACGTTCATTAAAAGGCATAGTATCAAAAGCGGATTTACCTATTAAGTCTGCCGGCTTATACCCCCATAGCTTTTCAACCTGAGGACTGCAATATGTAAATCTGCCTGCCCTGTCAACTTCCCATATAAAATCAGCATTGGTTTCTATCAGGGCCTGATATTTATCTCTGCTGGTTTTCAGCTCAGTCTCCATTTGTTTTAGTTCAGTTATATCCCTTAAGGTTGCAACATAACCCTTAAATTTCCCATCAGCATCCCTCAGTGCCTTCGAACGCACACCTGTACATAAGGGCCTTCCATCCTTATGATGACAGATAACCTCACCAATATAAAGCCCGTCATTATAAATTATATCCATAATATATTTCCTTGTTGAATTAGGAAATATGGTCTTAAATATTTCTTCAGAGGAATGTCCTGTTGCTTCCTGTGCAGTCCAGCCAAATATCCTTTCCGCCATATGATTCCAATAGCTTATCCTATAATTTTCATCTGCAGCCACAATTGCATCATGGACGCTTTCCAGTAAATGTGACTGAAAAATAATTTCATCCTCATATTTTTTTAATTTTGAAATATCATAACAGTATACAGATATCCCTGTGCAGCATGGATATGCTATAACATTATACCAGGTACCCGGGAGCCTTCCTTTTGTCTCCAGACACTGCAATATTCCAATCTTCATTGCCTTGCCACAGGCTTTTTCTATATCTGTTCCAACAAGTTCCGGAAACTCATGCCATATGACCTTTCCAACCAATTCTTCAGTATTCTTCCCTAATATTTTTTCAGCACTTTTATTTGCGTATGTAAACTTCCAGTTGCAATCCAGACAAAAATAAGCATCCCCTATACATTCCAGGGACTTGTTTACTTTGTTACAGCCTTGCATAAGAATACCCCCTACACAATGTGGTTTTAAATTAACATACATATTATACCACTTATCAGGCTGTATTTAAATGTAAGCGTCAATTTTTGGTGCCAGGCACCAATACAGCTCCCATGTCAAAACCATAGGGCTGCAGGAGGCGGCCTCAGCAAGAAAGTCAAATACAGGCATTACTCACAGGCTTTAATCAATAAGCAGTCCCATTAATAAAAAATCATAAAATTGTCCATCAATTAAAAAGTCTCTTTTTATTAATCCTTCTTCTAAAAAACCAAGTTTCTTATATAATTTGATACCTGGTGTATTATCAGTTCTAACTTTAAGATTAATCTTTCTAATTATTCCTGAATTTCTCGCCCAGCTGATTAAATATTTTATCAGTTCTTCACCAATGCCATTGCCCCAATATTCTTTAAGTACACTCACACCAAATTCCCCAGCATGAGCAGTCCTTTCTCTTAAGCCTCCAGAAAAGTTTAAATTTCCAATTACTTTTCCATTAACTTCTGCAATAATAAATAATGCATTTTCCTTCTCCAATGCACTCACAATAAAATCTTCTTCCTGTGCTACAGTCCTGCCAAACTGCCCTGCCCCAAATGTCAAAAAGTCTGATTCTCCTCCAATAATATTAAGATACTCAATTAAAGCTTCTGCATCGTACTTATTTGCTTTCCTAATTATAATTTCTTTATCATTGAATTTAATTTTTTTCATAAGCTACTCCTCCATTATATATTCTAAAATAAACCCAAACTGCATTGATTAGCAGCAACGCGCTTGTAAGAAAAAATACATATCGCAGACCAAAGAAAGCCCCTATCTGTCCTCCTAAAACCGAACCACCAAAGGTACCCAAATACCCTGCAGATGTGCTAATTCCAAAAACCCTGCCCGTAATAGAAGCTGGGGTAATCTTCTTCATCAGAATATTCACAGATGGTATCAAGCCTGCTAAGGTCAAGCCTAAAAGGAATCGCAGGGCTATCAGTTGATATGGGGTTTTCACAAAAGCCTGGGGTATGAAAATAATTCCTGCTGCAATAAGGGCTGCTAAGATAACTTTATGTGCCCCTATTTTATCAGACAGCCTCCCAAGCCTTGGGGCTGCTATAATATTAGCCAGGCCTGATGCAGAAAAGGTTATCCCTGCTAGGAGAGCAACATGACTGCTGGTTTTTGACAGCTGTGTTATATAAACCGTTACAATAGGCTCCACCGAATAAAGGGCAGCAGTAATTATGAAAAATGTGACAAATAAAGTCACTGTTAAGCTTTTTTCAGGAACTTCAGTCCAAATTTCCTTCATGGAAAGAGGTCTTTTATCCTCACGGACAAAAGCTTCCCTTACAAATAAAACTGTGGTAATAAACGCAAACAGCGTCATGGAGCCTGTCATAAAAAATACATTCTGCAAACCGAATTTTTCGCTGATAAACCCTCCTATGGTTGGTCCAATCAAGGCTCCGGCAATATTAGCCGTAGATAAAGTGCCTAAGGCATAGCCAGCATGCTCTTTTGGAACTTGAGTTGCAATTAAAGTAGTACATGCTGTACTGTAGCCGGTTATGGCTCCCTGCAGTGCCCTCAAAGCTATTAAGACATACACGTTTGGTGCAAAGCCCATTGAGCCTATAACTATGGACATACCAAGACTAGCTCTCAGAAGCATGGGCTTTCTTCCCACCTTGTCTGCTGCATATCCCCAAATAGGTGAAAAAATTGCTGAAACAATAAAAGTAACTCCAAAGGCAATTCCCGACAGCTCGGCTATGGATTCCGTATTGCTGATTCCCAGGTGTTTTATATAAAGGGGTAAAATAGGCGCGATCTGACTCATTCCAATGCCCGTTGCAAACATTCCTATCCAGCATACAATCAGATTCCTTCTCCACAATTTCATAGTTTAGCTCCCTCCTTAGCTGCAAATATTTCAAATTATACCGTTAATATAATATTATACTTTATATTATAATATGTAAACTATAATTTATAGTTTGATTATTATGTTTTATCATGTTAAACTACTATTAAAAGATTACCGGGAGGGATAAACTGATGCAAAAAAGAAATCTAACCAAGGAAAGAATCATCAGGACTGCCTTTTCATTGGCAGATGAAATCGGTCTTTATCAGGTTACATTTCAAAAAATAGCTGAAAAGCTGGATATAAAATATCCTTCTTTATATAATCATTTTGACAATATGGAAAATCTTAAAATTGAAATGACAATATACCTCTTAAAGGAATTGAATTTTAAGCTGATGCAGAAATTGATCGGCAAAAGCGGTGAAGCCGCCATCAGGGAATATGCCTTTGTTTACAGGGATTTTGCCTTTGAAAACAAGACGGCCTACGGTTTGTTTATCGATATACCAAGCTTGATAAACGAAGAAGTTACTGCTTTGCTTCGCCAAAACCTGGATATTATTCATCTGGTTTTAGCATCCTACATTAAGGATAAAACAGCCCTGGTACATAAAAGCAGAGCCTTAAGGAGCCTTCTTCACGGTTTTGTATCCCTGTACTCCTCAGGTTATTTCCATGGTGAAGTGAATCTGGAGGAAAGCTTTGAAATTATGATAGATGATTTTATATATACCATATCAAAAAAGTAGAGGTGAAATGTCAACCTTGGGTGCCTTGCACCTATGTCAACTTTTCGCCTCTGTTTGTTTTAATTATGGCAGCCTTAATTTATTCCATAAATGTATTCGCCGTTGGCTTTAGTATCATAAAAATCTGCGAAGCTTAAGTCAAATATGTTTTTATTTATTCCTGATATATTTACCTTATTGGTAATAAGATAGTCCAGAACTCCGCAGTAGGCAATATCTCCCTGAAGCATAGCACCATATATTATGCCGTCCTTGTGAATGATTTTCTTATAGCCTCTCTTGCTTTCGGATACCTCCGTTACATAGCTGCTGTCCGGTGCTTCAATGATGCCTATGGAAACAGTGGGCAATCCCAGAAAATTCATGGTGTTCTGAGAGGCAAATACAGGCTCATATTGCTTAGTGAAGCCAGCCATATTCATGGCCGCTGCCTTCCCCTGCCTTACTGCTGCAGGCCATATGGGAGCCAGTGCAGTTACATCTCCTGCTGCATATATATCCTCGGCTGTGGTTCTGCAATAGCTGTCAATGATAACACCCTTGTCCACCTTTACACTGGTTCCTGACAGGAACTCCACATTAGGCCTAACACCTGCGGCTACTATAATATACCTGCAGGGTATGGATACACCAGTGTTAAGCACAACCTCCCTTGCATCACCACGCTTGTCCAGTACAACCTCCTGCACAGATGCTCCGGTAATTATATCCACGTTCTTACTTTTAAACAGCTTCTCATAGTTTTGAGCTGCCTTCCTGTCCAGCTGGAGAGGAAGAATCCTGTCAGCCATCTCAACCAGGTGCACATTTACTCCTTTATGCATCAGGCCCGCTGCAGCATCTATACCCACAAGGCCTGCTCCTATTATTACCACATTATCCCCGAATCTGCAGCTTTCCGATATAGTTTTAACATCCTCAATATTCCTTAGGCAGGAAACATTTGCAGCTTCCCGAAGATTTTTAACTGGAGGAATAGTGGCTGAGGCTCCGGAAGCTATAAGCAGCCTGTCATAAGGTATTCTGCTGCCTTCCTTAAGGATTACAGCTTTTGAGACTTCATCAATACCGGAAACCTTTACTCCGTTAAGCCAGTTAATTCTTTTTTCCTGAAAAAAGTCATCCTCTACAAAGGATATACCTTTAGTATCCCTTTCCCCGCTTATCACCAGATGAAGCATGCATCTGGAATAAACATCCTTATCTGTGGATATGACAGTTATATCTCCTTCAGGATCCAGAAATCTCAGGGTGCTTGCTGCATTTATTCCTGCAGCACTTGCTCCTATAATTACATACCTCATAATTATTCCTCCTTCCCCATGTAAATAGCTCCTGTGGGACAGTTTTCAACACATCTTGGAACTTGTCGCCCATTACACAGGTCACATTTCATTATAATTCTTTTTGTGGATTCATCAGCCTTAAGCACACCGTAGGGACAGGACATTACGCACATATAGCAGCCTGCGCACTTCTTCTCATCATATTTAACAGTGCCCGTTAACGGATCCTTAGTCATGGCTCCGCTCATGCAAGCCGCAGCGCAGGCTGGTTCGTCACAGTGCCTGCAGAATATGGGGGCGGCCTTTCCACGGTCATCCAATGCAATATAGCTTCTGCTCTCGTTCCTTATGTCTTCAAGATCCAGCTCAAAAATTGATTTACCCTTTTCGTTATGTTCAGCCATGCATGCCACAGTGCAGTTCATGCACCCCTGGCACAAGGACCTGTCAATTATAATTCTGGTCATATGCCCACCTCCAATTTAGGCTAAGCCTAAGCTTCTTCTTCTATCAAGCACTATCTCCTCCAGGCGGTCTGCAGCCTTCATCACATCATCCTCCAGAATCAGCTGTCCGCCGGTCAAGGTTTTCATGTCCTCAGTCAATACCTTTGTAACCACCTTGCTGCCTGTAATAAAAGGGGGAATTGCCAGATGCAGTGGTAGTCCAAGAGCCAGTCCGAAGGCGCCGTCTGCCAGCGCCTGCTCCTCCAGCCACTGCGGTGCTGACAGCACCAGTGGAAGCTGAGGAATATCTATGCCAAGGTACTGAGCCAGCTGTGTTGCCACTATTTCGAGTCTTCCTATGGCAAGGCATGGCCCAAAATTAAGTACAGGCGGAATACCCAGACTTTCGCATACCTGCCTTAGGTTATCTCCAGCAAGCTTAGCTGCCGATGGTGACATCAACCCTACGTTTTCAAGGCCGCCGCTGGAGCAGCCTGCAGAAAGCACTAAAATGTCCCTCTTTATCAATTCCTTAGTGAGTTCCACTGTAAACACATCATGACCCATTGCTGTAAGGTTTGAACAACCTACTACCCCTGCAACCCCTTTAATCTTGCCGCTGGCTATGAGATCCACCAGAGGTTTCCAGGTTCCTCCAAGAAATTCCTTAAGAGAAACTTCGCTGACCCCTGTAACCACATCGTCAAAGCCGTGGTTCTTTGGAATATTCATGTCCACATGTTTTCTTCTCTTTATATAACTCATAAGAGCTTCATCAATAATTCTTTTGCTTATGCTTTCCCTTTCATCATAGGAATAGCCTATATATTCCGCATTTACCTTCTTAGCCACATCATCAAGGCACAGCATCTTAACCTCGAATTCATCTGCCACCGGCTCTATACCTGGCAGGGTACAGTTAAACTCAGACAGGATTATATCGATGCCCCCTGTTGCTATCAATGCCTCACTGGTGAAATTGTTGCCGGCATGTCCTGAAAAAATCTCCTGGTAATGCTGTCCCCTAAGCTGAAGATCCTGTCCCACACAGGTACAGCCAACCAGCCTGAAGCCCTTGGCACCAATTTCCCTGGCTCTTTCAATAACATCACTGTCAAGAAGCCTGTCCTGAAGATGTGAAAATGTGGAATGCTGATGACCTGTAATCATTATGTTTATGTAATCCGTATCCACTACCTTAAAGCCTACCTGTGCCTGACGTATTGCTGGTTCTCCAAGCATAACGTCATTTAGAAGGTTTGTTAATGTGAGTCCGTACAACCCTGTGGATATGCCTAGGTTCAGGCAGTTCAATAGCATGTCTACTGGGTCGCTGCTCAAATTGGTGGAGGTTTTAACCACAGCATCAAACACCTCTGCCTTAGCTCCTCCCGGCATGATGTTCAGCTTTTCCCAAACCTTAACCCTTGGTCCATAGGCCAGCTTTTCAACCAGTTCCATCTTTTCGTATCTTGGCTTGTATAAATCCTTCAGCACAGCCTCTGCTACCAGTACTGCCTTTCTGTGCATGTCTGCTTCATTGATACCGAAAAGCTCCGCTAAATGGCTAAGTGCCTTTTCCCCTTTAATGTTTCCTTTGTTTTCACCGGTTTTCTTCAAATTAAGTGCTGTATTTTCAACAATATGCAAATAACAGCCGGCTCCTGCTGCCACCGCCCTTAAAAAGTTACGGGCAACAATAGTATCTGCTGTAGCTCCACACACACCTCTTGGTGCCTTGGGAGTTATACGGCAGGGCCCGTTTGAGCACAACCGGCAGCACACACCCTGCTGGCCAAAGCCGCATTTTACACTTTGCGATTTCACCCTGTGATGGGAAGTCTCCTCCTCAAGATTTGCAATAAAGTTTTCCAGCACCTTGTCTGCACTGCTGCAGGTTGTACAATTTCCACAAGTATTCATGAATAATCCTCCTTTTGTTGGGGTCTGACCCCATTCCAATATTTGGTATTTAATTTAAATATGTATCGTAATTATTTTATACCATTTTGGTATAGTTTTATTTGTTTTTTAAGGGGAATTAATATTTCCCCTTTTTTAAATCCTCAAAATTAACTTTTGAAAGCTCGGAAGCCAAACTTTTCTGCACCCCCTGAAGAGCTCTGTGCACTTCACACCGGCCGCCCTTTTTGGCATTACAGTAGGATGGATCCAGGATGCAACGATTTACACAGATGGGGCCGTCAATAGCTTCTATAACATCCTTCAGTGTAATCTGGCCTGGCTGCCTGTTCAAAGTATAGCCGCCGTTAATGCCCCTGTAGGACTTCACTATTTCTGCAGCTGCAAGCTTCCTTAAAAGCTTCAGCAGAAACCTGAGAGGCATAGACTCATGTTCTGCAATGGTTCCCGCGTCCATTCTTGCACCATATTCCAATTTTGAAAGATATAGTATTACACGCAGGCCATAATCAGCTTCCTGTGTTATTCGCATAATATCTCCTTTAAAGTATACTTATTTGGTATAATTTTAATATAGTACTATTATACTGCATTGTCAAGTAAAATTGGAAATGTCAACTTCAAGTGTCTGGCACCTAATAAAACTCCCCTCCATAGGTTAAACTATCTCAAAGATTTTATTTTTATGGAGGTAATTAAATGAGTATAAATATAATCGCTGACTATCACACTCACACCAACATGGCTAGGGGGCACATTCCATTGTACAACCTGATTTTCGGAGTTCATGCCAAAGGCAGCATTCAGTCAAACGTCCTTGCCGCAGTAAAGCTGGGTTTGGAGGAAATTGCTATAACAGACCATGGCTACAGGCATATTGCATTTGGCATGAAGACTAGTCAATATAAAGATGTACGAAGAATGGTGGATGAAATCAACAGCAGCCTTCTTGCCAAAGATAATAATTTTAGGCTCCTGCTTGGCATAGAATGTAATATTCTTAATAAAAAAGGCGACCTGGATATTACTGATGAGGTTTGCAAATACCTGGACATTATTTGTGCAGGCTATCATCCAGGTGCATTAAAAAGTCCTTCCTTAAAGAAAGACTATACCGAGGCCGCCATCAATGCCATTGAAAACCACAGTATAACCATATTAAATCATCCTTTGGATCATGTTGATCCTGATATAATAGAAATCGGCAGGGTTGCCGCAAAAAGAAATACAGCCTTGGAAATCAACAGGCTGCACAAGAACCTGGATAAGGAAGCAATAAAAACCTTAAAGGGTCTTGGCGTGAAATTTTCACTAGGAAGTGACTCCCATAAATCTGAGGACGTGGGCCATTTTGGCAAGGCATATTATATTGCTGCGGCAGCAGGTCTTTCAAATGATGACATTATCAATGCCGAAGGCATAGCACACTCCACCATGAAGCTGCTGAATTAGCCAGGCTTGAAGTAAAATGTCAGCTTATGGTGCCTGGCACCTATGTCAAACTCCTATGTCAACTTCCTGGCAACTTGAATATTATTATATTATGACGAAATAATTCTTAGGAGATGATGTTTATGTCTTATGAATTTTGCAACTATATGGTTGATGGTAATAATATTCGGCCCCGGGAAGTAGTCAGTATTCCGGTAACTTTATTTGAATCCATGCTTGGAAAATATTTTGTGGGCCAGACTGGGAATTTGCAGGTAGGCAATGGATCAAGTGCCTGGGCTGGGTTGGTTAACCCTTGTGATTCGAGAGTTGATTTATTTGCAAATGTATTTACCGTTTCAAATTTTTCTGAAGATTATATGACAGCAGAAATTTGGCTCAATACTAATTTTCCTGAAAAGGGCATAGTGTCTCATAAAGTATCTCCAACTAATACTGCTATAAAGCCTTTGCCAAAGAACAAAGTGGACATTTTATTCCTTAGGTCAACAATTTTCACTCCTGAAAATGGAGTTAATGTATATAAAAGAATTATTCCGCCCAATACAACCCTGGTTGGTGAAGAAGATGGCAAATTTATTGAGGCTCCGGGCGGAAGCTATGTTATATTTCTGAATTCCTCCAGTTCAAAGCCGCAAAAGGCAATAGTTGCTTTTGGGTGGTGGGAAAAACCGAAATAATATAGATATAAAACAACTTGGGAAGAAAATCTCTTCCCAAGTTGAATCCTCAATTTCTTTATTTAAAAGCCAAATGTAGTGCTCATGACTTTTATATTGCCAGCAGAAAATCTAAACAAACCGGCATCAGGTAAAGCATCGGGATCAGTACCCTTGCTGCAATCCCCATGATCTTTTTTATATTTACTTCAAGCCATGGGTATTCATCTCGATACCCGTCACTTTTGCTGTATTTGTTTATTAAGCCTCCAAACCACCCACGCCTGAAGGCACAGTAAACAATCTCATCCTTTTCTATTACTGCCAAGGTTTCGTATACCTTCGTTCCTACTAAAACATCTCCATAATCGTTACTTAAGCCCTTAAATACCACATCTCCAGTCAACGTTTTTTTAAGCTTCAGCAGTTTCTCAAAGTCTTCATACATTGACTGTGGTACGGAAAATACGCCAAGCGGTGCTGAATATTCAAAGCTTTGACATTCTATATAGTAAAATTCATCATTTATTTTCAAAGCGCTTTGAAGGCTCACATCATCCCGATGGCCATCACCGTGAATGACACTCTGCTGACAAGTTTCACCACCTTTGTTGATATCATAAATTTTTATTTCAGCATTCTCCATAATTCTTCCATTACCAGCATAAAGCTGGTCTAGAACACATTCACCCTTTAACTTGATGTCAGTAATTATACTGTTCATTTATAACCCCTCCGATTAATTGACAATACCCAAGTTAATTATACCGGAATTCATGATAAAAACAACATATCATTAATTATTATCAGTGCAATTGCTATATGAAAACTTTACACTAACTATATATACCAGTATACCTATAACTAAAAAATATGAGATTATGAATACTGGAGCTGTCATTGCAGCAGGAACAGTACCATAAAGAGTGATTGTTCCAAATATCATAAATATAATTCCAGCTACCCATTTAATATATACCTCGGGAATATGTTTCGCCAGCCAGGCGCCGCCAATTATACCGATTCCGTCAGCAATCAGCATACCTGCTGTTGTACCCATCAAAACGAAGATCGGGAAATGACTTTGTGCAGCAATTGCTATAGTCATAAGCTGGGTCTTGTCTCCCATTTCTGCTATAAAAAAGGCTATGGCAACTGTAACAATGGGCCCGAATTTATGTTTTTTACCATCCTCATCATCAATTTTATCTCCTCTTAAAGTCCAGAGCCCGAAAATAATAAATGCTAGGGCAGCTGCTATTTTCACATTATTTAATGGAATTAGCGAACTAAGATATGTACCTGCTGCTACAGCCATGGCATGGTTTAAAATTGTAGCCACCAAAACACCTGCCATTACCTGTTTCACCTTGTATTTGCCCGCCATTGCCATTGCGAGCAGCTGAGTCTTGTCCCCCATTTCTGCTACAACTACCAGTAATAGGGCTTGTAAAAATTCCGTCATTTTTTAACCTCCTACAATATTTTTAAGCAATAAAAAAACTTTCAACACAATAAGCCTATCTATATAGATAAACAAATGTGCTAAAAGTCTCACTTGACTGAAATCAGCCACGATAAAGCCAGGTTAAAAACCAGTATGTTGACTTTATCACCAAAAGGCAGTTACTCCCTTTTAACTCATATTAAATTTACATTACCAATATTAGCATAAGTTTTCATTGTTGACAATATGAGAATTTATTGAAAGTCATTTATTTATATGAAGTATGCTGTCCCATATATCCTGCATTTTTAAAGTTATTCAATATTCTTATATAATGGTTTGCTTCTCTGACCACATGATCCCCCAGTAAAGAATAAGCTATTGATCTGATGCTGCATTGAAGGATGCCTTCAGTACCCTGCTTCTTAAAATTTCTCACATTCACAGTGTTTTTCAGGCTTTTTTCAGTAATCACAGGCAGCAGACCAAGATTTTCAGATAATTTTTTTCCTTCCTCAGTAAGCTCATCAAACTTCCTGCCAAAATCATCAGCTGTATCGTACAATTTTACTTCCGTGGGGTCAAGTAGTCCTCTGATAAACTTTGAGTGTTCAGCCATTATTCTGTTCCAAAACGTTTCCTGGTAAGCTGCTTCACCGGCCAAATCAAATTCTTCCCTGTTTTGTAGTCTTTCAAGCATTCTCAAATAAAATTTTGCTTCCCGTAAAATATGATCTATAAGCAGTGGATAGTTGGTTGTAAACATTTTGCAGGCCAATACATTTTGAAGCAAATTGCTCTTAAAATTAGCTATTTGCCGTGCAGCACTTATTGCCTTATTATTAAGTTCCGTAACCCTTGCTACCGTATTCCTTGTAATCTCTCTTGGAGGACTCCTTAACAATTCAGCTTCCATCCAGGTTATTTTGCTATCAATTGTAATGCTTGTATAAAATTCAGTTTGTCTTTCTGCTTTTATAGTCAAGTCAGTAATTATCTCCCCTGACTTTATCACCTCCGGGCTTAATAGTCCATAAGACAACCTGATGGTGTCAACCAGCAGCTGGCTGAAAATATTTTTTAGTTGTTCTGCTTGTTCAATAAATACTTTATCTCTTGTTGTAAATCCTGCCTCTAAAAATATTGAATGCTCTTTTGCAATTCTCATAAAAAATAAATTTAATTCTAAGGATTGTCGCACAAATTCTGTAT
Organism: uncultured Clostridium sp.; assembly: GCA_937927335.1. Classification (GTDB taxonomy): domain Bacteria; phylum Bacillota; class Clostridia; order Clostridiales; family Clostridiaceae; genus UBA699. Next base: position 50,227 of record CALBDU010000014.1, read on the forward strand.
TTGACAGCATTTCTATCTCCTGAAAAATCAATTACCCTATTATAATATGCATCCAATCAGGAAATGTTTTTTTAGCTCTCTCTTCATTATAATTCCCATTAATGTTCATTTTCATCTTCTAATTCATTACAAATAGGGATTCCATACTCTCCGGCTTTACAAAACACTTCTGTCTTGAACCTCTCATAATCATCAAGATCATCAAAAATAGTAAAATTTTGATCATCAATATATAATTTAATGACAATTCCAAAGGTTATTTCATCTATGCCTTTAATTTCTGACCATGGCAGATGAAATTCATTTTTTCCCTGCATTATCTTAAGAGAATTGCCCATAACAATAAAGGAATATTTTTTATTATGATAGGAAGCCAGTTTAAGCACCATAACCATACCGATTGTTATTATGGCTGTCACAATCCCTGCAGTTTTATATCCGTTAATAATAAGAAATATTGCCGGCAAACCAGCTATGATAATAATAAACTTTATTGAGGTTTCATAAATGTTTACTCTGTATTTGTAAATCATAATAGCTTCTCCAATGTTCAATTTATGTTCAAATAAGTGTAGCTTAATTCTATCATGCATTTACTGGTAATAAAAGTCATTTTATAAGAAAAAAAATTTATTATTGCAAATATTTAACCAGCCTGAACATGAATTTATACAGTTTACAGTAAAGTCAATTATCTGATGCCTGTCCTCCTTAGTAATTCCTGCTATTCTTATGTATCTTGGAATCAATTTAACACCTCCAATTAACAATGACATCATGTCCTAAAGTAAGATGTTTCAAAAAGAATTATGCCACTTTTGGCCCTGATAATTTACTAATCAGGCACAGTGTAGGCAAATGGCAGAAGCTCTGCAGCATTTATCTTTTTTAAGCCCTGGTTTGTGTTTATTATTATTTTGCAGTGTGGTATGTAATCGGCTAGAAACTGCCTGCAATTTCCACAGGGAGATAATAGTTCTTCACCATTTTCGCCCCTCACGGCAGCCAGACAATCAAATTCCCTTTCCCCAGCAGTTATAGCCGACCCTATGGCTATCATTTCGGCACAGGCTCCGTGAATAGAATATACATTAACACCCGTATAGATCCTTCCACTGCTGCACCTCACCGCTGCAGCTACTGTATGTCTGAGTTTCTCTTTATCATAGTTCCTTTTTATTGTGGCAGTAGCCATTGCGATTAGCTCCAAATCTTCCTTTGTTACTTCTTTCACTGTGCTCACCCCCATTGTATGTTAATTAAGTATCCAAGGATATTATATGCTATTTATTACTAACAGACAAAAAAATGTATGCCGATATTTTTACCGGCATACATTTTTATTTATTTGAGGGTATCTATTTGGCTGAACAAAGATTAATGAGTAACCTTTATCTTAATATATAACAGTCACTACAACTATTCAATAATAATACAGCACATGATGACCATTATTAAAGATTCTGTATTCATAATGCAATGGAATGTGAATATTTCCTTAAGATTGCATAATATCCTGCATGCTGTGGCAAACTATAAATTCCAAGATTATTAGATTTCTGTTGGTTTAAGGCTCCGTGGTAAAAAATTAGGTAAAATACTAATAGGTCTTTTCTACCAAATATATGGGACTAGGTGATATTTCACCTTTTGGCAGTATTCAGCATATCCCTTCAGATTTTTTACAAGGAATTTTTCTTCATCAAGAAGCCTTAAAACAATGACATAGACAAGCCCTAATGCCGGTACCAGTCCATACCAGGACCCAAGAGCCACCGGAGAAGCAAGCATAAGCACCAAAGCTCCGGAATACATAGGGTGACGCACCAGACTGTAGGGGCCGGTGGATATAACCTTTTGGTCCTCATTAACCTCAATAATAGCTGATGTATATGTGTTTTCCCTGAAAACCAGAAAAACCAGGAAAAGGCTCAGCACCACAATTACATCCGCCAAAAAGCTCATTCTTAAAGAAATTTGTGACCAGTGAAAGCGATAGTCAAGGCCCGATACCACGTATACCAAAATAAAAGATATTTGAGCAAGAGACTGGATCACCTTCTGGTTCTTCTCTTTTTCAGCACCGGGCCCAGCCTTAACCCTACTCTCCAAAAGCCTTTTGTCATTTTTGAACAAATACAGGGTAATCAGCAAAACGGGAAATGCAAAAGAAACCAGATAAAACCACCCCTGAAGGTAATTCATGGTACCTGCTGATAAAAACAGAAATATACCTAAAATAACATAAAGGGCAATAAACCCAGCCATAGCCTGCGCCATTATATTTTTCATAATTTATCTCCTTTAAGGTTATTGAACATATTGGTCAAAATGATTGTAGCGCCTTGGACTCATTTGGTCAATATAAAGTATCACCAATAATATATGGAATATTCAGCATAATAAATTGTATATTGTTCATCTGGAATTTATAATGAGTATATAAAGCTGGTATTCATTTCAATTCTGTGATATAATATTTTACATCCGTTTATAAGGTATTAACTACCATGAACTGATTGTTATATTTAGGGAGGACTGCGAACCATATGATTATGTTAATAAATATTATTATAGTATTTTTGCTTGTTTTTATGAACGCCTTTTTCGTTGCTACAGAATTTGCAATGGTTAAGGTTAGAAAATCCAGGATAGAAACGCTGGTGCTGGAGGGAGACGGAAAAGCAAAACATACCTTAAAGGTTGTTAATGACCTTAATTCATACCTGTCAGCCTGTCAGCTGGGAATAACCCTGGCATCCCTTGGCCTGGGCTGGGTGGGTGAGCCTGCAGTTGCCGACATGCTAATGCCTGTATTCAATTTTTTTAATATGCCTGAAGCTCTGATGCACTCTATTTCATTTATTTTAGGCTTTGCCATAATCACAGCCTTTCATATTGTGCTGGGAGAGCTGGCGCCGAAATCACTGGCAATATTAAGTGCTGAAAAACTTGCCATGCATACAGCAATGCCACTTATATTTTTCTATAAAATAACCTACCCCATAATGTGGGCTTTCAACAAAAGCACAAACCAGGTTTTAAAATTGTTTGGCATATCTCAGGTGGATGAGCATGAAGCAGCCCATACTGATGAAGAAATAAAGCTTCTGGTGGAAGAAAGCTATAAGCATGGACTAATAGACAAAACCGAATTAACCTTTGTAGATAATATATTCGATTTTACCGAAACCACCGTAAAGGATATAATGATTCCCCGAACCGACATGTGCTGCATATTCCTGGAAAATTCCTTTGATGACATTATAGCCTACACCCTGAAGGAGCAGCTCACCAGATATCCGGTGTGCAGCGGCAGCAAGGACAATATTCTGGGATTTATCCATATAAAGGATTTATATAAGCAGAAATTTGAAGGGAAAACTGAAAGCCTGAAGGATATTATCCGCGAAATTAAATTCATAACCAGATCCATGTCCATCAGTGAGCTTTTAAAGATATTCAAAAAGGAAAAAGCCCAGATGGCAATAGTCATTGATGAGTACGGCGGTACCTCTGGCTTGGTTACAATTGAAGATATCCTGGAAGAAATCGTGGGCGAGATCCAGGACGAATTTGACGATGAGGGCGCTGAAATTACAAAAACCGAGGATGGGAATTTCATCGTTGATGGCAAAGTTATCCTGGATGATGTTAACGATCTCCTTGATACAGCCATTGAATCGGAAAATATAGATACAATCGGAGGCTGGATATATTCCAGCTTGTCATCCTATCCCCAGGTAAATGACAAGGTTACCTATGAAGACTATGAGTTCACAGTGCTGAAATGTGACAGAAAAAGAATTAGACGGATCTTAATCAGGAAAATATCAAAATAAATTCCAATTGCTATTTGCTTTATTACTTGATGTTATTGTATGTAATGGTACATAATGGTATAATCTTCTTAAACCATGACTTTAATGCTGCTATACAAGGTTCAGGTTAGTGTTTGTATTTATGATATTTGCAGACTATTTCACAAGGTTTGGAGCTGATTTTATGGATGTGCATACTATAATCTCATATATAGTTCTTGTCACAGGTTGTTTATGGATAATTTATCAATTATGGACATTTAGTCTCTTTGGCAAGCTTATTGTACAAGCAAATAGGAGCTTAGGTTTAACTATTTTATGGGTTATATTTCTTATTATTTGGGTTTTGTCTGCTTTGTTGAATAAAAAAACCGTTAATAATATTCTCTTTGCCTTGGATATACTTGGGGTTATGATTTCTATTGTTGCAATTGTACGTTCCTTAATGGATAAAGAAATAAGAGAAAATGGCATATTATGTAACTCTCATTTTTATAAGTGGTCCCAAATTAAAGGATACCGCTGGATTTCAGAAAAAATAATTAAATTTAACACTGAGGCAACTTTAACTTCTGGTGGAGGCTTCGAACTCATCGTTAAGAAAGAATTAAAATCTAAGGCAGATGAGGCACTGCAAAAATATATTACATTATAAATTTATCATTTAACGTAGAAAGGAACCTTCAAAGAGCAGGTTCCTTTTATATTATAAAGTTATAATTTTATATGGAGAGGATCATTATGAATGATATCATTATATTTATTTTTATAATAACTGCATTCTTTTTTGTAATGCTCTTATCAAAGGCCTTGCAGTTTGCTGATTATGCCGTGGAATTTAAAAATCCAGTCCAGGATTCAATGATAAGCATGCTGGCAATTTTAATAATAATTATTAGTGTTGTTTTCAATGGATTATTTACCTCAAAGGTTATTTTCGGTATAAAATACACCTTCATTGCAAACTTTGCAAATTTGCTGCCGGTAATTTTAATTTGTTATTTTAAGCATGATTCATTTAAAAGCGTTGGAATTACTAAAGTTAATTTGCTGAAATCAATTTTATTGGGATGCAGTTTAGTTTTATTTTTTTATTTAACTGTTCATTTTTTTATTAGTCCAAATGGAATGCATTACTCTTCATATTATATAACCTCTTTACTAATTAATTACATAATAGTAGGTTTCTTTGAGGAAATTATATTTCGAGGGTACCTTCAAACAAGGTTGACAGCTTCCTTAGGAAAAGTGAAGGGCTTGGTTCTAACAGCAATTCTGTTTTCTCTGACACATTTGTCAAATGGACTAATACTACAACATTTAAATTTGAACGATGCTTTAATCAATTCACTTGCATTGTTGCCGGTTTCCCTATTGCTTGGCTATATTATGCTTAAAGCAAAAAATATTACTGCTCCTGCAATATTTCATGCCGGTTTAGACTGGTTTGGCCAAATAATAATATATACTATGTAATTTATCTGCGGCGCTATTTGTTATCGGCGCTAATTTATGACAGTGTTAGTAATGCTAATTGTTGGCACTATGTCTGTCCAAAGGATACAACATTTCATACTGGCTCACATTAGGTTCAAAGCCTTCATTTAACATAAACCCCTTCAGTGACTCACATTGGCTGTCTACATTCAAAACACTGATTTTATCAGCTTCCGTACCATTCATCATGTATGACAGCATGCTGCCGCCTATTCCTTTTCTTCTATAAAACTTATCCACTGCAATTTGAGGAATGTCCCCAGTTTTTTTGTCTAAAACCCCATAGCCTATGATTTGCGATCCGGATTTTGCTATATAACATGCGAAGGAATTCGGTACTGCATTTATTGAGTCAATTGAATTCTGCCAGGAAGGATTAAAGTCCCAAAAATACTGGAGGCTTTTCCACATTTCATTATCAATTTTGTCCACACTTACCTCCATCAGGTATATGTTGTCCAACCCGACCATGTCCATCTTCGTGTCCAAATTGAACTTGTCCACACCGGTCTTGTCCAAACTGAACTTGTCTGATTTTAGTTTATGGCTGACCTTTTCCATACTAAAGCAGTCAAATTCTCTTGTAACCTCAAAGCCCAGTTTTTTGTATAGCTGCACCGCAGAGGTGTTTGTTCTTATAACCTCCAATAAATACTGCTCCACCTTTAAGCTGTCCAATATCTTTAGAGCCTGCTGAAACATTGAACTTGTGATGCCTTGGTGTCTGAAGTCCCTTATAACTGCAGTGCCTGTGTCATAGGCTGTAAGCTTTCCTTCCCAATTTCTCACTCCATTTAATAAAAAGCCCACCAGTACATCACTGGTAGAAGTTCCCATGGAAGCACCAATTGATGCCCCGGCAACATAGCCTCTTCTTAGAAGCATATTCTGCAGCTTTGAAACAGGAATGTCCATTTTTACCTGGTAATCAGAAAATGCCGCAACGAAAGCCTGGTGAAGCTTTTCCAAGGTTGTATTTTCCAACGTATTATATATAAACATAGTATCCTCCTGTGAAATGTCAGTGTAATGTCAACTTATTAATTTTTCAAAGCACTTCAGCGTTTCCCATATAACGTTTTGAAAATGAAACATGACACTGCCGGCATAGCGGTAACCCATACCGATGTATAAATTTGTGGCAGGTATATTCCCTTCGTATGTATCAAGCCTTACAGTTTTGCAGCCTTTTTCCCTGGCAAGCTGTTCGGAAAAATCAACAAACTCTCTTCCAAAGCCTCTACGGGTGAACTTTGGTGTTATACACAATGTATGTATTACCAATACCTCTTCGCCCTGAGCTTCATAGCTCCAGTCTATCTTTCCGTATTCAGGGGGCTGAATATGATTTAGAATGACGCTTCCAACAATTTCATCATTTTCGATGCCCAGATACATAGTACCCAGATTAATTGCAGTTTCCCCATAGCTTCTGGTTGGGTACAAGCCCTTCTGCCAGTTGGTATAACTCACATTAGCCGCTTCATAATCCAAAACATCGTCATAGAGCTTTTCAACTTTATCAAGATCATCCATTAAGGCCTTGCGAATAACTAAACTCATTATAATACACCCCTTGTTTCTACTTATTCTTATGTTAATTTTTACTATGGTTGTTTATTGTAAAGAACAGTGTTTTCTGGTGTTTTCAATGCCTTTCGTTTTAAAACTGGAACTCCCAGCTTTTCTGACAAGGCTGCTGCCAAATCCTTCTGTTCCCTGGCTAGCTTTTCGTGAATGACGATACCGTCAATACCTCCCTTTATGGAGTCTATGCATTTCATAAGGTTTGCTATACCGGTTTCACCTTCATAGGCTTCAATTTGCACCCATCGACTTGACAGAATATGTGTCAGTGACACCGGATGGGTGTCATGGAGCACTGCATTGGTTATGGTATCCTCAAAATGCATTCCTCCCATATATAAGACAGTGGGATATTCTGTATCTTCATCGAAAGCCTCCGACAAGCCCCTGGCTATAATCTCTACAGCAACAGGATTATTGTAACTTTCCGAGGAGCTACCAATTTCCACATCAAGGAATGGTATGTTGCACTTTGCAATCCAGGCAGGATCTCCTCCGTAAACAATTCCTGACCAGTGGGTTGCCTCAGTGGTAACCTTGAAGTCATCAAGGTTCAACATCTGCCGGTTCCTCTCCAGGGCTCTTGCCAGGCTTGTGGAAGCTACAGGATTGCCTGGGCTGAAATTAGCAGTTGCTATATCTCCAACAGTGTGGATACAAATTATTTTTTCTGGAGCATTTGCCCCTCCATGCCAGTTAACCATAACAGCAAGATCACAATCACTAAAATGTTCATTAATAACTGGTATATAGCTATTATAATCCTCACATAGTAAAATACTGGTTCGTACATAATAAAGGGTATTTCCATTCCTCTCATATTTCATCACCGGATAATCATCCACAGTAATATCAGTTTCAACAAGTTCAAGTATTTGAGATGAAGCCTCAAACACCAATGGTGCTACTTCATCAATTTTTGAATCAGTACAGAAAAAATAAACAGCTTTCATAATGCCCTCCTCTTTTATTAAATGTCAACTTTGGTGCCCGGCACCTGCAGCTTTGCAGTAGCGATATACTCATGTCCTTTAGGAACTTCAGCTGCCTCCCTTTTAAATTCCATCGTCTTGCCCAGATGAACCGCAGCAACCTTTAGATGGCACATGACAATGCCCATATCAATTTGGTTGAACTTGCCATAGAGTGCCGCCTTCAACAGGTTTGGCAGTTTTCTGCTGATTATGATGCTGTCACCAGTGCCTGAAAAGTACCAGGGCTGGGTATTAGATGCCGATGGGGCCAGCCTTGCTGCCTCAATTAATTCATCTGCTTGCTTTGAATCACCTAAATCATTTTTAACTTCTGAAATTTCGGCTGTTGCCTTTCTCTTGAACTCTGCTGTACTGTCTCTGTGCAGTGCTTCGTCTGGGTAGCCCATAGCCATAGTTATAACAAACTCCAGACCGTTCCTTAAAGCAACTCCCTTCTTTGGCATTCCCATGCCCAGCCAGCATGCACCTATACCGTTGGCTGAAAGGAACAAATCCAGCTGCTGCAGCATGTAGCCCGCATTAACCAGCCAACCCTCCTTATTTTCAGAGTATATTGTAATATAATGAGGGGATCTGATTGGCAGCAGAAGCTTAATATCATCTCCGGAAAGCACCACAATTTCAGTTTTAATATCATCATATAATGGTGAAAGATTGCCTATGCAGGTATTCACCCTTTCAAGGAGCGAATCTGCCAAAGGCTCATTCTTATATTTTCTGATTGATTTTCTCTTAAAAATAACCTCATAAAAATCCATATTATCCATATTTATTAATTTGTGACAATCTCATAATTTATCAATTTAATGATTGTCACCTCCTCCTTTCTGTATTTAGTATATTCCAATCATCATGATTTATCTCATTTTTAAAATGATGTTCCAGCTATGGTTCTCCGGCACTTACTGTAGAAATCCCTGAATATAATATTTCAAATATTCAAATCCCCTCTGATATACCAATGCTAAAAAAGCTCCTGAAATAAAAAGCAGTATAAGATCCAGGAAGTTAAATTTTCTAATGAGAATTTTATATAACTTGTACAAAAACAAAGCTGCTGCCGCACCAATTGTCAGCCAAGGAAGAAAGGTTATGATATCGATCTGATTTAACAAACTCTCCATAATTCCAAACTCCTATATTCTTAGTTTCCAAGATTTTGATTGGATATGCGCTTGGTTTTCCTTTTTCTCACTGTTTTATGCTTGAATTCATTTGACAAAACACTGATATTTCCGTCAATTTCCAGTACTGCCAGATTCACATCCTCAATTTTTGATACACCATGTTCTCTTAATGCCTCCATTATTTCATCCACAGTAATTTTGGCCTTCAGCACATTTTCATGTACAAGCTTACCCTCATAAATAAGCATCAGGGCTTCTCCCTGAATAAGCGTGTTGAACCTTGGGAACCTGAATAAAAACTGCTTGAACAGATAGTTTATTATAAAAAGTGAGGTGGCTGCAGCCAGGCCCCCTAAAAGGGTGTTATTAGGCCCCACCATTGCATTTTGCACCGAATTGCTTATAAGAAGGATAAAAACCAGATCTACCACTGAAAGCTGGGAAAGCTCCTTCTTGCCAAAAATCCTAAAGGCTATGACTATAAACAAATAGACTGCCATGGAGCTTAAGATTATTTGAACATATTGGTTTTGTAAAAAAGCCATCTATATTCCTCCTGCAATTTAGTAATATATGTTTATATTCTACCATAAAATATAATAAGGGCCATTCTTAAATACAGATGAAATTTGTTTTAATGAGGTTGAATTTTTCTAAATTATTGTATATACTATAATATGTACCGGGGTGTAGCGCAGATGGGAGCGCGCATGCTTAGGGAGCATGAGGTCGCAAGTTCAAGTCTTGTCACTCCGACCATTGGTAAAAGAGCTCACAATTTTGTGGGTTCTTTTTTTTACCTATTTGTCCAAATCTCTGAAAACATTGAAAAAACGCCAAATAACCCACCCATTCATTATTTATGAGCTTACCAAGCTGTTTTTACCTGACCTTTTTGCCTTATATAAATTTTCATCAGCAGTACTTATAAATGCTTCCTCATCATAATTGTTTTTATAGACAGCCAGACCGAAGCTGCAGGTAATACTTCCTGCAGTACTAAGCTTGTTATTGGATATGATGGTTTTTAACCTGTCTGCAAGTTCAATTGCCTCGTCCCTTGCCGTATTTGGCAGAAGCAGCACAAACTCGTCTCCTCCCCATCTTCCAAGTATATCTGTAGATCTTATATACTGTTTTATTATATTTACTGTACTTACCATTACCTGGTCACCAGTTAAATGACCATAGGTATCATTTATAATTTTAAAATTATCGAAATCAAATATAATCACGGCTAGCGGTGCTTCATATCTTTTACTATAGTTTATCCAGTTTTTCAGCTCTTCATTAAGCTTTGCCCGGTTATAAACATTTGTCAGTGAATCAATAGTTGATTGCTTCCTCAGCTCGAGACTGTAGGCATACTGCTTCCTGTTATAAAAATTCATTTTAAATGCAAAAAGGCTGCTCATCACCCAAACAATAAGAACATATATAATGCAGGCTGAAAATTCCCAAAAGTTCATGTCATGTATAAAATAAAAGGATGAAATAAAAAATACAACCCAGGTTATAAGGGAAGCTATCACCATATTGATCCACTTATTTGGTATGAGAAATATTCCTAAAATAATTACCATAACGCCAAAAGCCTGGATAAAAAAATTAGGATTTTCATATTGAGAAAAAATCACAATGAATGACACAGTAGCTGTAATTTCATAGGCCGTTATTATTTGAGCCAATTTAAAGCAGTTTTTAATTCTCTTTATATTTATGAATAATATAATTACCATTAATAAAAATAAAATTCTATTAACAAATATTATTGAAAAGGTGCTTTTATTCTCAATTAAATAGTAATCTGGAATGATAAAAAGCATATATAATATTCCAAGCATCAATACCACTGGTCTCATATATTTAATTGTCTGACTTAGATATTTGTCAAAAAACTTTTTTTCAAGATCTGTATCAAGGAATTCTCCCCATAAAGAAACTCCCTCTTGGCCATTCTTTAACTTCATATCGATTATTTTCCCCCAAAATACCCAAATATATGTAAATAATATCAATTATAGCATATTTTACTTTAATTTTTATCAAGAAAAATAAAAATAGCACCCGGTTAAATGACACCAGTTGCTATCCTTATTGAATTCATCATCCATATAATAAAAAGGGGGAGACTTTATATTATATTTCTTATGTTCCTTGCTATATTTATATATTAATGTCTAAATATAGTACCATTATGTGAAACCTCAATTATTAAAATGTGAAATAAAATCAGCACCTGATAAAATAAGAGGCTTGTTTCACTTTCTGTAAAAATTGGGGCTTTGATGTATATCAATTCACTATTTCAATTACCGCCTCGCCGTCTATAACATCAGTCTGGCATGCAAGCCTATACCCTTCATCAATTTTATCTATACCCAATTCCTTAATTTCCTTCTTTGTTGGCTGGCTTACATTTCCTGAAACCACCTTGACTAGGCATTTTCCGCATTTTCCTTTGCCATCGCATGAATCCTTCAGCTTTATATGAGCATCCTTTGCAGCCATTAATAAACTTTCGCCTTCGTTTACAGCTTTTTCACTTATAAATTTTATTTTAACTGCCATATTGATCCCTCCTATAAATTGATATGCAATATTATTATATATATCACAAATGCCAGTTTGACACATTTGGGGACATATTTATCTTTGAATTTGTATATAGCTTTTGGTTGACGCAACGGGATAATTAGATTGATCCCACTTATATTTTTTTAAATGTAGCACATTGCTCCCTACCAGAAATAATCTATATTTATTGCTGCCGGCATCATCATTGGTGGCATCTATAAAATACCATCTTCCATCCAGGTTTACCATATTCCAGGCATGGGGGCCTGCTGGCATGGATCCGTCTACAATACGTGCTTCAAAGCCTGCAGCCTTAAGCATCCTGTACATAGTCAAGGCATACCCCTGGCATACAAAGGTGCCTTCAGTAAGGCCTTCGTAAACAGATCTGTTTTGAAGGGATTTGTCATAAGCAAATTTGCCAAGGACCCAGTCATGGATGGCAGTTATTTTAGCTTTATTAGTCATGCCATCTTTTATCAGGCTGTTTACTGCCTGCTGCAAGGCTCCGTCAGAGAATTCCTCCTGAGCTTTTGTGGTAAGATATGTCACATTAATATTTATCACAGCTCTGTCAGCAGTACTATAAGAATAAATCATGCCGGATGAAAGAATATCCGTCCAGGACCACTTAAGGTAATCATCAGCACTGTAGCCGTCCTTTATCAAGCTCTCCAAATTCATCGTTAAGCTGGCTACATCTGAGCTTGTACCGCTATAGTCAATTTCAAAAGAAGTGTCCCTGTTAGTCATATGAGTAGTAACTGCTTTTGAAAAATCCGTGAAGCTTGTAACGGTATCGGCGGCATATGCGGAAAAGGGCTGAGTCAGTATGAATGCCCCTGTTAACAGCACTGCGCCTGCTGCAGATTTGATTCCTTTTTTAAACATTTTATTCACTCCTCGCCAACAATTTGGGATCTTGATGTTTATAATGTAAAGTAAAGGCTAATACCACCTATGTATGGAGCTATAGCCTTACTAAGCAAATACCAGCTTTGACATCCCCACTATCATAGTTCAGCTTTGCAAACCCTATACTGTCAGCTTTTTGAATCCGGATTTACTTGATTTGCCATTTTCATTTGTTTTATATAAATTATACTGATGGTTTTAATAATGGTCAAGGCTTTTAATATAGGTATACCAATAGCTTATTAATGGGCCTATTTTTAGTTCTAAAACTATTTCTGTTTTACTATTTTAATGCTCCCGTCCTTGCAGTTAACATTAAAACCTCTTCTATTTATTTCATCTAAAATATCCTTTTCAATTTCACACTTTACTAAATTTATCTCATCGTTGATGCTGATTAGATCTCCGCCCCTTACAGGCTTCTCGTTATCAAGAGAATTGGTTATTCTCTTCAAATTATAAAATATATTGGATACCAGATTTTCCATATCATATGTTTCCAGGCAAATGCTTTTCTTCTTATCCATAGCTGATATTATTGCAGCTGCAGCGTCCTTGACCAGGCTCATATATTTTCTGGTTTTATTTCTGTAATAATAATACTGGTTTAAAACTGCCATCCTCAAATCCCCTTATTTATTTTAGTTTTATATATTTGTATTAATGAAAATTTATTCCTATTACTAAGCAAATACAATTTTTACATTGTTCGACACAAATGTATTTACATTATCAATTAATAAAATTACAATAATGCTAATAGGTATAATTTCAATTCTTAATTTCTAATCAAATTATATGGAGAAAAAAACATGAGTAATAGAAAAATAAGGGATATATCAATCAAAAACCTCATTTTCATAGTATTTTTACTCCTTACCTTAAGCACAGACGGCTTAGTGGGCTATGTGGTGTTTTCCAGATGGCTGTCCTCTGCAGATAGTACATCCACAAGGCTGGCTGCCGATTTGAATGCAGACATATACCAGAAAATTGACTCCTTTATGGAGGTTCCTCTATTAATAAATGAAGCAAACCAGCAGCTTATTAAAAGTAATGTGGTTGATTTAAATAATGAAGCTGAACGGGATAAATTTTTCGCAGGGGTTTTGAAGTCCCAGGGTAATGATATCTATAGCTTCAGCCTGGGCACTGAAAATGGGCAATATTACGGTGCCAGAAGAAACCAGAACAATATTATTGAGTTAATGAAAAATGATGCTGCAACTGGCGGCCAATCCTTGTATTATTCTGTAAATGACGATATGACTAGAGGACAGCTTTCAGTAAATGCCGGGAAGTTTGACCCGCGCACAAGAGACTGGTACAAAGCTGCCAAGGCAGCAGGAAAACCTGTTTTCTCCCCTGTTTATAAACATTTTGTCATGAACGACCTTACAATCTCGGCTGCTTTTCCTATTTATGACCAGACCGGAAACCTTAAGGGCGTATTAGGTACTCATCTTATTCTATCTGACATAAACAAATTCCTTAAGGATGTAGTGTCCAATAACAATGGCTATGCAGTGATCTTTGAAAAGAATACCGGAGCCCTCATTTCAAATTCCTTTGGAATGGACAACTTCACCAGTAAAAACGGCACCCTTCAGAGATACACCCTGAAGGATTCCGGAAACCAGGCCCTAAGGACCGGTTACGAACAGTATATCTCAAATAACCAATCAAGCTTTAAGTATAGTGACACAGGCAATGGACTATACTTCAATTTTAAGGAATACAGCAAAAACGGTCTCACCTGGGTTGTTATGACTGCAGTGCCTGAAGAGCTTTTGATGTCTGACATATTAAAAAATATGCTTGTTACCATGGTGCTGCTGATTATGTTCATAGCTATTTCAATTACCATATACCTAATGCTTACAAAGAAACTCTTTAAGCCTGTAGACAGCCTCATTGATGCAACGGAAAAGCTGTCCATGGGTGACTTGTCCCAAAGAGCCCCCATTATCAGAGAGGATGAAGTTGGAAGGTTATCCAGGTCCTTTAACAGCATGGCAGAAACCATGTATAATCTTGTTCATAATCTGGAGCTCACAGTACAGTCCAGAACTGTGGAGCTTAAAACAGCCAACACGGCCTTGGAGGAAAGCAAGGACCAGCTAAGGCTCATATTGGATTCCACTGCAGAAGCAATTTATGGTATGGACAAGGATGGAAACTGCACCTTCTGCAATGCCAGCTGTGTCCAGATGCTGGGCTATAAAAGCCAGGAGGAGCTCATAGGGAAAAACATGCATATGCAGATACACCACAGCTACAGCGACGGCACACCTATGCCGGTAAATGAATGCAAAATATACAGTGCTTTTCTTAACAATAAGGGTACCCATGGGGAAGATGAAGTATTTTGGCGTGCAGACGGAAGCCCAATAGAAGTGGAGTATTATTCCTACCCTCAGTATAAAAATGGTGAAGTTATCGGTGCAGTAGTTACCTTTATGGATAATTCTGAAAGAAAACGAAATAGTGATAAAATTAAATACCTCAGCAGCCATGATGCTTTAACAGGATTGTACAACAGAAGGAGCTTTGAGGAAGCCCTAAGTGAAATGAATGATAAACCGGAAAGCCTGCCCCTATCAGTTATATTTGGAGATGTAAACGGCTTGAAGATGATAAATGATATATTTGGTCATGCCTCAGGTGATGCCTTAATTAAAAATACTGCTGATGTTTTGAAGAGGTTTTGCAGGAATGATGACATAGTATCCAGAGTTGGCGGGGATGAATTTATAATCCTCATGCCAAATACGACCTTAAGTGATGCTGAAAAAATTGCAGACAGGGTTAAAACTGAGCTTTCCAGGCAGAAGGTCTACTCAATTAAAAGCAGCCTTTCCATGGGCTGTGATACAAAGACCGCTGCAGATCAGGACATGGAAAGAATAATCCAAAATGCAGAAAATAAAATGTACAAGGAGAAAACCTTAAACAGAAGTGCAGCTAACAAGGAGATGCTTGATGCTCTCATGGCAGTTCTTCATGAAAAGGCTCCAAGGGAAAAGCTGAATTCCGTTATGGTCAGTGATTTGTGCATAAAGCTGGGACAAATTCTTGGACTACCAGAAACAACATTGAAAAAATGTAAGGATGCAGGCTATTTGTACAATATAGGCAAGGCGGTGCTTAGTGAAAAAATCCTAAGCAGCACTGAACCTTACACAGAAGAGGAGCAAAAGGAGCTGGAGCAGTATCCCGTAACAGGGTATAGAATCCTTAGTCTTTTCCACGAAACCTTGAATATTGCCGGAGGAGTATACAGCCACAAGGAAAACTGGGACGGCACAGGCTACCCCAGAGGCTTGAGGGGCGAAGAAATTCCTGGCATTGGAAGAATAATAGCCGTGGCTGATGCCTACAATAATTTCAAAACCATGTTCAATGAAGATATTGCCCTGGCTAAAACAAAGGAGCTTGTCGGCACTAGGCTGGACCCTTTAATTGTTGAGGCTCTTGAAAAACTTGTACAAGACAAGGTAGGATAAAGCCAGGCCAGTGAAGGCCCGGACAAGCTTGGCATGGCAGGATAAAATAAAATATAAATATAAGCATGAAGGCCCGGTTCCACTAAGCTTTCATGCTTTCTTAATTTCCATTACTTCCAAAATGCCTGAGTATTCAAATGGAAAACATTACGCCTTAACTGCCATCAACATAAGTGCTATAATTACCGTGAACTATTTTATGGGGAGAGGATCTTATTGTTAAATAAAAAAGTAACACAGCTTATTTTGGTTTTTTTCATAGCCTTTGGCTGCATGAATTTATTTCCCACCGGCGTTAATGCTGAGGGCACAGCTGAGCTTCATTGGCAGTCCAACGGCACCACCTGGAGTTATATTGATACCTATGGAAACAAAGCCACAGGCTGGATCCGATGGAAGGGAAACTACTACTATCTGGATTCCAGCGGAATTATGGCCCAGGGCTGGAAATCAGTAAACGGCAAATGGTATTACCTGAATCCTGGTAGTGGAACCATGGCCACAGGGTGGTTATCCTATTTGGGTAAATGGTACTACCTTAATCCAAATGATGGAGCCATGGCTACAGGAATTATAAATGATGGCTCAAAAAGCTACTGGTTAAATCCAGGGGGCGATATGGCCACAGGCTGGAAGGGCTTTTCAGGGTTAACCTCCACCTGGTATTATTTCAAGCCAGGCTCCGGGGAAATGGCTAAAGGGTGGCTATATAACGGCGGCAGCTGGTATTACATGAACCCTGAATCCGGAGTTATGTGTACAAGCTGGATAAAAAGCGGCAGCAGCTGGTATTATATGAAGTCCAATGGAGTAATGGCCAGCAATACCACCATAAACAACTATTATCTTAATTACGGCGGTGCCTGGCAGCCAAAAGCCACCAGATGGTACGCCAAGGATGGAAAATGGTATTACCTTAATCCATTGGCCAGAGATTACGAAAAAGGCTGGGTTCGTGAAGGGGGCAGCGGATATGAAAAGGGATGGATTTCTGATAATGGAAAATGGTATTATTTGAACCCGGTAACTGCTGAAATGGCCACAGGCTGGATTTTTGACGGTTCCAAGTGGTATTATCTTAATCCAGATGGAGCAATGGCTTATAATACAACCATCGACGGGTACAAGCTTGGTGTTGACGGCGCCTGGCTTGACAGTTCCGATAGCTTAGATTACATGATATCACTGGGCTCTTCAGACCAGGATGTTCTCTCTGTTATGCTGGAGCCCACAAACGTAGAAACCAGTGCCCCATTAACAAAATATTACTACAATAATTCAATCATCTATCTACTAGATACAGGAGATGGCATGATGGTCATAGGCTGGGACAACAGCGGAAATAATCTGAAGGTAACCACCGGCCCTGCATCAGGAAATACCTTTGGCCTAGGCTCCACCTTGGATGATGTGGTAAGTGTCATGGGCACACCAAAGGTATTTGACCCCTACTACTATCTTGGAAATGGCCGAGGAACCTACTTTGAATATAGTGACGGATCTACCGTTAGCTTTGAAGGCAGCTTCAAGGTTGATGGCTGGTCAAACAAGGGCACCCTTAAAGTATCTGCAGGAAATAAGGATGCTTCAGCACCCTCCATCAAGCTTGGCTCCAGCCTGGAGGATATAGTTAAGGTTATGGGAACTCCCACTTCCCTTCAGTCCAGTGCCGTATCAAAGCTTCCATACCAGCTTTACTACGGCGACACCCTTATTACTCTTGGCAAGGATGCAACTGTAGCTGGCTGGCAAAATAAAAACATATATGATATCTGTCTTGGAACAAAGGACCCGTCAGCACCTGCCATTGTGAAAGGCTCCACTTTAGAGGATGTAGTCAGAGCCATGGGAACTCCGGATGAAGTAACCCCATACAGTGCTAATGACAAGCCTCTGTATCTGAAGTACGGCACATCCTACATTGAAATGGACCAGTCAACTGGCTTGGTGAAAACCTGGACAAACAACGGAAACCTTAAGGTTATTGAGGATACCTCCGACAGCACCAGTCAGACTAACTAATATTAATAAAGTCAGCCCAAAATTAAACCTAATATTTGTGGCTGGCTTATTATCTTGTTCAGTGTCAGACTTTCCCCATTGCAACTATTTTTTGAGAGGCAATTGTATTTCTTGAATTATTGAAATGGCGATACTGACCTAATCGGGAGTCCAACTTTGTGTCCGCGTCCCCATCTGTGCAAAATTTCAAGTAGTGTGCAGGTTTTTTGATTAATAGTCAATTTTCGGCTATATTTTGTGTAAATTATGGGTTTATACGTTAAATTTCAGATATATTTACGTTTATATTGAACATTAATTGAAATTTTGCTCACTTTTGCCAAAAATTCAAGGTTCGCGTTTCTCAAGTCACTAATGAAGGATTGCCAATCTCATAGTCAAGGCCGAATAACCTTAAAGATTAAATAATTATCCAAAAACTAAAGCTTGTCCATGCTTTTTATATATTTTAAGTCGTCAAGTTTTACAAGTATGAACAGTAGCATAATGGACAGTAGTGTTCTGTTTTGACATCATTCAGGAATTCCTAATAAGCCGCTTATCATATCAGTTAAAATAAATCCTAATACCTAGTCGTTAGATATTCCTCTTTTACGCTTTGTGTCATTTTTTTATGGAATATCCATTTATCATACAGCTAATATATTTAATCCATAGGTCAATATCCTTCTTGCTTTTAGCTATTGTAAAATGTGTAAGTTCTGCAAGTATTTTCTTGAAGAATTTACATTTGTATCTTTGCTTTTTATTGTACTTTCCATATCTTGCAACTTCTTCTTGACCACAAAAATGACTGACTTTCCCTTTGGAGAACCAATTCTCTTTTACTTTATTTGTTCCCTTACATCTTTCTTGTACACAGGCTTTTTCTAAAACTTTAGTGAAAATCTTATGTTATATAAATTGTCTAAGGAGTATAATATTTATAGGTCACACAAGAAACGCTCTTAGGGTTCTGACAAACCTTTCATATCAATATTAGGTAATGGATCTCAAGAATAGCGGTCAGTAACAATAGACAGTTCCTGACTTTTACAGGGAGGACTATACAAATGAAAAAATTGCAGGAAAGTAAACCAATTCTACATGCTATAGTATGGATATTGGTATATATTTTAATTGTAAATATTGGAGATAATATTTCGGGAAGTTTAGGACAAGCCAATATAGTTACAGTGATATTGTTAATGATTTTTTCTTTAATACTGCTACTCTATTTAAAAATGAATAACTGGTTTGAGTTATATGGATTCAGGAAAATAAGCAAACTGAATTTAACCATGACTTTATTTTACATACCGCTGATAATAACCATATTCCTTCATTATTTCAGGGGCATAAATAAAGAGCTGGGATTTAGAGGTTTTCTTCTTGCAGCTTTGTTGATGATATGCGTGGGTTTTATAGAGGAATTGCTGTTTAGAGGCTTTCTGTTTCAGGGTATTTTCAAGGA
The DNA here is from genome assembly GCA_937927335.1 of uncultured Clostridium sp. GTDB lineage: Bacteria > Bacillota > Clostridia > Clostridiales > Clostridiaceae > UBA699. The sequence continues at coordinate 69,727 of CALBDU010000014.1, forward strand.
AAGAGGTATGACAAGAGCAGTTCTCATTTCAGGAATAACCTTTGCAATCGGCCATATTGTAAATTTGCTGCGGGGATATAACACAGCGGACCAGATAAATCAGATTGCAATAGGCCTGTTCATTGGAATAGTTCTGGCGTTGTTAGTTGCTTATACAAATAATATAATTCCCGGTGTTTTATATCACATCCTCTTTAATTTCAGTGGAACAATAACCTACAGCAATCTAACACTGGAAACCTATATGGTGATTATTACAGCAATAATCTGCACCCTTTATTCATTTTACCTAATAAAAGTATTCAACTTCAAAAAAGGCACAGCTTAAAAAAGTTATAACCAATCGGAGATTATGACATGCCAGGTGAGATGATGGCCTTTGATAAGGTTTTTGGCACTCACCCCGTGGGGACAGACACTATTTTGCATTCCAGAGGCAGAGCCTTTCGGTAAATGTGCAAATAAAAGATGTTGAAGCCTGAACTTACCTCCTGGAAGTAAGATTATTTGTTCTTACTTTCAGGTGCGTCTCAGCTATCAACATCTTTTTTTATTATTGTATATGTCGGCTTAAATTTTTGCTTGTCCTGCAATTTTTGTCCACCCTGAAAATTGCTTGTCCAAATTTGTACCGCCCTACCTATCGGCTGTTTTAAATTTTTGCATGCCCTGCCAAACGTATTCTTTTTGACTGTTCAACCGCGAGCTTGAACAAGTATTGGTCTTCCTTTTCTATGAATAACAGATAACTGGCCCACACTTTGATAAAGCATCTATATACATTCTGTAAATCTCCATGAACATGGTCAATGAAATCCTTGTCCATGATAGAAGTATCCTCTATGGTTTTCATTGCCTCATATATATGGTTCACGGCAAGAAGAAGCTCCGAGAACTCATCCTTTTCAATGAGGCTGGCATTAGACATCATAATAAGCAGAAAATCCTTCCTGGAACCCAGCAGCTGTCCCATTTCAAGAAAATCCTCAATTCCCTGTGGAGCGCCATATTTATAGGATTCTGACATTTTGTGAATACTTTTCACTGCAGCAGGATCCCATCCTTTATCAAGCTGTATCTTACTGTTCAATTGGGCAAAATTGTTGTCATGTTTTGTCAGTATTTTTATTATGTCATACCCCAGCTCATTGAAAAATGTTCCTACCAGTGCATTGGTTCTTCTTGATATTTCATTTTTCTCAGATCTCCACAGCAATTGCTCTGCCACAACAGCCGTAATGAAAACATACAAAGGCATAAATGCCAGCTCTTCACCAAAGGTCTGAACCAGATGATGTGCCTCACCAAATATTAAATAATTAATAAAGTACAGCGCCAATGTGAACATTGACAAAATTATCCCCAGAATGATTGTGTGTTTATAGCGCATTCCTCTTCCCCCTCAACACTTAGTCGGATATAGTATATCAAACCTAAGGTGTAATTTCAATTTCTGGCGCCTGGCACCTATGTCAACTCTAGTACTTCCTTAAGCTTCATCAAACTATTAATTTCATAAGTAGGAATTACCTCTGACTTATTTTCAATTCCTTTTGGGTTATACCAGCATGTATCTATACCAAAGTTTTTTCCACCTTGAATATCTGATGTTAAGCTGTCCCCTACCATAAGTACTTTGCTTCTATTGGAATAGACCATGTTTTTCAAAGCATATTCAAATATTCCAGGGTCAGGCTTTGACACATTTACTTCCTCTGATATTACTATGCTTTGAAAATATTTTGATATGATGGATTTACCTATTCTCTTATTTTGAACGTCCTTAAGTCCATTGGTAACTATTGCAAGCCTGTAGCTTTCATATAGACTTTCTACTAATTCCTGACTTTCATCAAATAGAAAGGAACCGTTTGCTAAATGCTTCATATACGCCTTTGCAAATTCATTTTCATCCAATTCAACCTCCAATTTTACTGATAATCTCTTAAATCTTTCAGTCTTCAATTTTTCTTGACTAATAGTTCCTGACTCAAACTCTTTCCATATGGCTGCATTTATTCCTTGATATATTTTTAAATGATAGTTTTCATCATATTTTAAATGAAATTCCAGCATGGTATTCTTAAAAGCTTCCCTTTCAGATTTTTTAAAATCAAATAATGTGTCGTCCGCATCAAATAATATAATTTCGTATTTCATAGTAACCTCCATAAAATAAATTGCTATAAGTCGTAACTGAGAACTGACCGAATCAATCAACCTTCCACAGGTGGCCCTCCAGGTAGCTCGAACCCTCTGCACATTTTTTATGTATAATATCAATCCTTACTTTACAAATCTATATAAATAAAATATTATATTTGTAAAAGTTTTTACATGACCTATGTCATGGTTTGGAGGTTTTTATGAAAAGAATCTTGGATAATAAACTTTTAGAAAAGTATATTGATAAGTATGATATTAAAGGTACATTTGATAAGGACATGATTAACCTTATGGAGCTTCATTATTATAAAAAAGGTGAAGCAGTTTTTAAAGCGGAAACCACATTGGAATACTACTATCTCCTTGTGAGCGGGAAAATAAGAATTTCATATCCTTTTGAAAATGGCAAATCTATGCTTCTAAAATTTTATAAACCATTTAATACTATAGGAGATATGGAGCTTTTAAAAAACAAACCCATAACTTGCGATATTGATGCAGTTGAAGATACGTATTTAATAGCTATTTCCTCAAATATTATCAGAATGTCATATCTGGAAAATCCAAAATTTTTACACCATCTTGCAGATTCTCTCAGTGAAAAACTTTACGCAACTATTAATAATAGCTCCTACAATTTTGTTTATCCTTTAATAAACAGGTTGTCCAGTTATTTAGTTGAACAATTAACAGATAAAGATTATATAAAATTAAATTCATCTTTTATTGAAATTGCACAGTTTTTGGGGACAACATATAGACATCTTAATAGAACTTTTAAGGAGCTTGAAGAAAAATCTATTATCAGATGCCAGGATAAAACAATATATATACTTGATGAAGCTAAGCTTCGTAAGTTATCTAAAAACTTATATATAAAATCGTTGTAATTTTTGGTAAACAGATTTGAACTAATGTTATAATAAGAGAGTACGAAAAATTTCCATATGTTATTAATTTGAAAGCAACTGATATTATATTTATTTTGGAGGTTGTAAATGAGTAATATAAAGATAATGGTATGGTTTTTTCCTTTACTTTTTATCTTTCATGATCTTGAAGAGATAATTTTCATCCAGTGGTGGATTAAAAAGAATAAATGCTATTTATGTGAGAGATTTCCCAGGTTATCAAAAAAGCTGTTAGCTCATTTCGATAACATTACAACATCATCCTTCGCAGCAGGAGTTGCTGAAGAATTTATTTTGATTTGTTTAATTTCAGTAGTTTCTTATAACACCAATTGGTATTTATTATGGACTGGCTCTTTTATCGCATTCACTGTGCATTTAGCAATACATTTTAGCCTTTGTTATATGGCCGCAAATTTAGTAATACTACACAAAGTCATGGATTAATTAAGCAGGTGGTTTGCAACCAATGAACAAAGCAAATAAATATAAATTAAGTCAACAATTGGAGGTATAATATGAAATACTGCATACTTATGGGGAGCCCCCGCAAAAATGGAAATACACTTAAATTAATTAAGCCCTTCATTGAAGAACTTGAACATAACCAGATTCAGTATGATTTTATATGGCTTTATGATAAACATATCGAACCTTGTATTGCTTGCAGGAAATGTCAAACGGACTGGTCAATTTTCGGATGTCATTATTCCGATGATGTACAGGATATTTTTGACAAGATAAATAACAGTGATGTTATTGTTTTAGCTACCCCCATTTATTCGTGGTATTGCACACCACCAATGAAGGCACTGCTTGACCGCTTAGTATATGGAATGAACAAGTATTATGGTGATGAAAAAGGTCCCTCTCTTTGGAAGGGAAAAAAATTAGCCATCATAACTACTTGTGGTTACAAGCCGGAAAATGGGGCTGATTTATTTGAGGAAGGTATAAAGCGCTATTGTAAGCACTCCCAGTTAAATTATATTGGAATGCTGGTAGAAAGAGATTATGGCTATAAATCTGAATTTATATCTGATGATAAAATTGAACATTCAAGGCTATTTGCCTGCAAATTAATAGGTAATGTAGATTAAATGAAAGGAAGGAATTAACTATGATCACAAAACAAGATAAAAGAGACCTGTTAAAATCCTACAATATTAAAGAAATTACCGGTATTGAAACAGATCAGGATAAGAAAATTCCCCAGCCTGATATTGAAAAGCCCTATTGTGAAACTGATTTATTGATAGACCTCTGTCCAGTAAAGGATTTTGAAAAAACTCAAGTAAACTTTATTGACGTAATAGGCAAACGTAAAAGCAGGAGAAAATATTCTCAAGCATCAATCACCTTCTATGAATTATCCCTGATGCTTTGGTGCACCCAGGGAATCAGAAAGGTGGTAAACGATGGACATACTACCTTGAGGACTGTTCCCTCTGCTGAAGCAAGACACCCCTTTGAAACATATTTGATAGTAAATAATGTAGAATCCTTAAACCCTGGTTTATACAGATATCTCCCTTTAGAACACAAGCTTTTGTTTAAAGGTGAGCTGCCTGACATAAAGGAAAGACTAGACGATGCCACTGTTAACCAGAAATTCATATCAAACAGTGCTGTAACCTTTGTTTGGGCAGTGGTTCCTTATAGAAGTGAATGGAGCTTCCCGGAAGAGGCTTACAAGCTGATTGCAATGGATGCAGGCCATATGTGCCAAAATCTTTACCTTGCCGCTGAAGCCGTGGGTGCAGGAGCATGTGCCGTTGCGGGCTATGACCAGGATAAGATGGACGCTTTAATTGGAGTGGATGGCAAAGAAGAATTCACAATATATCTGGCTGCAGTTGGCAGGCAGCTATAGCTGCATATATTGAATTGATGCAAAAAGTCTATACCTTTATAAAAGCTTTGAGCCAGGACTATTCCTGGCTCATAATCATTTAAAGCTTGTACAGTTGTATTCCAGTTTGTTAATGTGTGTCTTTCCATAGCAGAAGTCCCCACTATTAAAATGCCATACAGCCTCACTATAGGTTGGCAGCCTAAGCCCGTTGATTTCTTTATATTCACCTGCTGATGCCGACCATCTAACCTTTTCATATGACTTGTCATCCTTTTGATAATACTTATCCACTGTACTGAAGCTTATCAACTGCCCAACTTGGTTAAAAGCTAGTATTCCTGAAACTACCTGTCCATTGTCATTAAAAACAGCCTTTACTTTTAATGAGTCAATTGTTGTCCAGGTTATTCTATTATCAATGAGAGTTGCAGGTGCAATCATACACATATCACAAAGGGTGATTGCTTCGGCACTTTTATTGTCCTCTTCTTTACCCCTTGCAGAATTCACTGTAACTAGTCCTAATGGTTTCATTAGCATGCTGCCTTCTCCATTGATATATGCATCAAATCCTATAATTGGAAAACCATTTGCTTTAAACTGCATTAAAGCCAGTCTCCCTGGATTACTGTCAAAAAAGTCATACTGGTGAACCATCATAGAAGATTGGCCTTTTGCTCCCATATTTATATCAATTAATATTTCAGCTCTGAAGTTCTGAACCTTTTCCCTGCCCACTACTCCAACATATTTTAAATATTTTTGTACAGGCCCTGGGAGGTTTTTAATGTGATCTTCTGTTATAACTGACTTATCAAATAAGTTCACTCTGTCTAACCCTTTTATTGCTTCTGATCTAAATGCTCTGCTAATTTCATTTGATTTATAAAATAAGAAGATTATGATGAAGAAAATAAAAAGTAATAATAAGATGACAATATATTTCTTTAGCACCAGGTTTACACCTCCACCTAAAATTACATATAGCTCGTATATATAGTTCACGGCAAGTTAATACCCAAAAATCTTTCCAAGATTCTGTTTAAACAGTTACCATAGCATCAATTTATTTGCCTGGTAACGAAGCTCTTCCCTGAAATCTGGATGAGCAATTTCAATGAGGCTTTCTACCCGCTGTCGGACGGTTTTATTTTTAAGCTTGGCTATTCCGTACTCAGTAATTATATAGTCAACAATATTTCGTGAAATGGATACAATTGCTCCAGAAGAAAGCTGTGGTTGAATTTTAGAAATTGTGCCTCCCTTAGCTGTTGAAGATAATGCAATAATCCCTTTGCCACCCTTTGAATGATAAGCACCGTATGCAAAGTCAAAGGCACCTCCTGTACCGGAAAACTGTAGGGATCCAATACTTTCAGAACAAACTTGTCCAGTCAGATCCATCTGGATAGCAGTATTTATTGAAACCATATTATCATTTTGTGCAATGTTAAACGGATAATTCACATAAGAAGATCTTCTTAGCTCCACGGATGTATTTTCACTTATGCATTTATACAAGTCGTTATCTCCCCATGCAAAAGCACCGATAGTTTTTCCCTTATTAAAATTTTTTCTGGCATTTGTAACTGCCCCAGCTCGAATAAGGCGCCCCATGGATGCAGTGAGCATCTCTGTGTGTATTCCCAAATCTTTTTTCTCAAGAAGTGCCTCCCCTACTGCGTTAGGCATTCCACCAATGCCAAGCTGAATACAATCACCATCTTTAATCAGTGAGCTTACATATTCTGCAATCTTTTTTTCCACAAAGGAAGCTGGAGAATTTGGGGCTATGGGTAATGGATTGCTAACCTCATAAATATAATCCGCTTTAGCAATGGGGACTTTAGTATCACCAAAAACCCTGGGTATACAGGAATTGACTTCAAAAATTACAATGTCTGCCCCATCCATGGTCTCACGGGAAAACTGTAGGTCATAGGATAAATAGACATTGCCATTTTCGTCCATGGGAGAAACTGCAGCAACAAAAACATTGGGACGCTTTTCAGCCAGCATAGCGGCGGCAGCTGAATGCAAATCCACCGGCAGCATGTTGAAACGGCCAGAGGAGTGACCTTTTCGGCAGTCATCGTTATAAAAAATTGAATGGATATCTATCCTTCCCTTCAGAGAGTTGTCTCTCATCACCGGATACTGATCCATCATCATCATAGCCCAAAGGGTTACCCCTTCCAAGCGGTGTGCAATAGTATGGAGAGCACCAATAAAGGAAGATGGTTCATTGCCATATATTGAAGTGGCAATGGTATCTCCTGATTTTATCAATGCCAAAGCACCCTCTAAAGTACCTGACTTTGATTTGTATAATGCCATATTATGCATTTTATCACCCCATCATTTTGCTTTTTATAGCGTTTTTGCCATAGTTATATTTTATCCCAACTAGCCTGTGTCCTGCAAATCCTTTTATACGTTTGGCCAGCATATCGTCTTGTGGTATGTCCGCACCCCCATCTGTGCAAAATTTCAAGTAGTGTGCAGTTTTTTTGGATTAATAATTAATTTTCGGCTATATTTTATGTAAATTATGGGTTTATACGTTAAATTTTAGATATATTTAGGTCAAGTCCTTTTTTGTGTGTAAATTATTTGTTCGGCTATAGTTCCTATTTAT
>CALBDU010000015.1 GCA_937927335.1 uncultured Clostridium sp.
AGCATGTTCTCTTTTTTTTGCTTATCTAATTTACACCATTATACGGACATAATTCATACTGCACCCCCATCTGTGCAAAATTTCAAGTAGTGTGCAGGTTTTTTAGATTAATAATCAATTTTCGGCTATATTTTGTGTAAATTATGGGTTTATACGTTAAATTTCAGATATATTTACGTTTATATTGAACATTAATTGAAATTTTGCTCACTTTCGCCCAAAATTCAAAGACTGTAGTTTCTCAAGTCACTAATGGATGAGTTCCAATCTCATCGGGCAAGGCTGTAGTTTCTCAAGTCACTAATGAAGGATTCCCAACTCATAGTCAAGGCCGGATAACCTTAAAGATTAAAGAATTGCCAATAAACTAACGCTTGTCCATACTTTTTATATATTAAAAGTTGTCAAATAAGAAAAAGCTGGTGTAAGGTAAAATTTGGAATTTGAAATTTTTGCCGGAGTTCTCCACAGTTTAAAGGATTATTTGGAACAATGCACGCGAAAAAAGGCCCTAACAGCCTTCTACTCTGTTACGACCTTTAGTTTTTGCCTCATAAAGCCTTAGATCGGCCTTTTTTATTATTTCCTCCATGGTGAGGCTGTCATTATAGCTTTTAGCAGCAACTCCCAGGCTGATGGTTATTTTAATATTATTTCCTCCGGCCTTAAAGTTTGTATTTTCAACCCTCGATCTGATCCTTTCACAAAGGCTGCAGGCGTCCTGTATTTTTGCTCCGGGGAGAACTATACCAAATTCTTCACCGCCGAATCTGGCAACTATATCGCCTGCACGAACTGAATCCGAAAGCACATCTGCAAGCTCCTTTAAAACAACATTGCCACTGGTATGGCCATAGGTATCATTAACCTTCTTAAAATAATCTATATCCACCATTACAAAGGAGGTGTCAGCTTTATTGCGCTGCTGTTTTCTAATTTCTCTTCCGAAGAGCTCAATTAAAAGAGAAAAATTGTAAAGCCCGGTAAGCCCATCCTTCATGGCCATATCCTTAAGCTTATCCTGCAATTCCTTATATCGAAGTGCTGATTGGATTCTTGCAATAACCTCTATTGGATCTATAGGCTTTTTTACATAATCAAAGGCTCCCAATTCCAAGGCCTTCTTAATATTATTGCCATCTGTTTTTGCTGATTCCATGATTACAGGAATATTTGAAAGAGAGTAGTCGTGCTTCAAGCATCTGCAGGTTTCGAACCCGTCCATGCCTTGCATTACTACGTCAAGGAGAATGGCATCTGGTTTTATTAAGCGTGCCATATTTAATCCGCCTAAGCCATTATCAGCGGTATAAACATCAAAGCCTTCAGCCTCAAGGATATCCTTAAGAATATTCAGGTTAAGGTGAGTGTCATCAATTACAAGAATTTTTTGGTTCATCACTAATCTCCTTGAATAATAGGTTATTAACCGGTTTACATATCAATTCAATTATACATAAAAATACAGGTGTAAACCATATATTTATACCTGTTTTCTTAGAATTATACTCTTTTTATAAAATAAACTATAGATGCTATGATAATTATGAGCAAAAGAGGTCCACCAAAGATGAATTTGAATACAAGCCCAAAGATTGAAAATATCAATCCTATTATTGAAACTACCAGAAATACTGGTAAGGCCACCATGCCGATTACCATAGCGGCAAATACAGCCACGATAACACAAACTACAACAAAGCCTGCTAAGATGCTTAACATTTCATATCCCTCCAAATAATTTTAAATAACATATTATATGGTTAATTATACTGCATTATATAAATTGTACAAGGCTTAAAAAATACTTGTTTACACCTATTATATGATATTATCTCATAATAGCTTCGATTTTTGTATACTTACATATAATTTGATATAATTTAAATATATGAAATTGAGGAGGGGGAAAGATGAAATTTGACCCTTTATATAATCCTTATAAAGTTAAAAAAAATGTATGCTACGGCATGAGGGGCATGATTGCTGCCTCCCAGCCATCTGCAGCAGAAGCAGGCTTTGAAATGCTTAAAAATGGCGGCAATGCCATTGACGCAGCTGTGGCAGCAGCAGCAGCCCTCACAGTATGCGAGCCTACCTCCAACGGGGTTGGTGGCGATGCCTTTGCCATAGTATGGTATAGGGGAAAGCTGTACGGGCTGAATTCCAGCGGCCCTTGTCCAAAGGAGCTTACATTAGATAAGCTAAATGGTAAAATGGCTGAGTATGGCTGGAAAACGGTAAATGTACCAGGAATACCCGCGGCTTGGGCAAGCCTATCTCACAGGTTTGGAAGGCTTTCCTTTGAACAGCTATTTAAGCCTGCCATTAACTATGCTGAAAATGGCTTTCCTGTAACACCGGTGCTTGGACACTATTGGGAGAAAGAATACAGAAAAATGAAGGACAGTATGAAGGAAGAAATATTTACACATTGGCTTGAAACCTTCGCTCCTACGGGCAAGACACCTGAAATTGGGGAGATCTTCAAATACAAGCATTTAGGCAAAACCTTAAGGCGTATTGCTGAAACCAAGGCTGAAGATTTCTACAGAGGAGAGCTTGCAGATAAAATTGACAGCTTTTCCAGAAAGACCGGCGGCTATATCAGAAAAGAGGACCTTGAAGGGTACAAGCCCCAGTGGGTGGAGCCTATCAGTATTAATTACAGAGGCTATGATGTTTTTGAAATACCACCTAACGGCCAGGGTATAACCGCTCTTATGGCGTTGAACATATTAAAGGGTTTTGATTTTAACCTGTGCAGCAGGGAGCAGGTGCTGCACAGGCAAATTGAAGCTGTGAAGCTTGCCTTTATGGATTCACTGAAATATGTAACTGATATTAATTACATGGATATGGAAATAGAGGAGCTGCTGTCAGAAGAAAGAGCAAAGTACAAAAGAACCCTCCTGGGGGATAATGCACTGGAGCCTTATGAAATAAACCATTGTGAGGGAGGCACTGTATATCTTGCTGCGGCAGATGACGAAGGGAATATGGTGTCTTACATACAAAGCAATTACATGGGCTTTGGGTCAGGGATTGTGGTGCCGGAAACAGATATAGCACTTCACAGCAGAGCAAGAAATTTTTCCATGGACAGAAGCCATGTCAATGTGCTTCAGCCTGGAAAGAGGCCTTACCATACCATCATCCCAGGCTTCCTTATGAAAGATGGAAAACCGGTGGGTCCCTTTGGAATTATGGGTGGCTTTATGCAGCCACAGGCTCATGTGCAGGTTCTGATGAACTACATCGATTTCAATATGAATCCCCAGGCTGCGCTGGACGCCCCAAGGTGGATCTGGATGCAGGACAGGGATGTAAGACTGGAAACCAGCTTTGAGCCATACTATGCACAAAAGCTGGAGAAGCGGGGTCATGCCATTGCCTATGACCATGACAGTCTCCTCTTTGGCAGGGGCCAGATAATTTGGAGAATGGATAACGGAATATATGCTGGAGGCACTGATTCCAGAACCGATGGAACCATATACAGCTGGTAGGTGCCAGGCAGTTGACATTGATATGGGGCACTTTAGATGGTGAAAGTGCCAGGCAGTTGACGTTGAGACAGTTGACATTGATGTTTTACTGTTTTTTATCGATATACACATTATAAACCAGCCCCAATACCACTAATGCTCCCCCTGCAACTTTCCCAAATGAAAAAACTTGCAGTGTAAAATAATCTACCAGTATACCGGCAAAAAGCTGTCCAATAAATAAAAGCACTGTTGCATATAAAGCAGAGATTTTTGGGGTTATGAAGCTTGAAATTGCTACCACGAATACACCTATGGCTCCGCCCATATATGCATAGAAGGGCAAGCCTGAAAAATTCCCTGGGGGATGACTTAGGGTGTTGCTGCTTATCATAAAGAAAACAGCTGAGGTTATTAAGCCCGTTAAATAGTTATAGAAGGTGCCGGGCAAAATTCCTATTTTATCAGCTAGACTGGAATTTATAATTCTGCCTGAAACGTTGGTAATTCCGCTTGCTAAAGCAATAACTATATTTAATATCATAAAAATCTCCTTTTAAAAAATCGTCATTACAACAAGACCCAGAACCATTATTGCAAATCCAATTAATTTTTTTCTGTTAAATTTTACAACCTTCATGCCAAAAAGCCCGTAGTGGTCGATTATAATTGAAGCAACCCCTTGTCCGAAAAGTCCCAATGTAATGGACAGGGCTGCTCCCAAGGCTATCATAGAGGTGTTGCAAAGCAGAACTGTAAAGACACCTACAAAGCCGGCAGTGTATGTTAATAGAGATATTGATCTGTCAAAGGGGATTTTCAGCCCTTTAACAGCTATCAGAAGCAATACAGCAATTAATCCCACAATATGAATTATAACAGCTGAGGTGTAGTTTCCAGCATTCTTTGAAAGCACAGCGTTAAAGCTAACCATTATGGTGACTACGGCACCAGTTAATATTGATAAAAAATTGTACATTACAATATGACCTCCTGAAATATCTAATATTAAATTAACATAATGCTAGAATTTATTACTATGACATATGTCATATATTATTAAATAATGTTATATTCATAGAGGAGATAGAGCACTGAAAACCACCGAATCAATGTAGTCCACGGGCTGCCTGCGGTGTGTAAAAACAATTAAATAATAAAGGTGAGATATTATGATAGAAATTATTGATAGTGATATGCTTGGCTTTTATGTGGAAAAGTATAATTTGAACCAAATATTCAGTGACAATTTGCAAGGTTGTATGAAGCTTTGGAAATTCAATAAAGGGGAACATATCTGCAGGGCTGGTGAAAGCATAACGAAATTGTATTTTTTAGTGTCGGGAAAAGCAAAGGTTTATACCATATTGAGCAATGGCAAGCAGCTGCTGCTAAGCTTTAATAATCCTCTGGAGCTCATTGGAGACCTTGAATGCATAAAACTTAATACATTTCACTGCAGTATACAGGCTATCCAGGAGACTTTCTGCATATCTGTTGATTTGGATATTATTAGAGGAAGGCTCATGGATGATGGAAAGTTTTTGAGATATATCATAAGCAGTTTAGGGAAAAAGCTTACTCAAAATACAGACCATAATTCCATAAATCTTCTGTACCCTTTGGAAAACAGGCTGGCCAGCTACATTTTAGCCACATCTGTGGATGATGAAGGCAAAGAAATTGAAATTATTCCGGACTTCAATTTAACTGAAATATCGGAGCTCCTGGGAACCAGCTACAGGCATTTATTAAGAACCTTGACTAAGTTTGTTGAAAAGGGTGCTGTAAATAAGAAAAATACAAGCTATGAGATAATAAGACGGGACATTTTAAAGGGCTTAGCTGGAGATTTGTACGAATAAGAAAAGGTTTTTTAAAGATCACTGAAATCCAGTTAGAGCTCTTACCAGGTGTTCAAAATTAATGTCCGGACCTAAGCCCTCCGTGGGAATAATGAATAATAAAAAAGAAAGGGCTTGTCCAAGCCAGCTAAAGTGCTATGTTTGGACAAGCTCTATTTTATCCTTCCAGGAAGAATTCGTCTTCATCGCTGTAAGGAATTTCTTTTTTGCCAAGTAAACCAAGGATGCTTCCAGTAATTTTACCAAAAGTGAAGGCTATACATACAGTGGCTATGATTCCAAACAGCTGTACACCAGGCTTGCCTGTGATAAACATGGCAGTGAGGCCGCCAAGGATACCAGGCATACCGTGAAGATTGTTGATTCCGCAGGTGTCTGTGCCCTTGATAAGCTGTTCGAGCTTTGGTGCAATGATGCTGTAGCCGATAACGCTTAAGGCTCCGGCTGCAATTCCTATGAGGAGGGCATAGCCGGGAGTAGTCATGTCACAGGCAGAGCCTATGGCAACTCCGCCTGCCAGTGCGGCATTGGCGATATCCTCAATTTGAATCTTTCCTCTGATGATTTTAGTAAACACGTAGGTAGCAAAGGTTGCACCGCATAATGCAAATACGGTATTTATGGCTGTGAGCACCACTCTTTCGGGAGCCACCACCGCACTGGTAAAGGAAGGCCAGAACAACCAAAGTATCATGCTGCCAAGAAGACAGAACTGGTTGGACATTGGGTTGTTTTCGCAAACAGGGTCATTCTTGAATTTTGACAGTGTGTTTGCCACCACACCCAGGCCGAAATAAGCTCCAAAGGCATGGATTACTATGGATCCACCTGAGTCAAGGAAGCCCCTGAAAAATCCGCTTTCAAGAATAAGCCATTCATTAAATATGTACGCAGGTATAAACAAAAGGCCCATAGCCACATACTGGTCCATTTTAAGCCTGCCTAATGGTGCCCCTATAGCAATAAGCAGACTGGCTGCAGCAAATTCGGCAAACAGCAGGGTGTCGATGCTGATGGCAGATTTTGCAAAGCCTTCGCCGCCGAAGCTTTTTATTACTACATACATAGGGATAGCTATGCTTACAACCAGGAAGGTTGCAGTGATGGAGCTGTATCCATGATTTCTTACGAAAACCATAAGGAAGCCGAAACCCACCAGCAGCATGGCCAGAACATGGATGGAACGTTCGTATTTCAGAGTGTCATAAATTGTACCAAACTGGGATGCCATTCCTGTGGAAGCAGTGGTGCTGGCATTAACGGCAGCTATTCCTTCAGCCACGTTGTGGTTGAATGCTGGTACAAGTATTAGAGCTGCAAAAATGAAAATAAGTAAAAATAATAACAATAAATTTTTGTTTACAGGTGATGCCTGTACTTTTTTTGACTGTTTTTCTGCATATTCAGTCATTTTAATACCCCCTCTTGCTTAAAAAAGCAAAAAATAAAAATAAAACTATGTGACAAAAGAGCACGGTGTGACAGTTTTGGCACACAATTTTAATGATACCATCTAAACGTTTACAAATAAAGCGGTGAATTAGTAAATTAAAGTTATAAATTGACAAAAAATAGACAAATAGCCAAGTTGCCTCGGCTATCCATAAGAATGCTCCTAATTTTAGTATTTATAGATATTTCCCTTGTAAATACGGGCCCTGCTAATTTCTATGCCAAATTCCTTCTCCAGTTTTTTTATTACTTCAGCTTCCTTTTCCGTAACTAAGGATATGCAGATCCCTGTTTCGCCAAATCTACCTGTGCGTCCTGCACGGTGAAGATATTCCTTGCGATCCTCAGGCAGGTCCAGGTTAAATATATGAGTTACACTGGAAATGTCCAGGCCTCTGGCTGCCAGGTCTGAAGCGATAAGAATGTTGTACTTTCCTGTTCTGAAGCCCTCCAGGGCATTTTTCCTTTCCTCCTTTGCTGCTGTTCCGAATATGGAGGCAGCATTAATGTGGTGGTATTTCAGCTTTTCAGTGGTGATGAGGATTTCATCCCTTTTGTTTATAAATACCATGGCTTTTTCCGGGTTAACTGCGGAAATTAATTTTCTTAGCACTTCAATTTTGTCACGCTGTTCCGATAATATATATAGATGTTGGATATTGCCGGTTAGAGCTTGAGTTTCCCGGATTTTTACCATTTCAGGATTTTTCATAAGCTCCCGGGCTGTATTTTCTGCCTTGCTGCTGATGGTGGCGGAAAATACCATAAGCTGCCGGTCCTTCATGGTGGATTTTACTATATCCTTGATTACACCAAGGTTTTTTTCATCAAGAAGCTTGTCACCTTCATCCAGCACTATGGTTTTAACTGTATGGCTTTTGATTTTTTTAAGTTTTATGAGCTCCAGGATTCTGCCTGGAGAGCCTGTAATTATATGAGGTTTATCTCTAAGCTTCTCTATCTGCCTTTGAATGTTTACCTCTCCCATAATGGCCATGCTGGTTACGGCAATGCCTGAGTTTTCGGATAAAAGCCTGATCTGAGCATTTATCTGCATAGTGAGTTCATGGGTGGGGGTCAGGATTATGGCCTGCATCTCCCTTTTGGAAGGATCGATTTTTGTGAAAAGGGGAAGCAGATAGGCCAGGGTTTTTCCGCTGCCTGTTTGTGACTGGCCGATTATATCCAGGTTTTCCAAGGCAAGAGGAATTACCGTTTGCTGAATTTCAGTAGGGATGTTTATATTTACCTTTTTTAAAGCCTCTGTAAGATTGCTGTTAAGACCTAAATTATCAAATGTTATTTCCATTTATTACTCCTTTAATTTTGAACTCATATAATTTTATACTTAGGATTTTCCAATGTCAATAAATTTATTACAGAAGTAACAAATTGTAGAAATATGGTGAAAAATGCAGTAATATAGATGTAGTTTGTTTATAGTAAGGAAGGAGCTAAATTTGTCAGGTAAGAAATTTTTAACCAGGGCCAGGGCCTTTATAATAATATTATTGGCAGCAATGTTTTTTTGCATATTATATATAAATAATTCTGTGGGCAGAAATGATATAAAAAGCAGCTACAGTACAATAAAAGTTGTACTTGATGATAATTATCCCCCTTATTCCTTTAGAAGCATAGATGGAATTCTCCAAGGTGTTTCCGTGGACCAGTGGAGGCTTTGGGAAAGCAAAACCGGTATAAAGGTGGAGCTTGTTACAGCAAAGGACTGGGATACTGCAATGAACAACATGAAGCAGGGGAAATATGATGTTATTGACAATATATTTTACAGCGACGAAAGGAATAATATCTTTGATTTCACCTCTGGCTATGCGGATATAGACGTATGCATATTTTATAATAAGAATATTTCAGGCATATTGGATGAAAAGACTATCAACGGCTTTGATGCAGCTGTGAAGAAGGGTGATTATACTGAGGAATACCTAAGCACACGTGGTGTAAAGGATCTGGTTGAGTACAACAGCTATGAGGACATCATAAAGGCAGCAAAGGCAGGAGAAGTATCTGTTTTTGTAATGGATGAGCCGTCGGCTCTCTATTACCTTTATAAAAACAACCTAAATAATGATTTTTTATATACCAAACCCCTTTATAGCAACCAGTTTCACCGGGCAGTTCTAAAGGGAAACCAGGAGCTGTCAACCACTGTGGAAAAGGGCTTCTCCCTCATTTCCAAAAATGAGTACATGGCTACTAACTCCAAGTGGTTTGGAACAGAGGATACATACTTAAAATATACTCCATACCTTCTGTTTATTGCAGTAATGGCGGTATTTATAATTTCTGCCCTGCTCTATACAGCAAAATTTTTAAGAAACAAGCTGAAGGAAAAAAATCGCCTGATTTACAGGACGGAGCAATATTACACAAATCTCTTTAACAGTCTTAAGGTTGGGATAGCTATTTTCGGCATGGACAGGGAATTGCTGCTATGCAACCCAGTATGCCGGGTGTTGTTCGGGGTAGAGCAAAATACTTCCCTCAATGGAGTTTTACTTTCAGATGTGCTGAATTTTATAGTGAAGCCGGATGGAAGCAAGCTGGAATACCATGAGCTCAATATTAATAAGGTGTTTGAAACCGGGGAGCCAATAAAGGACTTTATCCTGGGAATAAAGAAAAATGAAAATTGTGACATAATGTGGGTAATGGCAGATTGCACACCAAGGTTTGGGGATGGCGGCGAAGTGGAATCCGTGGTAATTACCCTGGTGGATCTGACTGAGAGAATCAAAGCTTCGGATATGCTTAAGAAAAGTGAGAATAAAACAAAAGCAATCATAAAGGCCATACCTGATTTAATATTTGTTATAAATCTTCAGGGACTGGTATTAGAGTATCTTTCCGGAAAAGATATGATTGTGAATTCATCCGGCAGCTACTTCATGAACAAAAATATTAAGGAAATAATCGGTGAAAGCAATGCGGCCATTTTCAGAAATGCAATTGAACAGGTTAAAGCCCGGGGCGAAATGGTAATGGTTGAATTCCCTGGTTTTATGGAGGATTCCTGCTATTATGAAGCAAGGCTTATGCCTATGGAGCAGGATAAACTGCTGGTACTGGTAAGGGACATTACCGAGAGAAGAAATTCTGAAAAGAAGATATATGACATGAGCATGAAGGATATAACTACGGGACTTTATAACAGAAACTTCTTTGAGGATATGTTAAAAAATCTAAAGGAACAGCAAACTGAAAATGTAGGGATTATAATTTGTGATATTGACGGTTTGAAGTTTATAAATGACACATTAGGACATGCTGAAGGGGACAATTTGATTAAGGATGCCGCCTATATACTGAAAAAATACTGCAGAGAAGGGGATATAATTGCCAGGATAGGGGGCGACGAGTTTGCAGTGATCGCTTCAGATACCTCTGAGGAGGAGCTGGAAAATTATAAACGCAAAATAATAGAAGCTGCCGAGGAGCTTAACGCACTGGAGCCTGTAATCCCGGTAAGCATGTCTGCAGGCTACTCCTTCTCGGGTAGTGGCAGGGATCTGCACCAGCTCTTTAAGGAAGCGGATACCTTCATGTACCGTGAAAAGCTTCATCACCATCAAAGCAAGAGAAGCAAAAATATTGAAATAATGACTAAGATGCTGGCGGCCAGGGATTTTATCACAGAGGGCCATGGTGAAAGAATGCAGAACCACTGTGTGCAGCTTGCCAGAGCCATAGGCATGAGCGATGCGAAGATTGGGGATATTATTTTATTTGCACAGTTTCATGACATAGGCAAGGTTGGAATTCCTGATGCAATTTTATTCAAGCCAGGAAAGCTGAACCTGGAGGAGCAGGAGGAAATGATGAGGCATACTGAAATTGGCTACAGGATTGCGGAATCCTCCCCTGATATTGTTCACATCTCAGAATGGATTTTAAAGCATCATGAAAGATGGGACGGCAAGGGCTACCCTCATGGCCTTAAGGGTGAGGAAATTCCGGTGGAATGCAGGATACTTTCCATAGTGGACGCATATGATGCAATGACTAACGAGAGACCCTACAGAAAGGCCTTAAGCTCTGAATTTGCTGTAGAGGAAATAAAAAGATGTGCAGGATCACAGTTTGACCCTTATCTGGTGGAAAGATTTCTTAGTATTTTATAAATGCCGAAGTATCGGCTAAGATTTGCCTTCGGGACTCTGTAAAAAGGGCTGGAAATAGAAAAGCATGGATTCACTTAAATAGTTCAGCAGCGGGTGAGCAGCCCGCTGCTATTTATGTTATAATAGCTGTAATTAATTATACAGGAGAATAAAAATATGGATTTTAAACTAATTGCCACTGCCACCTTCGGTCTGGAGAAAGTGGTGGCTAACGAACTTAAGGAACTGGGCTACGATGATTTAATAATAGAAAATGGAAAAGTAACCTTCAGCGGTGATGAAATGGATATTGTTACCTGTAACATGTGGCTAAGAACTGCAGACAGGGTCCTTATCCAGCTGGCTGAATTTAAAGCTCTAAGCTTTGAAGAACTGTTCCAGGGCACAAAGGCTGTGGAATTTGGAGATATTATTCCAATAAACGGCTTTATGCATGTTACTGGGAAATCAGTTAAATCACAGCTTCACAGCGTGCCTGATGTGCAATCTATTGTGAAAAAGGCAGTTGTTGAGGCCATGAAAAGAAAGTACAGAAGAGATCTCTTTCCTGAGGACGGGGCGGAATATAAAATTGAAGTAAGCATACTTAAGGATGTTGTAACCTTAACCCTGGATACCACGGGGCCAGGTCTCCATAAGAGGGGTTACCGGGAATTTGCGGGAGAGGCTCCCATGAAGGAAACCCTGGCAGCAGCTCTGGTGCTTTTAAGCGGCTGGGACAGCAGCATAAAGCTTATTGATCCATTTTGCGGATCAGGTACTATTGCCATAGAGGCAGCCATGATAGGACGAAATATTGCACCGGGATTAAACAGGAACTTTGTCTCCGAGCAGTGGGAGATTATACCTTCAGAGCTTTGGGAGGACATTAGAAGGCATGCAGGAAATTCGGTGAACAATAAGGATTTCAGAATACTTGCTTCGGACATAAACGGCGGTGTTCTGAAAACAGCCCGGGAAAATGCCCAAAAGGCAGGCGTATATGAAAATATCATGTTCAACAAGCTGGATGTGAAGGACTTGTCCAGCAAGGATAAATATGGATATGTAATAACCAACCCGCCCTATGGTGAAAGACTTGGAGAGTCCGTGGAGGCCATGGAGCTTTACAGCACCATGGGCAGAGTTTTCAGCAAGCTTCAGGGCTTTGGATTCTTTGTGATAACCTCACACCCTGATTTTGAAAGGTGCTTTGGCAGAAAGGCGGATAAAAACAGGAAGCTTTATAATGGCAGGCTGAAGTGCTACTTTTACCAGTATTTCAGGCAGAAGCCCACTGTAAAATAACTTAAAGCTGGAGGAAGAATATTTGGACATTAGCAAAATGAATACGCCTGACCAAGAGGTTTTAAAGGAAGTAAGAATGGTCCATTCAGTGTGCAGTGAACATGACGGTCTGAAAGGAAATCTGTCACTGGACACATCCATTAATTTTAATCCTGATATTCCATGTTTGTTTTTACTGTACCAGGATGGAATACTTGTAAGCTTTATTTCAATGTTTATTCCAACCCCTGCTGAGGCTGAAATATCTGCATACACACTTCCTGAATACAGACGGAGGGGCTTCTTTAAAGCCCTTCTTCAAGAGGCTGCTCGAGAAATTAAGAAATACAATATTCCAGAGCTGTTATTTGTTTGCGAACCGCAATCAAAGGCTGGAATGGCAGCAGTAAAGGAGTTGAACGCGGAACTGGATTTTACAGAGTACTTTTTAAAGTACAGTGGTATTTCCGGTGATACGGAACAATGTAATTTTTCCGGAATAAAGCTGGAAAAGGCAGATAAGGAGGATATAGATTCTTTGGTCAGCTTGTGCTGTGAGATCTTCGATGACAGCTACGAGGTTGCACGGAGCATGATTTCAAAAACTCTTGCTACGGACTGCAGGCTGCAGTATAAGGCGATCCTTGAGGATAAGCTTATAGGCATGCTTTCCGTTGGAATGGAAAATGATGAAGCATGCATATTTGGCTTTGGCGTATCTCCTAAATATCAGGGAAGGGGCTTTGGAAAAGAAATATTGAAGCTCATGGTAAATGATTTAAGGAACCAAGGCTTGGAAAATATAACTATTGAAGTGGACAGCAGCAATGAAAATGCTTTTAAGTTGTATAAAAAATCAGGTTTTGCTGTGGAGGCTGCCTTTGGATATTATAGAAAACCTGTAATTTAAAACAACGGGTTCCGTTTTGAGGTGCAATTGCATTAAATAGCAATCTATTTAGCATGTTAATTCGTAATGATATTAGCATGCTAATTTTTATTGATTTTACAGGGTTTTACAGAGATTTTTTGCTGAATTAGCATAGCAATTAACAATAGATTTAACATAAAAATTTTGTTTTCCATAAATTTATGGATGTGCTATTTTGTATGCTAATTGCATTGATATTTATTGTGTTAATTTGAGACCATTTATAATTTTGGGAGCAATGAAGTAAAAAATAAAGGAACCGTTTTTAATGGTTACCATAGTTCGTTATTTAACAAGGTTGTGAATTATATTAAATTAGAGCGTAACTTTATGTGCCGGACTGCTTTTATCATTCCAATCGGGAGTCCAACTTTATGTCCGCGGGTCAAGTCCTTTTTTGTGTGTAAATTATTTGTTCGGCTATAGTTCCTATTTATA
>CALBDU010000016.1 GCA_937927335.1 uncultured Clostridium sp.
AAAATTCAGACATGATAATCTTACCAGAACCAAGTGCCCTGAGTGCGGTAAATACATGCTGGAGGTAAATGGTAAACATGGCAGGATGCTGGTATGCCAGGACAGGGAGTGCGGTTACAGGAAGGGTTTGGCCAAAGTAACCAATGCAAGATGTCCGAACTGCCATAAAAAGCTTGAATTACTGGGAGAAGGTGAGGGACGGATTTTTACCTGCAAATGCGGCTACAGGGAGAAGCTTTCATCCTTCAATGAAAGAAAGAAAAAGGAAAGCTCATCACTTACAAAAAAAGATGTATCAAAGTTTATGAAAGAGCAAAATAAGGAAAATAGTGCTCCCATGAATTCTGCCTTAGCGGAAGCCTTATCAAAATTAAAGTTATGATGTTATTTAAAGTATGAATTATAAATCTTTCAAATGATTAGGGGGAATAATAATGGAAAACACACTAGTTAGAAAAGTTTACAGAGAAACTGAAAAATTTGCCGGAAATGAAGTAATGGTTTCAGGCTGGGTAAGAACGGTAAGGGCTTCCAATGCATTTGGCTTCATTGAGCTTAATGACGGCACCTTCTTTAAGAATATCCAGGTAGTATTCGATGATAAACTTGATAATTTTAAAGAAATATCAAAACTGCCAGTGAGCTCATCAGTGATTGTAACCGGCATACTGGAGATGACTCCTGATGCAAAGCAGCCTTTTGAAATAAAAGCTTCCAGTGTTATTGTGGAAGGCTTGTCTGACAATGATTACCCGCTTCAGAAAAAAAGGCATTCTATCGAATTTTTAAGGACAAAAGCCCACTTAAGACCAAGGACAAACTTATATTCTGCTGTATTCAGAGTGAGATCAATTGCAGCCTATGCAGTACATAAGTTCTTCCAGGAAAGAGACTTCGTATATACACATACTCCAATAATTACGGGAAGCGACTGTGAGGGTGCCGGGGAGATGTTCAGAATAACAACCCTGGATCTGAAGGATATTCCTAAAAATGAAGATGGAAGCATCGATTATTCAAAGGATTTCTTTGGAAAGGAAACAAACCTTACTGTAAGCGGACAGCTTAATGTTGAAACCTTCTGCCAGTCTTTCAGAAATGTTTATACCTTTGGTCCTACCTTTAGGGCTGAAAACTCAAACACAGCAAGACATGCGGCTGAATTCTGGATGATTGAGCCTGAAATAGCCTTTGCTGAGCTGAAGGACTACCTAGACCTTGCAGAGGATATGGTTAAATATATAATCAATTATGTGCTGGAGCATGCACCAGAGGAAATGGAATTTTTCAATGCCTTTGTGGATAACACTCTCCTGGACAGACTAGATAATATTGTAAACTCAGATTTTGGAAGAATAACTTATACTGAAGCCGTAGACATTTTGAAAAAATGCGGAGCAGAGTTCCAATACCCTGTAGATTGGGGTATTGACCTTCAGACTGAGCATGAAAGATACCTCACAGAACAAGTATTTAAAAAGCCATTGTTCGTAACAGACTATCCTAAGGAAATTAAAGCATTTTACATGAGACTTAATGACGACAATAAAACTGTTGCCTGTGCGGACCTGCTTGTTCCTGGAGTTGGCGAAATAATAGGCGGCAGCCAAAGGGAAGAAAGACTTGATGTGCTGGAAGCAAAAATTAAGGAATTCGGATTGAACAGAGAAGATTACTGGTGGTATCTTGAACTGAGAAAATACGGTACTACAAAGCATTCAGGCTTCGGACTTGGTTTTGAAAGAATAATAATGTATATCACCGGTGTATCAAATATCAGGGATGTAATACCATTCCCAAGGACAACAGGCTCTGCTGAATTCTAATATTCTTTGACAATTAAATATTTTATTTATATAATAAAATTAAATCTGAACTGTTGGATTTTCCGACTTTTTGGATATAGCATATTATCTGATTGCAAAGAAATTTCTGAGCAAAAGGAGGAGGAGATTTGATATTTACCCTTCCGGTTTTTTGCCGGAAGGGTTTTTGTTTTGGAGGTTATCATGGAAAAAAGAGTAGGCGTAGTAGGTATAGTAGTTGAAAATTTTGAGAGTACCGAAAGAGTAAACAGCATCCTTCATGATTTTTCCACTATTATTGTTGGAAGAATGGGTTTACCCTACAGAGAAAGAAACATGTCTGTAATTTCCCTGATCGTTGATGGCACATCAGACGAAATTAGCGCTATGACTGGAAAGCTAGGCAAAATACCAGGAATAAATGTTAAATCTGCAATAACAAAAAAGTAAAAGAAAGAGGTACAATTATGCAAGATACACCAAAAGCAAATAGACTTCATATTGCCATATTTGGTAGACGAAATGCTGGAAAATCCAGTTTAATTAACGCAATAACAGGTCAGGAAATTGCTCTTGTGTCCAACATAGCTGGGACCACCACAGATCCTGTTTATAAAACCATGGAGCTGCTTCCGCTGGGGCCTGTTGTGTTTATTGATACAGCTGGTCTTGATGATACAGGAGAAATAGGTGAATTAAGAATCAAAAAGACAAAAGAAGTAATGGATAAGACAGATCTTGCTATTTTGCTGTTCAATCCGGATACGAAGGATTTTGCCCTGGAAACTCAATGGTTCAATGAATTAAGGCAAAGGAATATTCCAGTAATAGGTGTGGTAAATAAAATGGATACCTGGACTTCCAATGGAGATGAGAGCTTTGAGATTGAAAAAGCCTTTGATATTCCATTTGTTAGGGTTAGCGCAAAGGACAGGACAAATATAGGCAGACTTAAAGAGGCAATACAAACCTATTCACCCATGGATTTTGAAAAGGAATCCATAATAGGCCATCTGGTAAAGCCAAAGGACCTTGTAATTCTGGTTGCTCCACAGGACATTCAAGCACCAAAGGGAAGGCTTATCCTTCCTCAGGTACAGGTATTAAGGGATCTTCTTGATCATGATACTATGGCGTTAACGGTAAAGGACACAGAGCTTGAAGATATTCTAAAAGCATTAAACAGGAACCCCGACCTGGTAATAACAGATTCTCAGGTGTTTGAAAAGGTAAACAGCATAATACCAAAGAATGTTCCTTTAACCTCTTTTTCCATACTAATGGCGGGTTATAAGGGAGATCTTGATATACTAGTGAGAGGTGCCCGGGCTATTAAAAATTTAAAGCCCGGTGATAAAATTTTAATTGCAGAGGCATGCACCCATCATGCCCTTAAAAATGACATTGGAAGAGAAAAGCTTCCTAACTGGCTCACTGAAAAGGCCGGAGGTCCATTGGATATTAAAGTAATGGCTGGAGTTGATTTCCCGGAGAATCTCTCACAATATAAGCTCATAGTTCACTGCGGAGGCTGCATGTTTAACAGAAAACAGTTTCTTACCAGGCTTATAAGGGCCTCAGAGCAGAATATTCCCATAACTAATTATGGAATTGCTATAGCAGAACTCAAAGGAATCCTTGACAGAGTTACCCTTTAAATATTTTGTATTATTGGGACTGGTATTTTAACCAGCCCCAAAAAATATTTTTTTTGTAACCGATTCCATATGTTTCATTATTTCTTTCATTATATTAAAATAGAACTGTTCCCTATTAATCTAATGAAAGGCGGCATGTTAATGAATCTTTCAGAATTATTCAATATGCAGGAAAGCTTTAATGAAAATGTGTCGAAAAATGAAGTTTTTCAGGAGCACGAGATGAAATATAAAAAGATTTTAGCGCTCCAGATAAAAATTGCTGAAATTGCCAGTGAAACTAATTGTTATAAGTATTGTAAGGTTAACTCAAATTTTGACAGTACAGTTCTATTAAATAAGTATACAGACTGCCTTCACTTCATCATCTCAATTGGCCTGGATCATGGATACAGGGCTGACGAGGTAATTCCCAAATCTACAGATTTAAATCTAACTACCCAATTTGAAAATCTGTATATAGATATTAATGATTTTGTTGTATGCTCTTCCATGGATCATTATATAACCTTAATAGAGGATTATATATGCCTTGGTACAGCGCTAAAGTTTGCAGAAAAAGAAATTTTGTCTTCTGCAAGGTTATCATAATAATAATTAACTGATTTTCCGGTTAAACTAAATCTCATGGAGGTGGAGTTTAATGCTTGGAATCATTTATTCAATTATTGCAGGAATAAGCATGAGCATCCAGGGTGTTTTCAATACAAGGCTTGGTGAAAGGATAGGACAATGGGAGACCAATGTCTGGGTTCAAGGCTCAGGCCTTGTGATAACATTGATTGTATTAATGTTTGCAGGCAATGGAAGTTTCAAAAATCTTAAAGGCTCCAATAAACTTTATTTGCTTGGAGGGGCTCTTGGAGTAATCATAATTTATACAGTTATGCAGGGTATAAAGACACTAGGGGCTACCCATTCTATAGGTGTCATACTAATTGCCCAGCTTGCTGCTGCAGCTTTTATTGATATGATGGGACTTTTTGATTCAACAAAGGTTTCCTTTCACATAAGCAAGATAGTTGGATTATGTATAATGATACTTGGTATAATAATATTTAAATGGAAAGGCTGACTTTTCATTTTTTTTATTTATTTATATAAATTTTTAACAATGTATGATAAACTAATAGATAGTATAAGTTTTAATTATAGGTTCATTGGAGGAATTTATATGGATTTTAAACAAATAGAGGCTTTTATAAATGTGGCCAAGCATAAGAGCTTTTCCAAGGCTGCCAATTCTATATTTTTATCACAACCTGCCATCAGCTCCCATATAGCAAGCCTGGAAAAGGATTTGCATGTTCAGCTTTTTGACAGGACATCTAAGGAGGTAATACTTACACCTGCTGGAGAGTCATTTTTGAAATATGCAATTGAAATTTTAAATACAAGGGATAAGGCTGTAAATTATCTTTCGAGCTTTAATGATACCGTAGGAGGTATACTTTTCCTGGCTGCAAGTACGACTCCGTGCAATACTGTTGTCCCTCAACTGATTAAAGAATTTCATTCCACGTACTCCAATGTGCTTTTTAATGTAACTGAATTAAATTCAGGACAAATAATAGAAAACATTATTAAGTTTGACACAGAAATAGGAATCATAGGTGAGTATGTAAATGATGATAAAATAAAATGTTACAAGCTTATTGAGGACGAGCTCGTGGTTATTTCTTCACCAGCCTTGGCTCTTCCGGATGAAATAGCTGCTAAAGCTTTATTAAAATATAATTTTATACTGAGAGAAAAGAATTCAGCTACCAGAAAAACCTTTGAAGACCTGCTGCATAAAAGTCATGTGGATTTAACCGGACTTAATGTATGTTATGATGTTAATAGTCTGGATACTCTATTTCAGTTTGTAAAGGCAGGTTTAGGTGTTTCCGTGGTTTCAAGCCAGGTTTGCAATGATTATGTAACTAGTGGCTATATTAAAATGAGTAGAATAAAGAATGTGACCATGAATAGAAATATTTATCTGGCAATCAGCGCTAAAAGAACACTTACTCCCACAGCAAAAGCATTCTTTAACTTGTGCAAAAATAAATTTAATTTTGAAATTTAAAATAGTTCTTGCATTTTCTTTTTATGGTGATAAAATTAAATTACATTCAAGATAAAACATAATAATGGCATTTGCTTCACAGTTTAACTAAACTGGTTCATAGCAGAATGTTAGGCAACAAAATGACTTCGTCTTTTGACGGAGTCTTAATTATCTACTGCCAAGGAGGTATCCATAGTATGAATGGACAAGCCATCAAGTCGCAGAACGATGATTTTACCTACCCAGATTATGAACCAGAAGATGCTCTAAGGGCATATTTGGTTCAGATCAGTGCCATACCGCTTTTATCTACAAAAGAAGAAGGGGAATTGTTTTATCAATTTAATCACGGAAATGCAAAAGCAAAAAACAAGCTTGTGGAATCCAACCTGCGTTTAGTAGTAAGTGTAGCCAAAAAATATTCACGTCCGGGAATCTCACTTCTGGATTTAATCCAGGAAGGAAACCTGGGTCTAATTAAAGCTGTAGAAAAGTTCGACCCATCAAAGGGCTTCCGGCTGAGTACCTATGCTACCTGGTGGATCAGACAATCTATAACAAGATCCCTGGCAGATAAAAACAGTACCATTAGAATACCTGTGCATATGGTTGAGAATCTATACAAGGTAACCAGAACCACGGCGGACCTTGAGATGCGCTTTGGCAGGGAAACCACTTCTGCTGAGATAGCAAAAGAGCTTGGAATGAATGAAGAGAAGGTCAATAGAATAAGGAGCATAGTAAGAGAGCCTATGTCCCTGGACATGTCTGTAGGAGACGATGATAACCGTCTAAGTGATTTTATTAAGGATATTGCTGCCGTATCTCCAGAAATTTCAGCCTGTAATACTATGTTGAGGGAAACTGTTACCAGTGTGTTAGGTACCTTGACACTTCGAGAACGTAGAGTTTTGGCTCTTAGATTCGGGTTGGATGATGATAATGAAAGGACCTTGGAGGAGGTTGGCAGGGAATTCCAGGTTACCAGAGAGCGTATCCGTCAAATCGAAGCAAAAGCTTTAATCAAGCTGAGACATCCTGTAAGAAGCACACATCTAAAACCTTTCTATTATGAATAATCAAGATAAAAGACTTCCTTTCTTTAAAAGAATGGAAGTCTTTTTTTTGTTGTCTGCACATATTGAATTATTTGTACTTATAATATATAGTGAAGCTGTTTTTTAAGGAGTAATTATGTTTTTATTGAAGCCAAAAATTGAACCTGCATTGAAGGAAGCTATTAATAATAAATATTATAAAAAAATAAGAGTGATAGTTAAGTATAAAAGCAAGTTGAACATGAAAACCATAGAGAAAAAAATAAAAGTCTGCAGCGGCAGCATAATATATTCACTGCCTCTTATAAACTGCATTGTATCAAGAATATCCCCAGAGGGGATAAAAAGACTTTTGGAATATCCCCAGATCGAGTATATATGTTATGATAGCTCAGCTGTTTTATGCGGAAATGGAGTCTTAAGCTCCAACGGCATCAGCAGCAATTACAATTTCAGCCTAACTGGGAAAAACATATGCATTGGTCTTATTGATAGTGGAACATATCCCCACTCCGATTTGTTAACCCCTAAAAATAAAATAGCCAGGTTTTTAGATACTATTAATAACTACAAATATCCATATGATGACAACGGCCATGGTACTTTTATCAGCGGAATATTGTGCGGAAGCGGATCCCTGTCAAAAGGAATGTACAGGGGCGTGGCTCCTGATGCTACCATTTATTCCGTGAAAGCTTTTAATAACGCCGGAACCGGCCTTATATCAGATATATTGTTTGCAATATCAACTCTTATCAACGAAGCTGAAGATTATGGAATAAGGGTGCTATGCCTCCCCTTTGAAACGAAATATCATTCCCCTTTTATTGAATCTCTGTTTTTAAAGCTTTTCGCAAAAGCATCGGATGATGGAATTATCGTGGTGGTACCTGCTGGCCATAATGGAGATGAAGAAAGTTCAATCATGGGCATAGCTACTCTTGAGCATTGTATTACGGTAGCAGGAGTTGATACAACACCAGGTAAAGCCTCCATTTTTAAAATAAGCTCCAGGGGCCCTTTTGGTAAAGCTGAAAAGCCTGATTTAGCTGCTGCTGCTGTTAACATAAGCTCCCTGAATAGTGATAAAAATTTTATTCCCGAAAGAAACAGTATTAAGTTATATCCAAAAGGCCTTGATAATCCTTATATAACCTGTAACGGTACCTCCTGTGCTGCAGCCTTTGTTTCCGGCTTATGCGCGCTGCTTTTGGAAAACAACCCCAAACTGACATTTAATGATGTTCTGTCCCTATTGAAGGTTTCCTGCACAATACAAAACCTGTCCAAATGGTCCCAAGGAGCCGGTATAGTTGAATTAAACAAACTGCTCCCATAAGAAAAGCGTTGATTGTTAAATCAACGCTCTAATATCAATAGCCCCTATTTAAGTTTATTTCATTTTTTAGCTTAACATCCTGAATATAATTTTTCATATTACCTTTTATTAGCTCAAATCTTCTAAAGTCCTTTTTCTCGGATATCCAGGAATTGTGGGGAGTAATTATTACATTGTCCATGTCCCATAAGGGGCTATCCTTTGTCAGAGGCTCCACTTCAAGCACATCTAGTGCGGCACCCGCAATTTTTCCTGATTTCAGTGCACCAATTAATTCATTTTCATCCACAATGGTTCCACGAGCCACATTAACAAAGTAAACACCATTTTTCATTTTACTGAACTTTTCCTTGTTAATCATATGGTATGTAGCATCAGTATAGGGTATAGTAACTACAATGATATCCGACAATGCCAGCATTTGATCCATATCCTCAGTACTGTAGCATTTATCAAAATATTGCACATCATTGCCGGTGGTATTCATGCCTAAAATATTTACATCAAAGCCCTGGAGTCTTTTTGCAGCATTTTGAGCTATGGTTCCTGTTCCTATAAACCCTACTGTTTTGCCATACAGCTCCAGAAGGTTTTTATCATATTTCCATATTTTATTTTTCTGATTTTCATAAAATTTAACACTATTTTTCAACATCTCAAGTATTTTCAGAACAATCCATTCTCCTATAGGAACACTATAGCCCCCTCTGTTACTGGAAACCAGAATTCCAGCACCCTTTACATAATCCATTGGCAGCTGATCTAAGCCTGCGCTGAAAAGCTGGATCCATTTTAGCTTTTTCATTTTAGTAATATCCAGAGTTTTAAAAGGGTCATAGCCAATCAATACTTCTATATCTGAAAGTTCCGGTTTATATACAACTTCCTTCTCATCCACATATGTAATATCATAGCCTATTTCCTGAAGCTCCTTCATCTTTTGTTTTCCAAAGTCATAAGTTATTAATGCTTTTATCCCCATATATTTTCACCTCTTAATCAGCGAAAAGCATTTGCATATTTCTATGCAAATGCTTTATTCGATATATTCTCCCATGTTTCTGAACTTTCTATATCTTTCTTCTATCAATTCTTCAACAGACATGGATCTTAACTTGCCCACTTCTGCCACAAGTGCCTTTTTAATATCTGCAGCTACTTTTTCAACATTTTTATGGGCCCCGCCATAGGGTTCCTTTATAATCCTGTCAATGATGCCAAAGTCCTTTAGATCCCTGGCAGTTATTTTCATGATGTTTGCTGCCTCTTTCGCCCTGGAGCCGTCCTTCCACAATATGCCGGCAAAACCCTCCGGAGACAAAACAGAATATATAGCATTTTCAAGCATCCAGACCTGGTCGGAAACAGCCAAAGCTAAAGCACCACCGCTGCCTCCTTCACCTATAACAATAGATATGCTTGGGGTCTTCAATTTGGACATTTCAAGCAGGTTTCTTGCAATAGCCTCTCCCTGTCCTCTCTCCTCTGCCTCAGCGTCGCAATGTGCACCTTTGGTATCCACAAATAATATAACCGGGCGGTTAAATTTTTCAGCCTGCTTCATCAGTCTAAGTGCCTTTCTGTATCCATCCGGCTCAGCCATACCAAAATTTCTCTTAATATTCTCGTTTATATTGCGTCCCTTCTGGTGGCCTATCACTGTTACTGGAATTCCGTCTAAAAGTGCTATTCC
Source organism: uncultured Clostridium sp. (assembly GCA_937927335.1). GTDB lineage: Bacteria > Bacillota > Clostridia > Clostridiales > Clostridiaceae > UBA699. Next base: position 9,607 of record CALBDU010000016.1, read on the forward strand.
TCCCACTATTGCTGCATCATCATGGTAAAACCTGTCTCCATGAAATTCAATAAAGGAATCAAAAATTCTGCTTACATAATCAAGAGTTGTGGGTCTTTCTATCATCCTTACAAGAGTTAGTCTATCCCATGCACTTTTCTTTGTTTTGAAATCACCTACAGACATAAACTACCTCCTATCTTCACTTTGATGCATAAATAAAATATTTTTAAGCATATTCTTAAGCTCCCGCCGAGGAACTATTTTATCAATAAATCCGTGTTCTATTAAAAATTCAGCACTTTGGAAATCGTCAGGAAGTTTCTTCCTTATTGTTTCTTCTATTACCCTTCTGCCTGCAAAGCCAACCAAAGCTCCAGGTTCGGAAAGAATTATGTCACCCAGAGAAGCAAAGCTTGCAGTAACGCCTCCTGTGGTTGGATCGGTAAGCACTGTAACGTAAAGGAGCCCTGCATCACTTAATTTTCCCAGAGCAGCGCTGGTTTTTGCCATCTGCATTAACGAATACATGCCCTCCTGCATTCTTGCTCCTCCGGATGTAGTGAAAATAATCACCGGAAGCTTCAATACAATTGCCTTTTCGATAGCTCTTGCTACCTTTTCCCCAACAACAGACCCCATGCTGCCCATCATGAAAAAGCTGTCCATTACGCATACAACAGCTTCCTGCCCTAATATGCTGCATTTCCCTGTGACTACAGCTTCATTTTGCCCTGTCTTATCCATCAAGCCTTTAATTTTCTGTTCATAGCCTTCGAATTCCAAAGGATTCACTGACTGCATATTTTTATCAAACTCAATAAAGGTATCTTTATCTGCAAGGAATTCCAATCTTTCTGCAGCATTCATTCTGAAATGGTATTCGCAGTAGGGACATACCTTGAAATTATTATCCAGATCCTCTTTATATATTATCTGCCCGCACTTGTCACATTTAACCCACATTCCCCCTGGGATGGAGGGCTTGCTTTCAACATTGACATCCTTCTTGATTGGTGCCTTGCTGACGGTAATATATTTGTTTTTCTTGAATATGTTATTAATCAATATTTCCACCTCCTGCCGAAAAAGCGTTTACCATTAAGCTCCTGTTTTTCTGGCAATAAAACCTGTATCATAATTTCCTTCGACGAAATCCTGATCAGATAAAATCATAAACTGAAAATCGATGTTTGTGTGCACTCCTTCAATGGCAAACTCTGACAAGGCCCTTTTCATTCTTGCTATGGCTTCTTCCCTGGTCTTACCATAAGCTATAAGCTTTGCAATCATGGAATCATAATTTGGAGGAATAACATAGCCTGAGTATACGGCGCTGTCTACCCTCACATTATAACCCCCTGGAACAATAAGGGTGTCAATTTTTCCAGGAGAAGGCATAAAGTTCTTCTCAGGGTTTTCTGCATTTATTCTGCATTCAATGGCATGACCATTCAGCTTAATATCTGACTGTGTATATTGAAGCTCTTCTCCTGCTGCAATTTTTATCTGTTCCTTTATCAGATCTATCCCTGTAATCATTTCAGTGATGGGATGCTCAACCTGAATACGAGTATTCATCTCCATGAAATAGAAGTCTCCATTTTTATCCAGTAAAAACTCAATGGTGCCTGCATTGTCATAGTTAACTGCTTTAGCAGCTCTTACCGCAGTATCGCCCATTTTCTTTCTTAATTTTTCCGTCATTACAGGACATGGTGCTTCCTCAAGGATCTTTTGATTTCTTCTTTGAATGGAACAGTCTCTTTCCCCTAAGTATACTACATTTCCATGTTTATCTCCAAGTACCTGAATTTCAACATGTCTTGGCTTTTCAATAAACTTTTCCATATATATGGTATCATCCCCAAAGGCAGCCTTAGCTTCTGCCTTTGCACTTTCATAGTCCTTTATCAGACGTTCTTTTTCGTAGACAATTCTGATGCCCCTGCCGCCGCCGCCTGCAGATGCTTTTATCATTACCGGATAGCCTATTTCTGCAGCTGTACTGATAAGCTGTTCTTCAGTCTTTATTGCTCCCTCAGATCCTGGAACTACTGGAACTCCTGCACTTATCATAAGCTCTCGTGCATTAGACTTGTTTCCCATTTTATCTATACATTCAGGCTCAGGACCTATGAATACAATATTACACTCTTTGCACATTTTTGCAAACCTGCTGTTTTCGGATAAAAACCCGAACCCTGGATGTATTGCTTCAGCACCGGTTAAAACAGTTGCGCTTAATATGTTTTGTATATTAAGATAACTGTCTTTTGCCGGAGCCGGACCTATGCAGACAGCTTCGTCTGCCATATGGGTGTGAAGAGCATCTTTATCCGCCTCCGAATAAACTGCCACTGTAGCTATTCCCATTTCCTTGCAGGCCCTGATAATTCTGACCGCAATTTCTCCTCTATTTGCAATAAGTATTTTATTAAACACTTCAAAATCTCCATTCCAAATAATATTTTTTATCCTATCATAAACATAAGTTCTGCTTCACAGGCTTTTTTATCTCCAACATAAGCCACCGCATTACCTATACCGGCAGGGCCCTTTATCTTTATGATTTCTGTTTCAAGTCTGAGAACATCCCCGGGAAGGACTTTTCTTCTGAACTTGGCACTCTTTATTCCGCCAAAAAATGCTATCTTTCCTTTAAATCTTTCATCGCTTAATATTGCAACTGCACCGGTTTGAGCCAGAGCCTCAACTATGAGCACTCCTGGCATAACTGGCTCTGTCGGGAAATGTCCCTGGAAAAATTCTTCATTAACACTTACATTTTTATATCCCACAGCTTTCACTCCCGGTTCAAGGTAAACCACCTTATCCACCAGCAAAAATGGATATCTGTGAGGAATTATTTTTTTTATTTCGTTAATGCCTAATTCCACTTCAAATTGGTTATCCATAATTTATACCTCTTTTATTTTTTTCGAATTTTAAATAACGGCTGGTTATATTCCACCATTTGTTCGTTGGCGGCAAGTACCTCAACAACTTCTCCCTGTACCTCTGCCTGAATTTCATTCATAAGCTTCATTGCTTCCAGGATACAGAGAGTGTCTCCCTTTTTAATCATTGAACCTACTGTTACGAAGTCTGCCTTACCGGGACCCGGGGCTGCGTAAAAGGTTCCCACTATAGGTGAAACTACTGTATACAAATCCTTTTCTGATACAGCAGCCACGTCTTTTTCAACTTCAGCCTCCACTTTTTTCTCCGGAAATATTTCAACTTTTTCCATTGGAACTTCAACTTTTGCTGCTTCCTTTTTCACAGCTTCAACCACTGGAACAGGCTCTCCATTTTTTTTCATCACAAAGGATATTCCCTGCCAGTTTACTTCAAGATAATCCAGGGTTGAGTTGTCCATAGCCTTAATTAAATCCTTAATTCCTTCGAAATCCATATTACTCACTCCACTTTTTCATTAAAATTACTGCATTATGTCCGCCAAATCCAAGGGAATTGGACATAGCATATTTCAAGTCTGCCTTTCTTCCAACGTTTGGAACACAATCCAAGTCACATTCCGGATCTGGCACAGAGTAACCAATTGTTGGAGGTATAAAGCCCTCCTCCAGAGCCTTGATGCATATTACGCCTTCAACAGCTCCAGCTGCACCAAGCAGATGTCCTATCATTGATTTGGTTGAGCTTACCGGCACTCTGCCTGCAAGTTCTCCAAATACCCTCTTTATTGCTGCTGTTTCAAACTTATCATTTACAGGTGTACTTGTTCCATGGGCATTGATATAGGAAACTTCTTCCTTTGATATTCCTGCTTCTGCTATGGCAAGCTCCATTGCCCTGGCAGCTCCTTCACCATCTGGTGATGGAGAGGTCATGTGGTATGCATCACAGGTGGAGCCGTACCCAACCATTTCTGCATAGATTTTTGCTCCTCTGGCCTGTGCATGCTCCAATGACTCAACAATGAATATTCCTGCTCCTTCTCCCATTACAAACCCATCCCTTTCAGCATCGAAAGGTATGGAAGCCCTTTTAGGATCCGTGCTTTTTGACAGCGCTGTCAAAGTTGTAAATCCAGCAATTGATAGAGGAGTAATTGAAGATTCTGTTCCTCCTGCTATTATAACATCTGCAGTACCGTTCTGTATCATCCTGTAGGCCTCGCCTATGCAATTTGTTCCTGTTGCGCAGGCAGTTACTACAGTAGTGCATATACCTCTTGCTTCAAACTTTATAGCAACATTGCCTGCAGCCATATTGCTGATTATCATAGGTATAAACAGCGGATGTACCTTATTAGGCCCTTTTTCCAGGAATTTTGTCTGTTCCTTTTCAATTGTGCCTATTCCGCCAATGCCTGAACCTATTACTACACCAAATCTGTTTTTATCAACTTTATCAAGATCAAGCTTGGAATCCTCCACAGCCTGGGTTGCAGCTGCAATAGCAAACTGGCTGAAGGTATCAATTCTTTTAACTTCCTTTTTATCCATATACATGGAAGGGTCAAAATCCTTAACCTCTGCAGCAATTTTAACTTTAAATTCTGTGGTATCAAACTGTTTTATAAAGTCTATTCCGCATACACCGCTTTTAATATTGTTCCAAAAGGTTTCTACATCGTTGCCAACTGGTGTTATCGCACCTAAGCCTGTTACTACAACTCTTTTATTCAAAATTTTCACCATCCTATTGTTTATTTTTACATTACCATTCCGCCGTCTATATTTATTATCTGTCCTGTAATATAGCTTCCTGAATCCGAAACTAAAAATGCCACAGCCTCGGCAATATCCTCCGGCTTTCCGAATCTTTTCAGCGGAATTCCGTTAAGCAGGCCCTCTTTTGCCTTTTCAGGCAGCACATCAGTCATATCTGTCTGTATAAAACCTGGTGCCACTGCATTAACTGTAATGCCTCTGGATGCCAGCTCCCTGGCAGTGGATTTAGTTATACCTATAACTCCTGCTTTTGAAGCAGAGTAATTAACCTGTCCGGCATTTCCGGTTATACCCACAACAGAAGACATATTTACAATTCTGCCGCTTCTCTGTTTAACCATATACGGGGCAGCGTGCCTGATGCAGTTAAAGGTTCCTTTCAAATTAACATCTATAACACCGTCAAAGTCTTCCTCCTTCATTCTCATGAGAAGTCCGTCCTTAGTTATTCCAGCGTTATTAACAAGTATATCTATTGATCCAAAATTATCAACTGCAGCTTTAATTATTTTTTCAGCATCAGAAAAGCTGCTAACATCTCCCTGAACTGCAACAGCATTTGATCCTGCCGCCTTTATATCCTCTAGTACCTGCTGTACTGATTCAATGCTGCTTCTGTAATTTAGTACTATATTTGCTCCAAGTGATGCCAGCTTTATTGCCACAGCCCTGCCGATCCCCCTGCTGGCTCCAGTTACTACTGCAGTTTTTCCAATAAGGTTTTTATCACACATTTAATTTTCTCCAATCCAATGGCTATCAGCCATTTATTTTTTCTACAGCCTTATTCAAGGACTCCAGATCCTCTACATTTAATGTAGTGATCTTTCTGTTGATTTTCTTAACGAAGCCGCACAAGGTTTTACCTGGTCCAAGCTCTATAAATGTATCTACGCCGTTTTCCAGCATAGTATTTATTGTCTTTTCCCATTGAACTGGACTCATAACCTGCTTTTTCAGCACAGCTTTTATATCACCGGCATCCTTAATAAATTCTCCTGTAACATTTGTTATTACAGGTATGTTCATGGAATTAAGCTTTATTTTTTTTAGCTCCTGCTCAAGCTTTTCAGCTGCAGGCTTTAGCATAGATGTATGGAAAGGTCCGCTTACATTCAGCATTACAGCCTTAAGCGCTCCTGCTTCCTTAGCCTTTTCACAGGCTGCCTTAACTGCCTCTATTTCTCCGGCAATAACTATCTGGCCCGGACAGTTAAAATTTGCCCCTTCAATAATGCCCAGTTCAGAGGTGCTTTTTAGAACCTCCTCAAGAATTTCAGGTTTTAATCCGATTATGGCAGCCATCCCGCCAACTCCTGCTGGTACTGCCTCCTGCATAAACCGTCCTCTTTTCTTAACCAGCTTTACAGCTTCTTCAAAATTAAAAACACCGCTGCAAACCAAAGCCGAATATTCTCCAAGGCTCAGTCCTGCTGTGTAATGTGGTTTTACTCCTTTTTCCTCCAAGGCCTTCATGGCTGCTATGCTTGTGGTTAATATAGCTGGCTGAGTATTTTCAGTAATATTAAGCTCATCCTCAGGGCCCTCAAAACACAGGCTGCTTATTTTAAATCCCAGCGCCTCATCCGCCTTGTCAAATATTTCCTTAGAAACAGGAATATTTTCATAAAGCTCTCTGCCCATTCCTGGGTACTGGGCTCCCTGGCCTGAAAAAATAAATGCAATCTTACCCATTTGCTCCTCCAATTATTTAACTATAAATTTATTTTCAACTTCAAGAATCTGATTTTCGGCTTCAAGAAGCATTTCATCAATGATTTCCCGGCAAGTCTGCTCTTTCTTAACTAATCCTGCTATCTGGCCAGCCATCACAGAGCCCATTTCAACATCACCTAATTTGGCAGCTTTGCTCAATGCGCCTCTTCCAAGCTCCTCATATTTTTCCAGAGGTGCACATTCCTTCTCAAGGAGCTGGAACTGCCTTGAAAGTTTATTTCTGAGTATTCTTACTGGGTGTCCTGTAGGTCTTCCTGTAACGTGTGTATCTATGTCCTTTGCTCCCAGCACTTTTTGTTTATAATTTTCATGGACAGTACATTCCTTTGCCACCAGGAATCTTGTTCCCACCTGCACTCCTACTGCTCCAAGCATCAATGCTGCTGCAACACCTCTCCCGTCTCCAATTCCGCCTGCAGCTATTACAGGTATATTTACGGCATCTACAACCTGTGGAACCAGCGCCATGGTTGTCAATTCTCCCACATGTCCGCCAGATTCACAGCCTTCAGCAATTACAGCATCAACTCCAGCTCTTTCCATTCTCTTTGCCAGTGCCACAGATGGAACAACAGGAATAACCTTAATACCATATTGCTTCCACATTTCTATATATTTGCCCGGATTTCCCGCACCAGTGGTTACAACTTTAACTCCTTCCTCACAAACCATTTTTGCGATTTCCTCTGCACTTTCGCTTAGAAGCATAATATTTACGCCAAAAGGCTTGTCAGTAAGTTTTTTTGCCTTTCTTATTTCGTCTCTTACCCAATCTACAGGTGCATTCCCTGTAATTATACCAAGTCCACCGGCATTTGATACTGCTGCAGCAAGAGAACTGTCAGCTATCCATGCCATCCCTCCCTGTATAATAGGATATTTAATTCCTGCCATATTACAAAATTCACTGTGTATCATTTTTATCCTCCTATCTATCCCAGAAGTTGTTTATTTTTTACTTTCAACAAAATTCACTGCATCTCTTATAGTTTTTATTTCCTCTGCATCTTCAATCTGAATGTTGAAGGCATCTTCAATCTCTATAATTATCTGGAACAGATCCAATGAATCCACGCCAAGCTCTTCAAAGCTTGTATCCATAGTTATCTCATCCTGTTCAAGCTCAAGCTGCTCCATGATAATATTTTTTATTCTATCAAATACCATAATTAATCCTCACTTTACCATTCAATGATCGTACCGCCGTAAGTCAACCCACCGCCAAAGGCAACCAGCATAATTTTATCACCTTTTTTAAGCATGCCCTTCTTTGATATTTCATCCAGAGCAATAGCCACGCTGGCCGCTGATGTATTGCCAAACCGATCTATATTTACATAGAACTTATCTTCAGATACCCCAAGCTTTTTTGCTGTGAACTCAATTATTCTTGTATTTGCCTGATGTGGTATTATATATTTTATATCCTCCAGGTTAAGACCGGATGCCTTAAGAAGTTCGTCTATGGACAAACTCATAACATTTACTGCAAATTTAAATATTTCCCTGCCGTCCATCTTTACTGTGCAGCTGTTCAAATCAAACTCATTAGCACATTCAGACTTAACATAAGGATTTCTAACAGGTATGCTGCCGCAGGTAAGATGATGTCCCTTGGTTCCGTCTGAACCGCTGTAGCAGGCCAATATGCCGTTATGTTGGGAAGCCTTCATTACTGCAGCTCCTGCACCATCTGCAAATATAACACAGGTGCTTCTGTCTTCCCAGTTCACAACCTTTGATAATGTTTCAGCTCCTATTACCAAAGCAGTTCTAAATCTTCCTGTCTTTATAAATTGTGCAGCTATATCCAATGCATAAACAAACCCGGTACAGGCTGCTGAGATGTCAAAGCAGGTTGCATTGACAGCATTAATATTCTTTTGCACTATGCAGGCTGTATTTGGTATAAATGCATCAGGAGTCAAAGTAGCTACTATGATGAGGTCCAATTCCATAGGGTTAGTGCCTGAGTCTTCAAGAGCCTTCAGTGCAGCTTTAGTTGACAGATCTGAAGTGTTTTCACCTTCAGATATCCTTCTTTCCCTTATGCCTGTTCTTGTTCTTATCCATTCATCGCTGGTTTCCACAATTTCTGCCAGTTCATCGTTGGTTACAATCTTTTCAGGAGCATAACTCCCGGTACCAATAATTTCAACATTATTCATATTTTTTCTCCTTAAAAGTTCAATCTCTAAGATTATATTTTTCTTTAAAAAAATGGTTCAGTTTGTCCAGTGACATTATCAGGAGTTTTTCTTCATCCTCTGTCAGCCCCTGTATAGTGGCCTTCACCATATCTGAATGAAATTTCTGATGTATCCTGTAAGCAAGCTTTCCTCTTTTAGTGAGACTTATATAAACCATCCTTCTATCTTCTTCAGATTTGTTTCTTTGTACATATCCTTTTCTAACCAGATGATTGATAGCTATGGTTAAGGTTCCCACTGTGATATCCAATATGGCGGCAACCTCCGACATAGTCTTGGAGCTATACATGCCGATTGCTTCAATGGTATGAATCTCAGTAACTGAAATATCATTGAAAACACCTGACTGAAGGGCTTTTTGTTCAATTGTAAGGATATCATTAAAAGTATCAACCAATAGTTCGTTTATAACACTGATGGAATTATTCATAACTTCACCTTTATAAATTTTTTTCTGCAGCACAAACCAGTTCTTTCATCAGTTCCTTAACTGTAACAATTTTATCCAGCCTGTATGCATTGCTTCCTACAAAAACAAGGCCTTCATCACAATTACCTTCAACTGCATTTATCAGTGCTTTGGAAATGCAGTAAGGAGTATCCTTTGGGTTACACTTTTTAATGCAGTTGTAGCATTTTTTTGGTGCAATCCTTCCTTCTTCCGCTTTTTTTATAAACCTGTTCCGTATGGCTCTTCCAGGAAGCCCCACAGGACTTTGGATTATGGCTATATCCTCCTCTTTGGAATTGATATAGGCCATTTTATATTTTATATCTGCATCGCATTCTTCCGTTGCAACAAACCTTGTCCCCATTTGCACACCTGCGGCACCTAATTTTAAGAATCTTGCTATATCCTCTCCGGTATATATACCTCCTGCTGCAATTACAGGTATCCTCTTGCCGGATTCCTCTTCAAAAACCGCCACAGCACTAATAACCTCTGCTGTTATTTCCTCCAGAGGTCGTTTATTCTCTTCACTTAACTCTTCTCTTTTAAAACCAAGGTGGCCTCCTGCCTCAGGACCCTCCACCACTACCAGGTCCGGAACCTTGTGGTATTTTTTTGTCCAGTTTTTTATTATTAATGTTGCTGCCTTTCCTGAGGATACTATAGGAGCAATTTTTACATTACTGCCTTCCACAAGCTTTGGCAGATGCATAGGCAGCCCTGCTCCCGATATTATCAGATCAGCGCCAGCCTCAACACAAGCCTGCACCATTTCATCATAGTGGTTAATGGCAACCATTAAATTTACTCCAAGGATGCCTTTAGGACTCAATTCCCTGGCTTTTTTAATTTCCTGTTTCATTGCCCTTATATTAGCATTTAAAGTATCTGTTTCAAAATCAGGTTCTCTGTATCCAATCTGAACTCCTGAAATTACTCCGACTCCTCCTTCGGCTGCCACTGCTGCTGCCAGCCTTGAGCCTGATACACCTACTCCCATTCCGCCTTGAATAATAGGTAGTTCTGCAACTAAATCCCCAATTTTTAAGGATGGTAGTTTCATCTAATCTCTCCTCCATTTTTTGATTCTCAAATAGTTTGATAATCAAAGTATATAGCAAGGCAAGTATTTTGTCAATATATTTTGTAAATATTAGGAATTTCCTTATATTTGTTTAATATAAACCAGTGGATTCTGGGCTGCGCCATTGACTCTTATTTCAAAATGCACATGGGGTCCGGTACTATTTCCTGTACTTCCAACCTCCCCTATCTGTTCACCGGATTTTACCTTTTGTGACTTCTTTACATATATTTTTCTGCAATGTGCATATACCGTTTCTATTCCGCTTCCATGGTCTATCTTAATAACGTAGCCATAACCCTGCTGCCAGCCTGAAAAGGAAACTACCCCTGAGGCTGCTGAATGTATTATTGTTCCATAGGGAGCTCCTATGTCTATTCCATTATGCATTTTTCCCCACCTTTGGCCAAAGTTACTTGTAAGTGTCCCCTTGGCAGGAAGTGAAAATTTCTGCATATTTATATGCCCTGACCTTGAAGGCTCATAAGTTTCAGCTTTAACCGTATAAGGCTGTATTTCCTTATAATCATATGTAAAAATCCCGTTGTAAAGTGTAAACGCAGTTATTATCACAGCCCCTACACTAGCCCCCATTTTCATTTTAAAGCTCACGATACCAACTCCTTCAAAATATTTATACCTGACTTATTGTTCCAATAATTATCATTAATATTACCTTTTTATTAAAATTTTTTACATTGTGATAGTTTTTTGTATTTGTTATAATTAAGTAGGTTTCCATTTCATATAAAGGAAGGTTAAAAACTTATGAGTACTTTTGTATTTAAGAATAGAAATAGCAGGTTTACACCTGTAAGTAATGTATTTATAGAAAATTATATGCCAAAAGCCCGGGGAGAATTCGTTAAGGTATATCTTCTGGGGCTAAAATATTGCGTTTCAGGTGAGCCTGGTGTTAATTCACAAATTATGGCAGGTTCACTTCATCTTCTGGAAACCGATGTTATCAATGCATGGAATTACTGGAATGACGCGGGTGTAATAAAAATGATACCAGAAGACAACATGGGCAACTATTCCATACAGTTTCTGGATCTATCCGAGCCTCAGGAAATAAAGCCTCAGGACATAAACCTTCTGGAGGAACTTGCAAACAACTCCACTAAGGATATGCTTCAGGACATAGAAAAGCTTCTTTTTAGACCACTGTCACCTGCTGAGATGGAAATGTATATTTCCTGGCAGAAGGAACTTCAATTCAGTCCCGAAATAATACTGCTGCTTATCCAGTATTGTGCAACTAAAGGGAAAAATGATATGAGGTACATTGAAAAGACGGCATTAGCCTGGTATGATGCAAAAATAAAAACAGTAGAGGATGCCCAAAGCTTTATCAAAAAGCATGAGGATAAATGGATAAAAATAAGGAAAGTGCTTAACTATCTAGGTATAAGAGATGCAGAAATAATGAAGCCTCAGGAGGAGCTTATAGTAAAATGGATAACCTCCTATAATTTCAGCCTTGAAGTCATATACAAAGCCTGCAACATATGCTTTGAAAGGATCAATAAAGCCGATTTCAAATATATTGACGGTATATTGACCAGCTGGTCAAAGGAGGGCATAAAAACTGTGGAGGATGTTGACAAGAGGGATACAAAAAAAGGTTACTATAAGAACAGCCAGTATAAACACAATCAAAACACGAAGCCCGTGGGTAACTTTAACAATTTCGAGCAGCGTGATTACGACTTTGAGGATTTAGAGAGAAAACTGCTGGGGTGGGATAATAATGATTAAAAAATACCATTCGAAGGTCATGAAGCTATATGATGATATAAGAACCACTGAAGAAAACTCACTTAAGGAGCGAAAAGCTGAAATTGAAAAAAAGCTTCCAGAGGTTATTGCAATTGAAAAGGAGATCGCAACACTTGGAGTTCAGCTTTCCCTTGAGGTGCTGAGGGGTACCAGTGACATTGACAAGGTTATTGCAGCCTTGAAGGAAAAGATAATTGAGCTCCGCATGAGAAAATCTGAATTACTGGTAAGCAAAGGGTACCCTATGGATTATCTGGAGCTCCGTTACAGATGCAGCAAATGCCTTGATACAGGTTATATAGGTACTGAAAGATGCCCCTGTTTCAAAAATAAGCTTATTGAAATATACTATGAAAACTCAGATCTGAAAAAGATACTTAAGGAAAATAACTTTTCCAGCTTTAATTTTGAGTTGTTCAGCAATACCAGACGAACCTCTGAGCCTAAAAGCCCAAGAAGAAATATGGAGGAGACTGCTTCTATTGCATGGAACTTTATTGAACAATTTCAGAACTCAGATGAAAATCTGCTTTTCTTTGGCAGTACCGGTACGGGAAAAACCTTTCTTTCCTACTGCATAGCCAAGGAACTGCTGGACAAGGGTTATTTTGTGGTTTATAGAACCTCTGAGGAGCTTATTAAGGATTTAAGGACCATAAGGTTTGAAAACGACGTGGATATGGAGGAGCTGCTAATTAAATGCGACCTGCTGATTATAGATGACCTGGGAGCAGAACAAATTTCAGATTTCTCCAAAACTGAGCTTTTTAATCTAATTAACAGAAAGCTGTTAAAAAGGAATAAGATGATAATATCAACAAACAACGGGCTTGAAGTTTTAAGGACCTTGTATTCAGACAGAATAACCTCCCGGCTTCTTGGTGATTTCACACTGTGCAAATTTTATGGCGAGGATCTAAGGATAAGAAAAAATATACAAAATAAAAAATAAGCTGCAATATATTGCAGCTTATTTTTCTGGCGACCCAGAAGGGACTCGAACCCTCGACCTCCGGCGTGACAGGCCGGCACTCTAACCAACTGAGCCACTGGGCCATAATGTGGTGGGCACAACAGGGCTCGAACCTGTGACCCTCTGCTTGTAAGGCAGATGCTCTCCCAGCTGAGCTATGCGCCCACTTTTAATGGTGACCCCTAGGAGACTCGAACTCCTGTTACCACCGTGAAAGGGTGGTGTCTTAACCGCTTGACCAAGGGGCCATATTTAATTAATGGAGCTGGCAATAGGAATCGAACCTACAACCTGCTGATTACAAGTCAGCTGCTCTACCGTTGAGCCATGCCAGCGTATTATGGCGACCCAGAAGGGACTCGAACCCTCGACCTCCGGCGTGACAGGCCGGCACTCTAACCAACTGAGCCACTGGGCCATAATGTGGTGGGCACAACAGGGCTCGAACCTGTGACCCTCTGCTTGTAAGGCAGATGCTCTCCCAGCTGAGCTATGCGCCCACATTAATGGTGACCCCTAGGAGACTCGAACTCCTGTTACCACCGTGAAAGGGTGGTGTCTTAACCGCTTGACCAAGGGGCCGGATATTCATTTCAGGCATGCCTTAGCAACCCGACATAGACTATAATACCTAAAATTCCGCGAAGTGTCAACATATTTTTTTCTTTTTTTATCAAATTATTTATTTATGCCTCCAATGCTCTCCATTATCAAAAGAGCAGTATCTTCAATTGCCCTGTTTGTAACATCTATAACCTTGCAGTTCAGCCTTTTCATTATCTTCTCAGCAAAATCAAATTCATCAAGAATTCTTTCAGCATTTGCATACTGCAGCTCTGAAGAAAGTCTTGCTGATTTATCCATCCTGTTCAGCCTGTTTTTTCTTATATCGATGAGATTCATTGGATCTATGGTCAGACCTATTATCTTCTTTCTGTCTATTTTGAAAAGCTCTTCAGGTACCGGCACCTCAGGTACCAGGGGAACATTCAAGGCCTTTATACCCCTGTTGGCAAGATACATGCATATTGGTGTTTTGGAGGTTCTTGAAAGGCCTACAAGCACTACATCTGCATGCTTAATGCCGGAATGGTCTTTGCTGTCATCATATTGTATTGCAAATTCCATAGCCTCAATTTTTTTATAATATTTGGAATCTATTCCCCAAATGGCTCCGGGTTTATAGTCCGGTACTGTATCCAGGAGCATGGAAGCCATGCTGATGCAGGGTCCCAGAATATTTATTACGTGTATATTGTTTTCAATGCATTTTCCTACTAAATATTTTCTCACTTCCAGGGTTATAATAGTAGATATTATCATAACCTTTGAATAATCCTCTATTTTATCTATAAAATTATCTATATCGCTATTTGTTTTAAGATAAGGGACCCTTTCCACATCGATTTTTCCGGTAAACTGGCTAGCAGTAGCTCTGGCTACCAGCTCAGAGGTCTCCCCTATGGAATCTGAAACAGCATATATCTTATACAATTTAACAACCTCCATATTTGTGATAAAATAATTATACCAGTATTCAGCAATAACTCAATGAAAATCTGTATGGGAGATGAGAATTTGTTTCATGATATATTGATAATAGGCGGCGGTGCATCTGGTCTTGCAGCTGCCATTGGATGCAGTGATATGGGCAGGGATGCCGCCATTTTGGAAGGCTCGGACAGGGTTGGTAAAAAACTCCTCACCACTGGAAATGGCAGATGTAATATTACAAACAGAAATATATGCCCCCAAAGGTACCACAGTTCAAATTCAGGCTTTCCGGATTACATTCTTAATAAATTTTCCTTTGATCAAACGGTAGATTTTTTTTCTCTTTTAGGTCTCCCACTGGTGACCCTGGAGGAAGGCAGGACATATCCTTATTCTCTGCAGGCCTCCTCCGTGCTGGATATTTTCAGGATGGCCCTGGCGGAAAGAAGTATACCTGTATATCTTAACTCCAAGGTAAAAAAAATAACAAAAACAAAGGATGGTTTTAATGTGGTTACCAGTGAAGAAACCTTTACCTGCAGAAAGCTTATAATGTGCTGCGGAGGAAAGTCACTGGCTTCTTCCGGGTCTGACGGTTCAGGCTTCAGCCTTTCAAAGCAGCTTGGACATAATATAATTGCACCTCTGCCTGCCCTGGTACAGTTAAAGCTGAAGTATGAAAACCTAAAAGCACTGTCCGGAGTAAAATTCAACGGTTATGCGAAAATAGGTTCCCAAATTGAATATGGGGAGATTCTTTTCACAGACTATGGTATTTCAGGTCCGCCAATTCTGCAGCTGAGCCGAAATGCTTCTCTTAGCCTGGCCAGCGGTGATGCTGTCCACATAGATGTAGATATGATGCCGGAAATGAGCTCTAGTGAATTAAGGGATTTTCTGGATAACCATTTTGGAACCTTCAATTACAGGAGTATCTTCAATGCTCTTATAGGAATGGTAAATAAAAAATTAATCCCTGTTCTGCTGCGGGAAGCTGGAATAAAAGACATACATAAGCCTTGCAGCGAATTAGATTTTAAGGAAAGATCAGCCTTGCATGCATTGATAAAATGCTGGAAATTTCCCGTATTTGATACGAACTCCTTTTCAAATGCACAAGTCACCGTCGGAGGAGTGGATACAAGAGAGATATCAAATATTACTCTGGAATCAAAAATTCACCCAAGACTTTATTTTTCAGGGGAAATTCTGGATGTGGACGGCGACTGTGGAGGCTTTAACCTGCAGTGGGCCTGGTCCTCAGGATATATAGCTGCAAAAAATGCATCAGCTGGAGATTGATTATCCCCAGCTGGTTTCAGCTATAGTTAAAATGTTGTCATCCTTATCAACAATTTTATGGATACAGGTTACGTGGTCTTCTTCCCTTAGAACCTTTGTCAAAACCTTAATTGTATCCCCATAGGTAGTTTCCCTTTCATAGGTTATGTTGATATTTTTAATTGAGTAATTCCGCACCACATCCATAGGTACTGTTTCGATAACCCAGTCGGCATACTTTACGTTATTCACATGAAGATTTGTATCTATATCACTGTACCTGACATAAAAATCCTTGGTAACATCAATTTCCACCGGAGGCTTAACCTTTTTAATATCCACCTTTTCGTTGTTTTCCTCAGTGATTCCAAAGGCGTCATACATATCCTGAGGTATTTTCAAGGATTTTCTTTTTTCAGTGTCAA
Source organism: uncultured Clostridium sp. (assembly GCA_937927335.1). Classification (GTDB taxonomy): domain Bacteria; phylum Bacillota; class Clostridia; order Clostridiales; family Clostridiaceae; genus UBA699. The sequence continues at coordinate 25,726 of CALBDU010000016.1, forward strand.
TAAGAAACCACATCGATACTGCCTCAATTATCATTTCACCCTTACTGTCCCTTACCTCGAATTTTCTGTAGGCATAAAATCTTCTAAAGGAGTTTGGTATGGTTTTTATCTTAATTTTCTCTCCATAGGTAGGATATCTTTTCACATTTATATCCCACTTATAAAGCACCCAGGAAACATTGTTTTCCTTCATGTAATCAATAGTGAGCCCTAAAGCTTCCGATTGCATGGTGCATATATCGCTGAAATAATTCATGAGGCTGGTTACCAAAACCTTTTTTTTATAATCTACTTCATAATAGTGAATTTCATATTCCTTTTCTGCTGTTTTTACAGCCATATTATCCCCACCTTCCAGGAAAATTCTAAAAAAATGAGATAACAGAAAACTGTTACCCCATTACTTTATTATTTATATTACTATTTATTAAGTGCTTCTAATAAAGCATTTAAATCTATTCCATGAACCATTGCAGCTTGTTCCAGGTTTTCTCCCTGAGCTGATGGGCAGAAAACGCATCCCATTCCAAAGGACTGTAATACTTCTGCTGCTCCAGGAAATTGTCTAACTACATCTCCAACAGTCATATCTTTAGTTATTTTCATATAAAAAACCTCACTTTATAAAAATATTCAGGTTTAATACCACCTAAGCCTATTATAAGTTACAGTAATTACTATTTCAAGTAATTCTATAATTTATTTATTTCCATAGTCTGGTCTCTTCTAGGACCCACCGACACTATTGATATTTTAGTTTCAGTAAGTTCTTCTATTCTCTTAAGGTATTTTTTTGCATTTTCAGGAATGTCATCATAGCATCTTGCTTTTTCAATGGATTCGTCCCAGCCGTCAAATTCCTCATATACAGGCTGGCATTTAGCCAGGTCTTCAAGACTTGCAGGCACATAATCTATGAGCTTGCCATCAAGATTATAGCCCGTGCATATTTTAACCTTATCAAGTCCGGCTAAAGTATCAATCTTTGTAACTGCAAAGCTGGTGAGGCCTGAAATTCTTGCCGAGGATTTAAGAATAACCAAATCCAGCCATCCGCATCTCCTTGCCCTTCCTGTAGTTACGCCATATTCATGGCCTTTCTCACGAATCCAGTCCCCGATTCCATCATGTAGTTCAGTTGGAAATGGACCTTTACCTACACGAGTTGTGTATGCCTTTGCTATTCCCACAGCACTGTCTATCATGGTTGGTCCGATTCCTGCTCCTATGCATACTCCTCCAGCTATAGTATTGGAGGAAGTAACGTATGGATATGTTCCGTAGTCTATATCCAGTAAGGCACCCTGTGCTCCTTCAAAAAGAACTGTTTTACCCTGTTTTATCTTATTATGCACTTCAACTGATATATCCCTGACAAAAGGTTTCATCTGTTCTCCATATTGCAGATATTCCTCAAGAATATCCTCATAGCTCAAAGCTTCCTCATCATATACCCTGGTCAGAAGTCTGCTCTTTACCTCAACACATTCCTTAAGCTTTTCCTGGAAAACTTCTCTTTGAATTAAATCACAAACCCTTATACCGCTTCTTTCCATCTTGTCTGTATAACAAGGTCCTATTCCTTTTCCTGTAGTACCTATGTCCTTTTTGCCTCTTGCTCTTTCCTTTATTCCGTCAAGTATTCTGTGGTATGGCATTATCAGCTGAGCTCTGTCACTTATTATCAAATTGTCAGGAGTAACTTCCACTCCTAAATCTCTTAAATAATTAATCTCCTGAAAAAGAGCCTTTGGATCAAGCACTACCCCGTTTCCTATAACATTTAATTTTTCCTTGTATAGTATTCCGGATGGTATCAGGTGAAGCTTATACTGCTTATCTAATACCTCTACGGTGTGGCCTGCATTATTTCCTCCCTGGAATCTGACTACCACATCAGCTCTCTCCGCAAGATAATCAGTCATCTTGCCTTTTCCTTCATCTCCCCATTGAGCACCCAACACAATAAATGCTGACATAATTATTTCCTCACTTTCAAAATTTCTAAAACCTGTTGCTTCTATATTATTTAATAGTTTGCTGAAATTCAATTAAGCATTGAAGCGTTCATAGCAGATCATTAAACATCTGCATTTAAACGCATCCCATACAATATTACCAAAATACTATAGATTAGTCAAGAATAAATGCGAACATTTTTGAATTATGAATAATTATTATTCGCTTATTTACAAGGATAATGGGACGCACAGGGAAATAAAAGCCCAGATATTCGGGCTTTTATTAATGATTTCTATTTTTTATATTTTTTTGAAAGAATCCTCCCCACATGAACGCCGCTGGCAGAAGCCTGGGAAAGGGAATGGGTCACACCGGAACTATCCCCAAGTATATATAGATTTTTCACATTAGTCTCCAGGTTATGATCCACCTGAACCTTTGAATTGTAAAATTTAACTTCAACACCATAGAGCAGCGTATCCTCATTTGCAGTACCAGGTGCAATTTTATCCAGAGCATAAATCATCTCTATTATGTCATCCAGCTGCCTCTTGGGAATAACCAGACTAAGGTCCCCCGAAGTAGCACTCATGGTTGGTTTTGTAAAGCTCTTGGCCATTCTTCTTACATTTGTCCTTCTGCCCTTTATTAAATCTCCAAATCTTTGTATCAAAACACCTCCCCCCAGCATATTGCTCAGTCTGGCTATGGATTCACCATATTCGTTGCTGTCCTTGAAGGGTTCTGTGAAGTTATTTGATACCAGCAGTGCAAAATTTGTATTTTCCGTATGAAGCGCTTCATCAGAATAGCTGTGGCCATTAACGGTAACTATGCCGTTTGTATTTTCGCTAACCACTACACCATGAGGATTCATACAGAAGGTCCTTACCAAATCGTTATATTTTCTTGTTCTGTAGACAATTTTGCTTTCATATACCTCTTTGGTTATATGGGCAAAAACCTCTGCAGGCAGTTCCACACGAACGCCTATATCTACTCTGCTTCTTTCAGTTTTGATATTCATCTTGTCACATATACCAGATATCCATTTTGAGCCCGAACGGCCTGTAGCTAAAACTAAATCCCTGCAGGTGAAATTGGTTTTCCGTGTTGAAATGGTAAATACATCATTATCCTTATTTATATCTGTTACTTCACAATCAAAGATGATATCAACCTTATCCTTAAGGAAATCAAACATATTAGCCAGAATCTTGACATTTCTGTCTGTTCCAAAGTGCCTTACCTTTGCATCCAGCAAGTGGAGATCATATTTTAAAGCTTTGGTTTTCAGCTCAGAGTTTGCAGTGGAATAAAGCTTTGCCTCTGCACCTCCCATACCGCAAAGCACTTCATCTACATACCACATGAGATCAAGGGCTTCCTTGTCACCAACATACTTATTAAGATCTCCTCCGAAATTATTTGTTATATTATATTTTCCGTCTGAAAGGCTTCCTGCTCCACCAAAGCCGTTGACTATGTTGCAAACTCCGCAATGTATACAGGCTTTTATATTTTTATTATCTATAGGGCATATCCTTTGATCCAGAGAATGGCCTTTTTCAATCATTAATACTTTAATATCCGATTTCTGCTTAATCAGTTCAAAGGCCGTAAAAACACCGCTGGCTCCTGCTCCTACAATTATCACATCATAATTCATAAGTAAATCCTCCTAATAAGCTTTATTTATTTCCACATATCTTCTGTTTCCTTCAGTATTTTATCTTTTCTCCTCTGAGTTTCCGGCAAATCTACGGTAATGCAATCCTGAATATTAATTACATCTCCCTCCTTGATATTTCGGGGAAGAATGTCCAGCTTAATATTTGTAATTTTTTTATCCTCCAGTTCAACCACAGCATAATTCCCTTCTATCCTATCCACTATACCTATCATTTATTCACATCCTCAAAGTTATAATTTCTACATATATTATATCAAAAAAACTGCCGGCGGTATGCCGGCAGTTAAATATTAAAGGATGTAATCTCTTACTTTTACTATCTCTCCACCCTTAATATAAACTCTTGGTACTCTTTTGCCTATCATGCAAAGAACTTCATAGTTGATAGTACCCAGCAGAGGAGCGATATCATCCACATCAAATTTCAGATTTCCGTCTGTTCCCATGAGTATAACTTCATCCCCCACCTTAACGTCCGGAACATCGGTAATATCCAACATACATTGATCCATGCATATATTCCCTACTACAGGTGCAAATTTTCCATTGATAATTACCTTTGCTTTACCTGACAGCATTCTGGTATATCCATCTGCATAGCCTATTCCTATTGTAGCTATTATGCTCTTTCTCTCTGTCTTAAATTTTCTTCCATAGCCAATATACTGTCCAGCTTCAAGAGTCTTAATATGAAGTATGCAGGCTTTCAGTGTCATTACAGGCTTAATATCCAGCTGGTTTTTGTCTACTTCTGTGGAAGGATAATAACCGTACAGGATTATTCCTGGTCTTGCACCATCATAATGGGTGTCAGGTAGCTCCATAATAGCCGCACTGTTTGCCACATCCCTTATATTTATCTTAACTCCGTTTTCAAGAAGCTTGTTAAGAAACCAATTGTAATTATCAAACTGGTACTTTGAATATTCCTTGCTGGTTTCATCGGCAGTGCTGAAATGAGAGAATAAGCCCTCAATTTCAAGGTTATGAATTTTGCTTATTTTAACTGCTTCCTGAACGCTTTCCTCGTTTGGAAGAAATCCTATACGACCCATACCTGTATCAACTTTAATATGTATTTTTACAGTTTTATTTTTAGCTTCGGCAGCCTTTGATAATTTGCATGCATAATCATAGTTAAATACTACAGGCTGAAGATCATAGTCAATTAAATCATCAAACAAGGTTTCAGGAGTTACACCAAGAATATTAATAGGGCAGGTGATTCCAGCTTTTCTTAACTCAACCCCTTCGCTTAATACAGCAACAGCAAGCCTTGTAGCACCATTTTCAAGAAGTACTGGTGCAACATCCACAGCACCATGACCGTATGCATCAGCCTTAACTACTCCAAATAGATCTTTGCTTTTAGCTTTTGCCCTGATACTTTTCATATTGTAGGCAAGATTATCCAGGTTAACTTCCTCCCAGACTGGTCTGAAATTTTTAAACATAATAATACCCCCTAAAATTTTACATTTAATTTTTCCAGTATTCACCGGAAAATTTACCAGCAATAAATGAGAAATTTAATTGAAACAATTTCATTAATATGAACTCGATTAGGTCTAACTGTATTATATTCCAATGAAAATAATAATTCAATGCTGACAGGTTTCATTTTTTACAATTTTCAGTAATTAATAGATCCCTGAGACAGCCCTTACATACATAAAGTTTTAATTTTAATATTATTATGTTATAATTTTCATATGCTATAATTTAAATTACAAGGAGGATTCTCAAATGGACAGTGGTCCTAGTAAAATCTTACTGGAGCTATTATTGATTCTGGTTATGATAATGATAAATGCTTTTTTTGCCGCATCTGAAATGGCAATAGTATCTTTAAATAAAACAAAAATATCTCTTCTGGCTTCAGAAGGAGATGAAAAAGCAATTATTATCAGTAAGCTCCTTGATGAACCCAGCAGGTTTCTTGCCACCATACAGGTGGGAATAACCTTAACAGGGTTCCTGGCCAGTGCTTTTGCCGCTACAAGCATTTCCAAATATGTCACTAAGCTGCTGGAAAACTTCGGCATTTACGGCGGTGAACAAATTTCCGTGGTGGTAATAACAATTCTAATGTCCTATCTCACTCTGGTATTAGGTGAACTGTTCCCTAAAAGGGTGGCTCTGAATAATTCAGAAAAAATATCCATGATGGTAATAAAACCCATATTGTTTTTCTCAAAAATAACAAAGCCTTTCGTTAAAATGCTAACTTTTTCATCCAATGTACTGCTAAGAATATTTGGTATTAATTCAGAGGACCTTGAAGAACAGGTATCCGAGGAAGAAATTAGAATGATGATAAATGTAGGGGAAGAAACCGGAGTTATCAATGAAACTGAAAAGGAAATGATAGACGGCATATTTCAGTTTGACGACACCCTTGCCAAGGAAATTATGACACCGAGAACAAATGTATTTGCCATAGATATTACAATGCCTATGAACGAACTAATTGACCAGGTGCTGGAGGAGCAGTATTCCAGGATACCTGTTTACGAGGATGATATTGATAATATTATCGGAGTGCTTTATATGAAGGATCTTTTTGTTGAATTAAGAAGAAAGGATCTGGAGCTTGAAGACGTGCGTTCTTTGTTAAGACCTGCGTATTTTGTGCCTGAAACTAAAAATATAGATACCTTGTTTAAGGAGCTTCAAAATACTAAAAATCATATGGCCATGCTCATTGACGAATATGGCGGTTTTTCAGGTATAGTTACCATAGAAGATTTGATTGAAGAGGTAATGGGAAATATCTTTGATGAATATGACGAAAATGATGATTATATCAAAAAGTTAGATAAAAACACATATCTGGTGGATGGTCTTGTGTCCATCAGTGAAATAAATGAGGCCCTGGATCTGGAGCTTCCGTCGGATAATTACGATACCATAGGAGGCTTTGTAATTAATCTTTTAGGAAGCATACCAAAGGATAATGAAACTCCCATGGCGGAGTATGAAAATATATCCTTCAAGGTAGAAAATATAAATGAAAAAAGAATAGAAAAGCTGAAAATGACAATAAAGGAAGCGGATTTATCAGAATAAAGCTTTATAGGGACTGGCCTTAAGCCAGTTTCTTTTTTTTCTGTAATCAGGAATATAGGATTCCACCGCCATCCAAAATTCCCTGGAGTGGTTTTTATGTATTATATGGCATAGCTCATGAATTAAAATATAGTCAACTACATCAAGAGGTGCCAGTGCCAGTTTGAAATTTATGCTTATATTGTTATCCCTGGAGCAGCTTCCCCATATGGTCTTCTGGTTCTTTACAGTTATTTTATTTGGCACTACTCCAATTTGAGCAGCCAGAATCCTTATACGCACGGAAATGCCTTTTTTAAAATCCTCTCTGTATTTGTTGTAAAGATAATCATTTATTCCCCTATACAGCAAACCTGGATTGTCCTGGCAATGATAAACGGTAAAGTCAGGTCCTTCAATCTTTATCCTAAGCTCATTTTCTATTATTCTTACTAACTTTAACCTGTATTCTTTTCCGAAGAAAATTATTTTATCACCATCCTGGTAAGTTTTCATTCTGCTTTTAGCTTCAGCAATCCACTTTTCTTTCCTTTTTACTATATCATCCACAGCTCTGGTACTGGCCTTCAAAGGTGCATATACAAGCACCTCCCCGGTTTGTGATATACAAATACCTACAGTTTTTCTTTTTTTTCTTAACAGCCTATATTCCATGCCATTACCTTGTTCTTTCCTGTTCTTTTTGCTACATACAGCATATTATCAGCTTTTTTTATTACATCATCCAGTATCCTGTCTTCCGGCTCCAAAATACTTACACCTATGGAAACAGTAATTTTTTCACTTATATCCCCGAAGATTATAGCTTCGCTCTCAATAAGTTTCCTGATTCGGTTCATTTCATTTTCTGCTGCCTTTATATCAGTGATATTATGGAGGCAGATAATTATTTCCTCCCCACCATATCTGCATACAATATCAGGCTCCTCCAGATTTTCCTTAAGAATTCTTGAAATTGTAGTTAAGACGTAATCCCCGTAAAGATGACCATAATTATCATTACAGTTCTTAAAATCATCAAAATCCAGCATAGCAATGGCTATATCCTTGCCGCCCATGCTTAAGTATCTGGAAACCTTCTGATAAAAATAATTTCTGTTAAATAAGCCTGTAAGAAAGTCTCTGTTGGAAATCTCCTTTATTCTATTGTATAGCTTATTATTCTCAAAGCAAATTGCAATATGGTTGCATATGGATCTTATAAATTTCACATGAAAGTCATTAAAATAATTCAAACTTTCATGTTCAACCACTATATAGCCAAGTACTTCATCCTTTAAGGATATGGGCATTCCAAGAGAGGAATGTACTTTAATATCAGTACTTCTGCAGAGATTTTCCTCGGAATTACTGAGAAATCCCTGATAGGAATCAATATCCATGCTGTTTATGAGATTCATATGGTGGACTGTTTCCTTAAGGTTTGTATCCTTTAGCTGAAGCTTTCCCTTTTCTTTTATATAAATTGTGGAATATTCAGCACCCAAAACTCCCATAAGCACATCATTAACCATAAGCAATATTTTTTCATTCCCCAAGCACTGATTAATATATTCACTGATACTCAAAACAGATGAAAACATATTCAATTTATTCTCCAATTCAACTATTTTTGTATTCAGCTTTTGTATGGTTGTCTCACTAAGCTCCTGATATCTTATCAATTCCTCAACTAATTCTTTTTTCTCATCCATTTAAAATTCTCCTTAGCCAAAGTCTGGTTATAAATCAATTTTTTCAGCCCAATCCAATGCTTCTATATAGCAGCGATATATCTTGTCTCCGCTTATTCCTACAGGCTCCAGATATTCATCCACCACATCCCAGTTGCCTGCCTCATATTCCTTTATTACCCGCAAAATACGAGTGTTTATATTATCCCGTCCGCTCAATGTATCCTTAATATCCTTTGATAAAGGAAGCTCCTTCAAAATTTCATCCATGGGCATATCGATAAATTTGTCTATTAAAGAAAACATACCAGTGAGAAACATATCAAAGGAATTTATATCAAAACCTGTATTCTCAGCAATAAGCTCCCCAAACCTTGCTCTTATCAGTGATATTGTAATAATTGGCTCCTGTCTGTTCTCTGTCAGCGATTCCAGGGTTATTACATAAAGCCATTTTTTCAGATTATCCACACCAATGAGAACTATGGCTTGTCTTATAGAAGAAATTTCAGTTTTAAACCCATAGGAGGCACAGTTGATAAGCTTCAACAGCTTATATGACAAACCCAGATCCTTTTTAATTGAATTTTCAACGGCAATTATATCTACACACTGGTTGTTTAATTCTTCAACTACACTCAAATAATTTATTTTATTGGTAAACAGCTCCTTTGTGGTTAATACCAGGGGCGCGCTTAGATAATATCCCTGAAAATAGGTATATCCCGCTGCAGCTGCATAATCAAGATCCTCTTTTGTTTCAACCTTTTCCGCAAGAAATTTTATTTTACCGTTATTAAATTTTTTCACTATATCTTTTCTTTCTTCTCCTCTTGTAAGAAGAAAATCAATCTTAATAAAGTCCACCATATCCATTATTTCATCCTGGTCCTTATTGTACAGGAAATCATCAAGGGCTATTTTGAAACCCTTCTGTTTAAGCCGTTTTATTGAATTTATTACTTCCTGACTGAAGGTCACGGTTTCCAGAATTTCAACAACTACCATTTCCGGGGAAAAGAAATCTATAATATCAGAATTGATAAGATTTTCATCAAAATTTAGAAATGCTGTTTTGTCACCAATGAGGGATTCCATACTGAATAGAGAAAAGCTGTTCTTTATAACCTGAAGAGTGGCATGTGTACTGTCTGTGTTATCAAAAGCATTTTTTTCCGTGCTTCTGAAGAGCAGTTCATATGCCACTACTTCTCTTTTTTTATTAAATATTGGCTGTCTTGCTATATACACATTCATAGTGACCTCGCATAAATAAATATTATGGGATACTTTATTTATACAATTATATCACACCTGAATTGCAAGTTGAATAGTCTACCAGCCCTTTGCAGTCTCCAAAACTTCGTCTGGAATTTCGCCAGCCATAAATTCCTTCATGGCCTCTTCAATTATTTCAATAGCCTTGTCCATCTGTTCATAGGTTATAACAAGCGGAGGCTGTATCCTTAGTACATTATTTGCAAAGAAGGTTAAGAGCAGCCCTTTTTCCCAGCATCTGTAGCATATCTTTGCACAGGCTTCCTGATACCTCTCCTTAGTTACAGGATCCTTTACCAGGTCTACTCCTATACTGAGTCCCAGGCCCCTTACATCTCCAATCATAGGATATTTTTCCTTTAATTGTTCAAATTTTTTCTTTAAATATGCTCCCTTTTCTTCAGATCCTTTCAAAAGGCCCTCTTCCTCTATTACATCAATTGTAGCCAATGAAGCCTGGCAGCATACCGGATTTCCTATAGTTGTGAATAAATGGGCTGGTGGTCCAACTGATTCCATAATTTCCTCTCTGGCTACTATGGCACTCATTGGCATTCCCGAGGCTATAGATTTACCCATAACTATAATGTCTGGATCAACTCCAAAGTGTTCCACAGCAAACCACTTGCCTGTCCTACCAAAGCCCTGCTGAACTTCGTCCACAGCAAACAATATTCCATGCTGCTGGCAGATCTCGTAAAGCTTTTTTACATATTTTGCAGGTGGAATTACTATTCCTCCATCTCCGGCAATAGGCTCCATGATGATTACAGCAACTTCCTCCGGCGGCAAGTATGAAGTGAATTTTTCCTGAAGCTCATTGAGGCACTCCAGATTGCAGCTTTCAACTGTCTTTCCGCATCTGCACCTGTAGCAGTCAGGATAGTTTATATGAAATATATCCGGAACCAAAGGTCCAATTTTTCTTCTCATGTTCAGACTTAAAGCGGATATGGATATGGAACCGTATGTAGAACCATGATAAGCCCCTACAAAGGAAATTATTTTTGTTCTTCCAGTATATGCCCTTGCTATTTTCATCATACCGTCATTTGCATCGGATCCTGTCAAACCGAACATTACCTTTTTGCTGAATTTGCCAGGTGTAATTTCTACCAGTTTTTCCGCAAGCTTAATAAGTGGTTCGTGATACATGTAAGCAGGTGTATAATGAATAAATTCTGCAGCCTGCTCCTGAATTGCTTTTACAACTTTAGGATGAGAATGGCCTGTATTCGTAGCACCAGCACTGGCAAGCATGTCTATGTATTCATTGCCGTCCGCATCTTCAATAATAGCACCATGTCCACTCTTAACAACCAATGGATAATATGGAACTCTAGCTCCGGTTGCGATAACTTTTCTGTCTCGTTCAACTAATTCCTGGCATTTTTTTACGTCACGCTTCATTAAAATTCCCCCCTATAAAAAATTTAATTTTAACTTAATTAATTATTTATTAATTATTTTACTATTTATTAAATTTTTGGTCAACAAAAAATATTAATAAATTGGAGGACAGATATTGGATATCCCAGTGATCTTTTTTGATGTAGGATTATAAAATTTATGAGGTATATTTTCCTGAATATATATGCTGTCTCCTGTGTTAAGTCTGTATTTTTCATCTCCCAGGTTAATTTCTATTGTACCGTCCAGTATGTAAATGCACTCATCTGCTGCATGAACCATAAATTCCTCACTGCTCCAGCTATGTGGTTCCAGTTGGAAATATATAATTTCCATTTTAAGATTAATCTCTCTGTCTGCAGCCATGGGAGTCATAAATTCATACGCAATACTTGAATTAGGGAGTTCCAGCTTTTTTCTTTTATCTGCCTTAACAAGTACATTCTTCCTTTTGTCTTCCGCTAGAAAAGAGTACAAGGGCACCTCCAAGGCCATTGATATCTTTCTTAAAGATGACAGTGAAGGATCTATTAAATTTCTCTCTATTTGTGATAGATAGCTGGCTGTGAGGCTTGTTTTATCCGCCAGTTCATTAAGGGTAAGCCCTTTTTCCTGCCTTATGGATCTGATTTTTGCACCAAACATAAAATCCCTCCGTTTTTTGAGAAAATATATATTGAATATTTTACACCAATTCAACATATAAGTAAAATAAATAGTAAACTTCTGCCACTTTAATGCAATAAATTGATAAATTAATATCAATTATATTCATATAATTTTATATTACCAATTTTCACATAATTGAAAATATGCATTTGAAATCAAGCAATTATGGTCATTATAGGCTTCTTATTTCCTCTAAAAACATAAATATTAACTTATTGTTAATATTTATGTTGATTTTATATTCAAATGATGATAAAATGAGTACATTCAGAATATTATAATTATTGAAAGCGCAATTATTTATAAGTATCATGTAGTTATTTTCCGGCGCAGCAAGGGGGTGAAATTTAAAAAGGAAATAATTACAAAGTTTATTAATTATTAATAGGGGGGTTAAATTATGAGCGAACATGGCGGATCTCTTGGTGGAGAACAGCTAGAGCGTGGTCTTGAAGAGAGACACGTGCAACTTATGGCAATAGGTGGAGCAATAGGTGTTGGTTTGTTCCTTGGTTCAGCAACAGCAATAAAAATGGCTGGACCTGCATTATTACTTGCATACGCAGGTGGCGGACTTATTCTTTATATCATTATGCGTGCACTTGGTGAAATGGCTGTTGAGCATCCTATAGCAGGTTCATTCTCAGCTTACGCATACGAATTCATATCACCTTTACTTGGCTTCATGACTGGTTGGTCATACTGGTTCATGTGGGTTGTTACATGTATGGCAGAAACCACAGCAGTTGGTGTTTACATCCAGTTCTGGTGGCCATCAGTTCCACAGTGGCTTACAGCTTTCATATGCATAGTTCTTTTAACACTTGTTAACCTTACAGCAGCAAGTCTCTTCGGAGAACTGGAATTCTGGTTTGCTTTGATAAAGGTTGTTACTATTATAGTTATGATCATTGTTGGTGCTATCATGATGTTCACAGGCCTTGGAAACAATGGAGTTCCAGTTGGATTCTCCAACTTGTATTCCCATGGCGGTTTCTTCCCTAAAGGAATTTGGGGACCTATCCAGGCTTTAGTTATGGTAACCTTCGCATTCTTAGGAATCGAGCTTATCGGTGTTACTGCCGGTGAAGCAAAGAACCCTGACAAAGTTATACCTTCAGCTATAAAGAAGGTTTTCTGGAGAATTATGATATTCTACGTTGGCGCTTTGACAGTTATAATGTCACTTTATCCTTGGACAGAAATAGGAACAAAAGGAAGCCCGTTCGTTATGACATTTGCAAGCCTTGGTATTTCAGCAGCAGCTGGTATCATCAACTTCGTTGTTTTAACAGCAGCTTCATCATCCTGTAACTCAGGTATATATACAACCGGACGTATGATTTACAGCTTGGCACTTGAAGGAAAAGCTCCAGTATATTTTGCACAGGTTAGTAAATCAAAGGTTCCTGCAAGAGGTATCGTATTCTCAGCAGGATGTATGATGATCGGTGTTGTTCTTAACTTTGTAGTTCCTGCAGAAGCATTTGGATATGTTACTTCCATAGCTACCTTCGTTGGTATATTCGTATGGTTTGTAATTACCTGGTGCCAGATGAACTTCAGAAAGAGACTTACACCTGAACAAGTTAAAAACTTAAAGTTCCCTATGTTTGGATATCCTTGGGCTAACTACCTTGCAATAGCATTCCTTGCTTTCGTTATCATAGTTATGTGCATGAGTGCAGGCAACAGAGTAGCAGTTATAGTTGGATTCCCTTGGTTGATATTCTTATGGGTAATCTACAAGGTTAAATTCAGCAAAACAGATGTAGGCTCAAAATAAATTTATTCATACAGAAACCGTCTCTAAATGAGACGGTTTCTTATTTTGTGGATATTTTTTGTTATATTCGAAATTTTCAATTCATTCACAATCATGTAATTAGTCTATTGATTTTATTTTTGAATGGTGATAGAATAATTTTTGTCAGAATATTATATTTTCTGCAATTATAATATTTTTAATTATCTTTCATAATTATCTTCCTGGCAGAGGGAAGTGACTGAATCAATTTTTAAGGGGGTAAAAAATATGAGCGAAAATGGCGGAGCTCTTGGCGGAGAGCAGCTGGAACGTGGTCTTGAAGAGAGACACGTACAACTTATGGCAATTGGTGGAGCAATCGGTGTTGGTTTGTTCCTTGGTTCAGCATCAGCAATAAAAGTAGCTGGACCAGCATTATTACTTGCTTATGCAGGTGGCGGATTTATTCTTTATATCATTATGCGTGCACTTGGTGAAATGGCTGTTGAGCATCCTATTGCAGGATCATTCTCAGCTTATGCTTATGAATTCATATCACCATTATTCGGTTTCTTAACTGGTTGGTCATATTGGTTCATGTGGGTTGTTACATGTATGGCAGAAACCACAGCTGTTGGTGTTTATATCAATTTCTGGTGGCCTAATTTCCCAACATGGTTGTCAGCATTTATTTGCATAGTTCTTTTAACATTAGTTAACCTTACTGCAGCTAGTCTTTTCGGTGAATTCGAATTCTGGTTTGCTTTGATAAAGGTTGTTACAATAATAGTTATGATAGTTATTGGTGCTATCATGATGTTTACAGGCCTTGGAAACAATGGTGTTGCTGTTGGTTTCTCAAATCTTTACAGTCACGGCGGATTCTTCCCTAAAGGAATAGGCGGACCAATCCAGGCATTAGTTATGGTTACCTTCGCGTTCTTAGGAATTGAGCTTATCGGTGTTACTGCCGGTGAAGCAAAGAACCCTGACAAAGTTATACCTTCAGCTATAAAGAAGGTTTTCTGGCGAGTAATGATATTCTATGTTGGTGCATTAACAGTTATAATGTCCCTTTATCCATGGAATGAAATTGGAACAAAAGGAAGCCCGTTTGTTTTAACATTTGCAAGTCTTGGTATTTCAGCAGCAGCTGGTATCATTAACTTCGTTGTTTTAACAGCAGCTTCATCATCCTGTAACTCAGGTATATACACAACTGGACGTATGCTTTACAGCTTAGCATTAGAAGGTAAAGCACCTGCTTTATTTGCAAAGGTAAGCAAGACTAAGGTTCCTGCAGCTGGAATTATATTCTCAGCTGGATGTATGATGATAGGCGTTGTTCTTAACTATGTAGTTCCTGCAGAAGCATTCAACTATGTAACTTCCATAGCTACATTCGTTGGTATCTTCGTATGGTTTGTTATAACCTGGTGCCAGATGAACTTCAGAAAAGGACTTACTCCTGAACAGGTTAAGAACCTGAAGTTCCCTATGTTTGGATATCCTATAGCTAACTATATTGCAATAGCTTTCTTAGCCTTTGTTATAGTTGTTATGTGCATGAATCCTGGAAACAGAGTTGCTGTTATAGTTGGATTCCCATGGCTGATATTCTTATGGTTAATCTACAAATTTAAATTCAGCAAAACTGAAATTAAAAAATAACTAATATTAGACCTCCGGAATAATTCCGGAGGTCTTTTTATGTACTAAAAAAATACTGCTGCAGCCAGAAAGCTGAACAGCAGCGTTTATTTGATCCCTAATCGCCTCCGCCTACGGAACCGTCCCAAGTATCAACCTTAGTCTTTTTCTTTTCTTCCTCACTGAACCATGTACTGGTTACAGCCTTTGTCTCAGTGTAGAACCTGACTCCGTCTTTTCCCAAAGTGTGAAGATCACCAAAGAAAGATTTCTTGTGGCCGGTAAATGGGAATATTCCAACAGGAACAGGAATTCCAACGTTTATACCAACCATGCCTCCATGGGTTCTTCTTGCAAATTCCCTGCTGTAATATCCGCTTTGAGTAAATATTACAGAACCGTTTGCAAATGGATTGCTATTCATTATCTTTAAGCCTTCCTCAAAATCCTTGACCCTCTTAATACAAACTACAGGTCCGAATATTTCATTGTCGCCCACGGTCATTTCAGGAGTTACATGATCAAGAATTGTTGGTCCGAGATAGAAGCCGTTTTCGTAGCCTGGAACCTTAACATCCCTTCCGTCCAGCACAAGCTTTGCTCCTTCTTCAATTCCTTTGTTTATCCAGTTGGTTACGAACCTTTTATGTTCAGCAGTGACTACCGGTCCAAGCTGTGAGGTTTTATCATAAGCAGGACCTATTTTTAGTTCTTTTGCATATTTAACCAGTAATTCTACCAGCTGATCTGCAATACTTTCCTGAGCAACTATTACAGGTAAAGCCATACATCTTTCACCGGCACAGCCAAAGGATGAATTTATAATACCCCTTGCTGTTCTTTCCAAAGCAGCATCTTCCATAACCAGCCCATGGTTTTTAGCTTCACATAATGCCTGTACTCTCTTGCCGTTAGCTGCAGCCGTTCCATAGATATGAAGTCCTACTGAAGTTGAACCAACAAAAGTAATACCCTTTACATCAGGATGTTTCAAAAATATTTCTGCTTCATTCCTGCTGCAGGTAACAATATTAAGTACACCATCAGGAAGACCAGCTTCCTTCCATAATTCCGCACATCTCATTGATGTCATTGGAGTCATAGAAGCAGCCTTAATTACAATTGTATTTCCGCAGGCAATACATAACGGAGACATCCAGCCCATAGGTATCATACCGGGGAAGTTAAAGGGTGCAATACCAGCAAATACCCCCACGGATTCTTTGTAGAGAACTGTATCATAACCTGTGGATGTGTTCATGAGGGATTCTCCCATCATTAATGTTGGTATTCCACAAGCCAGTTCCACTGGTTCTTTAATCTTCAGGATATCGCCTTTAGCTTCCTCCCATACCTTACCGTTCTCTCTTGCCACCATTTCAGTTAGCTCGTCCATATGTTCTTCGATCAAATCTCTGAATTTATATAAAACCTGTGCTCTTTTCATTACAGGGGTCTGCGACCATTCAGGGAATGCTTCACTGGCCGCTTTTACAGCCATATTAACCTCTTCCTCTGTACAGCATGGCGCCTTTGCTATAACTTCCCCGGTACTTGGATTAAATACATCCATGTATTTTTCAGTTTTAGATTCAATCCACTGTCCGCCTGCATAAAACTTTAATTTTTTTACTTCACTCATTTTAACCCTCCTAGTAGTTTAATCATTTAATATTTGCTTTACCAAGAACCCCAGGTGGCATTCAAACCTAACCTTTGGATCAGAAAGATCCAGCTTTAAAATTTCCTGAACTTTATTGATTTTATACATTAATGTATTTCTATGCATATAAAGCTTCTGAGAGGTTTGAATATAACTGCCGTTTTCCTGGAGAAATGTATATAGTATGTCCATAAAATCAGAATGATTTTGTATGTCATATTGCTCCAATTTTCCCAGGGTATCGTAGTAATATTCCTTTAATAATAAAGAATTTTCAATTTCTGTTATCAATTTGTATGCACCTATATTTGAATAAAACAAGGTGTCATCAGTTCTCCCTTCGGCTTTTAAAACCTTTAATGTCTTTTCGGCCTCCAGATAGCTTTTTTTAATTTGTGAAAAATCTGTGCAACAGTTGCCCATGGTAATACTTACGCTGATATCAGGAAAATTATTCTTGCAGCTCTCTCTTATAATATCTGAAAGTATATTTAGATTAGGATGTCTCTCTTTTTCGTTTATTAATAACAGAATAACTGACTTATCCTGGAGATAGCTTATGGGCCTGCTTCTTGAATCTGATACAGCACTATTCACTGAATTAAAAAATATGTCTTTCATATGAATAAGACTTTGCTCATCTCTTATATTTTTGGAGTACATATACTGTTGAAATCCATCAATGGCTACAATAGCTATTCTGAAGGTTTTAAACGTACCATAGCTGTGGTCCGATATCTGCTTTGTGAAATCTTCAAAGGTCACCTTATTGAAAAATATGATATTCATCAAAAGATCCTGATAGGAGATCTCCTCCATATGCCTTTTCACCACTTCTTCACAGATTACCTTTGTAGTATCTGCTATACTCACTTCCCATGGAAGCTCCAGAACAGCAAAATCATTTTCATCGGCAATGGTTTTTATCTCCTGAGGTACACTATCAAAATACTTTCCCACATTCAATATCAAACCTACTGCATTTTTTTCAATTAGACCTTCTACCAGGGTTATGAAATCCTGAATATTATTTTGAACTGCAACTCCGGTGAGAATAATCAATTCGTCACTTTGTACATATCTCAAGAGATCCGGAGTTTCAACAATATGAACCCATCTAACTATCTTATAAATTCCTTTGCTGCCGCTAACAACCTTTAAATCGTGAAGCTCCGGCAGGTTAAGCAGCTGGTCAAATCTAACGCCCATAATTCAACCTCACTCTCAAAATATTTTTATTTTTCAGAAAAATCATATTAATTTTATCATATTTTGAATTATTTATAAATATTCGCAGGATTATGGGCATTAATATCTTATTCTGTATATTGATCAGCTATAGAAAGTGCTTTGTCAATTGCCACAAATGCCTCTTCAACCTGCTCTGGTTTGATAACACACGGAGGTACTACTAATATCCAGTTCCATCTTATATCCATATACATCCCATCATCCAGCAGTGAAGCACTAACTTTGTCCATTACCTCTCCGCCGCCGTTCCAAGGAACTATAGGCTCTCTTGTTTCACGATTTTTCACAAGCTCAATGCAGCCAAATACTCCGATATTTCTTACATCGCCTACTGATTTATGCTTAGCTTTCATTTCTTCCATTTTCTGAAGTATGAATTTCCCAACTTCCTTGGCATTTTCAATTATTTTTTCTTCCTTATATACATTAATTGTAGCTACTGCTGCAGCACAGGCTAACGGGTGCCCGCTATAGGTTAATCCGCAGCTCAAGAACCTGTCTTTAATTGCGTCATATACCCTGTCAGATATACAAACTGCACCCAAAGGAATATACCCTGAATTTATTCCCTTAGCCACTGACATAATATCAGGTGCTACACCAAAGTGATCCACTGCAAACCATTCTCCAGTTCTTCCAAAGCCGCTCATAACCTCATCATCAATAAACATAATATCGTATTTAGTGCAGAGTTCCCTGATACCTTTATAGTATTCTGGAGGCGGAATAAATATTCCGTTTGATCCCGTTACTCCTTCCATAATGAAACCAGCTATGGTTTTAGGGTCTTCAAACTTTATGACCTCTTCCACATGTTTAACACATTCCATGTTGCATTTTCCATATTCCTTGCCGAACACACATCTGTAGCAATAAGGATCAAACACTCTTACCACTCCTGGAACGCCTGGCTCAACCTGGGTTCTTCTAGGCTCACCGGTTAGTGAAACCGCTCCCATGGTAGCTCCATGGTAGGATCTATAACGGGAAATTATTTTTGATTTTCCGGTAGCCATTTTTGCAATTTTTACTGCGTTCTCATTGGCATCAGCTCCGCCGTTTGTAAAAAAGAAGTGATTTAAACCTTCAGGTGTTACTTCACTCATCAGTTTTCCTAAAGTGCTTCTTGCATCTACAGCCAGGCTTGGCGCAGCATAACAAAGCTTTCCGGCCTGATCCTGAATAGCTTTTACAACCTTCGGATGCTGGTGGCCTATATTAAGATTTACAATCTGCGAGTACATATCAAGATATCTTTTTCCATTGCCGTCCCAGAAGTAGCAGCCCTCTGCTTTGTCGATAACGATAGGTTTAACTTTGGATTGCACTGACCATGAATGAATAACATGGGCCCTGTCATTTTTGTAGGTTTCTTCTGCAGCTAATTTTCTCTGCTCTTCCATGCTCATAAAATTACACCTCACTAAAAAAATATTTTTACCTTATAAATATATTACTGTTGGTGGTCATTTAAGTATATGTATTTATGAACATATTTTTTAGGCAATTTAACTAAATTAAATAATTAACAAAAAAACACCCTTTTGGGTGTTAAAAGCTTAAAATTAATATCTCCCTGGACTAACATTCAGGTCTTTTGTCTGAGGAATTGCAATAGAAACCTTTTCTATATTTTCCAGAAATATTTTTTCAAAATGCTCTGCGTGCATAGGCTTGCCAAGTAAATAACCTTGAATTTCCTCACAACCCAATTCAGTTAAAATATCCATCTGCTGCTGAGTTTCTACTCCTTCAGCTATGGTTTTTATACCAATGGATTTAGCAAGCATAATTATGGCCTTTACTATCTGCATGTCATAGTCATCCTCTGATAAGGCATCAATTAGCGGCTTGGCAATTTTAATTCTGTCAAAAGGGAACATTTTCAAGTAGCTTAAGGATGAATAGCCTGTTCCAAAATCATCAATGGAAATAGATGTCCCCACGCCTTGAAAAAGGTCTGATATTTCTGAAATCCTGTATTCATCTTCTATGGCTATGCTTTCTGTAAGTTCAATATCCAGCCAGCTTGAGTCTGCAAACTCATCCTGCAGCTTTTTCTTTAGTATATTTATAAAATTCTTGCTATCGAGCTGCTTAGGCGATATATTTATACCCATCTTAAGATTCATGCAATATCTCCTGTTCCAGTCGGAAATTTGCCTCACAGCTTCTTTCATAACCCACTCTCCAATTGGTAAAATGCAATCAAGCTCTTCAGCTATGGGTATGAATTCCGATGGTGGTATCAGCCCTGCTTCAGGGCTGTTCCACCTGAGTAAGGCCTCAATACCAAGAAGCCTTTTATCTGGGATACTGAACTGAGGCTGATAGTACAGCATAAATTCCTTTTCGTAATCAGCTTTTCTAAGCATTATTTCTATTTCATTTTTTCTGTTTATCTCTTCCTTTAGTAAAGCATTGAAGGATATGCACTTGTTATACCCCGTAGCTTTTGCCCGATACATGGCCATATCCGCATTTTTCATTAGCATGCTGCAATTATCTGCGTCAAAGGGATAAATTGATATGCCCACACTCAAGGTCACGTTAAACCTGTACTTGTCTATATAAAGCTCACTTTTGCAGCAGTTTATGATATTGCTCCCAATTTCATTTGCCTTGGTATAGTCATAATTACCCCAGTATGCAAATACAAATTCGTCTCCCCCAAGCCTGGCTATAATGGAGTTGTCAGTTCTAAGGTGCTGAAATCTTTCGGAAAGCTCTACAAGAACTTTATCCCCTATATCATGGCCATATGTATCATTGATGGTTTTAAACCGGTCCATATCCACAAATAAAACTGCTATTGTTTGTTGTGGTAATATTTTGTCAATTTTTTTATTAATAATATTTATAAAATAACGTCTGTTATACAGCCTTGTAACTAGATCCTGATTTGATAAAAAAGCCAGCTCCTTGTTCTTTGCTAAAAGCTTCTCATTGATCTTTTTAATTTCATGAGTCCGCTCTTCTATCCTTTTTTCCAAAACCTTATTTAAATCCCTTTGTCCCTGTAACAAATTCTTATTTTTAATTGCTTCCTGTATCTGGCTGCTTATTACTTCATATATTACTATAATGAAAAGCGCTCTAATTAAATGAATTGAACTAATCCCCTCAGCAATAATTATCAATGAAGGGCACAGCAGCAATACTACTACATTATGCCTTGAGCCAATGTTATTATTTCTTATTTTCTCATCTGCATAAATATTAGTTTCATTGAAGCTTACTTCATAGGCAGCTCCCAGGCCTATAAGCATAAAAGATAAAATGTAGACAACATCCATTATTGAATTTGGTATATATGCATTATTAAAATACAGGTAGTAATAGTACAAATCATTTAAGGAAAAACACATAAGCCCTAAAAATATGATTTTAATGAACACAGGGGGCTTACCGGTTCTTATAGAAAGCCACCATACTGCTGCACCTGCTATAATCAGGGAATCTATGAGTATGCTCGCTACTGATATGACCCCATCCTTAACGATAATATAGAATAATTCATAGCTGGAATTAAACACCAAAACCCATATTATCAAAAAGCCTGAAGCACATACTGCAGACACATCAAGGACCAGCTGAACCAGGTTCCATCTTCTTACATGATAAAGCAAAAAAACTACACATGCAGCAAATAAAAATATATTTGGGAATAGATACATCAACGTAATAACTGAATTACTATCTGCATCAATTCTTAAAAAAAGCGCTGCCACTGCCCAGCTTAAATCCGCCATACACCAAGCAAGGCTTGCCAACCCCATTAACAGCCAAGCGTAGCGTACATACATCCGTTTGTTTGACTTTATTAAATAATTTTGAAATATTATTACTGAGCAAAGCATAGTTCCTGCTGGTGCAATTAACTCAGCCCAAAATTGACTGTGGTTAAGAACAGCAATTAAGTAAGCAGCCATAAACATTAAAAATATAGATACTACATTTTTAAAGGCGAAACCTTTCATGATTTTCCTCCAAACCATTGTTATGCAATAATTATCGTCAATTTTACATGATTCTTAAGATACAGGTTTATAAATAGTAAAAAAGCTGCTATTTGCATGCAGCTTTTTCAGCATTATATTTTAACATACTTGATTTTGTTGCCGTTAGCTTCCACTACTTTTTTAACATCATCAAAAGAAATCCATACTGTAGCTGTATTAGTATTAGGGTGAACTCCCAGCCTGTCATTTCCTTTAATATCACTGTCAAATATGACCTCTACAGCTGCATCAACATCATTTATAACACCCAGAGGAGTCACTTCCCCTTTTTCCAGCTTTAAATATTTTTCCAGTCTTTCAGCAGACGCAAAGCTAAGTCTTGTACAGCCTATCAATTTTTGTATATTCTTCAGATCCGCTGTCTTATCCTTTTGCAAAACTACAAGAAAGTGTCTTTTTCCTTTCTCGTCTCTTAAAAACAGATTTTTGCAAACCTCACCCTGACTGGTTATACCGAGGTTTTCCATATCCTCTATGGTGTAAACAGCAGGATGTTCCGTAACCTCATAGCTGATATTAAGCTCTTTTAACCTTTCAAAAACCTTTTCTTTAGCATCCATTTTCCTTACCTCCGTTATTAGTTTATTCATTTCCATATGCATTTCTTTAAATCTACAAAGCCATTAACCTTAAATATGATCCCTTCTCCCAAAAGGAGCTGCTTTTGCTTTTCCCATCCGGGCACCAGTCTTCCCTGGAAGTTTACAACCCTGTGGCAGGGAATAAGCTGACTTTCCGGAGCATGGCTTAATGCCTGGCCAACCATTCTAGAACAGCCTGGTTTATCAAGCAAAAATGCAATTTGTCCATAGGTGGCTACTCTACCTTTGGGAATCTCCTTAACTAGTTCATAAACCTTATAATAAAATTCATCCCTTGTGATTGGAAACACCTCCATTTATGGCAAGGCAACCAAAACACAATCCTTAACCGCAATAAGACCTAATTCCTTAATTTCCTTTAGAACTTCATCATTATAGGTGTCAGGCTGAAGCCAAATATATGGAATCCCAAGCTTTGCAGCTTCCTTTATTATTGGAATTGCCCTTGCAGGACTCACTACAATATCCACAACCTCGGGAACTACGGGCAATGATGATAAGTCCTTATAGCAAGGATCCCCGTTTATTTCATCATATACAGGGTTCACTCCATATACCTGGTAGCCTCTGGCCTTGAGCCTGCAGTAAATTTTGTTTCCAAACTTTTCAGGGTTTGTATTTGCTCCTGCTACAGCCCAAATCTTTTTATTTAACATTATTTCCTTGTCACTCATACCGAATCCGTCCTTTCAAAAAATTTTACACAGAAGTATGCAGCAAACATAATAAAGTAAGGTGCTGCAGGGTAGAAATACCTGCTCATTGTAAAAAACGGAAGGTAGACCAGAATAAAATATATAACCAGGCTTAAAGGCAATATAGCTGTGATATTTCTGTTTTTATCCCTTATTAGTCTTAATGCTCCCAGCACCGATAATACCAGCAGGGCCAGGTGATAATATTTTTCTTTTTGGGGACTTACCCCATACATCTGCTTCCAATAGAAGGCTGTTTCTACCTGAATTCTTCCCTTTCCTATAGTATACCATTTTATGAATTCTATTGGATACCTTGGAAAAAGATTTTTTAATCTATATTTTGAAAGGTATATTTCCATTTCATTTCTCTCTAATTCGGAGAGCTTGGGATCCTTTGTATTTAGATTTGTATAATCGAGTCCATCAGTGGCCTTTGAGCTTTGGTCATAATTTATAAAGGTTCCCTGATACATAGGGTTGCCTGTGGCCATGGTGAGAGGAATGAACCTATGGAATATTTTATAATTCCTAACCCACCAGGGACTCATTACAACACAAAAAACAGCTGCTACCAGAAGGGTATACTTAACTGCATCCCTGAAATTTACTTTTTTTATTATCCACATTATGAGAATCAATGCCGGGTAAGTAACAATGGTTGGCCTGAATAATGCAGCCAGGCCCAGAAATAATCCACCCAGAGCATAATACTTACTTTTGTTCTCCTCTAAGGCATAAATAGAGATCAATACCAGGCATAATACAAAAAATTTAAAATAGGTTTCTGTTAAGATCAAGTTTGGCACCCAGATTTCAGGCATATACCATGTATCTAATATAACTGATAATATTGCAACCTTGCTGTTAAACAGTTTTCTGGCTATGAAAAAAACAAGCAGCAAAGATAATACCTGTATTATTGCCTGGGAAATCCTAAATGCTGTTATTCCTCCAAACTCACCGAATAATTTCATAAAAAAAGCCAGTGTATAGGAAAGTCCCGGCATCATAAAAACAGTAGGATCAGGGGGTTTATGATATGTATAGTTCCCTGTGGTTGCCAGTATCCATGCACTTCTGATAAACTTTACATCATCATTGTCCGGCGCATAAAAATTACCCAGCAGTGTGCTGTTTCCATAATAAATTATTGATATCAGTATCAGAGCCAACAGCACCAGGCAGCATAAGGCCAGCATTGCCTTGATCCACTTATTTTCATTTTTTAAACTGAACAATCATATCACCAACATTCATTATTGTCATCAATACTGCTATTATACATTATTGTAATAATTTATTAAATATATTACCTTAAAAATGGTGCCGGGTCCACATCCTTAAACTTTGCCCTTTGAAAATGCTCTTTTAAATGGAATGGTACTGTACAATCAAAAATCACCTTGCAGGAAAGTCCCTTATCCTTCAGCATTGGATTATATTCAGGCGTCTGGCTTGGATCCAGGGGGTGACACCTGACATTAGGAATAAATACAGTATCCACATCTCCCTGGTACCTTGTGTTTATAGCCCATAATACATCGTTGGTATCAAATGGATCCACATCCTCGTCCACAATAATTACATGCTTCAGCTCTGAAAATGCTGCAAATGCCAAAAGGGCAGCCTGCCTCTGACGTCCTTCGTCACTTGGCATGCTCTTTTTAAATTGCAGAACAGCCATATACTTTCCGCCTCCGGAGCTATGTGCATAAACATTCATGAGCCTTCCGGGCATTGCTTTTTCAACCATCTGAAGTATACTTGCCTCTGTTGGAATTCCAGCCATATTAACGTGCTCCTCGCTAGGTCCGATACAGGTCTGCATTATTGGATTAGTCCTATGGGTTACAGCCTTTACCTTTATTACAGGCAGAGAGCTGCAGGCAGGTCCGGTGTAGCCCGGGAACTCGGGCATTGCCTTGCCTGTATTGGTGTTCATATCTTCTCTTACACGAACCTGAGGCAGCAATTCTCCCTCAATAACGTACTCTGCATTGGCTATAGCCTTTTCTTTAATTGTAAGGCATTGAACCAGCTCCACAGGATGCTTTCTGATAGCCCCTGCAGCTGACAGCTCGTTATAGCCTATAGGTGTAGTGGGTGGTTCAAAGCATGCGGCAATTTCTACAGCTGGATCCACACCTATGCTTATTGATATTGGAAGAGGCTTTCCTTCATCCTCCGCCTTCTTTCTGAAAACCTCTATATGCCTTGCTCCTGGTACAAGATACATGGATATTTCATCCCTGCCCTGAAGGCACAGTCTGTGAATGGTTATATCAGACTCCTGGGTTTCCGGATCTGTGGCATAGCACATCCCCATTGTTATATATGGTCCTGCATCCTCTTCAGTATTGGTGGGCGCCGGTACCAGTTTTCTTATGTCAAAATCAGGCTCATCGGCATAATGAACAACCTCCTGACAAGGAGCCTTTTCATTTGGGATTGTTACCGGAGCTACAGGAGCTTTAACTGCTTCATTTAACAAAAATCCAAGCTTCTCCGGTGTGGAATTCAGCAAGACGGCCACCCTTTCCCTGCTGGCCAAAAGCCCTATAAGTACTCTGGCATCCTCATGCCCTTTTACATTATTAAAAATCATAGCCGGCCCAATTTTGGTGGGTCGCATTACTGTACCTGCCGCTCCTACATGCCTGTATACTCCTGAAAGCTCCGCATGAGGATCTACCGGCTCATTGGTTTCAATTATCTGTCCTGGTATAGTGCGCAGCAGCTCCAATGCTGAACGCAGGTCTTTAATATTATTCATAGTTCACTCCTTATTTGCTGCAGCCTGACTTTTTCGATATTATTTCAGCTGTATCCACTAATTTCATTATTATCTCCTGCCTCAGCTTTTCTGGAAGCCTGGCAGTGGGTCCCGCAAGGCTTATGGATGCAATTAATTCATTATTATAATTATATATTGGTGCTGCTATACTGGTGATTCCAATTTCATTTTCATCCGCAGCCACGCTATATCCCCTTTCCCTTATACCATCCAGCTCCTTTATCAACAAGACGGGATCAGTGATTGTATTATCCGCTCTTTTTACCAGTTCCATATCTCCCAGGGTTCGCTTCAATTTTTCTATGGTCATAGCTGACAGAAACAATTTCCCTGAAGCAGTACAGTAAAGAGGAAGTAATTTCCCCTCCTGAGAGTTCATTCCCAAAGTTCTTTCCCCTTCTATTTTTTCCAGCCACACTCCTGATGATTCATAAGGAGCAGATAAAAGCACCGCTTCATTGAACCTGTCCCTTAACTCCTCCATATAAGGCCTTGCAATATCTATTAAATTAAAGTGGTATTCATAGACTTTGCCCAGCATAAAAAGCTTGATACCCAGTCTGAACTTTCCATTTTCGCCATTTTGTTCAAGATATCCCATATCCACAAGTGTATATATCAAGTTGGATGCAGTGCTTTTTGGAATACCCATAATTTTTGAGATTTCTATCAGCTTAAGCTCTTTTACCTCTCTTGAAAAGCACTCCAGCACCTTAAGAGATTTTATTACTGAATTTATGCTCTTTTTTTCTGCTGCCATTTTATAACCTCCTATCCTTTCCATCTCTTTGCATTATCATATTTTAAACCAAATTGGTCCAATATTTTCATAACATGATGGTTTATTATATCCTCAACACTTTCCGGAAAGCTGTAAAAGGCAGGCATAGGCGGCAGAATTCTAACTCCGATCCTTGAAAGCTTCAGCATGTTTTCCAGATGTATTGGACTTAGAGGACTTTCTCTCACTGATAAAACAAGCTTTCTACCCTCTTTAATCATTACTCCCGCAGCTCTGGAAATCAAGCTGTCATCATACCCTGCTGCTACTGCACTCAAAGTTTTCATGCTGCAGGGAACAACTACCATTCCATCATTGATGTAGGAGCCGCTGGATATGCTTTCCCCCAGATTATTATTGTCATATAAATTTGATGCCAGGCTTTTCAGGTAGTTCAGGGTATATTCCGTTTCAGTTTCTAAATTCTTTTCCGCCCAGTCACTTACTATAAGGTGTGTATTAACATCCTGAAATTCTCTAAGGGTTTCCATAAGCTTAACTGCATATATAACCCCTGTTGCACCTGTTACTCCAACTATTATTTCCATTTGCCCAACTCCTTCAATAAATCCTCTGTCATATCCCCGGATAAACTTATAATATCCTGTATTTCGTTTTTAGTAATATTGTCAAAATGAATACCGCAGCATATGACAAAGCTTTCACTAAATTTTCCCCTTAATATTTTCCCTATCTTTTCAGTTACATAATGTTCCTTATGGTTCCCCATAGAAACGGTCTTAAGCTGTATATCTCCTGAGCCGGATGTAACTGCACCGAGGTGTGCTTCCCCTCCGGTCAAAATTATGCATAAATCATTACCCATACTTACCGCCCTCAGATTCAGCTCTATTTGATTTTTGCTTTTTCTTATATGGATCATTACAGGCCTCCACGTTCACCATTGTTGAACTTAGTTCAACATAATTGACCTTTTAAAAATTATATCACTTCTCAACCTGGTAAGGCAAGTGCAAAAAGGAATCCCTGAAGCTATGATTATTTTTACGCTTCAGCTGTCAGGGCCCCAATAATTCTTTTCTTAGTACAATTTCTCGTCTGCAGTGTGGCCATTTACTTTTCTATGCCTTTTCTTGCTGGCACCCCCTGGCTGTAGTAATGCTTTATTTCTTTCATTTCTGTTACAAGATCCGCCTTATTAATTATTTCAGACGGTGCGTATCTGCCGGTCAGAATTACCTCTACACCTTTTGCCCTGTTGTCAATGGCCTCTATAACTTCTTGTACAGGAAAAAGTTTATAATACAGGGCTATATTTATTTCATCCAAAACCACTATATCATAGGATCCGGAAGCCAATATCCCTGCACACTGCTTAAGGCCCTCCCTGGCAACTTTTATATCCTCTTCATCAGGTTCATTATAAATAAAACAATCTCTGCCATATTGTTTAATAGAAAAACCCGGGAGATAATTTTCTGCAGTAAGCTCACTATATTTCATACCCTTAATAAACTGAGCAAAATAAACACTTTTTCCTGCACAAACAGCCCTCAGGGAAATTCCTAATGCGGCTGTGGTCTTTCCTTTTCCATTACCTGTGTAAACTTGAATATATCCATCTTCCATAATATCACTCCTGCAAAATAATATAATAATCACTAAAAGCAGCAAAATAATACTCCTGCCTCACAGGAGTATTATAAATTTTCCCGTTAACCCTTTTCAGTAGAATACCTTAAACAAAATACTCAATTTAATGTAATTATATGTCTTCAATGAATTATAATCAATAAGATGTTTAAGGTATGGTTAAAATCTGTTTTATATAGATCAAATTCGGATTTACTATATAGTTTGCATTAACTATGGCCTGTATGGAAACGCCATAAATATTGGCAATCTTATATAGGGTATCTCCTGCTTTAACGGTATATTGAGTTCCTGCTGAGCGGCTCAAAAGTTCAGGTATAGTCACAAAGCTGTAGCCCTTTTCCCGAAGTCCGCTGATAATACCAGGCAGTGCATATTTTGTATTGGCTGCGCCAGACCCTGCATGCATTAAAACGATAGCTCCTGGTGATGCATTATTAAGTGCATTGAAGGTTATTTCATATGCTGAAATTCCCTTCCAGTCCAGTGTATCTATTGTCCAGTAAATGGTTTTACTGTAGCCTGCATCTCCCGCTGCCTGAAGCACATTAGAGTTGAAAGAGCCATAGGGCGGCCTGAAATATGGCACGGTTGAGCTGCCAGTTATTTTTTTTATAATATTATCTGCCTTACTTAGCTGATTAAGAATTTCATTATAAGAAATAGTAGTAAAATCAGGGTGCGAGTAAGAGTGATTTCCTATCGGATACCCCATATCAAATATTTTTTTCACAAGATCAGCATGAGCTGCTGCAGCTTTGCCTGTAATAAAGAAGGTCCCCTTAACATTGTTTGTGGAAAGTATAGACAGTATCTCCTGAAGATTCTCACCATTATCACCATCGTCAAAGGTCAAGGCAATAACCTTGCCTGAATTATCAGCCCTGGTCACCAGTTGTGAAGTCGCTGCTCCAAGCACCGATATTGAAAAGGTTGTACTAAAAAATAGCGTGGCTATAATAGTAAATGCTGCTTTCATTTTTTTAAAAAATCTAAACACCTTTCCCACCCGCCTTTATTTTTAATAAATTTTATCATAATTTTCTGATAATTTCAATTTCATCAAAATGCAACAATTTTATTTATTAATAGACTAAAATATTGTATTATTAATTGTATCATTAAAGATAGAAAGATCAGGTGGTTTTATGGATTTACAAATCTGTATTAATAGGAGAAGAAGTATAAGGAATTTTAATAATATAGAGGTCTCTGACCGGATTATAACTCAATTGGTGGAGGCAGCAATATATGCCCCTTCTTGGAAGAATACCCAGGTAACCAGGTATTATGCTGTAAAAAGTAAAGCAATTAAAAATCAGATACTAACAGCGGTCCCTGAATTTAACAGAAATGCTGTGGAAACAGCTCCTGTTTTAATTGTTTCTACTACAGTAAAAAACAGGTCAGGCTATTACAGTGAAGGCAATGTTGATACTCCTAAAGGCAAGGGTTGGCAGATGTTTGATTGTGGTTTGTCTAACATGATATTTACCCTCAAAGCCGCTGAATTAGGCTTGGGTACTGTTATAATGGGAATTTATGATGAGGAAAAACTAACCAGGCTGCTTAATATTCCCGAAAATGAAGAAGTTGTTTCCCTGATATCCCTGGGCTATTACGATGAAGCTGCTGTGATGCCTAAGAGGAAGGCTGCATCTGAAATATTGAAATTCATATAAAAGTTAACATAGGTGTCTGGCACCAATGTCAATATAATTAATAAAAGGAATGCCATTGGCATTCCTTTTAACCTGGGAGATTAATTCCATAAAAAATTTCATTTATTTCTCTTTCCAGCTTGCCTCTCACGTCTTTTTCAACCTCTTCAGACATAGCCTCAATACTTGATTCAAAAAGGTAATTTTCAAGCTTAAGATCGTTAATCCTCATCTTTGTATGAAATATATTGGATTGATAAATGTTCATATCTATAAGGTTGTATCTGTTTATTGTATCCTTGTCTATAAAATTCTGAATAGAATTTATCTTATGATCCATGAAATATTTTCTTCCATTAACATCCCTTGTGAAACCTCGAACCCTGTAGTCTATGGTGATGACATCAGAATCAAAACTGTCAATGAGGAAATTCAAAGCTTTTAGTGGCGAAATCTCACCACAGGTTGCCACATCTATGTCCACACGGAAGGTTGCTATTTCATTCCTGGGATGGCTCTCAGGATAGCTATGCACCGTTACATGGCTTTTATCCAAATGGGCCACTATATTTTCCCTGGTTGGCGTTAACTGCCCCTGATTGCAGGACTTATCCAGAATGTAAAGGGGTACTTCCTCTTCAGAAATCAGTAATGTAACGCTGGCTCCCTGAGGGTCATAATCCTGTTTGGCCACATTTAAGACATTAGCTCCAATTATTTTTGTAACCTGTTTTAATATCTCTGTAAGTCTATCTGAATTATACTGTTCATCTATATACTCAATATATTTTTTTTGATCTTCTTCACTTTTAGTATAGCAGATATCATAGATATTAAAGCTTAATACCTTTGTAAGATTATTAAAACCATAAAGACGCAATTTTTCGTTTTTGTCCTGCATTTTACTGACCTCTTTTCCACTAAACAAAATATTTTCACATATACATTATACTGTTATTACCCCTCCTCTTCAATGCAATTTTTTTTGCTTGAAAACATTTTTTTTAAAGCGTAAGAACAGCACTGGAAATCATTAGATCCAGTGCTGTTCTTACGCAAAACAAAAACAATCCAAAGGGGGAGGATTGATTTGAAATCCTTGCTATGCTTTTATAATAAATCAATAATATGTAGAAATTATGTGAAAAGTTATAATAGTTTTTTAACATCTGTTACTTTTCATACTCAAAAGTATTGTTATATAATTATATTAGAAGGATGCTATAGGAAGAGAGTTGAATAAAATGGATAAGCTAATGAAATATCTTTCGATTTTTCTCATACTAGCAGGCTCATTCATATTAATTGTTTCCATAACAAGGTCAGATAAGTATGATATAGGGTTTGGTCTCCTTGCTCTGGCTTTGGGACTGCTTGCCTATAAAAATTATAAATAGAGGAGGTTTAATTATGTTTAGGGTAAATACTGAAAACTGTATTGGCTGCGGCCAATGCGCAAGGGACTGTTTCCCAAATGATATTGAAATTATTGAAAATAAGGCTGTAATTAAAAATGAAGCATGTATTAAATGTGGTCACTGTGTAGCTGTATGCCCAGTGAATGCTGTAAGCACAGATGAGTACAATATGAATGATGTGGTGGAATATAGCAGTGAGGCCTTTGACATTGCTGCTGATAATCTGCTCAATTTTATTAAATTCAGAAGAACTATACGCCAGTTTAAGGATAAGCCTGTGGAGACAGAAAAAATCATGAAAATAATAGAAGCAGGCAGATTTACTGAAACCGCCAGCAATCTTCAGGATGTTTCCTATATTGTGGTGAAGGATAATATCCATGAGCTGAAGACAATGGCCTTGGAAAGCCTTAAAGAAAAAGGAGAGGCAATTTTAGCAAATGAATCCTCCAATATGCTTTTTAAAAGATATGCAAAAATGTGGATAAGCATGTATGAACAAAGTAAAATTGCTTCTAAAGACGGAGACAGATTATTCTATAATGCTCCTACAGTAATTATAGTAACCGCTGTGAACGATATCAACGGCGGGCTTGCCTCATCAAACATGGAGCTTATGACAAAGGCACTGGGGCTGGGTACTCTTTTCAGCGGCTTCTTTGTCAGGGCAGCAAAGGGAAATAAAAAAATAAAGGATTTTCTTGGTATTAAAGATGGCAGCCAAATTATAACCTGTATGGTAATTGGTTATCCAGATGTAAAATATAAAAGGACAGTACCCCGAAAATCACCTGATATCACTTGGAAATAAGGATGTGTCTTAATACACATCTTTATTTTATATCCATCCCTTTGATAATTAAATTTTTTAAGCTAATCCTGCATAAAATCATAGCTTTATTAATACATTGACATATGATGGTTTAGGTGGTATAAATTATACATTTACATAAAATCAAAACATATGTTAGGAGTAAGTAAAAATGAAAAGTAGATTTCAAAAGGTTTTACTTATATTCACAATTCTAATTTGGGCAACTTGCTTTTCTGCGTCGGCAGCTGATTATTCAACCTATGCAACTGACCAGGATAAACTAGTTGCAAGTATTGATAATATGTTGGTTAAATATGACGATGACATGCTGAGCCTAAGCAGAGACGGCGGCTTAACCTATCCCGAAACCTTCCAGGTACGTGGAGTAGGAATTATAGAATTTGTCCATCTATTTGCAAACGGAGATGTAATATTTGCTGATCATACTCAGGTTTACTATTCTCACGACTGGAAATCCTACCATAAGTCTGCAATATATAATGAAGATGGTACCCCCTGGGTTCCCAAAACTAAATATGATAATTTTTCCTCCAGCAAGCATGAAGCAGAAAAGCAAATTATCAATGGCATTGAACTAGCTGTGTGGGGCAGTTATTCAAATAAACCTGGCATAGAATATTCCGATAATATTAAAGTTTGGTATACAGCAGACTATGGAAAAACAGTTAAGTGCTGTTATGTGTTTAATACCCCTGAAACACTGCCTGCAAGGCACGTCCACCTTATTGACTTCAATCCTGCTGATAATACCTTTTGGCTGCAGACAGGGGATGAAGCACACACCTCGCACTGGATAAAGGGCTATTATGATTTAAATTCAGATAACTGGAATTGGGTCCCCTTTGCCACTGGAATTAATTTTAAAACAACCAATATAATTTTCCGTAATGGTTATGCATATTGGAGCTGGGATACTACCCCCGGCGGTATAGTGAGGGCGCCTATAGCTTCAATGGGAGATATATCAAGTCACGAGCTACTGTTTACCACCCCTAATGACTGCATATATGCAGCAATAGGACCTGCTGGTGATATAGCTGCATTTCAAACTTCCTGGGGCGGAACCGAAAAACCAAGGGTTATATATTACGCCCCTGATGGAGTTAATTTTGTACGGATAGTAGGTGATATGCCCCCTGAATATGATAATGTGGACGAAGCAGCATATGAGGGATTTTGGCCCGTGAACAGCAATGGAAAATTATTAACCGGAATCAACGCGTATACCCGTGATGCTCCTCGTGACTGGGATGGGCTGCCAAGCGTATTTGCAGATGATATAATTCGTAAAAATGGTTACCCAAATGCATTTAAAAGAACAGCTAATACCACCGGATGGGTACAGGAAGCCGGGGTGTGGCACTATTATAAAAATGGAATAGTCATGGTAAATTCCTGGCAGCAGGACAGTGATGGCTGGTTCTATCTTAACTCCCAAGGCAAACTTGGGAAAAACAACCTGGTAAAAGACTCCTACGGCCTTTGTTATATTGGCTCTAATGGATACTGGTCCAAAAATCCAGGATGGAAAATAGATTCAACTACGGGTAATTGGATATTTATAGGTAATGACGGTTATCTGTTAAAAAGTTCCTGGGTTCGTGATTCCCGTGGATGGTGTTATATAGACAGCAGCGGCTTCTGGCTAAACCACCAGGGCGAGGCCCAGGACTCCTTAGGAACATGCATAATAGGAAATGACGGTTATTGGACGGGTTATAGAAAATAATAGTTTATCTCCTTTATATAATTTAAGGGCAGCTCTAAATAATATTAGGCTGCCCTTAGATTTTACTTTGTTGAAATTAATTCCCCATTCTTATCATAAAGCCTTGCAGAATCATTGTTGTTATTCCAAATATAATTATCACTCCACTTCAGATCTCCTTCAGCATTGCCGCTGGCTATAGTCATAGTATCACCGGCTTTTAGAATGAAATTTTCCGGAAAATAATATGCTTCTCCACCATTTGTGCTTACCAGTCTCCAGCCAGACATATCCTGATCCTCCTTGGAGGTATTTTTAATCTTAACTAATTCCTTATTAATATCAAGTGCTGTTATTTGAATATTTGATGGGCTTACTTCATCCCCCAGATTTACGGGAGTATTACTAAAGGTTATATTATTTCCATCACTTGTACAAACTATGGTGCCGTTCATATCCGTCCTAAAGGTAATTATTTTGTTATTATACAGTCTTGTTAAAACCTCTGGAGCAGGAGGTCCCATCAGACTGCCGTCTCCCACTGATATTACCGCATATTTTGGATTAACGGCTTCTAAAAAAGCCTGTGAAGTTGATGTAAATACACCATGATGTCCAACCTTAAGCACATCTGCAGATAAATCGTAGCCTGCATTTATCATAGCTTGTTCATTACTTTTACCAGCATCACTGGTAAACAAGAAACTATTTTTACCAAAAGTCAGCTTGAATACTGTGGAATATGTGTTCATATCATCAGAATCAGTATTAATAGGTCCATAAAAAGTACAGAATGCATCTCCAAGCTTAAAGCTGCTGCCGGGAACAGGAATTGTAATAGTCTTTCCCTTTGCAGTGATATCTGTCATCAGCTTATCAAAAATTTCCGTTGTGATAGTAACCTTGGGCATATATATCTTCCCTACGCTTATATTATCTATTATGTATGGAAGTCCCCCTATATGATCTTCATGAGGATGGGTACCTATAACATAATCCAAGCGAGTTATGCCCTGCTGGCTTATATACCTCTTTATTGCAGGTCCATTTTTTTCATATCCAGCATCAACCAGCATAGAGTGACTGCCCTGCTGTATTAAAATTGCCTCAGCCAGACCTACATTAATATAACTGATTTTTAGATCTCCGGTTACCTCTGCATTGGGCTTATCATTGGTAGTCTTGGCTGGTACAGCCTTGGCAGTTTCCCCATCCCAATAACCGTCGTTGTCGATATGTGACCAGCCTTTTGAATCCAGCACCCACATAGCATTTTTTACCCAATAGCCATTCTGTATATAACCCCAGCCATGGGAATCTTTAACCCAGCCCTCCTGTACCCAGGATCCGTCAACTGGGCTAAGGTAGCACCAGCCATTGGAATCAAGAACCCAGCCAGCCTCTACTTTATTACCATTTTCATAATAGTACCAGTTTTCATTTGCATATTCCCAGCCGTCTTCAGCTGCTTTTACACAAGTACTGCTGAATATCAGACCTCCAAAAAATATTAAAACAGCCATGAAGGCCATAAAGAACTTATTCCTAAACAACTTAATTCCCCCTTGTGTTTTATGCCTATATATACTATTCTTCAATACCACAATAATCCCTCTTTTTTGTGAAAAATTTTATACTTTTGTAATATTTTCTATAAAAATCCACCAATCTATAAATTCAGCTCAATATCAATTTTGGGGGAAGGGGTATTGAATTATAAAACCTGGGGCAAATAAAAACCATGTATAGGAAAGTAACCTGAGACACTTATATAACATCATAATAAAAATTACCACCATACGACTACTTTTTTAGGTCAATATCCATTATGTTGATGACCTTTGTTTTATACTTCATCTTAAATCCAAGCCACAAAGCTAAAAACAGTGGTAAGCCTATATAAGAAGATATTATCCCAATCCAATCTATATTAACTGTCACAAAGTAAGTTATTCCCTGCCCTAAAACAACAATTATACATAATACTAAAGCTACTGCAGGACCTAGTGGAAACCATTTTGCAGTGAATTTCAAATCACTTAATTTATTTCCCTGTGCAAGATAGGCTTTTCTGAAACGATAGTGGCACAATGCTATACCTATCCATGTGATAAATCCTGCCAATCCTGACGAAGCAATTAACCAGGTATAAACAGTGTCTTCAGCATAAATACCTGTCAAAAAGCATGCAGCAGCTACTATAGTCGTTATTATTATAGCGTTTACAGGAACTCCCCTTTTATTTACTTTTCCAAGAAACTCTGGTGCAGTGCCCTCTTTAGCCATAGCATAAAGCATTCTGCTTGAGGCATACATACCAGAATTCCCTGCTGAAAGTACAGAGGTCAATATTACAGCATTCATCAGCGATGCAGCTCGTACAATACCTGCATTTTGAAATACCATTGTGAATGGGCTGACATTAACACCTGCTTCAGTGTAAGGTATAAGTGCACCGACAACAAATATCGTACCTATATAAAATATAAGTATTCTCCAAAAGATTGTGTTTATTGCTTTAGGGATGTTTTTGTCAGGATCCTCACTTTCTCCAGCTGCTACGCCAACAAGTTCTGTGCCTTGAAATGAGAAACCAGCAATAAGGAATATCATAAATATAGATTTCATTCCTCCAACAAAGGGTGCTTCACCAATAGTAAAATTTTTGATTCCCATGGTATATCCACTAATTACACCGGTTATTGTTAACACACCAATTATAATAAATACGATAACAGTAAAAACCTTAATACTTGCAAACCAATATTCGGATTCACCATATGCTCTTGCTGACAATAGATTTAGGAAAACAATTAAAACTAAGAAAATAGCACTCCATAGTATAGACGGAATATTGGGAAACCAGTATTTCATAATCAGAGCTCCAGCAACCATTTCTGCAGCTACAGTTACTGCCCAGTTATACCAATAATTCCACCCAATTGCGAAACCAAATGCTGGATCTACAAATTTCGAAGCGTAGATACCGAATGAACCAGATTCGGGCATGTATGTTGCCATTTCTCCAAGGCTAGTCATTAAAAAATAAACCATAAAACCTATACTTCCATAAGCAACTAAAGCGCCACCAGGTCCTGCTTGATTAATGGTTGCTCCCAGCGCCAGGAATATACCTGTTCCTATTGAACCACCCATTGCTATCATGTTCAGATGTCTCGCTTTTAAACTTCTTTTCAACGCCATTTTAATCTCCTTGTACATAAATCATATTAGTTATGAATTATTATACCAATGCACCAATATATACTAATTCACCCATGCCGAACTTATATTGTAAATATTATATTTTATCAATATTATCGAACACCTTACAGTTACTTAAGCCACTACAAAGAACTGTTTCACTCTGAAATTTGTGAAACAGCTCTTTGAGGTTTAAAGAATTATCTGTCCCTCAACATCAGTTTCTATTAATTTCAATGCTTTATTTACGATGTCAAGTCTTAAATCCTTCTCCTTTTTATCCGGTAGGTTTGGATTTC
Source organism: uncultured Clostridium sp. (assembly GCA_937927335.1). GTDB lineage: Bacteria > Bacillota > Clostridia > Clostridiales > Clostridiaceae > UBA699. The sequence goes on from CALBDU010000016.1 coordinate 63,427, forward strand.
CCACTGGATAAGGTATTGCTACGGCACCCACTATTCTTATTGCACCTACTACCTTGGATATAGGAGTTACAGTACAGATATGAGCCGCAGGTATACCCGAATCTTCTATTTGTTTTGCAATTGTTGCCCCGCAACGAGTACAAGTACCTCAGGTACTTGTTAAAATAACAGCATCAACAGATTCTTCTTTTAGCTCTTTTGCAATTTCCTTTCCCATTCTTGTTGCATCAGCCACTGATGTTGAATTCCCTGTGGTTACATAAAAGAATCTATTTAAGCCCCCGATTTTACCTTCAATTTCTAATCTTCTCAGAACATCAAAAGGCACAACACGATCTGGATCATTATTTGCATATACTGGATCAAATCCTGCATGTACTGATTCAAATTCTCCCTTTTCAAATCCATCGAGTTCAGATATGTCATATTTTTTATAAAACTTTGCGGTAGCTGCAGGTAAATGGTCAGGGTTACCCATAGGTACTATTCCGCCAGTTGTAATTAGGCAAATCTTTGCTTTTTTTATATCTTTAACTGGATTTGCTGGTATTACTCCCTCGTAAATTGGTATAGGTATTTCCGTTTTATATGGTTGTCCATTTAATTTTTTTACCAACATATCAAGTGCTCTTTCAGCCCCTGTTTTATCCTTAAAAACGTTTACCCTTATACCCTTAGGAATATATCCTTCATCATCAGGTAACCCAATTGGTTCTTTGTTTATAATTTTATTAGCAAGTTTTGAAACAGATAAAACCGATTTTCTCATGTTTGCTGCACTGTTACCAGTTTTAATAATATAGGTTTTATCCTTATATATTTCTACTGCAGGATTTTCATGATATAAGCCAGTTATCGTAGGGATATTAAATCTTTTTTCAACTTTATAACATATATCACCACATGCCATACCAAATCTACCTGCATTAAAAGCTGGGCCAGCTATCAAAATATCCGGTTTTATTTCATCAATAAAAGTGAATATTTTGTTTGCAGCTGTTTCCATATTCTCTGCATAGAAGTTGTCACCACAAATTATTGTTGCTGAAATTTCGCTATTCTTAATATTATCCTTGTATAAATTTGCTGCTCCAACTGCTCCTATTCTTAATATTGGTTCCATATATGCCTTATCTTCTCCGCCTACCTGTCCAAAAAACTGATTTGTATATATAATAACTTTTTTCACTTTTGCCACCTCCTATACAGTAACAGCACTAAGATAACTATATCCCTGAAGATTATGACTTCCAAGTATTCCGTGTATTTCTATTATAAGTCCTCCATCTTCCTGAATTGATCCTTTAAAGCCGCCGGTCACTCTTTCAATTGCATTTATATCTCCAATCACTATATCCATTGGAGGAATCTTTATGTTAGCATTGCTATTACCTGTAGAAACAATTGCATCAGCATTAGTTACTCCATCAGGTAATGACTCGGATTTTCCATCAACACCTGCATCCTCATTACTTATAAGTACTGTTTTTATTCCTTTAGTTTCAAGTCTCTTGCAGATCATCATTAAATCTGATGTTGGATTTCCAAAACCCTCCTGGGAAATTACTGCTCCATCCGCTCCTAAAAGTTCAACAATCTTAGATCCTAAAGCAGAATTTCTAAATTTGTCATCAAGCGTAGTCATTAATGGATATAATACTACACCTATAAAATTAATTTCTTTACCATCTCTTTTAAAGCACTCCCTTATTACAGCATTATTCTCATGATGGAATGTTGTTGTTTTAGATCCTGGTGACACGCAATTGCCGCTTACAATTGCTCCATCCATTACTTCAAGAGGAGAAATAAGTGATGGTACAATTTTTTTGGAATCCTTTCCATAAAAATAGGTATCATGTAATAATCCTTGGCTCATACATAAATAAACGTATACAACCTTAGGTAATTTAGGATTTACATCAACTTTTCTAACAATATTGTCCCATGTAAATATTTCCGACTCATATTTTTCATAGATTAAAGCTTTTTTCCCAAGATAGTGCGCAATTTTTATACCAGATTTCCTTACTACTTCTTCATGTTCATGGGGCTCAACTCCATCTGCTTTTGTAATTTTTAAAACAATATTGTTAATGTGTGCAAAAGGAGTATAATTTGTAAGTGGACCTGACATATCAATTATTCCTTCTTGGAATCCTACGATTGGTCCTGTAGTTATAACTGAACATCCTTTTAAAACGTACGTAACACCGTATCCTACTTCATCAATTGGACCATCTATTCCCGGAAATGCACTCCCATTTAATTTAGCCCTTGGTTCAATTACATCCTTGACAGGAATAATTCTGACGGATTCACCAGGCCTTGCCAAGTAAACCTCAACACTTTTTATCTTCTTATCTTTCATAAGAATGTCAATTATTTCTTCTTTGTGTACATAAAGTACATCATTTTTAATTTCAGTCACAGAACCAAATTCAATATTCTTAATATTAATATTTCGTAATTCTAACTCCATTGAAATCCCTCCTTGAGTCTAAAAATTAAGTAATAAAACTAGAATATGCGTATTTTATTTATCTCATAGTAACCTTTTCATTTTTATTTTTACAATAATAATATACTGGAAGCCCAATTAAAGTAAGTCCTATTCCAAGCATCGCTTGGCTAAATGAGCCTCTTAAAGTACTATACATAAGGTATACTCCACCAATAATTCCTAATATAGGAGTTATTGGGTACAACGGTACTCTATAAAGTTTTACATCATGTGTTACTTTCTTTCTTAAAATAAATACTCCAAAAACACCCAAAGTAAAAAATATCCAAATTGAGAATATTACAAGGTCCGTTATAGAGTTAAATGATCCTGTTAATATATATATTACCGAAAGAATTCCTTGGAATATCAAGGAATTTACTGGAGTAAACAACTTTGGATTAACAACACTTAATGCTTTTGCTGCCGGAAGCTGCTTATTTTTTGCCATTGCAAAAGCAATTCTTGTTCCGCATGCCATCTGGGCATTCAAGGCACCAAATACTGAAACCATCATACCTATAGTAATAAAAGCAGCACCTCCACCTCCAAACAATATTTTTGATACATCGATACCAATTTTTTCTGAAGCAACAACCTGCGATGCCGGTAGAGAATTAAAAATGGCAATATTAAATAGTGCATAAACTAATATTACAAAAATTACACCAATTATAATTGTTTTAGGTAAATTCTTTTCAGGCTTTTCAATTTCTGCACCAAGTGTACATGTATTTAACCATCCATCATATGCCCATAATACCCCAAGTAAAGCTGCACCAATTCCTGCGCCTTTTACTCCGACATTAACCATACTTATGTCATGTGCTGAACCATTTAACAAACCAAATATAATTATTGCTGCTAAAGGAATTAACTTGCCTATTGTCGATAATGTCTGAAGCCATACACCAAATTTTGTTGATATAACTTGCGCTGCAACAATTAAAAACACCATAAGTATAGCAAGCATTTTCTGCTGTATACCACTCATAGGTATAAAAAATGTAGAAAAAGTAGCAAATGATATAGCAAGTGCAGCACATGACCCAGGACTTGATATAATTCCTTCAACCCAACCATACAAATATCCTATAACATCTCCATATAGTTCAGCAAGATATGTGTACAGACCACCAATCTTAGGTATATATGCAGCGATTTCAGAAATTGTTAAAGCTGCACAAAGACTCATTAATCCTCCTAGAATCCATACCATTAAGGCACCGCCAGAAGATCCTGTGTTTTTTAAAACTACAGATGGCTTTAAAAATATTCCCGAACCGATTACGAAGCCTATTACAAATAGTATGGCTTCGAATAACTTAATGTTCCTTTTTAATTGTGGACTTTTTTCATCTTGACTCATTTCGCTCATTGTAGTATCCCCTTTCTAAATATAATATCTAACTTAAGTTTAATAAGCCAATCTATATTACTTCTTCACCCCTTTAGTTTTTTTAATAAAAGCTTTTTTATTATAGTTTTAAACTATTCCTCGACTGACTTTAATAAACTATCAATAGACAATTATATATTTAGCAAGATATATGCCAATACATATAAACTCGTTGGTTTAAGCTTTTTCTGCATTCAATTGACTAATTAACCTATGTAAATAAAATATATTTGCCTGATATTGGGCAACTGTACTTGAAGCTATGATATTTATTGTTTATGAATATATGAAAATTGGGCAATTTTATAAGTTTTCGGCACTTTAATAAAATATTTTTGCATATAAAAGACCCTAAGGGAACTAATTTCCTTCAAGGCCTGTATTTTATTACTTATATCCTGCTTTTGTTAGTATTGCTACTGCCTTTTCCGATTCAT
>CALBDU010000017.1 GCA_937927335.1 uncultured Clostridium sp.
AATTATCTCATAGTTGAGCACAACAAATAAGGCACCTTGTTATGGTGCGCTTACTCTTGAAGAGCAGTCTTGTACGCTCCATCTGTTAAAGCACCAACTAAACTATTTGCACTATCGATACTTACCTGAGTTTTTAAATTTTCAACATCGGTCACAGCAGTTGTGGCTTTCGATATAGCTATTAAATCACCATTGTCAGATGTGAGATTTGATGATGATGCAGGTAAACTTCCTTGAGTCCAAGCAAATCCATAAGACTTTAAGGAATTTTCGGATAACCCGAAATATTCCAGCCTATTTCCGCTGGCATCATTATTAGTTGCATCAAGATAGTACCAATTCCCATCAACCTCAAACATATTCCATGCATGACCTCCGCCAAATGCTGTACCCTGAACTATGTGAACAGGTATTCCTGCCTTTTCATATAGCTTATACATAAGCATCGCATAGCCTCTGCATACTGTTTTTCCATCAGCTAATGCGTTATATGCACTCTTTTTAACTAATGTAGAATCATAAACAGTTATATTACAAACATAATCCTGTAATGCATATGCTTTCTCCATTTCGGTCATACCTGGCTTAATGACGGACGATACTATGGCTTCAACCTTTTTATCAACATAATCAAGTTGGGCTTTTGTTTCCACGTAAGTCATTTTAACTGCTACATTTAAGTTGCCATTTACACCTGTTGTAGATGCACCTTTAGTCATCCATGATGCCTCCAAATATTCATCATTTTTAGTTTCATCCGCAAGTATTTTATCTAATTGATATGTCAATTCTGTAGAATCACCAGTATAATTCAAAGTAAACGCAGTTTCTCTGTTCTCCGCATGTGTCATATATTCTTTTTTAAAACCTTCAATTGTATTGCTTTGTGCAAAAGCTGTTATTGAACACATTGATATTATAGCTAAAGCTAAGCTAATAGATGTTACTAATTTCTTCAACCTTTTTGACATAAATACCCCCCTATCTGAAATTATGTATAATCACTAACATTTTTATCTTAGGTCTATTTATACACTATCCCTACAGTTTTCTCTGTGCATACTGGGGTTTGGTTTTCTTGTCCATAATATTACTCCCCCGCTATTCTTGCTTGTTGTAAACATAGCTTGAATTACGTAAATCCTTTAAATTGTTTATATGAAACTTTAAACATATTGGGCCTTTATTAGTAAATTTATATATATTTTATATAAATATTTTACAACTTTTAATATATATTGTAAATATATTAAAAATTACATTAAAATCAATAACATTTTGGTTTTTCGTACATTCAATAATTTGAATTTTCATGGCATAGAAACAGGAAAACAGCTAATCACTGGTTAGGCAGTTAGCTGTTTTGCAGAACTTTATTCTTACTTAATCAATTCTTTTTTCTTTCTGGCAGAACTTTTTTGGCGGGTGACAATTATATATAATATTAAGGCGGCCAGAAGTCCTCCTGATGTATCAATAAGTACATCCTGAAGTCTGCAGGCTCTGCCTGGTATAAACATCTGATGAAATTCATCGGTGCCTGCATACAAAAATACAATTAGTAATGATATTACAAGGGATTTTTTTAATCGTCCCTTTTCGTATACAACATTAAAGACTAATAAGTATAATAACAGGTATTCTAAAAAATGGGCTGTTTTCCTAACAGCAAAGTTAGCCAGATCACCAAAAATTGAATTCAAATTCAGACCCGTTATTTCAAATAGTTTAATTATTAATTTACTTTTTTCGTCTGATATTATTGCAGGCTGATTTGAAAAAGCAAATATAATTATCATCCAAGCTGCAAGTAATACCCACCTAATCCTTTTATTCATTATTCCCCTTTCATACAATTATTTATATTAATTACTATTATAAATCTTTTTAGAAATAATAAAAAGCACCCTTTTTAGGGTGCTTTGGTGGCTCACCGGGGAATCGAACCCCGGACACCATGATTAAAAGTCATGTGCTCTACCGACTGAGCTAGTGAACCTCAATTACCTGGCAGCTACCTACTCTCCCACAGGGCCTCCCCTGCAGTACCATTGGCGCTCTGAAGCTTAACCTTCGTGTTCGGAATGGGAACGGGTGTTACCTTCAGG
>CALBDU010000018.1 GCA_937927335.1 uncultured Clostridium sp.
GTATAAACCCATAATTTACACAAAATATAGCCGAAAATTGATTATTAATCCTAAAAATCTGCACACTACTTGAAATTTTGCACAGATGGGGGCGCAGACATAAAGTTGGACTCCTGATTAGGTCAGTATTGCCATAATTCCAGAAATACAAATGCCTCTCTAAAATAGCTGCAATAAAGAAAGTCTGCCACTGAGCGTGATGATAAGCGCTACGGCAAGAAATACATATAATACCAAGCACAAAGCCCTGTATATGCCAAGCACAAAGCCCGGCATACAGCAGGCCCAAGCCCCGGATACACCAGGCCCAAAGCCCTGGAAATACATTGCCCAAAGCCCGGCATATACCAGGCACAAAGCCATAGAAATTCCTTGCTCAAACCCCAGCATATAAAGCAACGCTCTGCAGAAGGTTAATTTGCAACCTTCTTATTTGTAGCATAAGACCCATCAGCAGGAAAAAGTTTTTTGCTAATATAGTTTTTAGTACTTCTGGAGGATAAGTTATGGACCAAATGAAATATAATCAATATTTGAGACACGTTGAATTATGTAGAGATAAAATACAATCATTTTCTGAATATCCTTATTGCTTATCTGCTATAAAAGATTTATCTGTTTTAGAGTTTCATCCAAAAGTAACATTTCTTGTAGGTGAAAATGGTACTGGCAAATCAACCATACTTGAAGCAATTGCAGTTGCATATGGTTTTAATGCAGAAGGTGGAACTAGAAATTTCAACTTTTCCACAAAGGCTACTCATTCAGACTTATATGAGAAGCTTAAGCTAGTTAAAGGAATTAAAAGGCCAAATGATGGATTTTTCTTAAGAGCAGAAAGCTTCTATAACGTAGCTACAAATATAGACGAAATAGATGATACTCATTATAGTTCATACGGAGGGATTTCATTACATTCACAATCTCATGGGGAATCTTTTTTGTCAGTTATTAGGAATAGATTTGGTGGAAATGGCTTATATATTTTAGATGAACCAGAAGCAGCTTTGTCACCATCAAGGCAAATGTCGCTGCTTGTTATAATGCATCAGTTAATTCAGAAAAGCTCTCAATTTATAATAGCTACTCATTCTCCAATAATAATGTCATATCCGGATTCCATAATTTATGAATTGAGCAATGGTGTAAAAGAAGTGAAATACAAGGATACTGAGCATTATAAAATTACGAAGGCATTTCTTGATAAACCTGAAAAAATGTTAAATATGCTATTGTATGAAGAATAAATTTAGAAGAGTAGGGTATTTTACTCATTAGCAATATTATGCCAATAAAAGAGGTGAAAGTTACGAATAACGAAGATGATAATGAAGAATTGATTAATGCTAAATAGAAACATTAAAATAAAGGAGAGATGAGATATGGCATTGGGTATTGTTCTTACAATAGTCTCAATTATAGGCATAATCTATGGAATAAAAAATAAAAATAAACCTTTAGCAATAGCCTCGGTAATTGCATTGGTTTTGATTATTGCTGTATGGGTATATTTTTATAATAACCCTTACTAGCATTTCTGGATTTGTGAATATGGACAAACAATAGCATTGATGCTATAATACAAATAATCTCTTTGCACTGCAAATAATCTACAGTACAAACTGAGCAGGCGATGGACTTTAAACAAGTCCGTGGGGCTGGGCCTTAATTGGCAGCAGGAAGTAATACCTGTGGGACAGTAATATGTTCTACGGGTTTTTTTATACCCAATTTTAGAACATTTCTAAATTGCAATGCCATAGAGCTATCTAAATATGCTTGCAGGAGCAGAAGGAGGTAACTATTTATGACAGAACAACATATCAAAGGTATTCAAGGTCTAACTTCAAAGGAAGCCAGAGAGCTCCAGGATAAGTATGGGAAAAACGAACTGGTATCTGAAATCAAGGAAAGCTTTCTTCATAAAATTATCAAGGTTATAAGTGAACCCATGTTTCTATTGCTAATCATTGCTTCCATAATCTATTTTATTCTTGGTGAGCCCCGTGATGGCTCCATCATGCTTGTTTTTGTTGTTGGCATTATTGGAATTGAGGTAATACAGGAATGGAAAACAGATAAAACCCTCAGTGCATTAAAGGATTTGTCTGCACCAAGAATTACCGTGCTGCGGGATGGGGAAAAGATGATTATAAACAGTTCAGAGCTGGTGCCAGGTGATGTTATGTATATTGCCGAGGGAATAAAAATCCCTGCTGATGGTTTTGTAATAAGAGCAAGTACCCTGAGAGTTGATGAATCCTCGTTAACCGGGGAGGCTGAAGGAGTATGGAAGGTAACTGCAGAAGAAAACCAGCAAGAGGATAATGATTACTGGCGAAAAGATTATTGTTATGCAGGGACACTGGTCACACAAGGTTTGGGTATAATATTGGTTGATAAAATTGGTACGGAAACAGAATATGGCAAGATAAGCCAGAACGTAGTATCAGCCCAGCCTCATCCCACACCTCTCCAAACTCAGACAGGGGTTCTGGTAAAGATATGTGCAGGTATTGCTGCAGTGCTTTTTATACTGGTGGGATTTGTAACTTATTTAAATATACCAGATCATAGCTTCAAGGAAAGAATAATCGAGAGTATTTTGTCTGGAGTTACACTTGCAATGGCTATGATACCAGAGGAATTCCCTGTTATTCTCACAGTTTTTCTATCCATGGGGGCTTGGAGACTGGCTAAAAAGAATTCTCTTGTAAGGAAGCTTCCCTCTGTGGAAACTTTGGGTGCAGTTTCAGTTTTATGCGTTGATAAGACTGGTACAATAACAATGAATAAGATGACTGTGAGCAATACCTGGACCATATCCGGACAATCTCACAGGTTGAATTTAATCATGGGCATGGCCTGTGAATTTGATGCATATGACCCGATGGAAAAGGCTATGATAAGTTTTTGTGAGGAACAGGGTATTTCCAGAGATGTTTTGTTTGGGGGAGAACTGATTAAAGAGTATGCTTTTACTAACGAACTGAAAATGATGGGACATGTATGGAAAAATGATGGCGAAATAGTAGTGGCGGCAAAAGGTTCTCCAGAAAGCATAATAAACCTATGCAATATTACACCAGAGGACAGGCTGGTAATTGAAGAAAAGATGGGTGACTTTTCAAAACAGGGCCTTCGGGTTATAGCTGTTGGTGAAATGGTCCTGAATAATGAGAGTGATATTCCTGATAATCTGGAAGCTTGTAGCTTGCATTTTTGCGGGCTTGTTGGACTTGCAGACCCCCCAAGAATTTCTGTGAAGGATGACATTGAAACTTGCACCAAGGCTGGTGTCAGGGTGGTAATGGTAACTGGAGATAATGGAGTCACAGCTAGCGCCATTGCAAGGCAGATCAATATGCCTAGCAGCGATAAAATAATCTCCGGCAATGAATTGAATTCCATCAGTGATGAAGAACTCCAGGAAAAGGTTAAGGACGTGAGCATATTTTCAAGGGTGATACCAGAGCATAAAATGAGGATTGTTAAGGCTTTTAAAGCCAATGGACAGGTGGTGGCAATGACTGGTGATGGTGTTAATGATGCACCAGCACTTAAATATGCTGATATAGGAATAGCCATGGGCAAACGGGGTTCAGAGGTATCAAGAGAAGCAGCAGATCTGATTTTACTTGATGATAATTTTTCTACTATTGTGGATACAATTAAGGATGGACGAAGGATATATGACAACATAAGAAAAGCTGTGGAATACGTCTTTACCATTCATATTCCTATTGCCTTTTCATCGCTATTTGCACCGTTGCTTGGGATAGGTCCTGCCAATCTTTTACTATTTCCCTTACATGTGGTGCTTTTAGAGCTAATAATTGATCCGACCTGCTCTATTGTATTGGAAAGGCAGCCTGCCGAGGATGATATTATGGATCGTGCACCGCGTTCACCCAGGGAAAAGCTGCTTACTGCCACAGGCTTTAGCAAAAGTATAATTCAGGGACTTGTGATCTTTGGAGCATCCTTTGGAACTTATCTTGCTGTTTTGCATCAGAATCCTGCAGATGCGGCCTTAGCCAGAACCATGGGACTTGTTATTATATTTTTCGCAAATATGTTTCTGGTACAAGTTAATAGCTCAAGTTACGATTATGCCGTCAGGTCATTTGTTAAGCTGGCCAGGGATAAGGTTATGTGGGCAGCCAATGTTGGAACCATAGGGGGGCTTTTAATAATGCTTTATACCCCTTTATGCCAGTTCTTAAAGCTTAAACCACTTACCTTTGGAGAGTTTGCCCTTGCAATGTGCATAGGTGCAGGGTCAGTGGTCTGGTACGAATTTATAAAATTAATAAAACATATAAATAAAAATAGAAAATAGGTTTAAAAATGAGGTGATTGTAAATGGAGATAAAAAAGACACTTAAACAAGAAAGAGAAGGTGCCATGAAGCTTGTGTGGAATGTGTTTTCAGAATTTGAAGCACCGGATTATGTGGATGAAGGCATTAATACATTTCGTAGTTTTATAACTAGTGAGGACGAACTTAATGGCCTTGAAATTTATAGTGCATATGAAAAGGAAAATATAGTCGGCGTTATAGCAACAAGAAATCAGGGTAATCATATTGCATTATTCTTTGTTGACAAAAAACACCACAGGCAAGGCATCGGGAGAAAATTATTTGAAGTTGCTTTAAAGAACAGCACATCTGGGGTAATCACTGTTAATTCTTCCCCTTATGCAAAAGAGGTTTATCATAAATTGGGATTTTCAGATACTGATGTGGAACAAACAACAGATGGCTTGCGATATATACCAATGAGGTATGAAAAATAAGTGTTAATAATGTCCTGAATATATTTCTAAATATGCCTTTGCAGCTGATTTTGTGTAATTTTGCTTGTCCAAAATGTCAATGTCAACTGCCTGCCATCAAATTAAAATACCGGCATTTATCTGCCGGTATTTTATCCTTACTGGATATCGATTTTAGTTTTTCTTTCATTTTCCTTGTTTAGCTTTGGCAGGGTGATTTTCAGCACGCCATTTTGAAAAGCAGCTTCAATTTTGTCCCTGTCTGCATTATCGATGTAGAAGCTCCTTTGGAACTGGCCGTAATGTCTTTCCCGTCTTACATAGTTTTCATTTTTGTCCTCTATAACATCATCTCGTTTTGCACTGATAACCAGGTAGTTGTTATCAAAATCTACTTTTATGTCTTCCTTTTTGATTCCCGGAAGGTCAGCTTCTACAAGATAATTGTCCTCTGTCTCCTTTAAATCAACCTTGAAATTTCCATTGGCCCCATTTGTTTCTGAAAAAAAGTCATCATCAAAGAAGCTCTTTAAAAACGGTGTGAAGAAATCATTTCTCCTGGATAAACTATTTCTTTTGTAAGGTATCATATCAAACATTTTTAAATTCCTCCTTTTATTTTTGTTTAGTTTTACCTTATGAATATATAATATATTATAGGTCAAAGAAAGTCAAAGTCAAAAGTAAAAGCAATTTCATGATTTATAAACTAATAAAAAGGAATGAAAATCTAAATAAAATTAATGATAAATTTTAAAGTTTTTTGGCTTAATATGGTTTAAACAGCTTTGAAAAATTGCTGCTAATTAAAATTGCCACAGCAGTACTGAAATTCATGACAATTTACATATATTGTATATACATAAATGAAATGATATAATTAAAACAAGCTGTTAATAGGCAAATTCTCAATGTCAGTTTAATTTATCATAATTTCAATTTTCTTGTGTACATAATTATTTCATTAATTAAGTAAGGAGAATTAAAAATGAGCGATAAGATTAAATTTGTTAGGAATTACAGTGACTTAAGTTCAGATCAGGGCTTTCAATTCGAATTTTACTGTGATAGATGCGGAACAGGCTATAGAACAAGGTTTAAGACATCTGCAACAGGCACAGTATCCCAGGCACTGGATGCAGTGAACAATTTTGCCGGGGGGCTTTTTCAAAGAGTGTCCAGCTTGTCTAACAGTGTTCATTCTGCCGCTTGGGAAAGAGCCCATGACAATGCCTTTACTGAGGCTGTTAAAGAGGTGGAAAACGATTTTATACAATGTCCAAGATGTCAGTCCTGGGTATGCAGGGAAAGATGCTGGAATAAGACTAAGGGACTTTGCAAAGACTGCGCTCCAGACCTTGGAGTTGAAATGTCTGCAGCACAGGCCAGCCGTTCTGTGGAAGAGGTATGGGCCCATGCTAAAATGGCAGATGAGGATAAGAAGCTGGGAGACGAAAACTGGAAAGAGGTTATCCGTGCCACCTGTCCAAGCTGCGGCTGTTCTCTTGAAAAGAATTCGAAGTTTTGTCCAGAATGTGGTGAGAAGCTTAATTTGGCAAAGTACTGCCCAGAATGCGGCGAAAAATTAAATGAAAATGCTAAGTTCTGTATTAACTGCGGAACAAAATTGGGAGAGTAGGATGAGAATAATATAAGGTAAAAACCAGTATAATTCAAGACTCCCAGGGCATAAATGAAATAAATATTTTTTTGTACAGAATACCGGCAGCCAGTGCCGGTATTTTATATATTACACAGCCAATTTATGTAATATAGGAATTGCGAAACATTCATTAATGTTGTTGACATCATTTGGAAGAAGCACTATACTTATACATAGATATACTATGCATTGATAATCAATGTATAAGTGAAGGAGGTTTGAGCATGGCAATTAATAAGGAGCTTTTAAAGGGCAGCACGGTAATTTTAATACTAACACTTTTGGATCGAAAAGCTATGTACGGATATGAAATGATAAAGGAAATAGAAGAAAAGTCCGAAGGTATTTTCACCTTTAAGGAAGGAACCTTGTATCCAATACTTCATTCTTTGGAAGCGGAGGGTATGGTTAAATGCTATTGGATGGAAACTGAGGGTGGAAGAAAGAGAAAATATTATGAAATTACCAGGCTTGGAAAAGAACACTTAAAGGAAAAACAAGAGGAATGGAAGGTTTTTAGCTCTGCAGTGGATAAAGTATTATGGGAAGGAGCTGTATTAAGTTGGTAAATTCTAAAATAGAGGAATATATACAGGAAATTTGCAGCTACGTAAAATTCAAAAAAGCTCATAAGGAGATAAGAACTGAATTCTTAAATCATATAGAAGAAAAAACCGAGGATTTGATGAAGCAGGGAATGAATGAAGAAGAAGCTTCAAGAAATGCCCTGGCGGAAATGGGTGAAGCTGAGGCTATTGGAAAGCTGTTAAATCAAAGTCACAAGTCAGCACCTGAGTGGAGTATATTGATTATAACCATTCTCTTCACACTGCTTGGACTAACTATAGCTTATCTGCTTATAACTACCGGAATTAATCAAAATACAAATGCCTTTAAGAAAACCTCCGTATTTACAATTATGGGTTATGTGGTTATGACAGGGTTGTACTTGTTTGATTATAAAAAATTGGAGAAGCATTCAGGAAAAATTTTCATTGGAGTTTCAGCCCTATTGATGGTGCAGTTATTTTTCTCAGTACCTGTAAATGGGATAAAATCCTGGTTCATAATTGGTCCTTTTAACATTAGTATTACCGAATTAAGCCTGTTTATATATGTAATTTCACTTTCAAAGCTTTTAAGAAACATAGAACTTACCAATGCAAAGAGTTATTTGTATTTAACCTCTATGCTGTTAATACCAATTATGCTGTTTTTTCAGCTTAGAGTAACCATGGCGGCTGCAACATATTTTGTTGTATTCACAATGTTTATGCTGAAATCAAAAATTAAAAAAGCATATACGGCAGCGGTTATTGGAATTTTTACAGCAGGCAGCTTCTATATGGTAATTTCAGAACCCTATAGATTAAAAAGGCTGATGGTTTTTCTTAATCCATCCAGTGATCCATTAGGTGCCGGCTGGCTCAATATTCAAATACAAAATTTATTGTCGTCGGTAGGATATTTTGGAAATGGCTTCAACTTTCCGAAAAAAACAATTCCTGTAGTGGAAAGTGACTTTGTTCTTACGTATATAATATATACCTTTGGCTGGATTGCAGGATTCATACTTATCATAATTATTGCAGCTTTTATTGTCCGCATGTTTACTGCCTCCAATATGGTTAAGGATGTTTATGGGAATGGCATAATTCAGGGCTTCATGCTGGTATTTGCCATGGAATTCATGTGGAATATACTGATGATACTTGGGTTTGCCCCTATTGTAAGTGTGAACCTGCCCTTTATAAGCTACGGAGGCTCCAGTCTGCTGTCCCAGATGGCTGCTATAGGAGTAATAATGAGCATTTACAGGTGCAGGACCTTGTCTTTTTCCTGATTGTAGAACTGACACCATAAAATTTATTATAACTGGCACTTTCCGTTATACCAGCTTTGGATTATAATCAAAACGAATAGAAAAATCTAATTAGGCGGAGGTATAGCCATGAATAGAGAAATGAGAAGAAAAGACAGGGAACTGAGTTATGATGAAACTATTGAGATTTTAAAAAGCTGCAGCTATGGTATTTTGTCAACGGTAAATGAGGAGGGACAGCCTTATGGTGTGCCCATAAGCTATGTGGTTTTAAATAACTCAATATATTTTCATTGCGCCGGAGAAGGCCATAAACTTGATAATATGAAGAAAAACAATAAGGTGTCCTTTTGCGTAGTTGGAAATACTTCAGTTGTACAAGACAAATTTACTACAAAATATGAAAGTGCAATTGTATTTGGAAAAACAGAGGAAGTATTTGAAAATGAGAAAAATGAAGCACTGTTAGAAATAATCAAAAAGTATTCTCCTGATTTCATTGATAAAGGAAGGGAATATATTGAAAGAGCAGGGAAGGCCACTACTGTAATTAAAATCAGCATAGAGCACGCCTCTGGAAAGGCAAACAAATAGCCTTTTATATTATTTGTTAAAAGAAAGGATTAAAATGTTTTGAAGAGAAAATTAAGTATTTTTATTGGGAATATTTTAATTACCTTGGCTTATGCATTTATTACAGTGCCTCAGGGAATAATAAATGGAGGAGTAACCAGTTTTTCCATGAGTCTATCCCGTATTTTCCCGTTGTCCGTATCCATATTTGTAACCATTACCACGGTTGTAATAGCTGCAGCATGCTTTTTTACCCTTGAAATTGACTATTTTAAAGGGAGTTTGTTTTGTTGCGGCTGTTACCTGATTTTATTTAATATATTCAGCTCCATAAGCTGGAAGCCAAATTTACCAACGGTAATATCTGTGCCGTTAGCAGCCGCTTGTGTGGGCATTGGCTTTTTCATGTGCATTAATTCAAAAGCAACAACTGTTGGAACAGACACTATTGCAGTAATTATAAACAAGGGAATCCCCAAAATTCCCGTTGCTGCTGCAATGTATGCAGTAAATATAGCAGTGATGCTCCTGGGTTTATCTACTTATGGGGTTCTGGCCTTGATAAAGGGGATAGTGTTTACAACTATCCAGATGCTTGTGTTAAATTTTTCCCTTAAGCTGAAAAATAAATTTGGAACACTAGATACAGCCTCATAGATCGCATATTATTTTCATGGGGCTGTTTTACATTACTGGAATTATTGGTATAATGTATATATGGATTTGCAATTAATTTTTACTGATGCGGGGTAATAGAATGGTTAAGAAAAGAACAAAGAGAAGAAAATGGGTGATTATACTTATTCCAATAATGGTAATAGCCGTTGGAGCATTGACAGCCTATTGGATTCTTATAAATAAGCTTAGCGCTAAACAGTCTGATCCAAAGAAGGCAATTGTAAATGCAGTTATAAAGGATGCAGTTCAGCATCCAACGGAGATAAAACAGGCTTTGGAATCGATGACTATAAAGGATTCCAGCGGAACAATTGTGGCAAGCAATAACTCAAGCACCACAAATTCAGCTGCAGGAACGTCAACAAAAGGCACAGCTTCCGGCAGCACAGCAGCATCAGGCAATAATTCAACAGGGTCAAACGGCTCAATGGCATCAAATCTTGCCGAGATGAAGGAGAATTATCAGGATTACGAGCTGCTTTCCACCGGCGCAAAATATCTGGGTGGCAGTACATACCACCTTACAGCAGTGGTGAGATATAAGAAAACCGGTGAAGTAAAGACAGTAGAATTGACAACTCAATTAAGTGAAAGTACAAAGGATATGTTAAGGCAATATAGGTAACATTGAAGCCTGCTTGGAAAAAAAAATTCAGGCAGGCTTTCTCATTATGGTTTTGCAGAAAATTCAGCTTCAATATTCTTTTGAGAAAACTGGTGCCAAACTGCTTCCTTTTTCCTGGATTGTTCCTTTGTAAAGGAATCAAAGGATTCTTTGGTAACTGGTTTATTATTAATAAAGTATGATATGGTTAAGCTGGTATCACCCTGACTAGATTTGCTGCAGCCTAATATTTCAGTTTTATAATTATTGTAATCAAACTTCATTTTTCCAAAGCCATTATCTGCTGCACCATTTGAAAAACGGAAGGTTCCATCTTCTTTTAGGTCTTCTAAACCTCTGTATACAACAAGGTATCCATATACTGCACCATCTATGGAATGCAGCACTTCATAAAACTCTGGTTCATCACCAACAGACAATTCCAGCACAGTCTCAGGCACTTTATCACCGTCCATGTCCAACATAGAGAAACGTGCTACTTTAAAGGTAGTTCCATAAAGCTCTTTATTAGTTAAAAAATCATTTAAATATATTTTTTTCTTGTTATCTGTACTGAAAAATTCAGCCTTATTTTGTAGTACCGCTTTATATGCTTCCAGTGCCAAATTATCAGATGAAATCTGGGTTTTTGCATTTTCACTGCCTGAAGATGAAGTATTTGTAGGAGTACTGGTATCAGAAGCAGTACTATTGCTTGTACTATTTTTATTGCCGGAACAGCCAGCTGATAAACTGGTTAATAGAAGCACTAGAAGTATACTTATAATTTTGCTTTTCACTATATCACTCCTCGTATAATGTAGTTAGAAACATTGATAACAAATCAGTCGGAATTT
>CALBDU010000019.1 GCA_937927335.1 uncultured Clostridium sp.
TGAAAAAACTGCAGCTCAGTTCATCAAAAACCCATTTATGGAAGAGGAACAGTATAAAATTTTATATAAGACCAGTGACCTTGTTAAAAAGCAGCCTGATGGAAATTTGAAATTTATCTGCCGCAAGGACTGGATGCTGAAAATCAGGGGGTTCCGTGTAGAGTCACAGGAGGTGGAACTATCCATGCTTAAATATCCTGAAATAACCGAGGCTGCAGTTACAGCCTTTACTGATGAAGGCGGTACTAATATTTTATGCGGTTATTTTATAGCAAATGAAATTATTGATATTGATAAATATAAAGCATTCCTGAAGCTCCACCTGCCCTCCTACATGATTCCTAAAAAGTTGATGCAGATGGAGGATTTCCCAAGAAACCAAAATAATAAGGTTGACAGAAAATCTCTTCCTAAATTAATATAACAACTAAATACCCGGCAAACATAAAACATATAGCTTTAAGTTATATGTTTTTTTATGTCTTTAATTATGTATATTATATATATAGGATAATTTAATTTTTTTTAAGAGTTTGTATACAATGTATATACTATTCTTTGCAATATAAATAATTAACAAAGCCAGTTTTGCATTAATGCTGATTGTAATGCTTGGCATAATAATTGCTTTATAAAATAACGGAAACTCTTCTGCAGAAAGTATAATAAAGATCATTCACTTTAAAGGAGGATTTAAACTATGGCAAATTATTCAATTAAAATTCTAGAGTACGCTAATACAAACAGTGCGCCAAAATCAGGCCAAATTGCAAGTGCACATAATGGCGGTTTTATGGATTTAACCATGTCTTACCCTTTAATCCAGGGCAACGGTCATAACATATTGGTAGATTGCGGCGTGAACTATAATGAGCCTGATTCAAAAGGAATTTGCGAGGCTTATGCATTTCAAAATGTACAAATGCCAAAGGCTGTTTTAGCCAAGGTAGGTTTGACTCCTGAAGATATTGACACAGTAATTATTACCCATGCCCACTTTGACCATATGGGCGGTATAAAATTATTTCCCAATGCCCATTTTTATATTCAGAAGGATGAGTTATTAAAGTCATTAGCATCCTTGTCCCTGCCCAAGAAATTCAACAGGGCAAAAAATGCCTTTCTTCCCTGTGACATAAAGGCTGCCTGCGATTTAATATGCGATGGCAGAATGACCTTACTGGATGGAGACCAGCAGATATTTGACGGCATCAGAGTTGTAGCTCTTCCTATGGGACACTCTTACTGCGGTGAAATGATACTGGTTGAGGTTGAAGAAAAGGGCAAAAAGATTGAAAAGGTTCTAAGCGGTGACGTTGCTTATGTTCATGAAAACGTTCTAGGCATCAATAATGACGGAGTTTATGTTCCTTTTACAGCTGTAGGCTCTCCGGTTACCGTGGTTGAGCAGATCGACAAGGCTTATGCACTAGCTGGCTATGATATTAATAATCTTATTTTTAATCATGAAGTTAGAAATTATGAAACATATGATTCTGTTAAATACGAAGATGGACTTCATGTTGCAGTAGTTTGTAAATAAATTAACAAAAAATATTTTATGAAGAGAGGTTCTTTATGAAAAAAGCTTTATGGTTATTTAGTTTATGGGTTTCATTTATATGCGCGGTATTCTTTTTCCTTTATGGATTTACTGGTTTTACCATAGGCTGGATGAGTTTTGTAATCCTTGCGGTTTTTTTCGGCATGGGCTCAAAACCCAAGGATGTGCCTGCAATATTCTGCAGCATAGTAGCAGGTTTAATCTGGGGACAGTTAAACTTTGTTTTTAATAATTTTCTCATGGGTACACTAGGTATGAATGCCACAATTGGAATGTTCATTGGCATAACAGTAATGACAACAATCACCATGGGATTACACCTTACAATATTTGGTGAAACAGTATTAAACAGACTTCCTTTCATATTTGCCTGTGTTGCCCTGACTTTTTCTCAGGGTGGAAAAAATGAAGTTGGATTGGCTTTCACCCTTATAGCAGGTTTAGGACTTGCATTTGTGTGCGGTGTTGGAGAAACTTATATATTCTCACACTTTGTTGAGCAGCCTGAGCTTCAAAGCAATGTAACAGAAGCAAATTAACTTTTTTAAGATAAATAATAAAGAAGGCAGAAATCTGCCTTCTTTATTATTTATTGTTATAGATAGCCTTCTACCAGAATATCAGAACCTACTTTTCTGCTGGTCATATTTTTAATCTGAATATCCGAACTCAAAGCATTCCCCTGTACTGATGCTTCTTCACAGCTCTTTAGTATTTTAGGAGTAATAAAGCACATAACCTTGTCTATCAGCTGGTTGTCAAAGGCTGCAAAGCCAAGCTCTCTCCCGCCTTCTACCACAATGCTGTCTATTCCAAAGGTACCTAGTTCCCTGATAATATATTTTATATCCACGTTACCGCCATTAGCCATAGGAGCAACCAATACCTTTACCCCTAAGTTTTCAAGGTATGCTCTCTTTTCCTCACTGTAGCCCTGAGTACATCCTATTATGATTTCTCTTTCCTTTATAGTGGTAAGAATCTTTGCCTGCTCAGGTATATCAAGCTTTGGATCGATGATTACAGCCTTGGGACTGATATAGGGTCTTTCCTTAAGCCTTACCGTAAGAAAAGGATCATCATTGATAAGAGTTTTGACTCCCATCATAATGCCCATAACCTTATTTCTTGTTTTTCTTAGGTAATCCCTAGATTCCTCGCATAATACCGACTGGGATTCTCCCGTGTCCATAAGCAGATTCCCATCCAGGCTAAGCACTGTCTTCATGGTTACAAAAGGCATAGCTGTAGTTTTATGCTTGATATAGATCTCATTGAGCTTTCTTGCATCCTCCTCCAGTACCCCTGTTACCACCTCAACTCCGCATCTTTGCAGGAATCTGATTGCCTTGCCCGAAAGCAGAGGATTGGGATCTTCCATGGCTACCACAACTCTTTTTATGCCTGCTTTTGCAATGGCATCCACGCATGGAGGTGTTTTTGCATGCTGTGAGCAGGGTTCGATATTTAAATACATATCTGCTCCCTTAGCTTTTATTCCAGCTTCGCGCAATGCATAAATCTCTGCATGGGGACCTCCAAAGAACTTGTGCCATCCCTCGGATATGACCCTGTCTTCCTTTACTATCACGGCTCCTGCCAGCGGATTGGGATTAACGAAGCCCTCTCCCTTTCTTGCCAGATTCAAAACCCTTAACATATACATTTCATCATTTCCATTTATACTCAATAGTTTTCACCCCTCATATAAAAACCCCGAAGGACTCCGGGGATTTACTTTCTGTTCTTTCTTCTCATCTTTTGTTTAATCACTGTATCTGTTATTATTGCCAGTACCAGGAATACTGACATAAGCATATCCATAGTCCTAGAAAAACTTGGTATAATTAAACCTAATCCCTGTATTATCATAAGGCCTGCGCCTATAGCTATTATAAAATTTATTTTATATTCCATATAATTTTTATCCACAGATGGATCATCTACCCTTAAGGCATTCCGAATGGCAGGGCTGAATTTCATGAGCAGACCCAAACCAACACCTAAAACTGCCAGAATCATTATAATGCTTGAAAAATTCATAAAAAACCTCCAAAATACCAGATATCCTGATTATATCATGTTAAAGTAAAAAATACAAAGACAACCTATATGAGTCTGACACATATGCGATGGTAGATATCAACAGTATACCCAAGGAACATTGCTGCCTCCTTCAGATAATTATATACCTCCCTGTATTTCATAATTGTAATTGCATCCTTGTTAAACAGCTCGGAAAGGCCCAATATATAAATTTCCTCCATGGAGTTCTGGGATTTTCTAATATTTTCTATCTTTACCTGGGACTGTTTAGGGTTGCTCTCCAGTATTGAGATTGCCTCAGCAAGCTCCCATGCCGCCATCCTGAGCAGCTGCACCATGCTCAATATCGCTGTATCTGTCTCAATATTAAGTGCTTTAATTGTTTTCATTGTGGACTTCGTACATTCTATTATCTTGTTTATTTCCACGGAAATTGAATATATATCCTGCCTGTCAAAGGGAGTTATAAAGGCGTCCATAAGGTCATCCTCCAAAGAAAACCTTATCCTGTCTGCCTCGCTTTCATACATGAAAAAGTCATTATAATCTGATGGTTTTTTATCCTGTATCCACTTTTCCATGGAATCAATTCCGTTATAAGTGGTTTTGCACTGATTATACAGCATTGAATAAAAGTCATACTTTTTCGGGAACATTTTATCAAAAAAATTATTCTTTTTCATTACAGGAACCTCCAGTTAATTATAAAGTACAACAAGGCTGCGGATAATGCCGAACATGGAATTGTTATAAGCCATGCTGTAATTATTTCTTTACCAATGCCCCAGTTTACCATTTTGTATTCATCTGCAGCTCCTACCCCTGCTATTCCTCCAACTACTACATGAGTGGTGGATACAGGAGCTCCGGTAAAATTTGCTATTATAATTGATAAACCCGAGGAGAACATTGAATTCATGCTGTGTATTGGTCTGATGTCATATATGCCTCTTCCCATAGTCTTCATGATTTTCCATCCCCCAAAGGCGGTGCCTATAAACATAACTAAGCCAACAGCAGGCTTGACGTATGTATTAATATTGTAATTACCTAGAATGCCTGCTGAAAATAAGGTTAAGGAAATGAGGCCGCTGATTTTCTGGGAATCATTTGCCCCATGACTAAAGGCTAGAGCAGCAGCC
This sequence comes from uncultured Clostridium sp., assembly GCA_937927335.1. GTDB lineage: Bacteria > Bacillota > Clostridia > Clostridiales > Clostridiaceae > UBA699. The sequence goes on from CALBDU010000019.1 coordinate 4,753, forward strand.
ATAAACCACTGCATTCTTTTTATATATTCATTTATTTTATATTTTGCATTCCTTAACAAGAGGGCTGTGATCTTTTGTATTACAAAGGCAAGAGCAAAACCAAGCAAAGGAGAAATTATCAACGCACCGATTATTTTTGTCAGGCCTGTAAAGCTTCCTTTATGCAGCAGTTCTGATAATCCCCAGAAAATATGATCTTTCCCCAGAGCTGCCCACCCCGCCCCAACAAGTCCTCCCACCAGAGCATGGGTGGAGCTTGAGGGCAGTCCTGCCCTCCATGTAACAATATTCCAAAGCACTGCTCCTGATATGGCAGCAGCAAGAATAGTCATCAGGCTCCTTCCCGGAGGCAGTATAATTATTTTTGATACAGTATCAGCCACCATGCTTCCGCTAAAGGCAGCACCAATCAAACCAAACACCGATGCTAAAAGCACAGCCTGCTTGGGTGTGGCCGCTCTGCAGTATATCAGGGTAGCTACCACTGAGCCTGCATCATGAAGGCCGTTAGTCAAGGCAAAAATCAAAGCTAAAATTATCACAGTTAATAATAATAAATCCAAACCTGAAAATATGACTATTACCTCCTTTGACTATAAGTAATATCATTATATCATCTGGAAATAAAAAAGGCGCATGAATGCGCCTGAATTTTTATAAAATTTTACCTATATCTTTTCTGAAGTAAATTCCCTGGAAATTTATTTTATTTATGTTTTCATAGGCCTTATCTATAGCTTCCTGAAGACTGCCGCCATTTGCCTGGGTACAAAGCACCCTGCCGCCGTCAGTATAAAATTTGCCGTCCTTGTAGCTGGTTCCAGCAGCAAATACTCTTTCACAATTTTCAATACCTGTTATTTGGAAGCCCTTTTCATATTTACCCGGATAGCCTGCTGAAGCTGCTACCACACAGCAGGATGCTCCCTCATACCATTCCAGCTTGAATTCCTTAAGCTTTTTATTCAAGGCTGCATTAACCATATCTACAAAATCGCTTTTCATCAAAGGAAGTACGGCCTGAGTTTCCGGATCACCAAGCCTTACGTTGTATTCAAGCAGGTATGCACCTTTTTTGGTTATCATGACACCAAAGAAAATTATACCGGTATAATCAAGATTTTCTTCCCTGATTCCTCTCAATGTGGGCTCCATAATATTCTTTTCGAAGTCCTCCATTACCTCTTTGGTGTAATATGGGTTAGGTGCTATAGCGCCCATGCCTCCTGTATTTGGTCCTTTTCCTCCGTCAAATATCTGTTTATGGTCCTTAGCTGATATAAATGGAAGAATAACCTCGCCATCTGTAATTGACAATATGGAAGCTTCAGGTCCTTCCAGGAATTCCTCAACTATAATCTTTTTACCTGAGCCCTGGAATATGTCCTCCACCATGAACTCAAATATGGTTTTTTCAGCCATGGCATAATCCTCGCAGATTACCACGCCTTTTCCTGCAGCCAGGCCGTCTGCCTTTATAACCACAGGGTAATCGCAGCCTTTAAGATATTCAAGGGCTGGTTCCTTTTCCTCAAAGGTTTCATATGCTGCAGTTTTAATTCCATATTTTTTCATAAAGGCCTTGGAATATATCTTGCTTCCCTCAAGCCTGGCAGCATCCTTTGCCGGTCCGAAGGCCTTAAGTCCTCTGGCCTTGAACTCATCCACCAATCCCTCTGTTAAAGGTACCTCTGGCCCTACAATTGTAAGGTCTATTTTATTCTGCTCTGCAAAATCTGCCAGAGCAGCCACACCCTTAACATTTACATTCTCGCAGATATCCATGGAGGCAGTGCCGCCGTTGCCCGGTGCGCAGTATATCTTTGTAACTGCTTTATTTTCCGATACCTTAAAAGCTATTGTATGCTCTCTGCCGCCGTTTCCTACTATCATTACCTTCATTTCAATTACCTCCATAAATTTCCTGGGGGATCTTTCCTGGGGGTCAGACCCCCAACCAAATTTTACCATAGGGTCTGGCCCCATTAATGCTTGAAGTGTCTTATGCCTGTAAACACCATTGCAATGCCGTTTTCATTGCAGGCATCTATTGAAAGCTTGTCGTTTATTGATCCACCCGGCTGTATGATTGCTTTTATGCCGCCCTTGGCAGCTTCTGTAACTACGTCTCCAAAAGGGAAGTATGCATCTGAGGCTAATACAACCCCTTTGCCGTCTGCCATTTTAAGAGCATGTATTGTAGGCCATATTCTGTTGACCTGGCCGCCGCCTATTCCGATGGCCTGGCCATCCTTTACCACAACAATGGCATTGGATTTAACATATTTGCATACCTTCATGCCAAATATCATGTCCTTAAGCTGTGCTTCGTCAGGTGCCTTTTCAGTAACCACCTTCATTTCCTCCACAAGCTGGTCATCTGCACTCTGAACCAGTATGCCTCCGTCAACCTTTGCAAGCTCCATTTTGCTCTGTGGTTTAACTGTACATTCTATAACCCTGAGGTTTTTCTTTGTTTTAAGCACCTCTAGGGCGTCCTCGTCAAAACCAGGAGCAGCTACAATTTCAAGGAAGATTTTAACCAGTTCCTCTGCGGTTTTCTTATCAACAGTTCTGTTGAAGGCCACAATTCCGCCAAATATGGAGGTATCATCACATTCAAAAGTCTTCATATATGAATCATATACCGTATCTGCAATTGCCGCACCGCAAGGTGTGTTATGTTTTAATGCGCAGCAGGCAATTTCGTCAAATTCTGAAACCACCTTCCAGGCAATATCCATGTCCTTTATGTTGTTATAAGACAACTCTTTGCCGTTGAACTGTTTGAAATCTCTCATTGAGCCCGGTTCCACTGTGGCAGTATAGTAGGCTGCACTTTGGTGAGGATTTTCACCATATCTTAAATCCATGGACTTCTTATAGGACAAGGTCAAATATTCAGGATAAGTCTCTTCCAACAGGAAGTTGCTGATGGCAGCGTCATAAGCTGACATCAGATTAAATACCTTTCCAGCAAGCATTTTTCTTGTTTTGAAGTCAACGTCTCCATTATTTTTCAGCTGATCTATTACATTGCTATAGTCATTAACATCTGAAAGCACAATAACATCACTGAAATTCTTGGATGCAGCTCTCAGCATGGTAGGGCCGCCGATATCTATAAATTCAACCTTTTCCTCGAAGGTCAGTTCCTCTTTAACCTTTTCAAAGAAAGGATACAGATTAACAACCACAATGTCTATTGGCTTAATCCCCTTTCTTTCAATGGTTTCCATATGTTTTTTATTATCCCTTATGGCAAGTATACCGCTGTGGATTACTGGGTGAAGGGTCTTTACTCTTCCGTCAAGAATTTCTTCAAAGCCAGTAACATCAGACACCTCTGTAACAGGTACCCCATTGTCCTTTAAATATTTGAAGGTTCCTCCTGTGGACAATATTTCAACCTTGTTTGCCGTTAAGTAATTTGCAAGCTCCAGTACGCCAGTTTTGTCAAAAACGCTTATCAATGCACGTGTTAACATAGTATCCCTCCATTTTTTACCACGGGGTCAGGCCCCCAACCAAATTTTACCATGGGGTCAGGCCCCCGATAATTACTTTTCTGCCATCAATTTTCACCCTGCCTTCAGAAATAAGCTTTACAGCCTCAGGCAGAATGATATGTTCCTGTTCCAGCACTCTTTTTTGCAGTGTTTCGGCGGTATCATCCTGATATACTGGCACAGCCTTCTGGATTATGATGGGGCCGGTATCTGTGCCGTCGTCAACAAAATGGACTGTGCAGCCTGATATCTTTACCCCGTACTCCACGGCCTTTTCATGGACCTTTAAACCGTACATGCCGTTTCCGCAAAAGGATGGAATCAGTGAAGGGTGAATATTGATTATTTTACCCTTAAACTTTTCTATAAGCTCTCCCTTTAGTATTGAAAGCCAACCCGCCAGTACAATCAAGTCAACCTTACCGCAGGTAACCTTCAATATTTCATCCGAAATGCTGCTGCCGTATATTTTTCTGTCAAAGGTATAGGTTTTTATACCGTGTTTATCAGCTCTTTCCAGCGCATATATACCTTCTTTGTCGCTGATGACAGCTTCAATTTTTACATCCATATATTTGTTTTCAATGGCATCAATAATGGATTGAAGATCTGTTCCGCTGCCGGAAGCCAGCACAGCAATCTTAAACATAGCATATCCTCCAGTTTTTTATTTGATTACAACTTCCTTTTTGCCCTTTTGTACACTTCCAATGACATATGCCTTTTCACCCAGAGCTTCCAGCTCCTTAACAATGTCACAGGCAAGAGCCGATTTAACGCAGAGTACAAAGCCTATGCCCATGTTGAAGGTGTTGTACATATGATTTTCTTCAACGCCAAGACCAATGATGTGTTTGAAAATTTCAGGTACAGGATAGCTGTTTTTATCTATTACAGCAGTAAATTCCTCCTTGAACATCCTTGGGATGTTTTCATAGAAGCCGCCTCCAGTAATGTGGGCCATTCCTCGTATTTCAAACTTCTCTAAAAGTGATGATACTTGCTTAACATATATTTTTGTAGGGGTTAGGAGAACCTCACCCATTTTCCTGCCTTTAAATTCTTCAGCGCAGCAATCAAATTCTTCATCTAGATTTGTAATCAGCTTCCTGATTAGTGAATATCCATTGCTGTGAGGACCTGAGGAAGCTATACCTATTAAAGTATCTCCAGCTTCAATTTTGCTTCCGTCTATTATAGCATCCTTTTCAACTATACCTACTGCAAAGCCAGCAATGTCATATTCCCCTTCCTTGTAGAAACCTGGCATTTCAGCAGTTTCTCCTCCTATAAGGGCACAGCCTCCCTGCAGGCAGCCGTCAGATACTCCTTTTACTATGTCTGCAGCAACGTTGGCTTCCAGCTTTCCGCAGGCGATATAATCAAGGAAGAATAGAGGCTTTGCACCATGGCATAATATATCGTTGACACACATGGCCACACAGTCAATTCCTACTGTATCGTATTTTTTTGTTTTAAAAGCAATTTCCAGCTTTGTTCCTACACCGTCAGTTCCTGACACCAGCACAGGATTATTATATTTTCCAAGCTCAAACATTCCGGCAAAGCTGCCAAGCTCGTTGATCACTCCCGGAATAAAAGTTTTTTTTGCATGATCCTTAATAAGTCTTACGGATTCATAGCCTTCTTCAATATTAACTCCTGAATCTTTGTAGGTTATCATATATACACTTCCTTATTCCATTCTATTTTCAATTGGTGCGGATACCGGATAAACTCCGCTGAAGCAGCCCAGACAAAAGCCCTTTCCAGATTGGAGGGAATCCAGCAGTGCATCCATGCTCAGGTATCCAAGGGTATCTGAGCCTATTTCATCATTTATTTCCTTTATGCTTAATCTTGCCCCTATAAGTTCACTTCTGTAGGGTGTGTCAATTCCAAAATAGCACGGGTACTTAACCACTGGGGATGATATTCTGAAATGAACTTCCTTTGCTCCAGCTTTTCTTAAGGTCTCCACAAGCTTCCTGCTGGTGGTTCCCCTAACTATAGAATCGTCAATTATTACCACTCTTTTGCCTTCAACATTAGCTTTAAGGGGATTTAATTTTACAGAAACAGCCCTTTCCCTCATTTCCTGGGAGGGAGTTATAAAGGTTCTGCCTACATATTTATTTTTTATAAAGCCGATGGCATAGGGAATGCCGGATGCTCTGGAAAAGCCAACAGCGGCAGGTATTCCTGAATCAGGAACTCCTATTACCACATCCGCCTCCACTGGATTTTCCTCATATAGCTTCATTCCAGCCCTTACTCTGCTTTCATAAATATTGATACCATCCATTACGCTGTCCGGTCTTGCAAAATATATATATTCGAAGGAGCAGGTTTCGCACTTGGTTTTCTCAGCAAAATTAATGGATTTTATTCCATTTTCGTCAACAATAATTATTTCACCTGGATTTACATCTCTTACAAAATCAGCGCCCACTGTATCTAGCGCACAGGATTCAGAGCTGAATACATAGCTGTTGTTTATCTTGCCAAGGCAAAGAGGCCTTATTCCGTTAGGGTCACGAACGCCAATAAGTTTGTTTTCAGTCTGTATAACTATTGCATAGGAGCCCTTAACTGCCTGCATGGCATCAACTATAGCTCTCTCCATGCCTTTTTTTGCTGCACGTCCGATAAGGTGAAGAATAACCTCTGTGTCACTGGAGGTTTGGAATACAGTACCTGCATCCTCAAGAAGCTCCTTAACCACATCCGCATTTACCAGGTTGCCGTTATGAGCTATAGCCAGAGAACCTAGCTTGTATTTTGCTGTTATAGGCTGGGCATTGTTCAGACTGCTTGCCCCTGCAGTTGCGTACCTCACATGGCCTATGGCGGAAAAACCTTTTAGGTCTGCTAAATTTTTTTCATTGAAAACATCTGAAACCAGTCCCATGTTTTTATAGCAGTTGATATCCTTGCCGTTAGCTACAGCAATGCCTGCGCTTTCCTGCCCTCTGTGCTGCAAGGCGTATAATCCGAAATATGTTATTGAAGCAACATCGTAGCCATCCGGGGAATAAATGCCGAACACACCGCATTCATCCTTGAATTTATCCCCTTCCAAATCTATGCTAAAAGCCTTATCCATTTCTTTTTCCTCTCTAAAGTTAATTATTGGTGTTGCTTATTCTGTTTAGTATTTCTATATAAGCTTCCTTTACATTTCCAAGGTCCCTTCTGAATCTGTCCTTGTCAAGCTTTTCATTTGTTTTTGCATCCCAAAGTCTGCAGGTATCAGGTGATATTTCATCTGCAAGAAGAATCTCTCCGTTGAATCTTCCAAATTCCAGTTTGAAATCTATGAGCTTTATGCCCTGTTCCAGGAAGAACTTCTTTAATACTTCATTAACCTTCCTTGCCATGCCGTATATCTTATCCAATTCTTCAAAGGTAGTGAGACCCATTCCAACTGCATGGTAATCATTCATAAGGGGATCTCCTAAGTCATCATTCTTATAGCTGATTTCAAGCACTGTAGTTTTTAATTCAAGTCCTTCCTGCAGACCATACCTTTTAGCCATGCTTCCTGCTGCAACATTTCTAACTATAACCTCCAGAGGAACAATTTCAACCTTCTTGCAAAGCTGTTCCCTGTCGCCTAATTTCTTTTCGAAGTGAGTTTTTACTCCGTTTTTTTCAAGCAGTTCAAAAAGGCTTGAGGTAATGGAGTTGTTAAGAACGCCCTTGTCCTCGATCTGTCCCTTTTTTTCACCATTAAAGGCTGTAGCGTCATCCTTGTAATATATAATTACTCTGTCCTTATCATCGGTTGCATATACCTTTTTTGCTTTTCCTTCATATAACATTTCTCTTTTTTCCATTTTACAATTCCACTCCTTCTTCATTATCCTTAATAAATTTTTCTCTCATATCTTTTCTATATTGTATAAGCTTTTCCTTGATTTCCGGATATTTTAACGACAGCATCTGAACTGCCAGCATTCCTGCATTATAGCTGTTATCTATTCCTACGGTAGCTACAGGGATTGATTTTGGCATCTGTACTATTGAAAACAATGCATCCAGGCCGTTTATCGCTGCACTAATAGGAACACCGATTACAGGCAGTATAGTGTGTGAAGCTATTACCCCCGGCAGATGAGCTGCCATTCCTGCTCCTGCTATTATAATGCTGCACCCTTGGTCTTCCGCGCTCCTTAATGTTTCCATAAGCTTTTCCGGAACCCTGTGTGCGGAAAGTACATAAGCCTTATAATCCACATCAAATTCTCTTAACGCCTTGGCGGCACCTTTCATTTTATCTACATCCGATTTGCTGCCAAAAATAATCGCAACCTTCATTGTAAATCCTCCTTATACCTGTTATTACCTAAATAAATATTAACATAGGGCAAAATATAAATCAATATATTTTATCTATATATATAATTAATATTCGTATTTATGGATTATTTTTAGTTTTAAAATCGCTTATAATTCGTACCATTACGAACTATATTGGTTTTGGAAAAATTGTGTTAAAATAATATAAAGAATTTGAAAGAAGGTACGATATGAAAATTATATGCATTGGGGACAGCCTCACCACAGGCTTTGGAGTGTTTAAAGAAAACAGATGGACTGAAATTCTTGTCAGGGATTATAAACTTGATATTGTAAACAAGGGTTTAAACGGCGATACAACCAGCGGAATGCTCTGCAGATTTTATGAGGATGTTATAGCACTAAAGCCTTCCCATGTCAATATTATGGGCGGCTGCAACGATCTTCTTTCCAACAGGAGACTTACAAATATAATTGGCAATGTGGAAGAAATGGTTAAAGACTCTGTCTCAGCAGGAATAAAGCCTGTACTCTGTACTGAGGCTCCAGTAATAGAGGATTTGGCAAAAAGGAAATGGAGCTGGGATAGTGATTATAAGTATGTAATTGAATCAACCTTGGAATATAGGAATTGGATTTTATCATATTGTTATACAAACAATTTGCCCTGCATAGATTTTCACAAGCTTTTCATGGATGAGCTCACCTGCCGTAAAGCAAGTGAACTTTATATAGATGGTTTGCATCCTTCAGAATACGGCCATAGAATAATGGCGGAAGAGGCCAGCAAAATATTCTCTAATTTCAGTTAATAAATTAACGAGCATTTTGGTTATTCCGTTCCAAAATTTTAAATATTTATTACATATAACTTAAAAATTTAACTTTTTATAAAATTTTATATATTTTTTTGTACATTAGTAAAAAAACATTTGACTTTAATCTACATTCTTGCTATACTAGAAAAAGTAGTAGATGTTATAGTTGTTAAATTATTAATTATCTATCCTAGCTAATTCGGAAACTATAATTACTTCAGTACCTTAGTTTCCTTTAGAATAATACCCCTTTATATTCTTTCCACATGTCGGCCATGTGGAACTTTTTTTATCTGGTAAATTCCATATATTTCCTTATCAATTTTATCCTTCAGCATTTCAAACTCATCTGCAGTGCTGCTTTCCATTTCACTTACCATTTTTTTTATGTATATCTGTTTTTCCATGGAGCAATATTTTATAGGGATCCGATCCAGGTGTATTTTCTTTAGTTGAGGTGTGGAATTCAAATTTGTTACGAGGAAATTCGTATAATACCACTGCATAAGACTTGAATTAATAACTGACAGAATATATTCAGGAAGATATTCGTTGTTGGTGACAACTATTCCATAAAGGGATTGTTCAATGGCGACACCCTCTTTATCCATAGCCGCCATTAGCTCCTTCCCTGTTTTCCTCACAATAATTTTGTCAGGAAGCTTAAGCTTATTTATGTTTTTGGTACCGCCTATAATGTTTTCCGGAACCAGGCTGTAATATTTACAACCTTTTATTCTATACTTTTCAATATTTGCGCCCTTTAATACAGGCACCATATCCTTGCCCTGCAAATCTCTGATATTGGAATGAATACCTATAAAGCCTGTGAAGGTATGGGCTGCCTCCTTCAAAGGCTTCGAATTATCATTTATAAGGTAATACAAAGCGCCGCTCTCACCTGAAATAGATATGAACTGATTTTCAGATCCATTTAAAAGCTCCTTTTGACATACCCTGAATTCACTTTCTCGATCAGTAACAAGGATAACATTATCAATTTGAAAACTGTTTTCAATTATAATTGCCATGGAGTCGGCAATTATATGCTCCAGCTTTATGCCTGATCTGATATTTCTGATATTATAGCGTTGAAGTATATGCTTTCTAAAATCTCTATACTGCTCATTGCCCGCGAATCTGTCCGGCAGAAGAAATCCCACGGCACCACTATCAGCTAAAAGCTCCAGGCTTCTTTCAAGAAAATACTCATAAAGATTTGGAAGGTAGGTGCTGCCATTATAGTTATTCTTGTAATAGTCCAGCTTTTCCCTGGGAATCTTAATACCCTGTTTTCTGGAAAGAGACACCCAGGGTGGGTTTCCAATTATAAAATCAAACTTTTTATTCCAAAACTCCTTCAGTGCTCCCTCATAATGCTCCCATTTCACCAGACTGTCGCATAAAGCTATATTGGGTTCAGCTCTGTATACCCCATCAGCCTTCATTCTAAGGCAGTTTTTGGTCAGTGCCACACCGGATTGGTCTACATCCGCTCCATAAATGCAATTTGAAATAATATGATAATGTATAAGGTCCCTGATCCAGTATTCGCTGCCTTTAAGTTCCGTTACCCTGCCTCTGTCCCAAATCTGATATATCTCACTCTTATAGGTCTCCTTGAGAATATCAATGCTTTCAGCAAACTTATCCTTAAGAATATCATAAGTCTTTATAAGAAAATTGCCGCTTCCGCAGGAGGGATCCAGCACCTTTAAATTCGGCTTTTTCACAATATCTGCATATTTGATGGTATTATCCACAATGAATTCAACTATTCCCTCAGGGGTATAATATAATCCCAGCTTTTTTCGCATCCCTTTATCAAGAACTCCTTCATATACCTCTCCAAGAAGCTTTGATACAGCTACAGTCTCAAAGCAGTATCTCCATGGCTCCATAATTTTGCCGAGCTGATCAGACGCCCCGTTTGCATCAATTTCAGGCAGACAGTATTCAAGATCAATACTGCATTCCTCTCCGATTCGTTTCAGAATATAATTTAAAATATATGCATAGGCAATTTCTTCTGAAAATGATTTGTTTAATTCCCTAAAGACCTGCTTCAATTCTTTAATAAGCCTTCCGGTCTGAAAATCAGAGCTGTTCACAAAAACACCCCCATAACTTTGTTAAGTACATTATAATTTTTGTTTGTAATAAAAACAATTATAATGTAAAATTAAAATTGATATGCCATTAGCATATATTTAAATTTACAGGGGGATTATTCTATGAATATAACTATTGTCGGAGGTGGCCATGGAGGCTACAACCTGGCCAATTATTTTTCTGGTGTAAACGATATCAGAATCAATTTGATAATTGACAAAAGGGAAGACGCTCCTGCCATAGTGCTGGCAAAAAAACTGGGAATACCTTATGGAGCATCCATAGACAAAATTGATCATAAGGCAACAGATGTTATCATCGAGGTTACTGGGAATGATGAATTTTCAAAAATGCTTTATGAAAGGTTTAAAGACAGCTGCACCGTAGTTAATTCAAAAGCCGCTCTGCTTTTAACCACTCTGGTTAAAAAGGATATGGAGACCTTGGATAAGCTTAATAATGACATGAAGGTTATTAGCAGCACATCTGAGGTAATTAAGAAACAATTAAACGAAATAACCTATTCTGTAGACAATATCCATAATGTCAGCGATAAACTGGCAGTTTCCACATTGAATTCGAAAAAATACATAGATTGCAGCAGTGAAATTATTGATTATGTAGAAAAAATGTCCAAGCAGACAAAAATTCTTGGCTTAAATGCATCAATCCAAGCTGCAAGAGCAGGTGAACATGGCAAGGGTTTTTCGGTGGTTGCCGGCGAAATACAGAAGCTGGCAGACAGCACCAAGGCCTTTGGAGAGGAGATAAACGGAATCCTATCCAAGCTTACTGATGAAATTAAAAAAATATCTTCAGAATCGGAATCATTGAAATCTTATTCAACTCACCAGATGAAAGCCTCTGAAAAGGTTACCCAGGCTGTAGATGAGCTTCTTTGCGAAACACAGAAATAAGGCGGTTATTCAACCGCCTTTTATTTTTATCCAAAATATCTATTTAATAAACCTTTAAAGGCACTTCCGTGTCTAGCTTCATCCTTGCACATCTCATGTACTGTATCATGTATTGCATCATAGTTAAGCTTTTTAGCCAAAGTTGCAAGATCCTTTTTGCCCTGACATGCACCGTGTTCAGCATCTACCCTAACCTGAAGATTTTTCTTTGTATCAGCATAAACACATTCTCCTAACAATTCTGCAAATTTTGCAGCATGTTCAGCCTCTTCAAAAGCAATTCTCTTATATGCTTCAGCAACTTCAGGGAAGCCTTCTCTGTCAGCCTGCCTGCTCATTGCAAGATACATTCCTACTTCAGTACATTCTCCGTTAAAGTTTGCTCTTAAGCCTTCTATGATTTCAGGATCCACATCCTTAGCCACTCCTATAACATGTTCATCAGCCCATGTAAGTTTGTCTTCACCTTTTTCAACAAATTTGGAAGCAGGTGCGCCGCACTGTGGGCATTTTTCTGGAGCAGCCTCTCCTTCATAAACATATCCACATATAGTACATACAAATTTTTTCATTATATAATCTCCTCCTAATATATTAAAATAATTTATTTGTTTTCCACAATTAATATTATATAATAATAATTATTCTTTGGCAAGTATTTTTTTAAATTTTTTTCAATAATTTTCTATAACTTCTATTTCTGATAAACTAAGCTCATAAGCCTCAAAAATCATTCTGTCAATCCGTTCCTGAATAAATTTCTCAGTTTCCAGGTAATCTAAAGCATCTGCATTTTCCTTGAGGGATATCATACTTTTAACCAATTCATCAAATTTTTCGTCATGAAACAGCTTAGAAGTGATTGGAAGCTTTAAAGCATCATAATGCTGTATATAGGGATATTTTCCTGGATTTGAAACAAGCTTATTTTTAAAAACATAATTACATAGCTTTCCCTGGAGCTGCCCAAGTATGTTATAAGCCAGGCTTACATCCTTAAGCAGAAGCAGGTATACTGATTGCTCGCCGTAAATTCCTTCAAGGTCTATGGCAGCCGTCAATCTCTCCCCCGTTTTTCTTAGAAACAGCTTGGGATGTCTTTCATGCTTTCTCTTATCCTTAGTTCCTCCAAATATCTCCACGCCCTCAGGCATAAAATATCTGTTTTTATTCACAATGATGTATTCTTTCATGTCCCTGCCTAGAATTATTCTCTTTTCATTTTCGTTGTCAGCACTAACAGAAAAATGCTTCTGCTTGTCCTTAATCATCATCCCAACATGTACTCTGCAGTAATCTCCAAGCATACCTCCTTTTCTGCATATTTTGTTCAACAGCTCTGTATGTTTTTTCATGGCTAGAATATTGATCCCATGCTCTTTGCTGTTAAGGATATGCTGTTGGGCTGCAATATTTTTATCAAAGCTGCCATTATTATAATTCAGATTTAATTCAAAGCTGTGCCCAAGGTCAGCCTTCTCCATTTTTACCACATAACAGCCTGTTCCTACCACTGCATCAGTAAATACCCTGCCTGAAAAGCATGTAATATTTAATAACTTTGTTTCCTCTAAAAGCAGCCTTCGTGAAGCAGTATAGCTTCTGCTTGAAAAATATCTATCCGGTACCACAAAGCTGTGGATACCATTTTTCTTAAGCTTCTCAAGGCTTCTTTCAATTAAAATGTAAAATATATTTAATTTGTAGCCCAGGGTTTTATAATTATTTTCAAGATACCGAATATAACTTTTATCCAGTTCAGATTTCAACATCACTACATAGGGAGGATTTCCAATTATGAAGTCAAAATCTATATTCCAGAAGCTTTTAAGTTTTCTCCACTGCTCCCTGCTTCCCTGAGGCTCAAATTCCATGTAATTTTCAAAACTCATTTTTTCCCATTTTATCAAGCTGTCACATTTTATCAGATTCAGGTAATCAACCTTGAACTGTCCATTTTCAATTAGTATTCTACCGGCAATTTTCAGCGCTTCGCCGTCGATATCTGCTCCGTATAGGCAGTTGCTTATAATATGATAATGAATTCTTGATGGCACCCAGTATTCTTTCCCTGAGATAATTTTTTTTGAATTTTCTGATAATATTTCATAGCTTTGATTCCTATATTTATCATTCAAAAGCTGAATATTTAACCGGAACTTTTCTGAAAGCACCTCGCAAACCTTAATAAGAAAATGTCCCGTACCGCAAGACGGATCCAGTATTTTTATAAATGGATTCTCCACAATATCCACATTTTCTAATGCAATTTTCAACATATAATCTATTATATATTCAGGAGTATAAAATTTGCCAAAGGATTTTCTTATGTTCTTATTTAGATTTTTCTCATAATCTTTTCCCATTTGATTCATAAAGCACCCCCTAACATCTTTATAACTCTTTTATGGTTATTTTTCAAGAAAAAAGAAGATTTTTACAAATCTTCTCATAGCTCATCCATTATTCTTCTTTTTATCTGGTTAAACTCAGGTGATGTTATCAATTCCTTATTTCTTTCACCCTGAAGCTCTATCACTATTTCATCCTTAATTAAAGCAGGTCTTTCTGAAAGCACATATATCCTGTCTGAAAGCAGTATGGCTTCCTCTATGTCATGAGTGATGAAAAGCACTGTGGTATTAAGGTTTTTCACCACATTAAGGAGCCAATAGTGCATTTTTGAACGAGTAATGGCATCAAGTGCTCCAAAGGGTTCATCCAGCAGCATTATTTTTTCAGAAATCATATAAGTACGGAGTAGTGCCGCCCTTTGTCTCATGCCTCCCGAAAGCTGAAATGGATATTTGTTTTCAAAGCCCTCAAGTCCAAAGGTTTTAAAATGCTTTTTCACTTCATTCCTGGCTGATTCCTTATCCATTCCTTTTATTATCAAAGGCATAGATACATTGTCTATTATTTTTCTCCAGGGAAGCAGCAGATCCTTTTGGTGCATGTAGCTTACCTTCCCCAGCTTTCCAACACTTTCTTCGCCTTCTATAAAGTATGTGCCCTGGTCAGGGGGTATCAGACCCGATATGATATTAAAAATAGTGCTTTTTCCGCTGCCACTGGGACCAAGTATGCTCACAAACTCATTTTCATACAGCCTCAGGGTTACCTGCTCCAGCACAGGCAGCTCCTGAAAGCTTTTGCTTAAGTTTTGGGCATAAAGCATTTCTTTTTTAGTCTGGGAGGTATTCATTTGTAAAGGCCTCTTTTGAATCCAGCTGTTTTGGGATTAAACCATTGCTGAAAAGAAACTTTGTATAATTATCCCATACCGACTGCTTCATTAATCCCCATTTTGAAGCATCAGCCTTATACTGATCCTTCAAGTATTTTTGGCTTTCCAATGCAAGCTTAGGATCTGTTTCAGGTGCATTCTTAACCAATATATTGGCAGCATCCTCAGGATTGGTCATAGCATATTCATAACCTTTTGTGGTAGCTTTAAGGAACTTTTTAGCAAGCTCAGGGTCATTTTTAAGTGTATTATCACTGGCTATTATTACAGGTGTGTAATAATCAAGGTCAGGATTCAGTTTTCTTAGTTCAATATAATTTAATGGAATATTCTTCAATTTTGCCTGGATTCCTGTCCAGCCCTCAAATATCCATTCGAAGTCAACGTTTTTCTGGGTTGATGCAAAAAAATCCTCTGAACCTACATTAACTATTTTAAGCTTTGAGAAATCTCCTCCATCCTTTTCCATAATCGCCTTTAAAATTGCGTTTTCAGAAGGTGAGCCCCAGCCTCCATAAACCTTTCCTTCAAAATCTTTAGGTGATTTTATATTTTTTGATGCAGGCGCAGCAAAGCCGGATGTATTATGCTGGATTACTGCAGCAATGGCCTTTATTGGCAAAGGTTCACTGGCAGTCCTTGCCATTGTCACTTCCTCCTGATAGCTGATTCCGAAATCACCTTTTCCTGCGGCAATCAGGCTGGCTGTACCACCCTCAGAAGGCTGGATGATGTTAACATCAAGACCTTCCTCCTTATAGTAGCCTTTGTCCTTAGCCACATAAAGGCCTGTATGGTTTGTATTTGGAACCCAATCCAAAATTACAGTAACTTTTTTAAGCTCAGTCTGCTTTGTAGTTGTCTTTGATCCACAGCCCGACAAGACCCCTGCAGTAAGCACTGCAGCAAGAAAGATTGATATAGTTTTTTTATTCATCTCTTTACCTCCAATAATATATTATTCCACTGTTTTTTCCTTTTTATTTTCTTCAGCCCAGGGAGTTAAAAGCTTCTGCAGCAAGTAGATTAAGCCAAACAGTACCATGCTCATCACTACTATTATTAAAATGCTTGCAAAAACCTTATCCAGGGCATAGGAATGTTTTACCCTTATCATATAAACCCCTAAGCCTACATCGCCCCCAAGCCATTCACCAATCACCGCGCCCATTATGCTGTAGGTTGCTGCAATTCTTAAGCCCGAAAAAAAGCTGATTATAGACCCCGGAAATTTCACGTACCTGAAAATTTGAAGTTTGCTGGCACCCATGGTTTTCAGCAGGTTTATCATGTCCTTATCCACAGAGTCCAGTCCATCAAGAAGACTTATAACAATGGGAAAAAAGCAAACCAGTATAACTGCTATTACCTTTGGGGTTAAGCCAAAGCCAAACCATATCATGAAAAGGGGAGCCAGTGTAATTACAGGTACTGTCTGGGATACAACCAGCACCGGGTAAAGGCATCTCCTTACAATTCTATAATTATCCATAAGAATCACAATAATAACCGCTGTAATTATTGATATGGCAAAACCAAGGAGTGCTTCCTCCAAGGTGGCATAAATATGGACATTTATTTCCGGTACAATATTATATAACGCAAGGATTATATCCTTTGGGGAAGGCAGTATATATTTAGGCACACTGCCAGCATCCGTAAAAAACTGCCATGCAGCAATCAGCACTACCTGAAATATTACAGGTATAAACCTGCTATCTGTATTTATGGACTTTTTCATTTATAGTCACACCTTCAGGCTTGTAATCTATCTTAATAATAGACACAACTCTCTCGGCCCCTTCCTGGACACATATATCCTGAGCCTTTTTTACCACCTCCAAAAGGAAGTCCAGATCTCCTTCCATGGTGGTTTCCATAGGACCTACCTCATATTTTACTCCGGTACTTTTTATGTATTCAATTACCTTATCCACCACCGGATATATTTCAGAATCCGGAACTACAGGCAGCACCTGCAAACTTAAGTTAATATCAGCCATTTATAAATTACCTCCTTATAAATAAAAAACTCTTTATCCAGGGATAAAGAGCGTAATAAGCATATTATAATTTTACTCCCTCCGCTAGCATTATCCAGTTCAGGTTTAAGGGTCGGAATAACAATTCCCTCTCAGCCTTATCAGCTCCCCCGTTAATATTTAATTCAATTATATGTTACAGAACTATGAACAAAATGTCAAATTATTTATTTCCAGTGTTTAAATGATTTCTGCCATATATAAAAGCTAGAGCTGCTATACATACTGCTATCCCAATAAGGCTGACAACCTGGGCCATGCGCAGGCTTCCAAGCATAAGACTGTCCGTCCTAAGTCCCTCGATAAAGAATCTTCCCAGGGAATATAAGCCAAGATACAAGGCTATTACAGTGCCTTTTTCAGGTTTTCTCTTAAGAATCAGCAGCAGAGCAATGCATACTGTAAAATCCCATATAGACTCATATAAAAAAGTTGGATGATAGTAAAGGCCGTCTATGTTCATGCCTCTTTGGATAAATTCCGGAAATTTTTGAATAAAGCTCTGGGATACAGGGCCGCCGTGAGCCTCGCTGTTGAAAAAGTTGCCCCATCTCCCTATGGATTGAGCCAGCACAATACATGGTGCGGCAGTATCTGCATACTTAAGAAAGCTGTCTTTTTTTATCCTTGTATATATAAATACAGCCAGCATGGAAAAAATTATGCCTCCATGGATGGCAAGACCTCCCTGCCTGATATTAAAAATATCCAAAAGATTATCCTTATAATATTCGAATTGGAAAATCACATAATATATTCTGGCGCCAATAACTCCAGAAGGAAAAGCGATGAGAAAAATATTCATTATTTCATCAAAGCTGGTATCATTTATTTTACAGGTATATTGAGACAAGAAAATAGCTGCTGCAACACCAGCTGCTATCAAAACACCATACCACATTATATCTAAGCCGAATATACTGAATGCCACAGGATTCATACGTCCACTTCCTTTAATTTAAATTTGCAATTAATATTATAGCATTAATCAATTTGAATTTACAGTTAAATCCCCCGTGTCAAGGTTTATGCCTGAAACGGGGGAGGAGGGGATCTCTATATAAGCTTAATTTATATTATATAATTTATATTATATTTCCGTCTGTTGAAATCGTCACTTCCCTATATGGGACTATCACTTGGGAAGCCAGCATAGCGTTCTTAACCGCACTTACTATGCCTCCGCAGCACGGAACCTCCATTCTTACTACTGTTATGCTTTTAATATTATTGTTTTTCAATATTTCAGCAAGCTTTTCCTCATAATATTTATTGTCATCCAGCTTAGGACATCCTATAACTGTAATGTGATCCTTAATAAAATCCTTATGGAAGCCTGCATAGGCATAGGCAGTACAATCTGCAGCAATTAGCAGATCTGCATTTTCCCAAAATGATGCTTTTGTATTGATTAGCTTTAATTGCACAGGCCACTGTCTTAATTCTGAAATCTGAGCGTCAGCCTCAACAGCCTCCACCTTTTTCACAGGCACAGCCCTTCTTTCAAGCTTTCTCTCGGCTGTACCGGGGCATCCGCAGGGCATAGGGGCTTTTTTGGCTTCCATTCTTGCCTTTACCTTATCCTCATCATATGCAGCCGCCTCTCTTTCAACTATTTTTATGGCATCTGCAGGACATGCAGGAAGGCAATCCCCCAGGCCGTCACAGTATTCATCGCTTAAGAGCTTGGCTTTTCCATTTATCATTTGAATTGCACCTTCATGACAGGCCTTTGCGCATAATCCACATCCATTGCATTTATCTTCGTTTATTTCAACTATTTTTCTTTTCATTTTTTATTCCTCCTGATTGATTTATTAATTACATTATAGTAATATTTTTTAAAGAACACGGTAACTTTAGTTACCAAATAAATTTTTGGGGGGATTTCATTGAAATACTCAATTGATAAACTAAAAATGTGTGTGCTTTTTAAAAATGTTTCAGAGGAAAAGCTTGAGGAAATATTTGAAGGTATAAATCCGAAGCTTGAAACCTACAACAAAAACCAGACCATAGCAACTGAGGGAGACAAGTGCACCAGCATCGGCATAGTTATGGAAGGTGACGTGGAGATACAAAAGGTTTATTTAAGCGGTAAAACTGTTATAGTCAGCACTCTGGAACCAGGCGACATATTTGGAGAGGTAATTGTTTTTTCAAAAATGGGTATGTACCCATCCACAATTACCGCTGCTTCCAATGCAAAGATATTGTTTATAAATAAAGCTGATATAGTTAAGATGTGCTCCTTAAGTATAGATGTATTAAACAATTTTATGGAACTGCTGTCAAACAAAATTCTTATGCTTAACAAGAAAATCAAAAACCTTTCCTTTGATACTATACGCGAAAAAATCTGCAGCTACATTCTGGACGAGTATCAAAAGCAGAAAACCAAAAACATTGTTCTTCCCTTTTCAAGGAAGGATATGGCAGACCATCTTGGAGTGCAGAGACCATCCTTGTCCAGAGAATTCATAAAAATGAAAGAAGAAGGATTGATAGACTTCAACAAAAACAATGTTACAATTTTAGACATAAATACACTGGAGGATTACTTATATTAATTAAAAAATCACTGCAATAAAAAGGGCTTGATAAACTATTATCAAGCCCTTTTTATTACTCTTTATTTTTCGTAGCCGATCTGAACATCATACATGATGTGAATATTATTACGAAAACCACAACCCACTTCAACATGGTAAGGGGCAGCTCCTTAACTATATATGCAGCTATAAGAACACCAACAACACCGAAAATATTTGTTGCCAGAGAAACCTTTCTGTGATAGGCTCCTTCCTTTACAAATTTAATAGCTGCTGTAGGCTCAAGAAATGCACAGGAGCCCATCATAATAGGAAAAGCAACTTTAGGTGACATTCCCAGGGCAAAAACCAGTGCCATACATGGTGCATAACTTCCTATACCTATGCACATCAATGCTCCGATGATAAAATTTCCTACAAGGGCTACCACCAGCTTAACTCCTGTAAGTCCTGTGGCTTCTCCACCCACAGGCATAATTTTAAGCAACCCTGAAAGCATAACAAATGCCACTATCAACAATGCAATACCCATTCCAATCTGTACTTTCTTTTTCGGAAGCCTGGACACTATTCCCGCTCCGAAATACGAGCCTGCGGTTGCTGCTATTATCATAGTAACCAATGTAGTTATATCCACTTTTATAACAGTCATGAATATCAGTGCTTCAGTTACAACAGGTATACAGTTAGCAACATTTAGAGTCCCCGGAATTATTCTGTCGTCCACCAGCTTTAAAAACTTATACATAGCGGTGGTAGGAGCAAAGCTTCCAATCCCCAGGGTGTCAAAGAAATTAGCTATAAGTCCTATAATTCCATAAACAAGCCAATTGCCGCCTTCTTCAAGCCTTCCCTCTTTTTTTGCTTTTATGTAATCCAGGAAGAAAGTATACGCAAAAAACAGAGTTAATGCAATCAAGATACCAGAAACAATTTTAATAATCATGCTAAAATCTCCTTTTGATTTGCATTTTTATATTTGTCCTTGTTATTAATTATACAATAATTCAATAAAATATAAAACTAGAATTGAAAAATTTATAAATATTTATTAGGCTATTTAATTATTAATAAAAAATCTTCATGGCGGGCATCATAAATTTAATAAATATTTTGAAAGGTGAATTCAAATAAATGAAACATCATGGTAAATTTATTCAATTTTCATTTCTATTACTATTTATATGCATCATTCCATTCTATAATGTTAAAGCTTCCAGTGATGCATCACCCAAGCGTGTTTATATAACCTTCGATGATGGCCCTACAAAAATTACAACCCGTCTTCTGGAGGTTCTCAAAAAAGAGGATGTAAAAGCCACATTTTTCGTAGTGGGAAAAGAAATAGCTGGAAGAGAGGATATTCTGAGAAGAATTTATGACGATGGCCACGCCATAGGACTTCATACCTATTCCCATAATTACACTACTGTTTACAGCAATGAAAATAATTTTATTGATGAAATGAAGAGGACCTCTGAAAGGGTTAAGGAAATTACCGGCTGCAGCCCCAGCGCCATACGTTTTCCAGGAGGCAGCTCAAAAAGGCTAAATCAAAGCTTTCTTGATAAACTTCATGAAAATAATTTCCGTGTATACGACTGGAATTCAGATCTTTATGATGGTGAGTATCCAAATCTTTCTGTTTACAGACTTTTAGAAAATGCAAAAAGGTTTAAAGGCAGCAGCAGTAGTATTATAATTTTGATGCACTGCAACTCCAACAACGAAAATACAGTTAAAGCTCTGCCTAAAATTATTGAATATTACAGAAATCAAGGTTTTCAGCTTCTACCCATAAGTAGTGATACTGAAGAGTACTATTATAGATTTTAAAAAAAATCATTTACATCGAACATATGTTCTGATATAATAAAGTTAAGATAATTGCCAAGGGGGAAATAAAATGAAAGCACAAAAATCCATTGAAGTTGTAACAAAGTTTAAAAAGGTAAATGATATTACTCCACTGCACTTTAAAATTTCTCTGGATGATGAAAGCTTTAATTATGTTAATGAAAGCAGGGTTCTCACAGTGACCAAGGAAAGCGGCGGCAGAAACCATGACCTTTTGTACAACTGTGAAACAATAATAAATGGTGAGTTATCCTTTTACAACCTTAAATTTGAGCCAAGCTCCTGCAGATGGAAGCTTTGGAGAATATAAAATCAAACCATACAAAAGCACCGGTTATCAGTTCAATGAAAGAAGATAACCGGTGCTTTTTTAATATCTGATATCTGATGTGGCTGTCACCGGCTTGTCCTATACCAGATTAAAGCCAAGCCTAAAGGCCTTAGTATTCAACTCTTCGTATTTTTCCTTGCCTTTTTTCCTGAACATGTCATTCATGCCTTTGACCCCTTCTTCTTCGGTAAAATCTCCTGCAGCCTTTGCTATGACTCCTGACATTATGATATTTGCTCCCTGTCTGTGACCGATTTCTTTAGCAAGCTGTGCACTGGCCACCGATATAACCTTCACATCGGCTCTTACATTTGTATCACAGGTTACCATGTCACTGTCTATAACGACAATTCCTCCAGGTGCCACTATTTTTATAAACTTCTGGAAGGAAGGATTATTCATAGCCAAGAGGATGTCTGGCTCCTCCTGGGATGGATTATATATTCTGCCATCACCAAATTTCACTGTGCAGTTTGCAGTGCCTCCTCTCATGGCAGGGCCGTAGGAGGGCATCCAGGTGGCGTTCATGCCTTTGTGAACTGCTATTTGGGAAATAACCAGCCCTGATGTTAGTATACCTTGTCCGCCGGATCCGGCAAATACTATCTCTTTCATGCTATTTTACCTCCCTAACTTTGAATTCGCCTAATGGATAATATGGAATCAGCTCCTGCTCAATTCTATCAATTGCTTTCAAAGGAGTCATTCCCCAGTTGGTGGGGCATGGTGACAATATTTCTACCAGGGAATAGCCTTCACCATTTAGTTGAGCCTCCAGAGCATTTTTAATATAGCCCTTTAGCTTGTTCACATTTGCAGGAGAAGTAACTGTTCCCCTTGCAACATATGCCACATTGAACTGGCTTGCCACCATCTCAGGGAACCTCAAGGGAAGGCCTGTCACACCACAGTCTCTTCCCATTGGCGTAGTGGTAGTTACTTGTCCCGGCATGGTGGTGGCGCTCATTTGGCCACCGGTCATACCGTAATTTGTATTATTAACAGCTATAACTGTAAAATTCTCATTTCTGTATGCTGCATTCATTGATTCTGCAATACCTATGCTGTAGGCATCTCCATCCCCCTGATAAGATATAACCGTGGTATTTGGGCTAACTCTTTTCATTGCAGTACATACAGCTCCGCAGCGTCCATGGAGAGCATTGAATTTGTCGGCCTCCAGTCCTATATTTAACAATGCACAGCATCCAACACCTATACCGAACATAACGTTCTGTTGCTGTCCCAATTCCTCAAGACATTCCGCAACAAGCCTTATCACTACTCCGTGACCACAGCCCGGACAGAAGCTCATCTGCTTTGATAAAATTTCAGGTACCTTCCTTGCTTTTGCCATATTAATATACCTCCTTCACTTGGCCTGCCTGGATTTTAAGAAAATCCTCCTTAATTTTTTTCATGGCAGGTATTCCGTAAATGTAAGGCAGACAGTATACTGGCAGGTTTTCCTTCTTCATACGTTTAACAGTCAGCGCAACATCGTCCACCATTTGTCCTGTGGCATTAGCTTCAACAGTTATATATCCTTTTACATTAGGGTTTACCTTATCAAATGCTTTTTCAGGGAAAGGCCACGCAGTGATAGGTCTGATAAAGCCAACCTTGTGTCCTTGAGCCCTGAGCTGCTCAACGGCTCCAATGGTTGATCTTCCCGGCAGTCCGAAGGCCACAAATACGTAATCTGCATCCTCCAGGTATCCGTCCTCCCATCTCTGTTCATTTTCACGGATATCAGCATATTTTTTGTTAAATACATTGGCATCCCTAATTGCATCCCTGTCTATTGGGCTAACCTTCTTATTTGAATACTTGCCGTCAAAGCCCCAGGGCTGTTTTTTTATCTCCTGGAATTCAGGATAGTCACAGGGTTCCATCATCTGTCCCAATGCGCCTTCCGTCATGATAACGGAAACCATCCTGTATTTTTCAGCCAGGTCAAAGGATAATGTAACAAGATCTACAGCTTCCTGAACGGTGGACGGACATAGAACTATACACCTGTAGTCCCCATTTCCGCCTCCCCTGGTTTCCCTGTGATAGTCGGACTGTCCTGTAAAAAGGGTTCCAAGCCCAATACCATAACGAACCACGTTAATTACCACTAAAGCCAGTTCTTCGTCAGAAGCGCAGGAAATTCCCTCCTGCTTCAGGCTAATGCCAGGACCAGAGGATGCCGTAAAGCTTCTGACTCCGCAGGCAGCTCCTCCTATTGCCATATTAATTCCTGCTATTTCACTTTCCGCCTGAATAAATGTACCTCCAACTTCCTCCATTCGTGATGAAAGATATTCCATTATCTCAGTGGAAGGTGTAATAGGATATCCTGCGTACAGCCTGGCTCCTGCTCTTACTGCAGCCTCAGCCATGGCAATATTACCTTTTACCATATCACCCATTAATAAAACCCCCTTATTCTCCCAATACTTCAAATACATAGTCCGGGCACATTGTATAGCATATACCGCAGCCTATACACTTTTCATCATCTATAACAGCTGGTCTGTATCCCGTTTGACTTATTTCTTCTGAAAACGTGATTGCCTTTTTAGGGCAGTTAGCTGCGCATAATCCGCATTGCTTGCATCTCTCAGCCTTAACAAGTACTTTCATCTTTTCAACCCCCATTAAATTTTAGATTCGTTCCCATGACAGGAACGGCGTTCCCTAATTACAATAACATTATAGCAGTGATAACAACATATGTAAACATACAATTATCACTGCCAGCTTATTTTAAAAGCTCAGAAACTTCTGCCGCTGTTTTCTTGACTTGACTCACAATCTCTTCAAAATCCCTGGAATTAACCCTGGAGGTTGGTCCAGAAAGACTTATGGCCGCCACCACATTTTTATTTCTGTCCAATATGGGTGCAGCAACACAGGTCAACCCAATTTCCTGTTCTTCATCATCAATGGAATAACCCTTTTCCCTGATTTCCTTCAGTTCCCCGAAGAGCTGGTCCCAGGATTTAATGGTCTTTTCTGTAAATGGAATTATTTTTTCTCCTTTGCAACGCTGAAGGGTTTCCTCTCCTGAAAATGCAAGCAGCACCTTACCTGTGGCAGAATTATAGCATTTGTTGCTGGTTCCTATTCCCGGAGTCATCTTTAGAACCTGGGTTGGTATTTCTTCCTTTAATATCAAAACACTTCTTGGGTATTTATCAGAGGCTGTATCTAACACAGATACATTAACCACCTCATTGAATTTTTCTGAAAGCTTCTTTGCATAGGGCTGTATGATTCGCTTGAGATTCATCTTTTCCCCTGCGGCCATGCCCAAAGCATAAAGTTTAATTCCAAGCCAGTACTTTCCGTTCTCAGAGTTCTGCTGCACGCAGCCTCTTTTTTCAAGAGTGGCAAGGGTTCTGTATACTGTACTTTTATATAGCCCCAGAGCCGAAGCTATTTCTGTAACCCCCATTTCATTTCCTTCACTGTGAAGGAGAAATAAAATATCCAGTGCCCTGTCTATTGAACTGATTTTTTCTTCCGCAGCCATACCAACACTCCTTTGCAACCTATTATATTATTATATAGCATTTTGGCAAAAAACAAAATAACATCACTGAATGACCGGCTCCAATAGTGAATACTATACCAACTCAATTATAATATATAGTAAGAACTTTCTACTCTTTTGATGTATAATAAATTCATAAACAGGATATTTTAGGGAGGATAATAATGAGGAAAATACTAATTCTTAAAACTGGGACAACATTCCCGGATATTAAAAAAAATTATGGAGATTTTGATGATTTTATAATTAATCAATTAAATATCACAAAAGAAGAGGTTAATGTGTGCTCAATTTACAAAAATGATCCCTTATCTGATTTAGAAAAGGTATCTGCCGTTATAATAACGGGTTCTCACTCCATGGTTTCAGACAGGGAACCTTGGAGTGTAGCTGCTGAAAAATTCTTAAGAGATGCAGCTGACAAGTCTATTCCAGTGCTTGGAATCTGTTATGGTCATCAGTTAATTTGCCAAGCTTTTGGTGGAACTGTAGGATATCATCCAGATGGTAAGGAAGTTGGCACAGTAAGTATAAACCTCACAGCTGAAGGCAGGAAAGATAAATTACTTGGTGTGCTTCCGGAAAGCTTTTTGGGTCATGTAACACATTCCCAAACAGTATTAAGATTACCTGAAGGGGCAAAATTATTAGCAGAGAATAATTTTGAGAAGCATCATGGATTTGTAATAAACGATAATATTTGGGGCGTTCAATTTCACCCCGAATTTAATTTGGGAATTATCAAAGCTTATATTTCAAAACAGGAAGAAACTTTAATTAAAGAAGGAAAGGATATTAACAGTTTATATAATTCCTTAAAAGAGCATGATTATGGAAAAATACTGCTTAAAAGATTCCTGGAGCTTATCTAATGTGTCCATGCTCTATCACAACATATCACCCTTTGGGAAAACTATTCAGAAT
This sequence comes from uncultured Clostridium sp., assembly GCA_937927335.1. GTDB lineage: Bacteria > Bacillota > Clostridia > Clostridiales > Clostridiaceae > UBA699. Next base: position 30,908 of record CALBDU010000019.1, read on the forward strand.
ACAAACTAATTAAAAGTGGCAAGAGGGTTAATCCCTTACCACTTTTAATTATCATGGCATTAATTATTTACCAGCCTTTTCTTTGGCGCTGTCAAAATTAAACCCAGGCACTTCACTGCTTATATCTTTCATTTTTGTTTCTTTAGATACGGTTTCAGGTATTTCCAGTTTTTCATATATCTCATCCAAGGTGAAGCCTGTAGCTTTAGCTGCCTCTTCAATGGTATAGTATCCTTTAATGTCCTGGATCTTTATTGTATCTCCTGATTTAGGTGACGAGGGAAGCAGTTGAAAATTCCCAGTGGCCTGGGCTGTAAATATTGTGCCAAAGAAAAGCACAACAATCACGACAAGCACCAGCATTGGTTTCATTGATTTTTTGCCAGTTTTAATTTTCAGTGCCCCTTTCTTGGGACAGGAAGCAACGCATAAATTACAGTTAATACACTCCATGGAAGTGACCTTATCTTCCTTTTCAACATCGATATTTACTGGACATATCTTGCTGCATGCTTTGCAATGAATACACAGATTATTATCACGTTCAATTCTGGTTTGACTGAACTTACCGATTATGCCATAGAAAGCACCCATTGGACAAAGATATTTGCAAAAGAAACGTTCATAAAAAAATGATCCAACTAAAGTTATTATAAGAATAATAAATCCTATAATGGAAAGTGGCTCCTCACTTATTGAACCAGAAATATTGCTTATATGTGAATAAGCTGAATAGGGATCAAATGGAGCCATCCAAAGTGTGCCATAAAACCATGCTGCACCTACAGTTATTATTAATACAATATACTTTACATACCTCATTGGCTTATCCATTTTGTTAGGTATCACAAATCTCTTCTTAAAAATTTTCTGTCTTATTGAACCGAACAATTCCTGAAGTGCACCAAATGGACATAATAATCCACAAAAACTTCTACGAAATATTATCCCTATAACCATTGTTAACATTAACAGTATAAAGGTACCTGAATATATTTTCTTAATATATCCGCCCGTAAAAGCCAATGTATATAAACTTTCCAATGCTCCATAAGGGCATAATGCATGTACTGAAGCTGCTTTACCGCCGCCGAGCACCTGATGCATGTATCCTTCGTATGTTATCCAAACGAGTAAAGCCATTAATAGTAAAAATCTTGTCCATTTGAAAATTTTATTAGACTTCATAATATACACTCCCTATTTCTTAAATATTTTTAATTATAAAATCTAATTGTGATAAAATTTTGATGGATTTTTGTTAAATTCTAAAAAATTAAGCCATTGCATATAAATTTATTTATAGCTTTGGCTTTTTATATATAATCGTTCTCTATTTTTTAGCTTCAATGCCTTGAGCATCAAAAAACGGCTTTACAAACGGCAATTTGGGCAGCATAAATATATATGCATTATCTTTTACTGTGAGACTACTATCAACATAGACCTTAACGTCCTCATATTCATACTCATAAAAATCTTCATTATTAATAAAATCTTTTACGGTCTCAATCCTGAGACCTGCCACAGTGGTAGTGGTTCCGCTTCAGCACGTGACACTGTTTGAATGTCTTTTAACTAAAAAACTTTCGTTTTCCTTTTTAACATATTTAATTGCTTTTTCTTGAATTGCCAACATAATTTCACCCCCATATTTATCTTCCCTTATCAACAGGAAGATACTGCTCTTCCGCTTAAATTCATCCTTTCTTTAACTTATTCAATATTAATTTGAAAAATATTCAAGCTTGCTTTTTAACACATGTTTTGGCTGAAAACCAACCATCTTATCGACAGCAGCTCCATTCTTAAATATCATTAGTGTGGGGATGTTCATGATACCAAACTTCTGAGCTATATCAGGACTTCTATCAACATCAAGCTTTACAACCTTTGCTTTTCCAGACATTTCACTGCTTAATTCCTCTATAGCTGGCGCCACCATTTTGCATGGTCCACACCATTCTGCAAAGAAATCCACCAGTATAACATCATTGCTATTTAAAACCTCATTTTTAAATTCATTACTGTTTAATATTTTTGCCATAATTTAATACCTCCATTTATTTTATCTTTTTAACGGCTTTGTATATGACATTGTTCCGCCGGATACATTTACAACCTTGTAGCCTAATGCAGAAAGCCTTCTGCATGTTCCTGAACTTCTTGAACCCGAATGGCAGATTATATGATATTCCTTATCTTTGTGTAAATATTTTTCAGGTTCGGCTAATATGGCACTCATAGGGATATTTCTTGCTTTAGGAACATGTCCTGATCTGAACTCATAATTTTCTCTTACATCTATAAGGTTAACCATAGAGAGCTTTTCACTTAATTCTGCAGCACTAATTGAATCATATTTTTTCTTAAATAATGAAAACATCTAAACCTCCATATAAGTATATAATTCGTTTATGTTTTAGCCTTCAATCTGTAAGGCTCTCATTGGACAGAAGTTAACACATTTGCCGCATTTAATGCAAAGCTCATTATCTACAGTTGGAGCATTAAAGCCATCCTGTTTTAAAGCTCCAACAGGGCATATCATTACAGAAGGGCATGGATGATTTTGAGGGCATCTTGGTGTTTTAACAACTAATTCTTTCATTTTCTTCTCCTTTTTATTTTTAATTGTTTTTATAAGTTGCAGTAATCATTTTTTAGCACATTTATCACATTGCACAGTTTGCTATCCTGAATTGAATATGTTATAGATAAACCATTTCTTTTATAATCCAATATGCCATGTGCCTTTAACATAGCTAAATGCTGTGAAAGTGCTGATTGGGTAAGATTATTCATTTTATAGTGAAGCTGACTTACCGTCATTGGTGATTCCAACAAACAGCATACAATCATCAATCTATTTTCATTCGACAATACCTTTAACAATTCAGAAATTCCTCTAATATTGTCTATCATCTCAACACCTCCGCGTCAAATATAAGTATATTAATATCTTCTAATATACTTATATATTACATTGGATTTTATTGCTTGTCAATATTTAATTCAAAATTGGTGTAAGTACCATTTTATAATCTTTAACTATAGTTTCCACTTTGACATTTTAATATTTCTGTTTTTTAATTAATAAAAATAGCACCTACTAAGCAGCAGATGCCATTTTTCAATCCTAATAATTATCATTCAAATAGAAATATGCTAAACCCCCGCCAAGAGTCGTGGTTTTATGCCATAACGAAAGATCTATCTTTTTTATCATTCCTTCATCGACAATTTGTACATATGCCGAGTCTTTATCATATTGAAGTGAAATAATGGTTACCCAGTGCCATTCTTCGAGACTTTTTTCATCTCCGTTTGATAAATTTAAGAATGCTACTGGTACGTCCTTATTTAATGCCCTCTCTATGAAAGAAAGTATTTCTGAAAGGGAGCAGCTGACTGGATTTGCTGATGGTACATTGATAAATTCACCTTCTACAGCAATTCCTTTGCTGGATGCATACGAAATAAAAGATTGGTAAAACAATTCAGCTGTCTTAATCCCTTCATCCGTAGGTGTTACATATTTCCATGTTTCATCCATAAGATACTGGCATCTTTCCTTGCTGTTTACAGCCTTATTACATTTTTGTATAGCTTTCAAGTGTATAAGATAATTTATAATATTAGCAGCTGTTGTCGGTCCACATCCTGAAATACGCTGCCATTCTGTACTATACCAATCCTGTTTGCAGCCAAAATAAGATGTTCCTGTACTTTCATCTGAAATCTTGAAAGCATCCTTATTTGATATTGACTTGTTTATCATATGCAACACCTCGTTTTAAATTTCAAAACTATTAATCGTATTCCTTCATAGACAAATCTGAATCCTTAAACAGCTCGGGTGCAATTTTGCTCATATTCATATTTCCCCAGTAGGATAATTTCTCATGGTCGGAAAAATACTTCATTGGAATTGGATGTGTTCCTACTATCACTGGAATTTTATAGTGAGTTTCAATGAACTCTTTGAACTTTTCAATACTTGGACATGGTGGATAGCCTACTACAAAACCAGTTGCAAGATGTATTACCTCGGCTCCGTTTTTTATCATTTCAGCCGGGACATATTCTATATTTACGCCTGGACATCCGCCGCAATAAGAGTACCCCACTAATTCTACTTCTTCATCAGGTGGATAAATTGAAAATCCACCAGCACGTTCTCGCAATGCCCTCAAGCATTTTCCTCCACCACAGCTTTGGTAACGTCCGCAAATAATAATCCCGATTTTTTTCATAAACAACACCCCCATCATTTATAATAATATGATTATGTCCTCATGATAGTTTTTAGTCCCTTACTTTTCATCTTCCCTGTATTCACATCTGCACCACTTTTTACAAAAGTCAGACTTCCTTCTGTGACATATGATATCCTCTGAGCCACATGCGGGACACGTGTATATGTCTTGTTCACTTTTGATTTCATATTTTTTACCACAACCATGGCATTCAAATTTGCAGTAGGTTGATGTATAGTTGCCTCCCCGGATTCTAATAGCTTTACCTTCAGTTAATGCTAATATAACCTTTTTCCTTGCACTATCAATTATGTTTTGGAATGTTTGACGGGATATCTGCATTCTTTCAGCACATTCCTCCTGGTTTAAATCTTCGATATCCTTAAGCCGCATAGCCTCAAGCTCTTCCACTTTCAATTCTACTTCTTCCAATTTGCATTTAGGCTTTCCACAAGGCACAAAATAGGTATCCTCGGGGAAAAACTCTACTCTTCTGTATTTTGTAGGTCTTACCATTTTAATTCCTCTAATCTTTTAATGACATTTATCACTGTTGGATTAAACATATTCCATAATTCCAGGCTTATTTCCTTATAGTCACAGTTTGATAAGTTAGAAATGGTATTAACCATTGGCAATTGCCCAAGAAGGTGTAAATCGTTTTCAACCATAAATTTGTCAATGTTTTCACTGTTGAAAAGTTCTATTTTTTCACCACAGTCCGGGCATACTATATAGCTCATATTTTCAATAATACCCAAAATATTCATGTCCATTTTCTTAGCCATATTGATTGCTTTTGAAACAATCATGGATACCAGATCCTGTGGAATGGATACCATAACTATTCCGTTAATTGGTATAGACTGCATTACAGTTAATGCAACATCACCGGTTCCAGGAGGCATATCAATGATCAAGTAGTCAAGGTCCTCCCAAAGCACATCAGTCCAAAATTGTTTTACGGTTCCCCCTATTATTGGTCCCCTCCAAATTACTGGTTGATTTTCATCTTCAATTAAAAAATTTAAAGACATTACTTTTATACCGTCTTCAGTTTGTATAGGGTAAATATACTCCTCTGTTCCTTGGGCCATTACATTAGTTAAGCCCAGCAACCTCGGAATGCTGGGTCCGGTAATATCAGCATCCAATATCCCCACCTTAAAGCCAAGCTGGTTAAGCTGTTTTGCAATCATAACTGATATAGTTGACTTGCCTACTCCGCCCTTTCCGCTCATAACCCCGATAACATTTTTTATCTGATTTAATGGATTGTTTTCAATCATGCATTGTTCCTTATCCTTTTCACATCCTTCATTTGATGGACATGTATTACAATTTGACATAGATGTTCCTCCCATATTTAATTTTATTGGCATTTGCTAATTACATAATAATTGAAAAATTTGTTATTGTCAAATGCCAATAAAATTGAGAAATTTCTATTACAAAATAAAAACTGCCAACCAAAGAAATTCTCTAGTTGACAATCTTTATTTAAGAACTGTCAAAAATAAAGAAAGATGGACTAATAACATACGACAGGGATTCCATTACTCTTATAAGAAAATAGCTTTTAAATTTAAATCACCGCATACCAATACAAAGTAATTGTGTAAAGGGTTTAAATACCAAATTTTATATTGTACTTATGTTTAATAGGTACTTTCCATATTCGGTCATTATCATAGCTTGTGCAATATCAATTATGTCCGTATAATGGTGTAAATTAGATAAGCAAAAAAAAGAGAACATGCTT
>CALBDU010000020.1 GCA_937927335.1 uncultured Clostridium sp.
TCATCCACAACAAAAGGACTGGATATAAATAAGAGAAAGTGCATCATAGCTGAAGGAGAAACAGGACTTACCACAAAAGAAAAGGTATATGCAGGAGGAGACGCTGTTACAGGAGCCGCCACTGTAATACTAGCTATGGGTGCTGGCAAAAAGGCTGCTAAAGCCATTGATGAATATTTAAGCTAGAATAGAGAGCTGTTGCAATTGCAACGGCTCTTTTTACATAGAATTTACATTACCGTAATGGATACTTAATGTTGGAGTATTACTATAAATATAGAAAAGAAAATTTTTTAAGCAGGGAGGTAAATATGGAATATTTATTTGATTACCACGTGCATACCACTTATTCCACCGATGGTCACAGTACAATGCTGGAGGTTTGTAAAAGCGCAGTAAAAAATGGACTTAGGGAAATTGCAATTACTGATCATTTTGAACCAACAAAGGGAAATGAAAGCTATCCTCAATTTAAGGCAAATGAATATAGACTGGAAATTGAAGAACTTAGGGAAAGATTTAAGGGTAAACTTAAGATTAAGATGGGTGTTGAACTTGGACAGCCACATCTGTTTCTGGATACTACCCGGGAAATGGTTAATTCAATGGAATATGATTATATCATCGGGTCAGCGCATAAGCTGCCAGACGGAATGGATTTTAGTGAGTATAACTATAGCAGATCCAGTATGGAAGAGGCCTGCGGAATATATTTAAAGCAGGTTGAAAGTCTTGCAAAGGTTTCAGATTTTGACTGTGTTGGGCATGTGGACCTGGTTAAAAGGTATAGTACAAATCACTATAAAACAAGAGTTACACTTATGACTTTGAAAGAACTGGCTGAGCAGGTATTCAGCAAATTAATACTAAATGGCAGGGGAATTGAAATTAATACCTCTGGCTTAAGGCAGTCACCAATGGAAACCATGCCTGGTGTTGATGTTTTAAAACTTTACCATGAGCTAGGCGGAGAGATATTAACAATGGGTTCAGATTCACATCATGCCCTTGATGTGGCAAAGGGGCTGGATATTGCAGTTGAGAATGCAAGGCAGGCAGGGTTCAGGTATCTAACTTTATTTAACAAAAGGAAACCGGAATTTATAAAAATTAGTCAGGATAAGGATTTCTTCTATATCAGCAATAAAAAAACCGGATAACAATTAGATTTAACATCACAACAGGAGGACATAAAATATGCCTGAGGAACTTAAGAAAATAATTGCTGAAAATAGCTTAATGACTTATTTCCAACCTATTATTTCACTTAACACAGGAGATGTTTTAGGCTATGAGGCATTAACAAGGAACTTCAATAATTCAAGATACTCTAATCCTGAAATTATGTTCGAAAATGCAAAAATCCATGGGCTGCTTTGGGATTTGGAGATATTATGCAGATCAAATGCCATTAAGGCATTTAGTACATACGGTTCTGAAAAACTGTTATTTTTAAATGTTGATCCGGAGGTAATCAGAGATGAGCATTTCATAAAGGGTTTTACAAAAGACGTTTTAAATAAATACCATATAAACCCTCTGGCACTGATATTTGAAATAACAGAAAAAACATCAATAATGGATTATAAAAATTTTAAAGAAGTAATCAGCTACTATAAAAGTCAAGGCTATAAAATTGCAATTGATGATGTTGGTACCGGATATTCGGGACTTACAACCATAGCTAATACCAGGCCTTTTTTTATAAAACTTGATATGAGTCTGGTACAAAATGTAACAAGAGATAATTTTAAAAAGGCAATAATTAAATCCTTTGTACAATTTGCGGATTCAACAAATACAAAGGTTATAGCAGAAGGTATAGAGGATATAAATGACCTCTATACACTGATAGAAATTGGAGTGCACTACGGCCAGGGGTATTTAATAAGCAAACCTGTTCCATGCCTGGCAGAAGCCAGTGAAATCATAAAGAGGAGGATTGTTGATAAAAATACAGCTATGAAAAAATACAGTTTTTGTCCAAGCTCTAATATTTCAATCGGAGAAATATCCAGGCAGGATAATTGTATATCTGCTGCCACTACCTGCATAGAACTTGAAACAATTTTCAGAAACAATCCTAATCTGCAGGGAGTGACTGTCACAGATAGTGATATGATTGTAGGTTTGGTTATGAAATCAAAGTTTCTGTCCATGGTGGGAACCCAGTATGGATGGTCGGTATTTATGAAAAGAACTGTTACCCTTATTATGGATTCCAATCCGCTGGTGCTGGACTACCACACTTCACTGGACAAAGTTTCAAAGCTGGTAATATCCCGTGAAGAAGAAAAACTATATGACTATATTATAGTGGAGAAAAATGGTACATATTTTGGAGTGGTTCCAGTTATAACCCTGTTGGAAAAAGTAATGGAATATGAAGTGAATGCAGCTAAGTACTCAAACCCATTAACCGGACTGCCGGGAAATGTTGTAATTGAAAATAATATAATGCAGCTAATCTCAGAAAAAAAAGTATTTTCATTGCTCTATTTTGATTTAAATGAATTTAAAGCCTTTAATGATAATTATGGTTTTGAATGTGGTGATAAGGTACTATGTTTTACTGCAAATATTATTCAAAGCAATGTGTGCCGCTTTAAGGAAAGCTTTGTGGGACATGTTGGAGGAGATGATTTTGTTGCAATAATACAGGATGAAGATGCACTTGAACTGTGTAACAGTATTATCAGAGATTTCGATACTAATATAGTTGATTTTTACAGTGAAGAAGACAGAAAAAGAGGCTGCATATACTCCTATAACAGAAATAACTGCGAGGAAAGCTTCCCTATAATGAGTATATCCATTTCTGTTATTGTGAATCTAAACACGAATTCAAATATATACCAGTTATCAGAAGAGGCTGCAAAAGTTAAAAAAATATGCAAAAGCAAATCCAAGCTGGAAAACTGCAGCTGCTTTCTAATTCAGGAAAGCGGATATGACACACTGAGTAATTTAAATTGATCTCATTAAAGTGAGAGGGTGTACAAGATGAAGGATAAATTCAATGCTTTATTTATAAAAATCAAGGCAAAACTTCCAAAGTTAAATTTGAGGACAGATTTATTAAAGGTGAAAGATGTTAAAATAATTCACGGAATTACTTTTATAGTTATTTCAAGTTTGTTGGTTGTACTTATGGTCTGCAGTCTGGGGTATTACGGCATGAGGAAGATGAATGCCAATACCGGCAATATGCTTAACAGCAGCATTGCAAATATTGTATATTCCACTTCCATAAGAAGTGAGTTTTCTGACATCATGCTGAATGAAAACAAGGCATTTCAAATTTACAGCAATGATTATGTTAATGCTATATATCTTCATGATTCAAAACTTCGGCAGTATTTAAAGAATTATGAAGGCGAAAAAATCAGTGACAGTGAGAAAAAATATATCAATTTATTTAAAAATCAATATGACGATTTTATGAAACTTCTTGAGAAGATAAATTCGTCACTGAGCAAGGGTGAAAAAGTCAGCTTTGATGATAGGGATCAATTAAATCAGATGAGCCTTTCTATGGAGATCAATCTTAACAATTTAAGGGATTACAATATGGAACAGGCAAAATTATTGAGTTTAAGCAATAACGGCATGTATTTGAAAAGCCTTGTGCTTTTTGCAGTAACAGCAGTATCAGGACTGCTTGTCATTCTACTGATAAGCACCGTAATAATAAGATCTATAAGAGAATCAATAAAAAAGCTAGAAGATAATTTGAACATAATAGCCGCTGGAGATTTAAGCATTAATATAAATACTGAAGGCGCAGGGGAGTTTGCATTTGTCAACAGAGGTATTTCAAATATGCTTACTGAGTTAACGGATATTTTGGAGAAGGTGAAAGTAAACTCAGGAAATCTCAATGAACAGTCCCATTTTCTGGCCTCCGCCTCCATGGAAATGAATACAGCCACCGAGTCATTGACTGATTCGGTAGTGACTATGACTGAGGGCACAGGCAACCAGGCTGAAGATCTGGATAAAATAGAAATTATAATGAAGCAGTTTGGTGATGAGCTTGACAAGGTGGCATTGGATATCGAAATGACGGATACAAATGCAAGAAATATTGGAATTAAGGCAAAGTCCAGCAATGAATATCTTGAGGCTCTGAATATTTCCATTAACGATTTATCTGGTTCATTTGGAAGGATAATAAAACAAATCAACGCCTTTGAGGAACAAATCCGGGAAATTAACGGAATTACTGAGGTGATAAAAAACATATCCGATCAAACAAACCTGCTGGCATTGAATGCAGCCATTGAAGCTGCCAGAGCAGGTGACGCAGGCAGAGGCTTTGCTGTGGTTGCCGATGAAATCAGGAAGCTTGCAGAAAAATCAAAACAATCATCCATTGGGATAAATAATATTGTTGAAGGAGTATCAAGAGAAGCTTCAACTCTTGCTGATTTTACAGATTCCATGAAATCAGGCATGAATAAGCAGGTATCCAATATTGAAAATACCGTTACCGCATTTAACGGAATAATTCACGAGGTCAATAGTATTATTCCTCAAATAACAAGTATAGATGACTCAACAGAAAAAATCAGGCACCAAAAGGATAATATACTTGTAATGGTAAATAATTCGTCATCAATTTCTAAAAGCATAATGTGTGACTTTGGCGAGGTGTCAGCAGCCTCCCAGGAGCTGAACAGCTTTGCTGCATCTGTGGCTAATACATCAGAAATTTTAAATTCAATGGCAGGTGCAATGATGCTGGATATAAACAGATTTAAGACATTATCAAAAACAGTAACGGTGGAAGCTGAGGACTGCTTTAACAAACCAGATCATCGAGGCGTTGATGATGTTGAAGAACTAAGTGCATAAATATTAAAATAAGTATTTGTTAGGGAGATGTAATAATGTCAGAGGAAAGAATCCTCGTAGTGGAGGATGATAATAATATAAGAGAGCTTATTTGCTTCAACCTTAATAACTCAGGGTACAGGGTATACGAAACTGATAATGGCATTGCAGCCTTGAAAATAATTAAGAAAGAACATCCCAACCTTATTCTTCTGGATTTGATGCTGCCTGGGATGGATGGCTTGGAAATATGCAAAAGAGTAAGACGGGATGATGAAATTTCTGAAACTCCCATTATAATGCTTTCAGCAAAGGGTGAAGAATTTGACAGAGTTTTAGGATTTGAACTTGGTGCAGATGATTATTTGGCTAAGCCCTTTTCAGTAAGGGAACTCATGGCCAGGATCAGGGCAATTTTAAGAAGGAGTACCATAAGGCAAACCTCCGACACTATGACCTTTGATGATATAACTATTGATTTTGATAAGCACATTGTACTGAAAAACGGCAGTCGACTGGATTTTACCCTGAAAGAATTCGAATTTCTGGAGCTGCTGGTTAAAAACAAAGGGAAGGTAATTACAAGGGAAGCCATTCTGGAAAAGATATGGGGTTATGAATATTTAACTGAAACAAGAACAGTGGATGTGCACGTGAGGCATATAAGGCAGAAGATAGAGAAGGATGACAAGAATCCAAGGCACATTGAAACCCTCAGGGGAATAGGATATAGATTCAATTTGAATGGATAGTTTATTAATCAGATTAATATGGAATTAACATTACTTTAATATGAGGTTAACGTTGGTATTTTATAATAATAAATGTAATCATTAAAAAACTTTTTAGGAGGAATATAATGAAAAAGACAAGCTTAAAATTAACCATTGCTGCTTTAGCAATAACTGTTATGGCAGGTACCTTTGCTGGCTGCGGCAGCAAAACATCCACAGATACCAGCGCTTTATCCGGATCCATAACTCTGGCAGGCTCCACAGCACTGCAGCCCCTAGCTGAACAGGCAGGAAAGAAATTCACAGAGAAAAACACAAAAGCCACCATCAATGTGCAGGGCGGAGGCAGCGGTACAGGTCTTAATCTGGTAGCACAAGGAACTGCAGATATAGGAAATTCAGATGTAGCTGCAGAAACAAAGCTTGATAAAGCTATAGCAGCACAGCTTGTTGACCATAAAGTATGTGCAATCGGATTTGCATTAGTAGTTAATAAGGACGTTAAAGTTACAAACCTTACAAAACAGCAGGTCCAGGATATATTCACAGGAAAAATCACCAACTGGAAACAGGTTGGCGGTGATGATATGAAGATTGAAGTAATACACAGAGCTAAATCATCAGGAACCAGAGCAACCTTTGTTGAGAAGGTTATGGGTGGAATAGATGAGAACGACAGCATAGGAACAATGCAGGATTCAAATGGTAATGTTGAAAAGGCAATAGCTGCTACAAAGGGTTCAATAAGCTACCTGGCACTTTCATACCTTTCAGATGAAGTTAAAAAGAATGTTACTCCAATACAAATTGAAGGCGTTGAAGCAACAAAAGCTAACATAACAGCAGGCAAATATGGCTTCTGGTCCTACGAGCACATGTATACAAAAGGAGAAGCATCAGGGCTGGCAAAGGCATTTATTGAGTATATGACATCAGATGAGAATAAAGAATTGATAGAAAAATTAGGATATATACCGGCCAGCGACGTCCAGACAAAATAATATACAGCAGATAACCAGGACTGGGGGATTTAGTCTCCAGTCTTGGTTCATGTAAAAAAATATGAGGTAAAATTTATGAATAAAAAAACATTAATGAAATTAAAAAATGAATATATTGGTAAGACCTATGCGGTAATATGCGGGCTTTTAATTGTTTTGCTTACCTTCAGCATAATGTTTTTTATTATATCAAAAGGTATTAACACATTTGTCCATGATGGTGTATCCGTAAAGGACTTTCTATTTTCATCCCTGTGGAAGCCTGATGGAAACCCCAGACAATTCGGAGCACTCATTTTCATAGCAGGTTCAACCTTTGTATCTATAGGGGCTGTACTTATAAGCGCTCCTGTTGGCGTAGCGCTGGCTGTGTTCATGCATTATATATCACCTAAGCTTGGGGATAAAATGCTTCAGCCTGCACTGGAATTATTTGTTGGGATACCTTCCGTAGTATATGGCTGGATCGGCTTTAGTGTGTTAATACCTTTTCTGAAGAACAGCTTCGGAGGAATAGGTTTCAGCCTTCTGGCAGGGATACTGGTGCTATCTGTAATGATACTTCCCACCATAGCAAGCATATCTGCCGACGCGGTAAAAACCATACCTAAAAATTATCTTGAAGCTTCCTACGGCTTGGGTGCCACCAGGTGGCAGACCATAAGCAGGGTTATAATTCCTGCAGCCAAGGGCGGGATTTTAACTGGGGTAGTTTTAGGACTTGCCAGGGCATTTGGTGAGGCATTGGCGGTGCAGATGGTTATAGGAAACTCAATAAAGTTTGCAGAGGGGCTCCTTGGACCTACCTCAACATTGACCAGCATACTGACAATGGATATGGGCAATACCGTAACAGGAACCCCGTGGAATGATGCTTTATGGTCATTGGCCATGCTGCTTTTGATAATATCATTTATATTTATTTTGACTATTAGAGCCATTGGAAAAAGAGGTGATAATTAATGGATGCAAAACTTATTGATAAGCTTTGGACAACAATATTATACGTGATTTCAGGTTTTGTGGTTCTTCTTCTTGTGGCCTTAATTGGATATATACTTTTTAAAGGAAGAAATTTCTTAAGTCCTTCCTTTCTGTTTGGAAATCCAAAGGTTGGGGAGGCCGGGGGAGGAATAGCTCCCATGCTGTTTAACTCCTTCTATATGCTGATTATTTCGCTTCTCATTACCATACCCTTAGGAGTGGGTGCCGGGATTTACCTTGCTGAATATGCGAAGAATGGTCCGGTAATGAACATAATCAGGCTTTCCATAGAGACACTGTCTTCGCTGCCATCCATCGTTGTGGGCCTGTTTGGGCTTCTGGTATTTGTAAATATGACCCACTGGGGCTTTACAATTATCTCAGGTGCCCTGGCCATTGCAGTTTTAAACCTTCCGTCACTGACCAGGGTAAGTGAGGATGCCATCAGGGCAGCTGCCGGCAGTGTAAAGGAAGCAAGCCTTGGACTGGGGGCAACAGCCTGGCAGACTATATGGAGGGTTATTCTTCCATCGGCCATGCCTCAGATCCTCACTGGAGTAATACTGGCCTCCGGAAGGATATTTGGTGAGGCTGCAGCATTGCTTTATACAGCTGGAATGAGCGCTCCCATGTTGCATTTTGACAATGTTAGTCTTGTTGACAGATCGTCGCCCTTCAGTCTTTTCAGACCGGCAGAAACTTTAGCGGTTTACATCTGGAAGCTCAATGCTGAAGGAATGGTGCCTGATGCCGCAGATATTGCTAACAAAGCTTCTGCAGTGCTTATAACAATGGTTTTAATATTCAATATATCTGCAAGAATTATAGGCAGAAAAATTTATGAAGCGTATTCAGGTAAGAAATAGGGGGATACTATGGAAATAATAAAGACTAATAATCTAAATCTGTTTTATGGAAAAACCCAGGCGTTGAAAAATATTGGCCTTGGTATAGAAAAAAATTCCGTTACTGCGCTGATCGGACCTTCCGGCTGCGGTAAATCAACCTTTTTAAGGACTATAAACAGAATGAATGATTTAATAGATAATGTAAAAATTACCGGTGAAGTATTTTATGAGGGAAGAAACATATACCAGGATTATGACGTTATTGAATTAAGGAAGAGCATAGGCATGGTGTTTCAGAAGCCCAATCCCTTTCCTATGTCAATTTACGACAATGTTGCCTATGGCCCGAGAATTCATGGGATTAAAAACAAGGCAAAGTTGGACGAGATAGTTGAAAAGAGCTTAAAGGGTGCAGTGCTTTGGGAGGAAGTTAAGGACAGACTGAATAAAAGCGCCTTAGGTCTATCGGGAGGGCAGCAGCAGAGGCTCTGCATAGCAAGGACCTTGGCTGTGGAGCCTGAGGTTTTATTGATGGATGAGCCAACCTCAGCCCTGGACCCCATATCCACTTTAAAAATTGAAGAACTTATGGATATTCTTAAAAAGAATTATACAGTAATAATTGTGACCCATAATATGCAGCAGGCTGGAAGAATATCAGATAATACAGCGTTTTTCCTAAACGGTGAAATTGTGGAAAGCGGAAAAACCGAAAATATTTTTTACAAGCCAATGGATAAAAGAACTGAAGATTATATAACAGGTCGATTTGGTTAAAAAGGATAAGGAGTGATTATATGACCAGAACCGGATTTGATTCTGCCCTGGAAAGCCTGCATCATGACATACTGACCATGGGCAGCATAGTAGAAAAGCAGATACACCAAAGCATAGAAGCATTGGTGGAAAAGGACTCTGATTTAGCTGAGCAAATTATAGCAAACGATGATTTGGTGGATAATCTGGAAAAGGATATAGAAAACAAATGTATCAGGCTTATTGGAAAGGAACAGCCTTTAGCCATCGACCTGAGAACCATTTTCACCAGCAGCAAAATTATCACAGACCTGGAGAGAATTGCTGATCATGCAGTGGATATAGCAAAGGTTGTAAAGAGATTGAAGGGTCAGGATTACATCAAGGAGCTTATTGATATCCCCAAAATGGCTCAGGTTGTGGAAAAAATGATTAAGGAATCTCTTGACGCTTTTATTGAAGGTGATGTGGATGCGGCTTATGCAGTTTGCAAAATGGATGATGAGGTGGATGCATACTATAAGATAATATTCAATGATCTTCTTAAAATAATGATCAGGGACCAGACCTCCATAAACCAGGGTACGCAATTTATGTTTGTGGCCAAGAACCTGGAGAGAATTGCGGATCATGTAACTAACATATGTGAGTGGACTGTGTATCTTGTTACAGGTGAGCTGCTGGACTTAAACGAATAGAGTATTAATTTTTATGCCGGAAATTTCCGGCTTTTTTTATTTCCAAAAGAAAAACCGCATTTCTGCGGCGCTAAAGGGAATATAAAATAAGTATGTTAGGTAACAATTATATTATAAAGCACAGATTCAGATATTCCATAAAATACGATTATTCTTAACATAGTACGTCAAGATTTAACATTGAAATTTTATAAGGTGTTATTCACAATTGCCTAAATATAATAAATAAATATTAAATAAACAATTTACAAAGTTTAACTAGAATCAATAAATAGCTTATATTATGTATGTAAATTGAGGGCGTGCTGTGATAGAATAAGGTCACTGTACAGTAATAAATTTGAGGAGCAGGATAATGAAGAAAATTATAATAATTTTTACTGGTGGAACAATATGTATGAAGCCGGATTCCAATAATGTAGCAGTTCCTGCCATGCAGGGCGAAGATATATTAGAGCTTATCCCTGAAATTGACGGGATTGCAAATATAAGCTTTTTAGATTTTGGAATGTATCCGGGTCCCCATATGACACCGGAAAAAATGCTGGAGCTTTCAAGGCTTATAGATAAGAAGCTTCAAGGTGAGGACTACGATGGGGTTGTTGTAACCCATGGCACTGATTCCCTGGAGGAAACTGCATATCTTGTGGAGCTGACCTATAAAGGTTCCAAACCTGTGGTTTTTACAGGATCCATGAGAAACAGCGGGCAGCCGGGATGGGACGGCGCTTTAAACCTGAAGGATTCTGTTTTGACGGCTGCAGCTGAAGATGCCTCCAACAAAGGGGTTCTGGTAGTAATGAATGGTGAAATACATTCGGCAGCACTGGTAACAAAGACCAGCACGCATAGTCTGGATACCTTTAAAAGTGTTGATTTTGGGCCTTTAGGCTTTATCGATAATGACAAGGCGTATTTTTTCTTTAAATATTTAAGGCGTGAATACATAGCTGCAGACTACATAGAAAACAGTGTGGACATCATAAAATGCGGCTGTGGCATGGATGGAAGGCTTATAAAGTACTGTGCGGATTCAGGAAGCAAGGGCTTAATAATTGAAGCCATGGGAAGAGGAAATGTTCCCCCTAAAATGGTTTCAGCCATTGAATATGCATTAACAAAGGGGCTTGCGGTAGTGCTTGTGTCAAGGTGCTTCAAAGGCAGGGTTCAGGATGATTACGGCTATGCTGGAGCAGCCAGAGAGCTTATCCAAAAAGGAGTTATCCTGGGGGATAATCTGCCGGGGCAGAAGGCGAGGATAAAGCTTATGGCGGCCTTGGGATTTACAAGGGATTTATCTTTGATAAAGGAAATCTTTGAAAGAAATTATTAATTTGGAGGGATGGCAGTGGATTTAACGGATTACAGGATTCTGGAAATACTTCTGGAGGAGGGCAGAATACCTATGAAGGAGCTGGCCCAGAGGGTTGCCCTCAGTGCACCTGCAGCGGCAGAAAGGGTAAAAAGGCTGGAGGAGGATAACATAATCAAGGGCTATAAGGCTGTTATAAATTATGAAAAGCTTGGCAAGAAGATTAATGTGCTTATAAATGTGGATATCAATGTTCAAAAAGCCGAAAAGTTTACCGAATTTCTAAAGGGAGAGGCCGCCATCACGGAATGCCATCATGTAACCGGTCCATACTGCAAAATTATAAAAGCAAGGCTTGATGATATTGAGAGCCTGGAAAAGCTAATCGGAAGAATTCAAATGTATGGTGATACAGAGACGTTCATAATATTGTCTTCAGTGGAAAAGGAAATCATAGTAAAGGAAAATATTTAACAGGAGGAGACAAATGGATAATATAAGTCTTCAAAGAAAAGAAATTGAAAAAGTATATGGAAAAATAAGCCCCTTTGAGCTTAAGGACAGACTAATAAGCCTGGCTGGTGAGTGCAGAAAAATGGGAGCACATACTATGCTGGATGCAGGGAGAGGAAATCCTAACTGGATTGCAGCCACCCCTAGAGAAGCATTTTTTACCTTTGGACAATTTGCAGTATCTGAAAGCAGAAGAGCCTGGAGCGATAACGATCTGGCTGGAATGCCTCAAAAGGAAGGAATTGTGGAGCGCTTCAAGGAGTTCCTGAAAAGTAATAAAGAAGCACCAGGAATTGACCTTCTTAAAAAGATGATAAACTACGGCATAACCATAAAGGGCTTTAATGCTGAAGATTGGATATATGAGCTTACAGACGGCATTATTGGTGACAACTATCCTCAGCCTGACAGAATGCTGAAACATGTGGAAATGGTGGTTAATGACTATTTGATTCAGGAGCTTTGCTACAATGAGCCTCTTGAGGGCAGATTCCGAACCTTTGCTGTGGAGGGAGCCACTGCAGGCATGTGTTATGTATTTGATTCCCTTATTGCTAACAATATATTATCAAAGGGTGACAAAATAGCCTTGATGACGCCAATTTTCACTCCATACCTGGAGGTGCCCCATCTGCCAAGGTACAATTTTGAGGTAATAAACATATCTGCAGATGAATTGGATGAAAAAGGCAGCCGCACCTGGCAGTATTCAAGGCAGCAGATTGAAAAGCTGAAGGATCCGTCAATTAAAGCATTGTTTATTGTAAATCCAAGCAATCCTCCTTCAGTAGCTATGAAAAAGGATACTGTTGACCAGCTTAAGGATATCGTGGATAAATATAATCCAGACCTGATGATAATATCAGATGATGTATACAGCACCTTTGTGGACGGCTTCCGTTCCCTGATGGCAGATCTGCCTTATAATACCATAGGAGTTTACTCTTATTCAAAGTATTTTGGTGTTACAGGCTGGCGTCTTGGAACCATAGCATTATATGAAGACAACGTTTTTGACAAGCTCTTAAGAGAACAGGACGAGGACAGAAAAAAAAGAGCAAGGATAAGATATTCAGGCCTATCCACGGACCCGGACAGCATTTCCTTTGCTGACAGGATTGTAGCTGACAGCAGGCAGGTGGCCCTTAACCATACGGCTGGTTTGTCCACCCCTCAGCAGGTACAGATGGCGTTTTTCTCATTGTTTGCACTAACAGACAAGGAAAACAGGTATAAGAACCTTACAAAGGATATTTGCAGAAGAAGACAGAAGCTGTTGTTCAAGGGTCTGGGTCTTGCTTTAACGGAAAATCCTTTAAGTGCCTCCTACTACACTCAATTTGACTTGCTTGAGTGGGCAGGAAAAAACTATAATGAGGAATTTGCTAAATACCTGCAGGAGCATTACAAAACAGTGGATATACTTATCCGCCTTGCTGAACACAGCTCCATAGTGTTGATGAGCGGTAGCGGCTTCAGCGGCCCTGAATGGTCAATAAGGATATCTCTTGCAAACCTCAATGATGAATGCTATTCAAAAATAGGTACTGAGCTCCATGATGTGCTTGAGGGCTATGTGGAGGAATGGAAAAAGCAAAAAGGCGGCAAAAAGTCTGCCGGCAAATAATAAAACGTAATACAGGTGAAAGCCTGTATTATTTTTTTGAATAATTATGGAAAGCAGCATCACGTTATGATAAAATTTTGCAGACGAAATAGTCATTTCATAAATAACGGGAAAATTGAAGGGAGAAAATGATGAAAAAGATACTGGCATTGCTTTTGGTCTTTATGCTGTCTGTGGGTTTTACGGCCTGCGGGAAAAAGGCTGATACAAAAAACGACGCCGCAGTAAATAAGAACTGGGATACCATATTGGCTGATGCAAAGGGAACCACGGTGAACTTTTATGGCTGGGGAGGAAGCGAAACCACAAACAGGTGGATAGACGAATATTTAGCCAAGACTGTTAAGGAAAAATACGATATAACACTAAAAAGGGTACCAATGAATATTGAGGATATATTAAATAAGCTTGTGGCTGACAAGCAAGCCGGAAATAAAAATGGAACTATTGATGTGGTATGGATCAATGGGGAAAACTTTTATACTGCAAAAAAGGCTGATTTGCTTTTCGGACCTTTTACAGATAAGCTGCCAAACTTCACAAAATATGTAGACTCAAATTCCGATGAGGTTAAAAAGGACTTTGGATATGCTACTAACGGCTATGAGGCTCCTTATGGAAAAGCTCAGTTTGTAATGGTTTATAACAGCAATACAACTGAAAAAACTCCAGTCAGCGCACAAGAGCTGCTGCAGTTTGCCAAAGCTAATCCAGGAAAGTTTACCTACGCTGCACCTCCTGACTTTACTGGCAGTGCATTTGTAAGAAATATAATATATGAAACTGTGGGCTATGAAAAAATAGCAAATGTAAGGGCAGATAAGGCATCAGTACAGGCCGCCATTCAGCCTGCTATAGACTATCTTAAGGAACTAAAGCCTTATCTTTGGAACCAGGGGAAAACATACCCTGCTACAGTTTCTCAGCTGGATAACATGTATGCAGATGGTCAGCTGCTTATGACCATGACCTATAATTCAAATTCCATATCTGGTAAAATTGCAAACGGTGAATATCCAAAGGGAACACAAAGCTTTATATTTGATAAGGGAACAATTGGAAACACACACTTCCTGGCAATACCCTTTAATGCTTCCAATAAAGAAGGGGCCATGGCTGTAATAAACGCAGTGCTTTCAGTTGAAGCTCAAGCTGCAAAATACAACCCTTCAGGCTGGGGAGACCTGCCTGTGCTGGATAACACCAAGCTTTCCACTGATGAGAAAAAAGTATTTGAGAGTATTGCCTTAGGTGAGGGAGTACTGCCTCAGGAGGTGCTTCTTAAGCATAGAGTGCCTGAGGTGCCTGCAAATCTGGTGCCTATAATTGAACAGATCTGGCAGGAGCAGATTCCTGGAGATAAATAAACATAAATTACTAAAAAGGGCGTTATTGCCCTTTTTGCATATTATAGATAACCCTTATAGTTGGTGTTTCATGTATTTTAACTTACGATAACTCATCTCTTCCCCAGATGTTATAATTATATTTATAAATAATGTAATGGGGAGGAAATAAATGAAAAAAATACTAATTTCAATTATTACAGTAATTATGTTAGTAACAGCCTTGGCAGGATGCTCACAAAAACAGGCTGTAAGTACTACTAATTCTACAAATACAGCTGCATATACAAATGATGACTTGCTTGTTAGTGCTGATTGGTTAAAGGATAACTTGGACAAGGTAGTGATACTGGATGCCAGAGATTCTAAAGCATATGCAGCAAAACACATAACAAATGCTATAAATGTTACATGGCAGCAGTTTACTGATATGGAAGGCAAGAAAGCCGGGGACAAAGGCTGGGGAACTTTACTAGAAGCTTCAAAGCTTGCTGATGCTATTGGTAAATTAGGAATTGATGGAACTAAAACAGTTGTTGTTTATGGAGCACCTCCATCAGGATGGGCTGAGGATGGCAGAGTTGCATGGACACTTAAATCTGCAGGGTTAAAAAATGTAAAAATATTAAACGGTGGTTATAAGGCATGGGAAGCTAAAGGCTTGTCAACTGATATAGCAGTACCAGCAGTAAAAGCAGCTGCATTTAAAATATCATCCATTGATACAAGCTTAAATGTTACTACTGACTACTTAAGCAGCAACATAGATAAAGTGAAAATTATCGATGCCAGAGAAGCTGAAGAATATAATGGAGCAGTAAAATATGGTGAAGCCCGTGGTGGACATATACCACATGCTATAAATATAACCTGGACACAATTATACAACAGCGACGGCACTGTAAAGAGTCAGAAAGATATAGAAGGAATCCTTTCGGCAAAAGGAATTAATAAAACAGATGAGATCGTAACCTACTGCACAAAGGGTATCAGGTCAGCGGATATGGCTTTGATATTGAAAATGTGCGGTTATAATGCTAAAAATTACGATTCCTCCTACTATGAATGGGCAGGAAATAATTCTCTAACTGTTGAAAAATAAGTAAGAATAAATTGTAAACTTCCCCCTTTGACGCGGATGGAAATTCAGTCTGCGTTAAGGGGTTTTTTTTCATAAAACTGTTGCAATATACAACTGTTTTATGTTACAATCAAAATGAGGTGGTAAAGTGGATAAACATGGAAGTAACTATATGAGGGAATTGATTAGAATATTGGTGAGAAATCTTGGTGTATTGGAAAAGTCAGATGCCAGCTGCTGCGGTGTTTCAATAGCACAGTGCCATGCAATAGTAGAAATAGGCAGAACTAATGAGATTTCATTGAATGAGCTTGCTGAACTGTTAACTTTAGATAAGAGCACAATGAGTAGAACTATAAATAATCTGGTGGAAAGCGGTTTGGTCATAAGAGAGCTTCATCCAGAGGACAGAAGATATATAGCAATAAGGCTAACAGAAAAAGGAAAGGAGGTTTATAAAAATACTGAAGGAACCATGACGGATTACTATAAGAAAATATTCGGCTCAATACCTGAAGACAGGCGGGAACAGGTGCTTGAAAGCTTAAAACTATTAATTGATGCAGTTAATGAAAATAGATGTTGTTAGGAGGATGTGAAAGTGAAAGCTAATATTAAAGGTGAGGTAAAAGAATACTACGGAAATATTGCAAAGAAAGTGAGCAAGGGCTCAAAGGGCAGCTGCGGCTGCAGTTCATCATGCTGTGGAACCTCAGATTCTAAGCTATATACGAGAGAATATATTGAGGGACTACCTGATGAAGTTGTGAATGCATCCCTGGGCTGTGCAAACCCAATAGTTCTTGCCAATCCAAAGAAGGGAGAAGTAGTGCTGGACCTTGGCAGCGGCGGTGGAATTGATGTTTTCATATCAGCGAAATATGTGGGTGAAACCGGCAAGGTTTATGGTCTGGATATGACTGATGAGATGCTGGAGCTGGCTAACAATAACAAAGAAAAAATCGGTGCTGAAAATGTGGAATTCATAAAGGGTTACATTGAGGATATTCCTCTTGAGGATGCTACAATTGATGTAATTACTTCCAATTGTGTGATTAACCTTTGCGAAAGTAAGGAAGATGCACTGGCGGAAGCCTATAGGGTGTTGAAACCAGGGGGAAGGCTTGCCATTGCGGATGTCGTGGTGCTTAAGGATATTCCTCGAGACATAAAAAAGAGCGTAGAAATGTGGGTTGGATGCATAGCCGGAGCACTGCCTGTACAGGAATATGAGGAAACTTTAAAGAAGGTGGGCTTTAAGGATGTATCAATCACACCAGTAAATATATATACTAAGGATATAATTGAAGAAACCGCAAGAAATAAAAATGCTGCAAGTCTCCTTGAAGGAATGGATATGGATATTGTGGACGGAGCTTTTGCAGGCGCCCATGTAAAAGCATATAAATAAAGAGGTGTTTTTTATGGATTATGAGATTGTACTATTAAAGCCCCAGGACTTTGAACAGGCGGCAGAAATTTACCTGGAAGGCATCAACACTGGCAGAGCCACCTTTCAGACCGAAGTTCCATCCTGGCAGCAATGGGATAATGGCCATGTGAAATGCTGCAGACTGGCAGCAAGAAAAGGAGACTTGGTCTTAGGCTGGGTGGCATTGAGCCCCACCTCCGGCAGATGAGTATATAGAGGAGTTGCTGAGGTCAGCATATATATTGGAGAAAAATACAGGGGACAGGGAATTGGGACTGCGCTGCTTAATGAGTTGATTAAGCAGTCTGAAGAAAATGGCTTTTGGACCCTGCAAGCTGGAATAATGAGAGAAAATGAAGCAAGCATAAAGCTCCACAAAAATTGTGGTTTCAGGGAGGTAGGCTTCAGGGAGAAGCTAGGCAGAATGGATGACGGTGTTTGGCATGATGTGGTTTTGATGGAGTATAGAAGCAAGGTAGTTGGAATAGACTAAAGGAGTAATGTTTATGGGAAAAGCAGAAGAAGCTATTTCTTATTTAAACCAGGGTGCCAATTGTGCCCAGAGCATTTTATCAGCATTTAGTGAAGAACTTGGGATAGATAAAGACCTGGCATTAAGAATTGCTTCCGGGTTTGGAGGAGGTATGTGCCAGGGTGAGGTTTGCGGTGCTGTTACGGGTGCTATACTGGTATTGAACCTTAAATATGGAAATAGCAAAATGGGCGATAGTGGAAACAAGGAAAAGATATATCATTTGATAAGGTCTTTCAGCGATGAGTTCAGGAATAGAAACGGTTCCATAAATTGCAGTGATTTGCTTGGGATTGACTTGCAAAAGGAAGCAAATAGAGCTGTGGCAAGAGAGAAAGGACTGTTTAAGGACAATTGCTCAAGATATGTTGAAGCTGCTGTTAAAATTATAGAAAATTTAGACCAATAGGATAAAGGTACCTGAGAAGCTATTTACAAGCTTACAGGTACCTTTATTTCACATTGACAATCATCGATGTGATTGGTAACATATAATTATATATCGATAAATTTCAATATCATTGATAAATGTCGATAAGTGGAGGGGAATTGAATGAATAAATCATATTCTGAGTATGCTTCGTTATTTAAGGCTGCTTCAGATGAGACCAGGCTGAAGATTATTGATATGCTTTCCTGTGGTGAGATGTGTGCCTGCGATATATTGGAAGGACTCAGCATTTCTCAATCTACATTAAGCTATCACATGAAAATCCTCACTGACAGCGGCCTGGTAAATGGAAGACGTGATGGTGCCTGGGTGAGGTATACGCTAAATTACGAAAAAACTAAAGCGGTTATTGAATTTTTAACCCTGATTACCAGTGATAAAGAAGACTGCATCTGTAAAAAATGTAATTGCAACAATTGTTGATGAAAAAAATGGGCGGTGAGGTGGGGGTCTGACCCCATACCAAATTATGGAATGGTGTCAGCCCCCCACCCAAAAAAAGGAGGATTTTATCATGAAAAAAGTAGAAATATTTGACCCCGCAATGTGCTGCCCCACAGGTGTGTGCGGTGCAGCTGTAGACCCTAACCTCATGAGGATTGCTGCTGTAATTAATAACCTCAAGGAAAAAGGAATAATCATAGAAAGACATGGACTTTCCAGTGAACCCCAGGATTTTGTTTCAAATAAGGTTATAAGCGAAATTCTGCAAAAGGATGGGGCTGAAGTGCTTCCAGTAACTCTTGTGGATGGTGAAATTGTTAAAACTAAGGAATATCCCACAAATGAAGAACTATCAAACTGGTTAGGAGTAGAAGTAAGAAGCAAACAGCCTCTCAAAAAGTTCAACGGCGGCTGCGGACCAAAGGGGTGATTGCTAGATTGTCATTTAAAAATTATGAAACCTTTGATTTAGATAAAATAAACCTGACAAAATATCTATTTTTCACAGGTAAAGGCGGTGTAGGTAAAACCTCAACAGCTTGTGCTGTTGCTGTAAAGCTGGCTGATAACGGTAAGAAGATTTTGCTCATTAGTACAGACCCTGCTTCTAACCTACAGGATGTATTTAATACCGAGCTTGATGGAAAAGGCCGGCCAATAGAAGGAGTACCAGGACTTTTTGTAGCAAACTTAAATCCGGAGGAAGCAGCCAGGGAATACAGGGAATCAGTTATAGCACCTTATAGGGGTGTATTTCCTCAAAGTGTAATTACTAATATGGAGGAACAGCTTTCTGGGTCTTGTACTGTAGAAATTGCGGCGTTTGACCAATTTACAAACTTTATAACCAACAAAACAATGGAAGATATGTATGATTATATAATCTTTGACACTGCCCCAACAGGTCATACACTTCGTATGCTACAGCTGCCAGCGGCATGGAGTAACTTTATTAGTGAAAGTACCCACGGAGCATCCTGTTTGGGTCAGCTGGCAGGCCTTGAAGGTAAAAAGGCTATTTATAAGGAAGCTGTTGAAAATCTTTCCGATGGTCAGAAAACAACACTTATACTTGTTTCAAGGCCAGAAGAGACTCCTTTGCTGGAGGCTCATCGCTCCAGTGGTGAGCTTAGAGATTTGGGTATAAAAAATCAAATATTAATTATAAATGGTTTAATGGAAGAAGCCACTGATGATGTTTCCAGAAAGATTCTGGATAAACAAAATTCAGCTATGGATAAGATGCCACAAGGTTTGAAGAATTTGAAGACCTTTATTATACCACTTCGTTCCTATAATATTTTAGGGCTTGAAAATATAAGGGCATTTCTTAGTGGCGATTATTACTCAAAGGTTAACTCCGATGATAGATCATTGGACTTGAAACCTTTGGATGCATTAGTGGAAGACATTTATAATTCAGGTAAAAAAGTAGTGTTTACAATGGGAAAAGGCGGAGTCGGAAAAACAACAATTGCAGCTGCAATAGCTTTGGCTCTTGCAAAGAAAGGTGTAAAGGTTCATTTAACATCTACGGACCCAGCTAACCATCTAAAATATGTAATTGAAGGCAGTGAGAATATCTCACAAAGCAAAATAGATGAAAAACAAGAACTTAAAAAATATCAAAATGAAGTGTTAACTAAGGCACGAGAAACAATGAGTGAAGATGATGTTGCTTATGTTGAAGAAGATTTACGCTCTCCATGTACACAGGAAATAGCCGTATTTCGAGCTTTTGCGGAGATTGTAGAAAGGTCTGAAAATCAAGTTGTTATAATTGATACTGCCCCAACAGGCCACACGTTGTTGTTGCTGGATTCAACTCAAAGCTACCATCGTGAGGTAGAAAGAACAAAAGGTGAGATCCCTATTTCTGTTCAGAGATTGTTGCCAAGGCTTCGTGATGAGGAGCAAACAGAGGTAGTTATTGTAACCTTGCCGGAAGCCACTCCGGTATTTGAGGCTCAAAGACTTCAAAGTGATTTAAGCAGGGCAGGTATTAATAACAAATGGTGGGTTGTTAATCAATGTCTTTCATTGACTGATACAATAAATCCTATGCTTATGGCTCGTGCAGAGTCAGAAAAAGTATGGCTAGAAAAAGTCAGGGAGATAAGCAAAGGCAGCTTTGCAGCCATACCTTGGGTTCAGGATTCGTCGGTACAAAATCTAGTGAAGTATACAATAAAAAGTGAAAAATAACATTTATATTTCAAATTTAAGGGTGAAAAAAGTAGTTTTATGAGGTGATTAAGTTGGAAAGTGAAAAAAGGGCAAGATTATCGTTTCTAGACAGGTTTTTGACATTATGGATTTTTATTGCCATGGCAGTTGGAGTTATGGGCGGATATTTATTTCCCAGCCTAGCCAAGTCGTTAAGTGAATTTAGTACAGGAACAATCTCCTGGCCTATAGCTATTGGTCTGATTATTATGATGTATCCGCCGTTAGCGAAGGTTAAGTACGAAGAAATTGGAAAGGTAACAGAGAATAAAAAGGTGTTTTCCTTTTCGTTGATTCAAAACTGGATAATGGGACCCCTGCTTATGTTTATACTGGCTCTGGTATTTCTAGGCGACAAACCCGGTTTTGCCATGGGACTTATAATTATAGGTTTGGCTAGATGTATAGCCATGGTTATCGTATGGAATACCCTGGCAAAGGGAGATAATGAATACTGTGCTGCATTAGTAGCACTGAATTCCATATTCCAGATACTTTTGTACACTGTATATATTTATTTCTTCATTACCCTGGTTCCAAAGCTTCTGGGGCTCTCCTGGGGAGGCCATGTAGTAAATGTGTCAATGCTGGATGTGGCGAAAAGTGTGTTTGTTTACCTTGGAATACCTTTTGCGGCTGGTTTTGTTACCAGGTTCAGCCTTATAAAATCTAAATCAAAGGAATGGTATGAGAAGGTATTTATACCTAAAATCTCTCCGCTTGCGTTGATAGCTCTGCTTTATACAATAGTAATAATGTTTATAACCAAAGGGGAGCAAATTGTAAAGAATCCTCTGGATGTAGTGAGAATTGCAATTCCTATGCTGATATACTTTGGACTTATGTTCTTTGTAAGCTTTTATGTGTCCTACAAGAGAGGCTTCAAGTATGACCAGACGGTTACCTTGGCATTTACTGCAGCCAGCAATAATTTTGAGCTTGCCATAGCAGTGGCTGTTGCAGTATTTGGCATAGGCTCCGATGTGGCCTTTACAGCTGTAATAGGGCCTCTAGTTGAAGTTCCTGTTATGATTGCTTTAGTAAATGCAGCATTATTATTCAAGAACAAATACTACAATGAAAGCGGATTACCAATGAATATAAAGAAAGAGGCATAAATAATGAGTAGTAAAGTTAAGGTAGCATTTATATGCGTCCATAACTCCTGCCGTTCACAGATGGCGGAAGCAATTTCAAAGCTTATTGCAGCAGATGCTTTTGATGCATATTCTGCAGGTACAGAAATAAAGCCACAAATTAATCAGGATGCTGTTGCAGTAATTAAAAAGCTTTACGGTGTTGACATGAACCATACACAGAAATCTAAGCTTCTTTCAGATATTCCTCCAGTGGATATAGTGATAACTATGGGCTGCAATGTGCAGTGTCCGTATCTACCTTGCAGCTTCAGAGAGGATTGGGGCCTTGAGGACCCAACAGGGAAAAGCGAAGAAGAATTTATCAGCACCGCAAAGCTTATCGAAAGTAAAGTTTTGGACTTAAGAGACAGGATATTAAACAATAAAATTTTATAAACATGAGTCCCTTGGTTTAACCTGGGGACTTTGTTCTATATTGAATTATTTTTCCAGTTATTATTGACATAATCTAGGATCGGGAATAAACTAACCATATAAGCATTTAATTATATAGTTATGTATAATGGAGGATAAATATGAACCAGCAAGATATATGTGTTAGGATTTTTAAGGCTTTAGGGCACCCCATCAGATATAAAATAGTAAAATTTCTATATGAGGGACCAAAGTGCGTTTGTAAGTTAAATGAAAATATCGAGTTTAGCCAGGCCAATCTTTCCCAGCACTTAAGAATACTTAGGGAAGCTGGCATACTAACCTGTGAAAAGGTTGGAATGGAAACTCATTATAGGATTTGCTGCGATGAAATCAAGTCAATAATCGATTGCTCTGAACGGTATGTAAAGAGTTGTACTAATAACTCTAAAGCTGACAGATTAATATAATTTAATTTAGGAGGGACCAAAAATGTGTAAAGATAACAATGAAAAAAGGGATGTTACAATCGACTTTTTATACCTGGACTTAACTACCTGTACAAGATGTCAAGGGACTGAAACAAACCTGGAAGAGGCTTTAAAGGATGTATCAAATGTACTTGAAATGGCTGGATATAATTTAACTGTTAACAAAATTAATATAAACACTGAGGAACTGGCTTTAAAGTACAAATTCCTAACTTCGCCTACCATTCGCGTTAATGGACACGACATACAAATGGATTTTAAAGAAACATTATGCGAGTCCTGCGGAGATGTATGTGGCGATGAGGTTGAGTGCCGTGTTTGGATTTATCAGGGCAAAGAGTATACAGAACCCCCAAAAGCTATGATTATAGATGGGATTTTGAAAGAAGTATACGCTAATCAAAAATCAACTGAGGCAGAAGGAAGCTATAAATTACCTGTAAACTTAAAAAAATTCTATAAAGCAGTAAATAAAAAGCAATCATCCTGTTGTGGTGACTCAAATAACAATTGTTGTTGCTAAATGCTTAAAATTTTCGCTAGAGCCAGACTGGTATGAATTAATAACTGCTATAGAGGAGGAAAAAATATGAGTGAAAAAACAAGCTTATATCTTTTAACAGGATTTTTGGGAGCAGGCAAGACTACTTTCCTGACAAATGTGTTAAAGGATTTGGAAGGCGAAAAAGTCGGAGTCATAATGAATGAATTTGGCAAGGTAGGGATTGATGGAGCAATCATTCAAAAGGAAGGAATGGAACTTGTGGAGATTAACAGAGGCTCAATATTCTGTTCATGTCTTAAGATTTCTTTTGTTCATGCTATGATTGAAATGGCAGATAAAGGGCTTAAATATTTATTTGTAGAAAGCTCCGGTCTTGCAGACCCTTCAAATATTGGTGATGTAATGAATGCGGTAAGGGATCTAAAGGGAGATGTTTATGAGTATCAGGGAGCTATTTGTCTTGTTGATGCAGTACACTTCCTTGAGCAGATAGAAGACCTTGAAACAGTTGAAAGACAGCTTAAACACTGCCACCTTGCAGTTATAAGCAAGGCAGATTTGGTTGACCAGAGCACACTTTCAAATGTTATGGCTAAAATACGGGAAATCAACAGTGTTGTTCAGATTCAAATTGCTATACATGGAAAGCTTGACTATGAATTTTTAAGAGAAGACCTTATGAAATATCAATGGGTTGAATCAGAGGACACAACTAATACTCCAGAGAACAAACCAAAATCAATAAGTCTGGAATTTCAAGGAAGTTTAACAAAGGAAGAATTATCAAGGTTCATTGATAGTGTTTCAGATGATACATTCAGAATTAAAGGATTCTTTAAACTTGAAGATGGATGGAATCAAGTTGATGTTGTTAATAAAAAGATAGACTATAAGCCTTCAGATACTCCTGAAAAAATATCAGAGCTTGTATTTATCTCTAAGGTAGGTCCGGCGGTTATAAAGAAAGTTTTCAACTCATGGAATGAGATTATCGGACAGGAAATGAAGCTTAAAAATTAATAAGCACACAAGGAGAGGTTTTACATGGAAATGAAAATATTGTACACAGGATGTAGAGCCTTTTGTTTAAAGTAAGAGACAAGCCGTATAATGCCTTATCATGACTTGTCTCTTTGTTCCTAATTAAATTTATATATTCTTCTTGCCAGCCTGTAAACATCAACAGTAATTTTTCTTCCAAGCTTCCCTGGCATGAAGGTCATTCCTCCAAGGGAGGTGTATTTTATTTTCCTGTACAGTACTGGATCACTTTCCTTAAGAAAAGCCCAAAGCCCTTTCTGCTTCTGGATTGCTTCCTCGCTGCCGTCTATTGAAAGAAGAATAGTGGATATCGCCATCATCATGGATAAGTATCTAAGCATGTAGTTTGAAAGCTTAGGCTGATATTTTTTAAGTTCCTCCAGGTTATGGGATTCAATCATCATCCTTGTTACCCTGAGCTGCTGATCCACTCTTTTAATCATTACTTTTTCATTTACAGACTGGTCAGTTCGGCCTATGAAATATCGGTAGAAGTCCAGATTCATGTAATACAGCTTTTCAGTCTGAGGAAGAGGCTGGTATACAAATACGTTATCTACATAGAAGGTATGCTTTGGCAGCTCAATGCCGCTTTGGCGAAGAGTTTCGGTTCGATAGATAACGGAATGCATCAGCAGGTATTGGGAAGGCTTGAAACGTCCCATGTCCTCCCAGGTAAATATCCTGTCCTCTGGAAAAATGTTGTGGTATTGTACTGTATAGCGGGTGTTGTCCTCCATATGTTCATATACATAATTGGTTATCAGAAGGTCTACAGGATCCTGAAGATGTGAAAAACTCCTGAGGGTATCCAGTATTTTGTGGAGACTTTCCACATCTACCCAGTCGTCTGAATCCACCACCTTGTAGTATAAACCCTGAGCATTTCTCAGGCCCTGGTTTACACCTTCGCCATGACCGCCATTTTGCTGATGTATGGCTCGAATTATATCTGGATATTTTGCTTCATATTCATCAGCAATTTTACCGGTATCATCTGTGGAACCATCATCCACCAGGATTATTTCAACCTCATCGCCGCCTTCCAGCAAGCTGTTTATGCAGTTTTCCATGTATGCCGCCGAGTTGTAGCAAGGAACGGCAAAAGTTATAAGCTTCAATTTAAAATCCCTCCGTTTTTAAAAGCAAGTCTGATAATTCAAGGGCCTTGGATACAATTGCATCCATATTGTAGTATTTATATTCAGCAAGCCTGCCGATTAAATGGAAATCAACATAGGCGGAGGTAAGTTCTTTATATTTATTGTAAAGGGAATTATTTTCATCATTATTAATGGCATAATAGGGAATTTCCCCCTCAGCACCTGTATAGGCTCTGGAATATTCCTTGACAATTGTGGTAGCGTCCTTCTTAATTTGTCCACTTAAGTGCTTAAACTCGGTTATTCTTGTATATGGCTGGTCAACTGTGTAGTTCACTGTGCCATATTCCTGGAACCACTCCCGGCCTAAGGTTTCAAAGCCGAAATCAAGAGTCCTGTAGGGGAGTCTGCCATATCTGCACTGAAAAAGTTCATCCAGGGCTCCGGTATAAATCAGGGTTCCATTAAAGTTTTCCCCATTAATAAGTATTTTATTTGTGGAGAATGTGACCAGATCCTTTATATCTGTGGATAAAAGTACATCAATATTTTCATGCTGCAGCATGTTTTTAAAAAGCCCAGTATAGCCGTGCTCCGGAATTCCCTGATATCTGTCCTGGAAATATCTGTTGTCACGGGAGATGAAAACCGGTACTCTGGCTGTTACAGCCGGATCTATTTCATCAGGGGAGGTACCCCACTGCTTTTGGGTATAATAAAGGAATACGTTATTGTAAACATAATCCGCCAGCTGGGAAAGTTCCTGATCCTGATTTTTTCTTAATTCAAGGATAGTTACCTTTTTATCCATGCCGTAGCTTTCCACCAGCTTTTTTTCAAGCCTTTCAGCTTTGTCTGCCTCATAAACCATATGCAGGGAATTAAGGTTAAAGGGGATTGGAATAAGCTTTCCGTAAATATTCCCCGCCACTTCATGGCTATAGTCCCTCCATGGTGTAAAGCGCAGTAGATATTGGAAGGCCCGCTGGTCATTGGTGTGGAAAATGTGAGGACCATACTGGTGGATAAGTATCCCTGCCTTATCATACACATCAAAGGCGTTGCCCCCTATGTGATCCCTTTTTTCAACTAAAAGAACCTTTTTGCCGCCACGCTGTGCCAGCTCTCTGGCACAAACAGCACCGGCAAAACCGGCACCGGCTATTATACAATCATATTTGTTGTTTACTATTGCCATTTTATCACTTCAACTCTCTAAATTCGCCAATTCCATAATTGCCTTGGCATATATTTTAGTATTTAAAATCAGGTCGTCAATTGCTATGTTCTCGTTTGCCTTATGATCCAGATCCAATCTGCCGGGCAGTATAGGACCAAAGGCAACTATGTTGGGAATTTCCTTTGCGTAGGTACCCATTCCTATAGATAGAAGCTCAGGTGTAAGGCCGGTTTCCTCTTTATAAACCCTCTGCAGCGTGGTGATCAAGGGGTGCTCCTTTGGGAAATAAAGGGGATGCTTGTGCCACAGGTTTTCGATACGCAAGCCTGCAGTTTTCAGCTTTTCTGCTAAGGGCTCCATCCAATGCTCCAGCTTGCTTTTTATTGGGTATCTTACGTTCAGCTTCATAACAAAATTATTTTCGCTGATGTCAACTGCCCCTATATTGAAGGAAAGGTTTCCTGAAACCTCATCATATAAATTAATTCCAAGTTTCCTGCCTTCGGTATCAAACGCCACATTTTGGTTAAAGAAATGTATAAGCCTGGAGACCTCATCGCTGCCCTGAACATTTTCGTCAATAAATTTGAAAAGCTGCATCACTGCATTTTTACCTAGTTCAGGGGTACTGCCGTGAGCTGAAACTCCATGGGATATTATTATCAGTTTTCCATCCCTTAATTCTGGGACAAGCTTTAGGCCTTCCTTTTGTGAAAAGCTTATGCATTTTTCATAAAGATCCTTAATATTATCTGATTCTATTTCGGCCTCGGCACAGGAAGGCACCATATTTGCATAATGTCCTCCCTTAAGTCTTTTTATGAGGCTTCCATCCATAGAGATATTTTTTACCACATCGAAAACTGTTATTCCTTTTTCAGCAAAAACCACAGGATAATGCCCGTCTGGAGTAAAGCCGTAAACCGGTGGCTTCTCAGTACTGTTATATCTTGGCATATCCTTGCAGCCAGTTTCTTCATTGGTGCCGAATATAATACGAACCTTCCGCTTAAGAGGGATACCAAGCTCCTTAATGGCCTTTAACCCGTATAGGGAGGATATTAAGGGTGATTTGTCATCAACAGTACCTCTTCCATAAATCTTTCCTTCATGAATTTCTGCACCAAAGGGAGGATAGTCCCAGCCATCACCTTGGGGCACTACATCAAGGTGGCCAAGCACTGCTATATATTCTTCACCAGTGCCGTATTCTGCATAGCCTGCATAGCCATCCAGATTAACAGCATTGAAGGCCAGGTCCTGGCTCAAATTCAACATATATTCCAAAGCGTTGTTAACATCAGTGCCAAAGGGTGCCATATCCAAAGGCGCACCTTGGACACTGGGTATTCTAACAAGCTCCCTGGTTGAGGTAATAATATCTGACCCGTACAGATCAATCTGCTCGTCTAAAGTCATTATTTTTCCTCCGGGGTTTTTACGATAAATCTGCAGCAGCAGTCACCGCTGGTTTTGCACAGAGGCCTTTCAAAATCAATTCCAAAGGCCTTGTAAAGGTCGTAATCTATTTCACAGTATATGGAACCCAGGTCATTGGCCCCAAGCTGCTCCCACATGTCGTGCATAGGGCAGTAGGTTATATCTGCAGGGTTTTCAGGATCCTTTTCCCAGGAAATAGATGGCATATCTTTTATTTTGGTATAGGTTTCATTATTTATGGGCAGGCCCTTTTCTCTAGCTTCCTCCAGCATTACCTCAGCTCTGGCCTCGCCGAATTTTCTTATGGCTTCCCGAACAGCTTTTTTTCCTTCTTCAGCACCTAAACGGTCTATCATTTCACGGGCCATGAAATAATACATCTGGGCCATAAGCTTAGCCATTCTTCCTACAGGTTCGTCTGTACTTCTGATTTTGCTCATGCTAAAACCTCCAATTATTATTCGGCTTTTCGGCCTACTTCTTCCATTCTAACTTTTCCTGCCTCTACGCAGTCCATGATGGCACCACGGAAGCCTCCCTTTTCAAGGGCCCTTACACCAGCTATAGTGCAGCCCCCAGGTGAGCATACATTATCCTTAAGCCTTCCTGGGTGTTCACCGGTTTCCAATACCATTTTAGCTGCTCCCATTACGGTCTGGGCAGCCAAAGCCTGAGCTACGTCCCTTGGAAGACCAGCCTCCACCCCGCCGTCTGCCATAGCCTCAATGAACATGTATACATAGGCAGGACCCGCACCGCTTACAGCTGTGATAGGGTCGATAAGGTGTTCTGGCACGATGAAGGATACTCCAAGAGCGCTGAACATTTTATTAACCAGCTCCACGTCCTGCTGATCTGCAAATTTTCCCTTAGCCACTCCTGAGGCACCAATGTTAACAAGCATTGGGGTATTGGGAATAACCCTAACCACGTGAACTTCCTTAAGGGCTTTTTCTATGGTGGCGGTTTTGGCTCCGCCTACAATAGATACCACCAGCTGTCCTTCCCTGAAATTCAGGACTCCTGTGCTCTGGAGCACCTCCTGCAGGGATTGTGGTTTTATTGCAAGAAGAATAATATCGCAGTTTTTAACCAGATATTCATAACCTGAGGCTCTGTCACTGCTTGAATTTGTTATATTGAATTTCTCTTTAAGAAAATCAAGCCTTGACTGAAGTATATCCATAACATAAACATCCTTGCTTTCAAAAAGACCCGCTTTAAGAAGCCCTCCTATTATGGCGCCTCCCATCTGGCCTCCGCCGATAAAGCCAATTTTTTTGCCTAACTTATCCATTTACCTGCCTCCATTCTATTAATTTTATTCAATCTATTAAAATCATATATTTTTTTAGCAAATAATTCAATACTTATACAATTATCCAAGGCTATATTAATAAAATCTTAACATAATAAGAAACATTGTTGACATGAAAAACTCAAAGTAGTATTATTGTTTATAAATTGAATATTTAATTCTCATCAAGAGAGATGGAGGGACTGGCCCAATGATATCTCAGCAGCCTCACAGGTTCATTTGCCTGTAAAGGTGCTAATTCCAGCGTCAGATAAAGCTGACGGGAGATGAGAGAGCGAACCGGTTTTGTATATCCTCTCTCATTATTATTAATGAAAGAGGGTTTTTTTATGAGCGTAGAAAGTGTTAAAAAATTTTTTGTAGATAAGGGGCTTCAGGATCCTGTGTTTACCCTGGAGGACTGCGGTGCTACAGTGGAGCTGGCAGCCAAGGCAATTAACGTGGAGCCTGAGCTCATTGCAAAAACTCTTGCCTTCAGGGTAAAGGACAGGGATATATTGATCGTAACCCGTGGTGATGCAAGAATAGACAATAAAAAGTATAAGGAATATTTCAAGGCAAAGGCAAAGATGCTGGAGCATGATGAAGTGGCGGAAATTACCGGCCATCCTGTTGGAGGAGTGTGTCCCTTTGGTCTTAAAAATCCTCTTGAGGTTTATGTAGATGAATCCATAAAGGACTATGATTATGTATATCCTGCTGCAGGTTCAAAATTTACGGCACTTAAGATTAAGCCTTCCGATATCCTTAAGCTCACAAATGCAGTAGTGGTGGATGTTTGCAAGTAATTTACTAAAATTCAAAAAAAAGTATTGACATTCCTGTGATAGGAGTATAGAATAAATATCAATAACTAAATAAGTTATCAAGAGCGGCGGAGGGACTGGCCCCATGAAGCCCGACAACCAGCATTCCCCATTAGGATGTAATGGTGTCAATTCCTGCAGGTTTTATAACCTGAGAGATAAGAACATTAACAAGCTTGTTTGCTGCTTCTTATCGAGG
The DNA here is from genome assembly GCA_937927335.1 of uncultured Clostridium sp. Lineage (GTDB taxonomy): Bacteria > Bacillota > Clostridia > Clostridiales > Clostridiaceae > UBA699. The sequence continues at coordinate 30,419 of CALBDU010000020.1, forward strand.
CAGCTTTTATATTTTGCTATTGCCTAAAATTTAATAACCAATTCTCATGAAGAGAGGTTGAGGGACTGGCCCGATGAAACCTCGGCAACCTTCAGATCATTTATCTGAAAAGGTGCCAAATCCAACGCGTACAGCGAAAGATGAGAGCAGCCAATCAATTTTTGATTGTCATGAGCCTTTTTCATCTTTTGTGAAAAAGGCTTTTATTTTTGCCCCAAGTTAAAATTAATATATAGAGGAGAGAGTGTAATGAGTAAAGAAAATTTAAGATTCGACACACTTCAACAGCACGCAGGCTATGTTCCTGATCCAACCACAGGCTCCAGGGCAGTTCCAATATACCAGACCACAGCATATGTATTTAATAATTCCGAGCATGCAGCAGACCGTTTTGCCTTAAAGGATGCAGGTCCTATATACAGCAGGCTTGGAAACCCTACAGTGGATGTTTTTGAACAGAGGGTAGCGGCACTGGAAGGCGGTGTGGCTGCATTGGCTACAGCATCAGGAATGGCTGCAGTTACCTATGCTGTGCTGAATATTGCGGAAGCAGGGGATGAAATAGTATCCTCCTCTACTGTATACGGCGGAACCTTTACCCTGTTCCAGAATACCCTTCCTAAGTATGGTATTAAGACTACCTTTGTAGATGCAGATGACCCTGAAAACTTCAGAAAGGCTATCAACGGGAAAACCAAGGCAGTGTACGTGGAATCATTAGGAAACCCGGGAATAAATGTAGCAGATCTTGAGGCAATTGCAAATATAGCCCATGAAAATGGGATTCCATTAATTGTAGACAACACCTTCACATCACCATATTTGCTCAGACCTTTTGAATTTGGTGCTGATATCGTTGTGCACTCAGCATCAAAATTTATAGGAGGACATGGAAATACTTTAGCAGGTGTTATTGTGGATTCAGGCAAATTTGACTGGGCCGCCAGTGGTAAATTTCCAGGCCTCACCACTCCGGATGAAAGCTACCATGGTTTGAATTACTATGAAGCCTTGGGTCCTCAGGCTTATATCACAAAGGCAAGGGCAGGACTTTTGAGAGATACAGGAGCAACCTTAAGCCCGTTTAGCGCATTCCTCCTTATCCAGGGCATAGAAACCCTGTCCCTGAGGGTTCAGAAACATGTTGAAAACACCAGGAAGGTAGTACAATTCTTAAAGAATCATCCGCTGGTTGAATGGGTAAACTATCCTGAGCTTGAGGACAGCAAATATTATGAGCTTTCAAAGAAATATCTGCCAAAGGGTGCAGGCTCCATATTTACCTTTGGAATAAAAGGCGGAGTGAAGGCAGGAAAGAAATTCAGTGATTCCCTGGAAATATTCTCACTGCTTGCAAATGTAGGAGATACAAGATCACTGGTTATCCACCCGGCAAGTACTACCCACAGCCAGCTTTCAGAGGAAGATCTCATAGCTGCTGGAGTAGCACCTGATCTTATCAGGCTTTCCATAGGTATTGAAGACCCTGAGGATATAATTGCAGATCTTGACCAGGCTCTTAACAAAACAATAGAATAATTCTGTAAAAAAATATAAAAATGCTGTAAAATAGAAGAAGAATTAAAAATGCCGGTAAATTATACTGGCATTTTTTTCTAGGAGGAGGTAAATATGAAAATAGAAAGCTTTGAACTTGATCATACTAAAGTTAAGGCCCCATATGTAAGGAAGGCAGGATTATACAACGGACCTAAGGGAGACTCTGTTACAAAATTCGATTTGAGGGTTACACAGCCTAACGTGGAAACACTTCCATCAGGAGCAATACATACACTGGAGCATCTTCTGGCTGGATATCTTCGTGAAGAAGTGGATGGAATTATCGACCTTTCACCTATGGGCTGCAGAACAGGCTTCTATCTCACAATTTGGGGAGACAGAAGTGAAGAGGAGCTTAAGAAGGCATTGATAAATGCACTGGCTAAGGTAATCACCACCACAGAGGTACCTGCAGTGAATCCTGTTCAGTGTGGAAATTACAAGGATCATTCTCTGTTTTCAGCCATAGAATACGCAAAGGAATGGCGTGAAAGACTTATTTAAAAAGATGAATCACCTTTATAGACAGGTTATGATACCTGTCTTTTATTGTATTTAGAATACCCCACGTTAGACGTGGGGTTCGGTAGAGCTTTCA
>CALBDU010000021.1 GCA_937927335.1 uncultured Clostridium sp.
AACGGCACAACCCAGACTTTAGAGAAAGAAACAAATCCTGATTCAGAATATTTAAAGGCAATTCCAAGCCATTTAAGAAGCTTTGAGGACGTGGTTGGTTATGCACCAAACCAGACTTACATAGGAGCTATGACTCCGGAAGAGCTTGCAGTGCTTCCAAGACCCTGGAATACTTCAAAGGTTGAAGGGGCACAGAGATTTGCCCAGTTTGGGGAAATAATGCCAGAAGATGAGTTCTACGGACTTATTAAGGTATCTGACGTATTTGACCTGGTACTGCTGGAAAAGGACTTTACAGAAACAGTTAGAGGCAAATTTACAGCTCATCCTGTATTAAACATGAAGGCTGATGCATTGAAGGCTGGAGAAGAATTATCAGTAATAGAAGGCTTTGTAAATAGCGGTGCAGAAGGACTTTACCTTTCCGGTAAGCTGGTAGGCTGCATTAAAAAAGCTCACGAGTTTGATAAAAACCTGACTTCCCATATCATGCTTGAAAATCTTGCTGTTAAGGCATCAGGAGTTTTAGCTCTGATGCATCTGGTTAAGAACTCAGGAGTAGATGTAAACCAGGTGGATTATTTAATAGAATGTTCAGAGGAAGCAATAGGTGACATGAACCAGAGAGGCGGCGGAAACATAGCCAAAGCCTGCGGAGAAATAGCTGGAATAAAGGGAGCTACAGGAATAGACATGAGAGGCTTCTGTGCAGGACCATCCCATTCCCTGGTTAATGCAGCAGGATTGGTTCAGTCAGGAATATACAGGAATGTTATAGTGTTTGCTGGTGGAGCTACAGCAAAGCTTGGCATGAACGGCAAGGACCATGTTAAAAAGGGACTTCCTGTATTGGAGGATTGCCTTGGAGGCTTTGCAGTGCTTATATCAGAAAATGACGGCGTTAGCCCTGTTATGAGAACAGATGTTATAGGAAGACACTCCATAGGACACGGCGCAGCTCCTCAGGCTGTAATTGAAGCTTTAGTTTCAGAGCCTCTTGCCAAGGTTGGAATGAAAATCACAGACGTAGATAAATTTGCACCAGAAATGCAGACACCAGACATCACAGAACCAGCAGGAGCAGGAGATGTTCCAACTCAGAACTACAAGATGATAGGAGCCCTGGCAGTTAAGAGCGGACAGCTTGACAGAAAAGAGCTTCCAAACTTTGTAACTGCACATGGATATCCAGGATATGCTCCAACACAGGGACATATTCCATCCGGAGTTCCAATAGTAGGACACGGAATAAACCACATAATGGCAGGAAAGCTGAATAACTTCATGGTAATAGGTAAAGGAAGCTTGTTCCTTGGAAGAATGACAAACCTCTTTGACGGTGTTTCCATACTGGTGGAAAAGAACACTGGAGTTAAAGAAGAAGTTGGAATATCAAAGGAAGAAATAAAAACTATGATTGCAGAGGAAATGAAGAACTTTGCAGCATCAATGCTCAAATAGATCCTTAGTATAAATTAGATACTAAAAAGGAGGTATATTATAGATGGATCAGACTAAAAAGATGATTGCTGAAGCTTTTAATGAAATAGCTGATGGAATAATGTCAGGAAGCTTCGCCAAAAGGGTTAGGATAGGACTTACCACCTTTGGATCCGAGCATGGCGTAGATGAGATGGTTAAGGCTGCAAAAATGGCTAAAGATAAATATGGGGATTTTGATGTTGTTTTAATTGGTCCTAAGGTAGACGGGAATTATGAAGTGGTTGAGGTTAAGGATGCGGAAGAAGGCCATAAGAAGATGGTCGAATTATTGGATAAAGGGGAAATAGACGGCTGCGTAACACAGCACTTTGATTTCCCAATAGGTGTGTCCACTGTGGGTAGAGTGGTTACACCTGGTCTTGGCAAGGATATGATAATTGCCACCACCACTGGTACAACTTCCACAAACAGAGTGGAAGGCATGATCAAAAATGCAGTAGGAGGTATAGCCACTGCAAAGGCTGTAGGAATAAGCAGCCCTAAGATAGGCATACTTAACGTGGATGGAGCCAGAGGAGTTGAAAGAGCTTTAAAGGAGCTTCAAAGCGGCGGATATGGAATAGAATTTGCCGACTCACTACGTGCTGACGGGGGAGCCGTAATGAGAGGAAACGACCTTTTGGCAGGAACACCGGATGTTATGGTATGCGATTCACTGACCGGAAATCTTTTGATTAAAATATTTTCATCCTTTACTACAGGAGGAAACTATGAAACTTTAGGCTATGGGTACGGACCTGGAGTTGGAGAAGGCTATGACAAGCTGATAAACATAGTTTCCAGGGCATCAGGAGCCCCTCTTATCTGCGAAGCTTTAAGATACTGCTCCTTATGCGCAAAGAACAACATAGTTTCAATTGCAAAGGATGAATTTAAAAATGCCAACGCTGCAGGGCTGAAGGACATTATCGGAAAGATACTTGAAAAAGATAAGCCAAAGGCAGAGGAAGAAGTTAAAATGCCTGATAAAAAGGTTGTAACATTTGGTATTCCAGGAGTTGATATTCTGGAACTGGATAATGCCTGCAAAGCTCTCTGGAAGGAAGGGGTATATTCAGAAAGCGGCATGGGCTGCACTGGACCAATAGTACTTGTCAGCGAGGATGAA
>CALBDU010000022.1 GCA_937927335.1 uncultured Clostridium sp.
CTATGCCGTCCCTTAAGCTGACAAATTCAATATCCCCGTTATGCTCTGAAAGATGGGGCCTTACCTTATCCTCAAGTATTTCTTTAATTCTATTTTCAATATCCATACAACACCTCATCTTTGGAAGGGTATGGGGTCCGGCAGTTATGAGGCTGCCGGGTCCCCGGGTAGTGATGAATAACTTATTAGCAATTATTCTTCTATTCTTGCTATAGCTTTAGCAAGCTGTTTCTTGTAGCCAAGATTTCCCTGTCTTGAAATCATGATTCTCTGAGCCTGAGGTGATCCTGCACCATGCATTGACTCTGTTCTGTAGCCTACTGCTGCTGTTCCAAGTGTAAGGTTTTCTATAAGTCTTAAAACCTTCATTCTGTCTTCTGTGGAAACAGCTGCTATACCTCTCAGATATTTTTCTACATATGGTCCGGTTACTGGACTTCTGAAGTCTTTTTCTGAAGGCATGGTTACCATTAAACCGCCGGCTATATCCTCAGCCAGTCTTGTTATTTCATAAGGGAACCTTGTTACGTTCTGCTTGCATACATTTGCAAGAAGCTGGTTAATTTCAAAGTTTCCAGCTTTAGTAGCAGCACCTTCTGCTGAACATGCGATACCGCAGGCATATAATGTTTCATTCAGGTGCATCATTTCTATCAATTTATCCTTAACATGTGAAGCTTTGTTAGCTCCATTGTAATCTGCAGCCAGGGCAGCAGCTCCGATAAGAACGTCACCAACGCCAACCTTGCAGCCGCCGTAGCTTTGTCTGTGGTAGCCAGCAAATCTTTCTACCAGCATTCCTGCGTATTCAACTTCACCGTTTAAGAAAATTCTGTCGTTTGGAACGAATACATTATCAAATACTGTTAATGCTTCAACTCCTCCGTATACTTTATTTCCTACATCTAAATCGGCCTGTTTTTCCATTTTTCTTGTATCGCAGGACTGTCTTCCAACAATCATTGTAATACCCTTAGTATCAGTAGGAACTGCAAATGCAACTGCATAATCCTTATCCTCAGGTCTCATTGCTATAGTAGGCATGACTAATACTTCGTGAGAGTTACATATTCCTGTCTGATGTGCCTTCGCCCCTGTTACAACGATTCCATCCGGTCTTCTTTCAACTATTCTAAGGTACATGTCAGGATCAGCCTGTTTGCTTGGTGATAATCCTCTGTCGCCCTTAGGGTCAGTCATTGCACCATCAACAGTTAAATCTTTTTCCTGAACATATTCTAAAAACTTTTTGAAATTTTCATGATACTTGGTATTGTACTGACTATCTATTTCGAAGGTTGTGCTGTATACTGCATTGAATGCATCCATACCAACACACCTTTGAAAACATGATGCTGTTTTTTGTCCGCATAATCTTTGCATCTTAACCTTTTTAACAAGGTCTTCTGCACTCTGATGGAGGTGTGTAAATCTGTTGATCTTTTCTCCGGTAAGACTTGAAGTTGTTGTCATAAGATCTTCATATTCAGGCATCTGAGCTAAATCATAAGTTGCCTTTACAGAATTAAGTGAAGGTCTCAGTATTGGATTATTAACCGGGCTGTCCACCTTTTCTCCTAACATGTAAATGTTTAACTTTAGCTTAGCAATACTCTCAACGTATTGTTCTCCAGTCATTAAAGCCATTAATATCATTCCTTTCATTATATAACTTAATTTATTTCCACTTTTATATATAGCAAATGTCATGCCAATGGAAGGATAAGTTAAAAAAGCAACTAAACCCTGCTGTAAGACCACTTTTTAATCCAGCTTCCATTTGGTTTAGTTGCATTTTAGCAACAAGATTATAGATTTTTTCACAAAGTCACCATATGCAGTGGTTACGGCATATACATGTTTTGTTGCATTTATGCACCAAATTTTAATTTTGCAACAACAGCCTATAATAAGTTTTCACTCTCATATCTTTTTCTTTTTCTAACAAAGGTGGATGCATCAATACCAAGTTCCCTGGCTGCCGACCTTACATTGCCATGCTTTTCAAAGGAGCTTTCAATCATGGAGGCCTCCAGCTTCTCTACAGCCTCTTTAAGGGTTACAAACTTGTTTTCTATAACAAATTTTTCTTCATCGCACTGACCACGAGATATAGGCAGGTCGCTCATGGTTATTTTATCATCAGAGCTCATGATAGCTACCCTTTCAATAATATTTCTAAGTTCCCTGACGTTGCCCGGCCATTCGTATACCTTGAGACAGTTCATGGCACTCTGGGCCAGGGTCTTGTGAAGATCATAGCTTTTGTTGAAAGTATTTAAAAAATAAGTGACCAAAGGCTCTATGTCAGCTTTTCTCTCCCTAAGTGGAGGAATATTTATAGGAATAACATGAAGCCTGTAATACAGGTCCTCTCTGAAAAGCTTTTTTTCCACCATTTCCTTAAGGTTCCTGTTGGTAGCAGCTACTACTCGAACGTTCACCTTAATGCTGGCGGTACCTCCAACTCTCTTGAATTCGTTTTCCTGAAGCACCCTCAGCAGCTTAACCTGCATATCCAATGGAAGTTCCCCGATCTCATCCAGAAATAGTGTCCCATTATCCGCCAGCTCAAACATTCCTATTTTGCCATCTTTACTGGCACCAGTAAACGCGCCCTTTTCATAGCCGAACAGTTCCGATTCTATTAGGTTGTCCGGTATGGCACCACAGTTTATTTTAACAAAAGCATTATTTACTCTGCTGCTATGTTTATGTACAAATTTTGCCACTACCTCTTTGCCAACTCCGGTTTCACCCATAACAAGCACTGTGGTGTCCACCTTTGCAACTTTTTTTGCTACTTCCAGCACTCCCAGCATTTTGTCATCTGAAGCAATAATATCTGATTCCTCAAGAATTTGTTTTCTCATCATTTCCAGCTCGGAATAGTACTTTTGGGTAATTTCCAAGTTTTTTTCCAACTGTTCCTTAAGCTCATAAAGCTCTGTAACATCTCTTACATTAGTTACCACCATTGTGATTTTCCCATCTGTGTCAAATATGGGAGTACTTGAAATTAGTACATTTTTTCCATTTTTAAACTGCTGCTCTATGGTAACGGTTTTCTTATTTTTTAATACAAGGAGAGTTCCTGACTTTGATATGATGCCGTTTCCCTCTATTTGTGCCATATTTTTGCCTAGCATCTGCTCTCTTTTCAGTCCGGTAATTTTTTCATAGGCCCTGTTCACCATAATTGTATTAGCATGTCCATCAGTTATGTAAAGGCCGTCATAGGAGCTTTCAATAATATCATAGAGCTGTCTTAATCTCAAATTAAGCTGATTAAAATCATCAGTTGCCATTGCATAATCAAACATATCTTTTCTTCTCATAATCCATCTCTTTCCTCACATGATTTTGCTGCATTGAGTTGTTAATTAATAAACAAATTATTTCTGGAAATTTTTATGTTTGTTTTAATATTATGAATTCATATATTATTATTTCATATATTATCAATTATACTATATTGATAGACACAATTCTATTACTCCTTTAAGAAACAAAGAGGCTGCCTGTGATTTTCATAATTCACAAGCAGCCTTGTTGCTGTTAAGTAATTAACTAAGCGCTTTTATTTTCGAAATTATTTCAGGCAGCACCTTGCTGTAATCTCCAACCAAAGCCAAGTCTGCTACTTTCATTATTGGTGCACTTTCATCTTTGTTGATGGCAATTATATAGTTGCTGTCCTGCATTCCTGCCAAATGCTGTATAGCTCCCGATATTCCACAGGCTATATAAACCTCAGGTCTTACAGTTTTTCCTGTTTGTCCAACCTGATATGCCTTATCTATCCAGCCCTTTTCAATAGCTGCACGGGAGCCTGCTATAGTTCCGCCCAGTATCGCTGCCAGATCCTCCAGCACCTTAAAGCCTTCAGGGCTTCCAACACCTCTTCCCCCTGATACAATTATTTTTGCTTCACTTATGTCCATGCAGTCCTTGCAGGCTTTAACCACTTCCTCGATGGTGGTTCTAACCTCCTCCTGCTTTATAGCAAAGGCAATTTTTTCAATTTTTCCATTTCTGCCTTCATCCTTTTTAAGCTTTTCAAAAACCCCTGGTCTTACAGTAGACATCTGAGGCCTGTTGTCACCACATACTATAGTAGCCATCAGGTTTCCTCCAAAGGCCGGCCTCGTCATGAGAAGATTCTTTGTTTCAGGATCTATGTCCAGCCCTGTGCAGTCTGCAGTTAGCCCTGTGGCAAGCCTTGCGGAAACTCTTGGCCCAAGGTCCCTTCCCAGGTAGGTTGCGCCAACCAGGATTATCTCAGGCTTTCTTTCCTGAACCAGGTCGTACAGAACCTTTGTATAGCCATCGGTAGTAAATCTTTCTAGCAGCGGATTATCCGCATAAATTACATTATCTGCTCCATATGCTACAAGCTCTTTTGCCAGATTATCCACATTGCTTCCTATAAGCACTGCAGATAATTCCACACCTAAAGTATCTGCAAGGTCTCTTCCCTTGCCCAGCAGTTCCAAGGCTACCTTCTGCAGTTTTCCTTCTCTTTGTTCTGCAAAGACCCAAACACCTTTATAATCTGTTAAATTAATCATAACTTATTTCCTCCCGAATTCTTAATCATTAGATATAATGACGTTCCTTAAGCTTTAATACAGCATACTCAGCTGCTTCCCTGAAAGGCTTAATAACAATTTCGCCCTGGCCCTTTGCTTCCTTTGTAGAGGACTTCTTAACCTTAGTAGGTGATCCGGCCAAGCCAAGAAGTGATTTGTCCACTCCTATATCATCAGCATTCCATATAGTTATTTCCTTGTTATAGCATTCAAATATATTTTTCATATTCATGTATCTTGGCTTGTTTAATTCTTTAATTGCTGTTAAAAGTACTGGTGTTTTAACTCTTATTACTTCATAGCCGTCTTCCCAGGCTCTTCTAACTCTTATTGTTCCGTCCTCTTCTACTGATTCGATCTTTTCAACATAGGTTACCTGAGGTAGTCCAATATGCTCAGCAATTTCCGGTCCAACCTGGGCTGTATCTCCGTCTATAGCCTGTCTTCCGGCAAAGATTATATCGTATTCAAGCTTATTTATAGCACCTGCCAGCGCATGGGAGGTGGCTAAGGTATCTGCTCCAGCAAATGCCCTGTCAGTAATTAAGATTGCCTTATGGGCTCCCATTGCCAGAGCTTCCCTTAAAGCTTTTTCTGCCTGTGGAGGTCCCATACTGATTACAGTAACCTCTGCTCCTAATGCAAGAGCCTCCTCTAAGGCATTCTTGTCATCCGGATTTATTATTGAAGGCACACCTTCTCTTATCAGTGTTCCTGTTTTAGGATCAATTTTTACTTCTGTAGTATCAGGTACCTGTTTTAAACATACAACTATTTTCATTTTGCTATCCTCCTATCTCAATACGTTTCCTGCAATAACCATTTTCTGAACCTCTGAGGTTCCTTCGTATATCTCAGTTATCTTGGCATCTCTCATAAACCTTTCCATTGGATATTCCTTTGTATAGCCGTAACCTCCAAGAATCTGCAGAGATTTTGTGGCAACACTCATTGCTGTTTCTGCACAGAACAGCTTAGCTTCTGCAGCATCCTGGGTAAAAGGCTGGCCATTTTGCTTTTTCCATGCTGCCTTATAAAGAAGAAGCTTTGCTGCATCTACTTTAACCTTCATTTCAGCTATATACCACTGAAGTCCCTGGAAGGCTGACAAGGATTTGCCAAACTGCTTTCTTTCCTTCATATAAGTAACGGCATGATCAAGAGCACCTTCAGCTATGCCTAATGCCTGGGCAGCTATGCCTATTCTGCCTCCGTCCAAGGTTTTCATTGCTATGCCAAAGCCTTTTCCTTCCTTGCCAAGAAGATTTTCTGCAGGTACTATAACATCCTCAAATATAAGCTCTGTAGTTGATGATCCCCTGATACCCATCTTGTCTTCAAGCTTTCCTATGGAGAAGCCTGGCATTCCCTTTTCTATTATAAATGCACTGATTCCTTTTGTGCCAAGTGTCCTGTCAGTCATGGCAAATATTACAAAAGTATCTGCCACTCCGCCGTTTGTAATAAATATTTTGGAACCGTTTAATATATAGTGATCGCCGTCTTTAACCGCCAGACTCTGCTGTGCAGATGCATCTGTTCCTGCATTTGGCTCTGTAAGTCCGAAAGCTCCGATTTTTCTTCCGCTTAAAAGATCCGGCAGATATTTTTCTTTTTGCTCCTTTGTGCCAAACTCGTATATAGGTGTACAGCACAGGGATGTATGTGCTGAAAGAATAACAGATGTAGTTGCACAAGCCTTGGCCAGTTCCTCTACAGCTATGATATAGCTTATATAGTCTGTGCCTGATCCTCCAAGCTCCGTAGGAAATGGCATTCCCAGCATACCGTAAGAGGCCATGCTTTTTACTGTTTCCATAGGGAACCTCTCTGTTACATCAACTTCTGCAGCAATTGGTGCAACTTCATTTTCCACAAATTCTTTGAGCATTTGTTTTACTAATTCCTGTTCTTTTGTCCATGCAAAGTCCATAAAAAATAATCCTCCTTATTATTGATCAGCGTCCCACATTTTATCATTAAGGCGCCTGCTTTCTTATTTATAATGCAGGCAGCTTTGGCACTGCATTACCGTGAAATAATTCACACATATATTATGTAAAGCAAAAGTCGTGCCATTGGATTAAGGGTCTGTAAAACCCTTGAATTCATGCCTTTCAGAGATTTTTACCACTGGTTCATTTTATCAAGTTGCAGTAATACAACAGCATTTCTCTTAATACGTTAAATCCTTAACCATAAGGTTATTCTACTTTGTTGCAATTTTGCATCACATTGCACTTTTGCAACAAAGCTCTTACACACAGCTGTAGCTGGGCTGACATCCATTAAAATAAATATCCTCCGGCCTAGCCGGAGGTTTTGCTTTTCCGGGCGTAGCCCTT
>CALBDU010000023.1 GCA_937927335.1 uncultured Clostridium sp.
TGATGTACTGCAAATATTAACATCGATTCCTAATGCAATTGCAACATCCCGGTATCTGCCATCTGCATAATCATAATTATAATCAATTATATGCCTGAGCAGCACAGCATTACATACTCCATGAGATAAATCTGTAAAGCCACCAAGACTGTGAGCCATAGCATGTACAGCTCCTAAGCTGGCGTTAGAAAAAGCCAGGCCTGCATTAAGGCTGCCAAGCATTATTTTAGAAAGTGACCTTATATCACCATCAGCATATGCCTTCATAACATATTCAGATATTAATTTTATGGCTTGCAATGCATGTACATCTGAAATTGAGGATTGGGCAGTGGAAACGTATGCTTCAATTCCATGAGTCAACGCATCCATTGCAGTGGAAGCAATAAGCTTTTTAGGGAGGGTAGTTAATAATATTGGATCAACTAATGCAGCATCAGGAACAAGAGTTTTGCTAATTAAAGCCATCTTTACTTTTTTTATTGTGTCAACTATTATGGCAAATTGAGATACATCCGCTGAGCTTCCCGAAGTACTGGGAATACATATAATTGGTGGACTTGGAACCCCCACCATATCTATTCCTTGAAATTCACCAATATTTTTGTTGTTTGTATGTACTATTCCTATACCCTTGGCACAGTCAATAACACTTCCGCCACCTAAAGCTATTATTATGTCGCATTTTTCTTCACTATAAAACCTGGCACCCTCCATAACCTCGTAGTCCCTGGGATTAGGGTGGATATTTTTATATATTGCAGTATTTATATTTGAATTGTTCAGGTCCAAAATTAATTCCGAAGTCCACCCTTCATTGATCAGACCCTGGTCTGTAACTACAAGAGCTTTTGAGGCGCCAAAGTTATTAGCATAATTTACTGCTAATTTTCGAGCATTTATACCATATACAAATTCAGGCACTACAAATTTCTTTAATTCAAATTCATTGTACATTATATCCCCCCCTTAAGTTGTAAATATACATTTAAATTGGTTAGTATAATATTAGCAATTCTATGATTATTTTGCAATTTAAAATTATTCATATATATTATATTCGTTCTATTTCGACAAATATTTATACATCATTATTTTCTATACTTTGTTTTTTTCCATTTTTATTATGATTTTTAGCTTCTTCTGTAATAGTGGTCTGTCCCTTTGATTTTATTCTTCTAGCGGTTTTATTATCCGGCTGGCTGTCTTTTGTCATAATATCAATCCTCCACCTTTTTATTTCCTGTTTTAGCCTTACCCTGTATTTCCGGAACTGGATTAACTATATTTTTTTCAAATTTATTTCTTTTGTTGCTTTCTGTTCCGTGTGGGTCACTGGGGTCTGGCCTTCTCATGCCTGCTTTTGCCATATAAGATCACCTCATTTTTAATTAATAAGTATAGTATCCGCAATTTAAAAAGCCTTATGCATTAATTATGCATAAGGCGGCTTTTAGTAGTTTAATGGATACTTTTTGCAAAGTGAAGCTGCTTCTTCACGGACATCTTCAAGGTTTTCATTTCTGTTTTCAATTGTTTTATTTATAAGATATGCTATTTTTTTCATTTCTTCTTCCTTGAAGCCACGTGTAGTACAAGCAGGAGTACCAATCCTTATGCCACTAGTTACATTTGGGCTTAAGGTTTCAAATGGTATTGTATTTTTATTAACGGTTATTCCCACTGTATCCAGAAGTTTTTCCGCTTCTTTGCCGGTAATTCCCTTATTGGTTAGATCAATAAGCAGCAGATGGTTGTCAGTGCCTCCTGATACTATTCTGAAGCCGTAGCTTTGAAGCTCATCACTTAAAACCTTGGCATTTTTAACCACCTGGTCAATGTAATCCTTGTAGCTATCCTTTAAAGCCTCCTCAAAGCATACTGCCTTTGCAGCAATAGTATGCATAAGAGGTCCTCCCTGGATGCCTGGAAAAATTGCTTTATCAATTTGCGCAGCAAATTCAGCTTTGCATAAAATTGCCCCACCTCTGGGACCTCTAAGAGTTTTATGAGTAGTTGTAGTTACAAAATCTGCATATGGTACTGGTGATGGATGTGCTCCTGTAGCTACCAGTCCTGCTATATGAGCCATGTCCACCATAAGGTATGCACCAGCTTCATTGGCAATTTCCTTAAGCTTCTTAAAATCTATTACCCTAGGATATGCACTAGCTCCGGCAACAATTAGCTTAGGCCTTACACTTAGTGCAGTTTCTCTTAATTCTTCATAATTTATGGTTTCAGTATCCTTATCCACTCCATAAGATGAAAATTTATAAAGCTTACCTGAAAAATTAACTGGGCTGCCATGGGTTAAATGTCCGCCATGACTTAGATCCATACCTAAAACTGAATCCCCCGGAGTTAATATTGCATTGTATACTGCCATATTTGCCTGGGAGCCTGAATGAGGCTGTACATTGACATGGTCTGCGCCAAAGAGCTTCTTTAACCTGTCTCTTGCAATATCCTCTACAACATCTACAAATTCACATCCGCCGTAATATCTTTTTGAAGGATATCCTTCTGCATATTTATTTGTTAAGGGTGACCCCATAGCTTCCATTACTGCCCTACTGGTAAAATTCTCAGAGGCAATTAATTCAATAGTAGTTTCCTGGCGGTTTATTTCCTTTTTAATAACTTCAAAAATTTCAGGATCATTCTTCTCGATTTGCTCAAATATCATTTATTACACCCCTTTTTTAAACTTTTTAACATTATAATACTATTTTGTATAAATATCAATAAAAAAAAGGTGAAATACTTGCGTATTTCACAATTAATTGAAAAGTTCTCCTTTTTTATCTCGTGTCATCAATTCGAATACTGCAGCCTTGGGTGCCTTGTTTTCAAACAATACCTTATATAAGGCATCTGTAATGGGCATCTCAACCTGCAGTTGCTCCTTAAGCTCGTGGAAAGCCTTGCATGCTTTAATACCTTCAACCACCATGCCTACTTCCTTAATAGCTTCATCAGCTGTAGCTCCTTTGCCTATAAGAATTCCAGCTCTTCTATTTCTGCTATGCATGCTGGTGCAGGTTACAATGAGGTCACCCATGCCGGTTAGCCCTGAGAAGGTTTCAAGTTTGCCTCCAAGCTTAGTGCCTATTCTTACTATTTCAGTCATTCCCCTTGTCATCAGAGCGGCCTTTGTATTGTCCCCAAATCCTATACCATCAGATATTCCGGCAGCCAAAGCAATTATATTTTTAACAGCACCGCCTATTTCCACTCCGATGATATCATCATTGGTGTAGACTCTGAAGTTTGATGTCATAAACAAATCCTGGACCTGTTTTGCATATTCCATATGCTCTGAAGTAACTACTACAGTAGTTGGTATATCCTTAGCAACTTCCTCTGCATGGCTGGGACCAGACAGTATAACTATAGGATTATCAGGCAGTTCATCCTTGATAACCTGTGAAAGCCTCTTTTTTGTGTCAAGCTCAATACCCTTTGCTATGCTTATTATTGTCTGGTTTTTATCTATTAATCCTCTGATTTTTTTACATATATCTCTTATTACATGGGAGGGCACTGCCAGCACTATATATTTGCTGCCCTTCAGGGCTTCTTCTATTTCAGTGGTGGCCTCAACCCCTTCAGGGATCATAAGTCCTTCAATGTATTTACTATTTTGTTTTCTAATATTAATATCTTCAACAACGGTATGTTCTCTATCCCAAACATTTATTGCAAGGCCTTTTTTAGCAAGCATTACCGCTAAGGCAGTTCCAAAGCTGCCTCCACCTAAAAAAGCTACATCTGACATTACCTTTGCTCCTTTCTTTCCCTGAATTCCAGTTTAATTCCTGTGCCAGAAAAGTCAAAGCTCTCTCTTAATTTATTTTCCAGATATCTTTCATAGGAAAAATGAAGGCATCCGGGATCATTAACAAAGAATACAAAGGTTGGGGGCTTTGTTCCAATCTGGGTTACATAATATACCTTAAGCCTTTTCAAACCTACAACTGGAGGTTCCTTCATCATCAGCGCATTGCTGATTACCTCATTCAAAACGCCAGTCTTAATTCTCTTTGAATAATTATCATAGCATTTTTTAACCATTTCAAGAACCTTGTGCACTCTCTGACCTGTTTTTGCAGAAATAAACAGATATTCCGCGTACTGCATAAAGGATAAAGAGGCCTTTAACTTATTTTTGAACTGGTCCATAGTCGTGGTTTCTTTTTCAATAAGGTCCCATTTGTTTACAATTACCAGTATGGCTTTATTCATCTCATGTGCATATCCGATAATTTTTTCATCCTGATCACTAATACCCTGTGTAGCATCCAGCATAAGTATGCAAACATCCGCTCTTTCAATAGCAGCATAGGTTCTTATTACGCTGTAACGTTCAATTTCCTCCTTGACCTTACTTTTTCTTCTAAGCCCAGCGGTGTCGATCAAGGTGAATTTTCCCAGATCTGTTTCAAGACTGCTGTCTATAGCATCTCTTGTAGTGCCGGGTATATCGCTGACTATTACTCTTTCCTCACCAAGAAGCTTATTTATTAACGAGGATTTTCCAACATTAGGTTTACCTACGAAAGCAAGCTTAATATACTCCTCTTCTTCATTTTCATTATAACTATCCTTAAAATTTTCCACTACCCTGTCAAGCATATCACCAAGACCAAGTCCCTGGGAAGCAGAGATTGTAATTGGTTCCCCGATGCCAAGATTATAGAATTCAAAGGCATTGTCCTCTTCCTTAAGGCTGTCAACCTTATTTACCACCAGAACTACAGGTTTTTTGCTTTTCCTCAGCATTTGAGCAACTTCCTGATCTGCAGGGGTAAGGCCTTCCTTGCCATCCACTATGAAAATTATAACATCTGCAGTTTCTATAGCTATCTGGGCCTGTCTTCGCATTTGAGATATTATTATATCTTCATTTTCAGGTTCTATTCCACCAGTATCTATTATTGTAAAATTATATCTCAGCCAGTCGGCCTCCGCATATACTCTGTCTCGTGTAACACCCGGTGTATCCTCTACTATTGATATTCTTTTTCCGGCAAGTTTATTAAAAAGTGTGGATTTGCCCACATTTGGTCTTCCAACTATAGCAACTATTGGTTTACCCATTATTATACCTCCTCACAGTATAAGTTAATTATATCAACTAAGTCTTCACCTGTATAATCACAGATTAAAACTTTTCGCTTTATTGCATCCTCTATCTGTGCCAGTGTCACATCATCAAGAAGGATTTTTGAATCATCATTTTTAGGCTCATAGCCTTTTCGAAGCACAGTGTCAGGAATTAAAATGTATTCCCCAAGATCTTTTCTGTTTAAGCACTGTTCAATAATGTCCTTTCCAGTCAAAAGCCCTGCTACCGTTATAGTTTCCCCGAAAAAGCTGTTTTTTACCTTTAGTACGTTAATTTCAATATTAATATTTTTACTTTTTATTATCTCAGCTGTTTTCTGCAGTTCTAAAAAGCCTGATTCACCGGTAATTATTGTAAAACTGCCCTTTAAATCACAATTAAGCCTTTCCATTGTATCCATAATATTGTCACGGAATGCACGGATAATCCCAACACCATCTTCAAGCTGATGAAAACCCTGGTAAAATTCTGAGTCTGGAACGTCCTTATTTGCAAGCACATAAAATTCGTCTGATAGTCTTAAAAAATAATTGCCGCAGCTTGATGTAAAATATTTTTGAAGCTTTTCAGCATTTTCAATTTCCAAAAGTGCAGATTCCTTGTCATACATTTTCAGTTCGCAAAGTCCGTCTCTGAATTTTGTAAGACCAATTGGTACTGCTGCAACATTTTCAACTGCAGGATATAGTTTAAATAAATCCATACATGTTTTTTTAAGTTCTTCTCTATTATTTATGTCTGGGCAAAGTACAATCTGGCAATTTATTTTTATTCCAGCTGCTGCAAGCTTTTGCAGCCTTGGATATAAGTTTCCTGCAAACCTGTTTCCAAGCATTTTCACCCTTAAAGCTGGATCAGTAGTATGTACTGATATGTTTATAGGGCTGATTTTATATTTTATTATGCGGTCAATATCCTGGTCGCTTAAATTGGTGAGAGTTACAAAGTTGCCTTGAAGAAAAGACAGCCTTGAATCATCATCCTTGAAATAAAGAGTTTCCCGCATACCTTCAGGAAGCTGATCTATAAAGCAGAATATGCAGTTATTGCTGCAGCGTCTGGCTTTATCCATTATTGAATCCTTAAATTCCACACCCAGGTTTTCGTCAAATTCCTTGTCAACTTCAATTTCCCATATTTCTCCGTTTTGCTTTTCTACTTCAAGCAAAACATATTCATCGCTCATTAAAAACCTGTAATCAAGTATATCCTTAACTTCTTCACCATTTATTTTTAATAATTTATCTCCGGGAACCAGTTCAAGTTCCTCGGCAAGACTGCCGGACGCAACCTTGAAAATTTCGCTGCTCATACTTTCACTCCTAAAGAAATTGCATTATTATCCATAGTAATATTACATTATTAGATTAAAATAGTCAACTGCAATAAAAAACCTCCATATTGGAGGTTATATAAATAAGTTTATTAAATAAATTATCAATCCCGATATAGCTGCACAGGTAGGAATTGTAACAAACCATGCAGTTACGATGTCCTTTGCAATGCCCCATCTTACAGCCGAGAATCTTTTAGAAGCAGCAACTCCCATTATAGAGGTTGTAACAATATGAGTTGTACTTACAGGCGCATGCAGCATGGTAGCTGCAAAAATAACTGCAGATGCTCCCATTTCCGCAGAAAACCCGTTAACAGGAGCAATTTTAGCCATGCCGGATCCCATAGTTTTAATAATCCTTTTTCCGCCAAGGCTGGTTCCAAGGGCCATAGCTGTTGCACAAGATATCTTAACCCAATCAGGTACAGCAAACTGAGTTAACATCCCGCCGCTAACCAAGGCCATTGTAATTATACCCATTGATTTCTGAGCGTCATTTCCACCATGATTGAAAGCTAATAATGCTGCAGAGCATATTTGAGCTTTAGAAAATATCTTTGTTACTGTAGCTGGTTTTGTCTTTCTTAGTATAAAATAATTTATGGACATGAATACGAAGCCTACGGCAAAACCGATAAGTGGAGCCAAAAACAGCCAAATTATAACCCTGTCGAAAAGTGTACTCCAACTTACAATGGACAATGATCCCTTAAATGCAATGGCAGCACCTACAAGTCCTCCTATAAGCGCATGGGAGGAACTGCTTGGAATTCCATAGTACCAGGTAATTATATTCCATATAATGGCACCCAGCAAGGCTGCTATTACAACCTCTAATGTTACCATGCTTGGGTTTACTATTCCGCTCCCTATAGTTTGTGCAACCTTTACATTAATAAATGCTCCAACAAAATTCAAAATTGCAGACATCAATACAGCCTGTCTAAGCGTTAAAACCCTGGTTGATACAGAACAGGCAATAGCATTGGCACTGTCGTGAAATCCGTTAATAAAATCAAATATCAACGCAGTGACTACAATAATACCAGTCAATACAATTGTAGAACTAAGCATTTTTCATTACAATCCCTTCTACCGCATTTGCAACATCTTCAAGAGCGTCCAGGGTATTTTCCAGGGATTCATATATTTCTCTAAGCTTTATAATTTCTAGTACAGGAAGGTCGCTTCTGAAGAGATCCTTAATTGCCTGTCTGGAAATTTTATCTCCATCTTCCTCAATTCTATTAGTTTCTATAATTTTTTTTGCTAAAGCCTTGTTGTTTTTCATATTTTTTAATTCATCCATGATACCGGCTACTTCCTTGCAGCCCTCAGCTATAAGCGCAGCCAAATCCTTTGCCTGCTTTGTAGGCTTTGAAAGGTTAAGCATCACGAATCTGCTTGAAGTATATTCTATATCATCAATAATATCATCCATACCCTTTGCTATGTAATAAATATCTTCCCTATCGAAAGGTGTTATAAAAGATTTATTTAATTGTTCCAATATTTTATGTTGAATTTTGTCACCATCATGCTCAATATCCTTTATTTTCTTAAGCTTATCCTCAGAAAAAACCTCGTCATTCATAAAATCCAGCAGCATCTCAGATGCCTCACAGGCTTTGTTTGCGGTTTCTCTGAATAATTCAAAGAATTTGTCCTCTTTTGGGGTTAAGCTAAACATATATAAAATACCTCCCGTATTTTCAGTTTTTTTCAAACGTTTAAAGTATAACACAATTTCTATTAAATTGAAACAGTAAAGTTAACATTCTTAACATAAACATAACATAAAAAACATATAAAAAAAAGACCATTTTTGGTCTTTAATCATTCAAGTCTAATAATTCTCCAGTAACCAGATATACGGTCCACTCACATATGTTTGTTACATGGTCCGCCAGTCTTTCAAGGTTTTTAGCTACAAATAAAAACTGAGTAGCCTGATTAATAGTGGATTGATCTTTAATCATTATGTTCAGAAGGTCATTGAATATTATTTTGTAATAAGCATCGACCTGGTCATCCATTTTACATATTTCATAGGCTGTTTCAACATTTCTTTCTATAAAGCCGTCCAATGCCATTTTAATCATATTTTCCACCACTAGAGCCATTTTAGGGATATCAATCAATTCCTTTATATAATCCTGTCCCTTAAGCCTTTTAACAACCTTGGCTATATCAACTGCATGATCTGCAATTCTTTCAAGGTCGGTTATAATTTTACTGCTTGTAAATATAGTCCTGAGATCAATGGCAAGAGGCTGTTCCTTACCTATTAGTCTTATACATTTGTTTTCAATTTCCTTTTCAAGGTTATCTACAAGGTCATCATTTGCAATTATTTGCAAAGCCAGTTTCTCATCCTTGTTAACCAATGCTTCTATGCTTTGATGTATCTGTTTTTCAACAATGCTGCCCATTGTTAATATATCATGATGCAGATTTTCAAGAGCAGAATCAAAACCAGTCCTAGTCATATAATTCACCCCTATTTATTTCTTGTTAATTTAGTATATAAGATTTTATATTATTGTTCAACTATTAACCAAATCTTCCTGTAATATAATCCTCTGTTCTTTTATCCACGGGCTTATAAAATATATTTTCAGTGCCACCGCTTTCAACAATTTCACCATTTAAAAAGAATGCTGTGTCATCTGATATTCGTCCAGCCTGCTGCATGTTGTGAGTAACAATTATTACAGTATAATCCTTTTTTAATACATCCATGAGCTCTTCTATTTTTAATGTGGATATTGGGTCCAAGGCTGAAGTCGGTTCATCCATCAGCAAAACCTCTGGTTCCACAGCTAAGGTTCTTGCTATGCAGAGCCTTTGCTGCTGACCGCCGGATAAACCTATTGCGCTCTTGTTCAGTCTGTCTTTTACCTCTTCCCAAAGCACAGCACCCTTAAGGCTCTTTTCAACAATATCATCCAGTATGGCCTTATTCTTTATACCATGAATTCTTGGGCCGTAAGCTATATTATCATATATTGACATAGGAAAAGGATTTGGCTTTTGGAATACCATGCCTATTTTTTTTCTCAACTCTATTACATCACAATCATCATAAATATTCTTGCCCTCGTAAAATACACCACCAGTAATTTTTACATTTTCAATTAAATCATTCATTCTATTTATAGTTCTTAAAAAAGTTGACTTACCACAGCCGGAGGGGCCGATAAGAGCAGTAACAGAATTTTTCTCAATGCTTAAGTTTATATTCTTTAATGCTTGTGTTTTCCCATAGAATAAGTTTAAATTATTTGTTTTTATTATCTCCATAATTTCCCCCTACTTTTTTCCTGAATAAGCTTCGTAAATTTTTTTGCCGATAAATCTTGCTGAAATGTTGAATATCAAAACCATGGTTATCAAAACAGCAGATGCCTTGTTTGCTATATCAGCTGCATCAGGCACAATGCCTTCCGCATTTAGCTTCCAGATATACACAGCTAAGGTTTCTGCAGGCCTGAACAGGCTAAAGGGTGATGACCTGTCAATAAGGCTTATATTTTCAAAGTGAAGTGCAGGAGCGCTCAAACCGGCAGTATACATCAGTGCTGCAGCCTCACCAAAAATTCTCCCTGATGCCAGTATAACACCGGTTAAAATCTGGGGCATTGCAGAGGGGAGAATTACTCTGCTTATGGTCTGCCAATTTGTTGCACCAAGTCCCAGGCTTGCTTCCTTCACACCACTTGCAGCATTTCTTATTGCATCCTCGCTTACTCTTGTCAATGACGGCAAGTTTAATACAGAAATAGCCAGGGCTCCAGAGAGGATTGTAAATCCCCATTTTGTCATATTAACAAAAACTAATAATCCAAACAGCCCCACAACAATGGATGGGAGAGAAGACAGTGTTTCTATGGAAAGTCTTATTATATTTATTACAGGACCTTCCTTAGCATATTCGGCTAGATATATTCCAGCTCCAACACCTAACGGGATTGTAATTAGCAAGGATAGTGCAAGCATATAAAATGAGTTGAAGAGCATAGGTGCTATACCTCCACCTTCTTCCCCTATTCTTGGGTTGCCAAATAAAAATGCTGGATTAAAAAAACCTCTTCCTTTAAACAGCAGGTATCCTATCAATGCAACAAGGAGCAGTACCACGAGGGTGGATATTATATATAAAACTGATGTAAAAATTTTATCTGTTGTTTTTGCATCCATTATTTATCTCCTCTTTTCCCAACGGCTCTTATTATTAATATAAATATGAATGATATTACAAGCAGCAGCATGGCTAATGACCACAATGCATCATTCCATGGTGTTCCTGTAACGGTATTACCCATATCCATTGTAAGTATGCTTGTCAAGGTTGATGTGGGATTTAAAATACTATGGGCAAATTTAATGGAATTACCTATAACCATTTGCACTGCCAATGCTTCACCAAATGCCCTGGCCAATCCAAGTACTATTCCAGTTAATATTCCGCCTTTTGCAGCTGGTATAATTACTTTGCTTATGGTCTGCCATCTGGTGGCGCCAAGACCATAGGATGCCTCAAGATAACTTTTTGGAACAACCTTTACTGCATCGGCAGATATGCTGGCTATGGTAGGAAGTATCATCACAGACAATACAATGATGCCAGACAGGAGGCTGAAACCAATACCACCAAAACTATTCCTTATAAATGGAATCAACACGCTTAATCCAATCCAGCCATAAACTACAGAGGGTATACCTACGAAAAGCTCAAGAGCTGGCTGTAGAATTTTGCCTCCCAGTTTAGGTGAGATATAATGCATAAATACTGCCAGAGCCACTCCCACAGGAGCGCTTAATATCACCGCTCCCAGTGATACCATGGTAGATCCTGCAATAAATATCAAAGCACCATACTGTCCGGGTTTGTTGTCGGGCTTCCAAACTGATGAAAACAGAAATTCCTTTATGGAAACACCGTCCAAAATAAATGTGTTCATGCCCTTTGCAATAATAAATATCATTATGCTTAAGGTAAGGAGCACTATTAACATTCCGCATGCTATGGCATAGGTCTTTCCAATATATTCATTTTTAAGCTTAACCAGTAATTTCCTATTCATAAATGTACCTCTATTTAACCTTTATTTCACTTACAGGTATGTAGCCTAATTTCTCGATAAGTGATTTGTTCTCGTCAGATATCATATACTCAATGAACAGCTTTTCCAAGCCTTCAGCCTCGCCCTTTGTGTACATATGTTCATAAGACCAGAAGTAATACTTTCCTGATATGATGTTGTCCTTGTTGGCATCTATTCCATCAAGCTTAAGAGGTTTAACACTTTCCTTGACCTTATCAGATAAGTAAGATAATGCAAGATAGCTCACAGAGCCTTTTGTAGACGCTAATGCCTTCTCCACATTTCCATTTGAATCCTGAATGGTTCCAATGCTGTCATTTTCATCCTTTCCGTCAAGCACTGCATTTCTAAAGGCAGCTCTTGTACCTGATGATTTTGCTCTGTGAATAACTTCTATTTTCAGATCTGGACCACCTGCGTCCTTCCAGTTGGTAATTTTTCCAGTAAATATATCCTGTACCTGTTGTTTAGTAAGGGTTGAAATATTTACCTCCTTATTTACCACTAAGGCAAATCCGATGGCGCACACCTTATGATCAACCAGCTCAGCAGCTTTTGCCTTATCAATTTTTATTTCAGCAGGAACGTCCGAATTTCCAATATCAATTGCCCCTGATGACACCATATTTATTCCTGTACCACTGCCTCCACCCTGAACATTTATTATTGCACTTGGATACTTCTCAATAAATTTTTCGGCAGAATATTCAGCCAGGGGCTGTAATGCTGTAGAGCCAGCCAAAGTTATAGATCCGTTTGTACCGTTTTTATCATTTGAATTACTTGAATTATTGTTTCCACAGCCTGTAAGCACCCAGGCACTGAAGGTTACTGCAAACACAGCAGCTGCAAGTTTTAGTCCTGTTTTGTTCATATTAATCCACTCCTACTAGCATCTTAAGTTCAATAATATAATACAAGACTTAAGTTAAGTTGTTGTTACAGCTATGTTAAATTTATTTAACAAAAAAAATCCACACTAAAAGTGTGGACTATCAACTTAATTTTTATTCATTGGTATTTTTACTGTAAACCTGCTGCCTTTGCCTAAAGTGCTTTCAACCTCTATGCTCCCTTTAAAATTCAATACTATATGTTTTACAATTGCAAGGCCAAGGCCGGTACCACCCTGCTCCCTTGATCTTGCCTTATCCACTCTGTAAAATCTTTCAAACAGTCTATCCAGATGCTTTTCTGCAATACCTGCACCATTGTCCTGAACAGAAATAATACATTGATCACCTGTTATATCTGTTATTATAGTTACATTGCTGCCTTCACCAGAATATTTCACCGCATTGTCAGCAAGATTCAGCAGCATCTGCTTAAACTGATCTCTGTCACCGTATATTGGCGGAAGCTTTGGCCCCTGAGAATCTATCCTGATATGCTTATTATCTGCAGAGTTTTTTACAAGCAATATAACATCATTGATTATCTTATTTATATCTATTTCATCAATTTTAACGGCGCTGGCGTTTTCAATCTGGGACAGGCTCAAAATATCATCAATAAGCCTCGTAAGTCTGTCAGCTTCATCATTTATTATGGTTAAAAACTTATCTCTCAGTTCTCTGTCTTCTACATCCTTTAGGGTTTCAGCAAATCCCTTAATGGATGTTAAAGGTGTTTTCAACTCATGAGTCACATTGGTAACAAACTGAGACCTGATATTTTCAAGGCGTTTGATATCTGTAATATCATGAATTACTCCAACTGTTCCAAGCATCTCACTGCCGCTCATAATATCCGCTGTTTTTATTCTCAAATCCTTTTTTTCAGGCCAGAAAATTGTAATTTCTCTGCTTTCTTCTTTATTTTTCAATATGTTTTCCAGCTCAAAATCTCTAATATTATCAATAAGCTTTTTGCCAATAATATCTTTATTTATTCCAAAGATTTTTTTTGCATAGGGATTAATCAGCATAACGTTATTATTTTTGTCTACTGCAATAACACCACTATCCATGCTCTTCATTACAGCTTCAAGCTTTGTTTGCTTTTCAAGAGAATCCTTAAAGGAATTTTCCAATTTATCTGCCATATTATTGAATGTATTAGAAAGCTCTCCTATTTCATCCCTTGAATGAACTTGAACCCTTTTATAGAGTTCACCTTCGGCTATTTCAGATGTGATAAGCTCAAGATCCTTTAAGGGCTTAACAATGGCTTTGGTTAATTTTGATGAAAATACCAGTGTTATACTAAGCACCGCAAGCATAACCAGCATGTAGTATTTTACGTACCCTAATTCAAAGCCATTCACTGACTTCATTGTAACAGCACTTCTCACAATGTATCCATCACCAAAGGAGGTTGCGAAATAAAGTGTCTCTTTTTTTGTTGTATTGCTAAATCTTATGCTGTAGCCTGTGCCATAGGTTCTAGCTGTAATTATTTCTGTACGGTCATTATGATTATTCATGGTTTCTGAATCTACCAATGAATCACTAAGCACATTTCCGTTCTTGTCTATGAGAGTTTGTCTTATATCCCGGGCTTTGATATTGTCTTTGAAAAAACTTACTTTATCAGTAATTTCTTTACTGTTTAAAACATTTATAATTAATTCATTATTAAGTTTCAGGTTTTGCTTAACGTTATCTACGTACTCAAAGTTTGTAATAAAAATAATTAATGATATGGTCACTATTAAGGAAAATAATACAGAAGCAAACATGGAAGCCAGAATTTTTTTTCTCATGGTATCACCACAATTCCTCTAAATTAAACCTATAGCCAACCCCTCTTATGGTTTCTATATACCTAGGGTTTTTATCATCATCCTCTATCTTCTGCCGCAGGTGTCTTATGTGCACATCTACTGTCCTGGTTTCTCCAATATATTCATAACCCCAGATTTTATCCAGCAGCAGTTCCCTGGTTAATACTCTGCCCTTATTCTTAACCAGCATTTCAAGCAGTTCGAATTCCTTTAAGGTTAAATCCACCCTTACACCGGCCTTAATTACCTCATGCTTTTCAAAATCAATGATAATATTACCAAAAGTCAGGTTGTTTGACACAGCCTTCAAAGAGGTTCTCCTAAGCACTGCCTTCACTCTTGCCAGCAGCTCTCTAACAGAAAATGGCTTTGTTATATAATCATCAGCGCCAAGCTCCAGTCCTAATACCCTGTCAAATTCTTCCCCCTTGGCTGTAAGCATAATTATAGGAATGTCGCAAATATCCAATTCCCTTCTTACTTCCTTGCAAACTTCAAAGCCATCCATTCCAGGAAGCATCAGATCAAGCAACACAAGATCAGGCTTTTGTGACTTAATGATTTTTAGCGCTGAAATTCCGTTATCAGCTTCCAATATATTATATCCCTTGCTTTTCAAGTTGAAGCTGATTAATTCCCTGATATGCAGCTCATCCTCTACCACCAGTATTATTTCTTCTGACATAACTACACGCCCCTCTATTTTATAAAAATCAATGAAAATAATCTTTTGCCTTTTTCACCTTTTCTATAGGAGTAAAGCTTAGGTTCCTTGCTGCAGTAAGTGCATAAGCCAAGGCTTTTCACATTTTCCTGAGCTACACCCTTTTCTTTAAGCTGTTTTAAAATACACTTTTCCATACTTAATTTTCTTCCGTCAAAAATATCCTCTCCAGAATAGAAATTATCACTGGTAAATTTATCTATCACTTCATCCCCAACCTCATAGCAGCAATCCCTCATATGAGGGCCGATATAAACCAGCATATCTTCAGCCTGGGATCCATAGTTTGATTTCATTTTATCAATGGTTATACTTACAACTTTACTGTAGGTTCCTCTCCATCCGCTGTGAACTGCTGCAGCAACATTTTTCCTTTTATCGTAAATAAGCACGGGGACACAATCAGCAGTAAAGACACCTACTGCCGTTCCTGGCTTATCAGTTATGATGGCATCTCCCTCCTGTACACTGCCATCATATATTTGCACTATATTACTGTGACACTGGCGTAAATATCCAATTTCATCAATGTTAAACCATTTTTTTAAGCATTCCAGATTTTCTTTACCATGGAGCTGACCGAAGTATACATTGAAATCATTTTCCCCTGTTGTAAAAATCACCTTTGCTGTATCTAAATCTTCAGTTATAAAGCTGTTACCTTCAATTATAGTGTTATTCATTATATACCCCCTTGCTGTTTATTCAATTTTATCATTAAATTGTAATAAAAAACAGGTGTGAAATATCACACCTGTTTATTTGATATTAAATTTTTAATTTCTTCCAGAAATGTATTAACATCTTTAAATTGCCTGTAAACAGATGCAAATCTTACATAAGAAACCTCGTCCACCTTTTTAAGATGCTCCATAATTATTTCTCCTATATACCCTGAGGTAACTTCAGTAAGCATTTCATTGTTGATTTTCTTTTCAACCTCATCAGCAATACTTTCTATCTGACTTCTGGACACAGGTCTTTTTTGACATGCTTTTATTAGGCCGTTAATTAATTTTGACCTGTCAAAATACTCTCTATTCATATTTTTTTTAATTACAAGAATTGGAATATCCTCAATCTTTTCATATGTAGTATACCTTTTATTGCAACTCAGGCATTCTCTCCTTCGCCTAATAGACAGATCGTCTTCTGTAGAACGGGAGTCTACCACCTTGCTTTCAAGATATCCACAATAGGGGCACTTCAATATTTTCACGTCCTTTACAAAAATATTTGTATTAATCAATATTATACACTATTTTTGTACTAAAACCACATCAATTCCAATCTTTTTAATATTTTCCCATGGTATTTGAATGCTGTCATTTTTACCAAACCAGCTGGTTCTCTCCGATGGAAGTATAATGGAACTTATCCTGCTAAGCTCGGTATCAACTTCAAAATCCCTTATGTAACCAAGCTTCATACCAGTATTTATGTCTATAACCTCCATAGTTCTCAAATTATTAATTGAAAATAAATTAGTTTCGTTTTCCATATTGCACCTCCACATATAAGCTTTTTATAAATATATGCGAGGGAATACATAAAATGAGTATTGCATACTCATTTTATACATATTTTCTCATATGCCTTAAGGCATTTTTCTCTAATCTGGAAACCTGTGCCTGAGATATACCTATTTCTTCGGCAACTTCCATTTGCGTTCTTCCATCAAAAAACCTCATGTTTAGAATTAATTTTTCCCGTTTATTCAATTTTTTCATAGCTTCTTTAATAGAGATATTTTCAAGCCAATTATCATCAAGATTTTTATTATCGCTGATCTGATCCATCACATAGATTGCATCGCCTCCATCATGATAAACCGGCTCAAAAAGTGATACAGGATCCTGTATTGCATCTAATGCGAAAACCACATCTTCTCTAGGTACTTCAAGCTGCTGAGCAATTTGAGATATTGTAGGCTCCTTGTTGTTTTCTGCTATGAGTCTTTCTCTCACTTGCAGAGCCCTGTAGGCAATGTCTCTTAACGACCTGCTTACCCTAATGGAATTGTTATCCCTTAAGTATCTCCTAATTTCCCCTATTATCATAGGAACAGCATAAGTTGAGAATCTCACATTTTGATTTAAATCAAAATTATCTACTGCTTTTATTAATCCTATACAGCCTACCTGAAACAGATCATCTACATTTTCCCCTCTGTTGTTGAACCTTTGAATGACGCTGAGTACCAATCTTAAATTCCCTTTAATAAATTTATCCCGTACCTCTGTATTACCGTCCTTCATCTGTTGAAGAAGAATCTTCATTTCTTTTTCCTTTAAAACTGGTAACTTTGATGTATTTACTCCGCATATTTCCACTTTGTTTATTACCATAAAGGCATCAGCTCCTTAAGAATATATCGCATTTCTAATTATTTACTAAGAAGCTGAATTTTATACTAAAGACAAACCTACAACATTTTATTTATTTCTTTCTTTAATCTTTTTATAATTCTTTTTTCAAGCCGGGATATATAGGACTGAGATATGCCAAGAAGATCTGCCACTTCCTTCTGAGTCTTTTCCTGACACCCATTCAGGCCAAACCGCAGGCATACTATTTCCTTTTCCCTTTCGCTGAGTTTTTTCATAGCTACCAGCAGAAGCTGTTTATCCACTTCGTCTTCAATAAGGTTGTAAACTACATCATTTTCTGTACCAAGGATATCTGACAATAAAAGTTCATTTCCGTCCCAGTCAATATTAAGAGGCTCATAAAACGATATTTCCGCCTTAACCTTGCTGTTTCTCCTTAAATACATCAATATCTCATTTTCTATACATCTTGAACCGTATGTAGCAAGCTTTATTTTCTTTCCAGGATCAAAGGTATTTACAGCCTTTATAAGACCTATAGTCCCTACAGATACAAGATCCTCCACATTCACACCGGTATTTTCAAATTTTCTGGCAATATAAACCACCAGCCTTAGGTTTCTTTCTATAAGTGTGGAACGGACACTTTCATTACCGCACACCAAAGAATAAACAAGCTCCTCCTCTTCTTCCTTGGTTAAAGGGGGAGGAAGTACATCACTCCCTCCTATATAGTAAATCTTTTTAACAAATATTTTTGCTTTTGATAAAATCCTGTTTAACAGCCATAAAATTTTGTTCATAATATTCCCCCTATATTAATATCCCCCTGGGAAGCAAAGCCTCATATTCACCTGCATCTCCAAACTTTTCATTACTCATTGCAACTACTGCATTCTTTTTAATTATATCGTTCCCTATATATATGTTTATGTAATCAGGCTTAAAAGCTTCCAGTCTGCCGGTGGAACCGTTAAAAATTCTATATGGTATATAATATTTGTCGTAACTCACAGTAAATAAACTGCTATATATATCTTCATTTACAATAATCACAGGCATGTTTGTCACAGGCTCTCGAAGCTCATTTCCTGTATCCAGGAATCCATTAACACTTTTATATTTACTGCCAAATATAATGTCAATGCGGTATATAAGCTGTTCAACCTGTCTTCGTTCCTTAATAAAGATGGAGAGCCTGTCGAAAGTTAGTAGTATTATCATTAATGCCACCAGAAGTCTGCTGAATGTAAAATTTTCAATATTGCCCTGGCTAATACCCAGGCCTTTACTAAATTCCATGAAAATACATATACCAGCCAGCAGCATTGAATACAGTATAAAAATTGCACCCGCTTTAAGGATAAAGCTTTTGGTGCAGCTTCGAAATGCTGTAATCACCATAATCACAGCAACTAACAGCTTAAAAGGCAGACTATCAAGGAAAGATGCGCCAGGAAAAAACAATACTAGTACATACATGCTTCCTAAAATCCCTGCCAGAATTAAATATTTCAGTTTTGTTTTTACCCTGATGGTTCTCGCAGTAAGCTCAAGCAAAAAGCAGTTTACAATAATATTTTCCAATATAAGAATATCAATATAAACTACCATGTTACTCCTCCCAAGGACTGAATTTAAATTTATTATATAACATTAAATTTCAAAAATTTGTCATTTTGCATTGATTTTTAAATTTTTTGTTTTTCATAATTCCCCAGAATTCACTTGGTAATTTCTAAAATCGCAAAAAAAAAGAAAGTGCCCAGGGGCACTTATATAAGCATATTATTTTCTTGCTCTTCTTAAAAAGGCAGGTATTTCAAGATTGGTACCATCATAATCATTGTCTTCCTCTGTTGTAGCTGCTTCATCCTGATATACAGGAGAATTCACAGGCTGCTTTTGTTTTGGTTGAGATTTTTCTGCAATATTATGTTTAGTATTTTTTTCAGCTTCAAAGCCTGTTGCAATTACAGTTATTCTTATTTCATCCTTGATGTTTTCATCAATAACCGCACCAAATATAATGTTTGCATCAGGGTCTGCAGCCTGCTGCACTATCTCCGCAGCTTCATTTATTTCCAGAAGTCCGAGGTCCAGACCACCAGTTATGTTTAGCAGCACTCCTGTAGCACCAACAATAGATGTTTCCAGCAATGGGCTTGAGATTGCCTGCTTTGCTGCTTCCTGGGCCCTGTTATCACCAGTCCCTCTTCCTACACCCATATGGGCTAGTCCTTTATCAATCATTATTGTCCTTACATCTGCAAAATCCAGATTAACAAGTCCAGGTATGGTAATTAGGTCTGAAATACCTTGTACACCTTGCTTTAATATATCATCTGCAAGCTTGAATGAATCCATAAGAGTTGTTTTCTTATCTACTATAGTAAGCAGTCTTTCATTTGGTATTGTAACTAGGGTATCCACTCTTTCCTTAAGATTCTTCATTCCCATTTCAGCATGAAGCATTCTCTTTCTTCCTTCAAAAGGGAAGGGCTTTGTTACTACACCAACTGTGAGAATCCCCATTGATTTGGCTATCTCTGCTATAATAGGTGCTGCACCTGTTCCTGTTCCACCACCCATTCCTGCGGTAATGAATACCATATCAGCTCCCTTTATAGCCTGTGCAATTTCCTCTTTACTTTCATCTGCAGCTTTCTGACCGATTTCGGGATTGGCTCCTGCACCTAAGCCTTTAGTTAACTTATCCCCAATCTGTATTTTTTGTGAAGCCTGAGAAAGCATCAATGCTTGTTTATCTGTATTAATAGCAATAAATTCAACATTTTTAAGTCCTTCTGCAATCATTCTGTTTACGGCATTATTTCCGCCACCGCCGCAACCAATTACTTTAATTTGAGCAAGTCGTTCAACATCAACATCGAAATCTAGCACAATATTACCTCCTATTTAGAAAAATTCTGTAAAAAAATTTTTAATTTTAGATATTAAACTGTTATTTCCCATCTTATAATCATCTTCATAATCATCATCGTAATCTTCTTTATCACTGTTAACAATCTTTTTAACCCATTCATTTTTTTTCTTTAAAACAGCCGGTTCTTCAATAGTACTCCTTTGCTTCACAGAATTTGAAACATCCTGAATTACACCTGCTGCTGATATAAAGAACTGGTTGTTTGGGTCTGAATATGGGATGGTGCCTATTCTGAACGGTTTTTCTAAAATACTCTTGCCATATTCCTCAATTCCGTCAAAAAGGGAGATGCCTCCACCAACTATCACTATTCCGGTTATATCGCTGTAAACGCCTGATTTTCTTAATTTTTTGTCAATTAACAGCAGCAGCTCTTCAACTCTTGCTTCAATTATCTGCTTCAATATATCCAGATCCACCTTTATAGCATTGTTAAAATCAGCCTTAACCTGTACTAATGTATTGTTGTTAGAATCCCGTCCTCTTAAACCGTACTTGTTTTTTAAAAACTCTGCCTGAGAATATGGTATCTTCAGACAAAGTGCAATATCATTGGTTATAGCATTTCCACCAAGGGCAACATGGTCGTTATATACCAGATTACCATCTTTAAAAACGGAAATATTTGAAGTATCCGCACCGATATCAAGGAGAGCCACTCCGCGGTCAATTTCCTCATTCTTTAAAACCACCTCGGATTCAGCTATTGGCTGAAATACAACTCCCTTTATTTTAATACCTGCATTATTAAGACTCTTAAATAAATTATTAACCACTGTAGATTGAGCAACCACAAGCTGAGCATCCAATTCAAGCCTCAAACCGCTCATTCCCACAGGATCCTTAATTTTATCATATCCGTCTATTATGTACTGGTTTGGTATTACTCCTATTATTTCCTTATCTGAAGGGATAGTAATAATTTTTGATGCCTTTATAACCCTTTTAATATCACTTTCCTGGATTTCTCTGTCTTCTGAAGATACAGCCACAATTCCTTTGTTCATTACCAGTTCACTTATGACCCCTGGAAAAGATACATAAGCTTCCGTAATTTCTGAATCTATCATGCTTTCCAGCTGCCTTATGCATTCCTTTACACTTTCACTAGTATTATCTATATCAACCACAATTCCTTTTTTTACTCCATTACATTTGGCCCATGTGGCTCCAATTATCTGTAGTATTCCTAGCTTGTCTTGTTTTCCTGCTGCAGCACATACCTTAGAAGAACCTATGTCAATTCCTACAATATATTCACTCATTAAGCAATTTTCCCCCCTTATAAAGCGAGCCTTTAAATATATATTCAACATTGATTCTAAATTTCCTCTTATATTTTAACATATTTTAATAAAATCTCAAATAAAATTAAATATTATTCATACAAAAAAGTTCATTTATTACTTTGTTTAATTATAGTTGTAAATTATAATTAATATTTATAACTAATAATTGTATCTTATTCAGTGGTGAAAATTGAAGCAAATCAGATTTTATTAAAGGATATTTATAATCTATCAGCCATTCACGAAGAATTTGTTGATTAAAAGACTTTAATCATGTTTGCATATTCTTACATTTTGTGTTATGATACACTTATAAATAATCAAAATATTGTTATAGAACAATAAAAAGGGGGTAGCTGCTATGAGGCGCTACGAACTGATAAATTATTTAGATTTGAGAAGGCTTCATAAAAAAGATGAGTCCTTCTGGTAAAGCCGCTATTTATATTTTTTAATAATATAAATAGGAGGAATTTGTTATGGATAATAAATCAAAAAATACAAAATCAAATGATAATAAAAATAACAATCGTAAGGCTAAAGGAACATCGATATCTGGAAGCCAGTGTTCAATAAAAATGTATGATTATATGATATTCTAAATAAAAAATGTCGGTTCACACGAGCCGACATTTTTTTATAATGATATTAATCTTAAAAGCATTTCTCTGTCTGTTGCAGAATTTAAAGCATCCTCCTGGGTGATAACCTTTTTCTTGTACAACTCTGCCAGGGACATATCCATTGTCTTCATTCCATATTTACTTCCAGTTTGTATAGAAGATTCTATCTGATAGGTTTTTCCTTCACGGATCATGTTTTGTATTGCTGATGTGGTCTTCATTATTTCCAAGGCACATACTCTTTCCTGATTATCCGCAGTAGCCACAAGCTGTTGGGATATAATTCCATTTAGTACAGCTCCCAGCTGAATTCTAAGCTGCTGCTGCTGATGGGGAGGAAATATATCAACCAGTCTGTTAATTGTTTTAGCTGCTCCGATAGTATTTAATGATGAAAGCACAAGATGCCCGGTTTCTGCAGCCGTAAGGGCAATTGAAATTGTATCCATATCCCTGAGCTCACCTATTAAAATAACATCGGGATCCTCTCTAAGCACCGCTTTCAATGCATTTTTGTAGTTTCTTGAGTCTTTGCCAATTTCACGCTGTTCAATGATAGATTTATCATGCTTGTGCAGATATTCTATTGGGTCCTCAAGGGTAATAATATGAGAAGCCTTGTTTTCATTTATTTCATTAATCATAGCAGCAAGTGTTGTGCTTTTTCCGCTTCCTGCCGGTCCCGTTACGAGTACCATTCCTCTTTTTTCCATTGCCAGTTCCTTGATAATTCCTGGAAGCCCCAATGAGGAAATACTGGGAATCTTTAAACCTACAACTCTGATAGCAAAGGATATGCTTCCCCTTTGCTTGAAGATATTCATTCTGAATCTGCCAAGTCCAGGAATTGAATAGGATGTATCCATTTCACCCAGTTCATCCAGTGCCTGAAAATCCTCCTCTAAAATTTCTCTTGCAAAGGCTTCTGTATCCTCAGCAAATAATTTATCTTCTTCCAGTTTTATTAATTTACCATTTACTCTGATAACGGGTTGTGCTCCTGCAACTAAATGCAGGTCTGAACCATTTCTTTTGATGGTGGTTTCTAAAAGTTCGTCTAGTTTCATACTTATAAACCCCTCTCAAACCTTAGTTATTATATTGCTTTATTGTATAATTTTATCATTCTTTTCATATTATTTCTACATTATTATTCTTTTTATGTTTTAAATAAAAAAAGAACTAAACTTTTTTAGTTCTTTTTAGCCTTTATTGAATTCCTGATGCAGCTTTTTTATTGCTTTCTTTTCTATTCTTGAAACATAGGATCTGGAGATTCCTAATATCTTTGCAATCTCTCTTTGAGTCTTCTGTTTTCCCTCTGATAGTCCATATCTCATCTCTACAACTTTTCGTTCTCTATCGGTTAGACAAGAATTAATTTTGCCATAGAGCTTTTTAGTTTGAATCTTATTTTCCACTATTTCTATTATAGAATCATCCTCACTGCTTAATACATCTATAAGAGAGATTATGTTACCCTCCTTGTCTATGCCTATGGGATCCTGTAAATAAACTTCATTTTTTATTTTCTTATTATTTCTGATCAGCATTAAAATTTCGTTTTCAATGCACTTAGCTGCATAGGTTGCAAGCCTGGTTCCTTTGGATGAGTTATAGGAATCAATAGCCTTTATCAGCCCAACAGTTCCAATGGATATAAGATCATCCACCTCTTTTCCCGGATAGGAGTACTTCTTTACAACATGAGCCACCAACCTTAAATTTCTTTCTATAAGTACACTCTTTGCCTGTAAATCTCCCTCCTTAAACTTATTTAGGTAATATTCCTCCTCCTCTTCGCTCAAGGGCTGAGGAAATGAACTGCTGCCAGTTATATAACCTGTTAAAAATATCATTCCACTTATTAAATCCATCATATTATTAAACAACAAGGCTGTTCCCCCAAATAATGCTTATTAATATTTTATGATGAAGATTTATAAATGTGCATTATAATTTAATTATTTTAATATATCTTCAGTATTTTCTACTATATCCTTAAATATAGGAGCTGCTGTGCTTCCACCGCTCTCAGTTACCTTGTCAATATTTTCAGCAAAGACTACCATTGAATAATTTTTTCCATCTATATTAAAATAGCCTGCAAACCACCCGTCAGATAAATTATTCCTTTGGGTAGTTCCTGTTTTTCCTCCGATTTCAATGCCGTTGATCTGTGTTCCTCTTGCAGTGCCAGTTTCCACAACATCCTGCATCTGAGACTTTATTTCATCAGCAATATAACTGTCGAAAACTCTGCTTTTTATGGTGGAATTTGTTTCTGTAACCTTGCTGTTATTGTCTATGTATGAATCCACCAGGTATGGCTTTACATATATGCCGCCATTTGCAACTGTATTTGATATGCTTAATGCCTCAAGGGGAGTTATTCTGATCCCCTGGCCCATAGCTGCAATAGAAATGCTCCCGTTGCTTATAACAGGCTGTGCCACATCTACCTCACCGGAAAGTTCACTATCAAAGCCTATAACCTTTGAAAAAAGCCCCTGTTTTTCGGCCATGCCGTAAAATGCCTTGTAGCCAGTCTTGTTTCCAATTTGGGCATAAATATCATTGCAGGAAACCACCATTGCTTCATGACTAGTTAATGTGCCGTGATTTTTATGGGCATCTTCATAATAGCCCCTGCAGGTAAATTTATCACTTAACTCTATGGAATTACTGCCTAGTGCAGCTTCTTCAACAATAATTTTAAAGATAGACCCCGGATAGAACCCACCGTCGGTGGCAGCACCCATATTTACATTGGGCTGGGAATCATCCTTTTGAACCATACCCAGTATTTTGCCGGAGCTGCTTTCCATCATAACTGCCCCAAGCTGCTTATATTTTTTATATTTTTCACTTTTTAGAATACTATCCATCCTGCTTTGTATTGTTTTATCCAAAGTTAATTTCACATTGACATTATCATCAGGCAAAATACTGCTTTCTCCTGTGATGTTTCCCGATACATCTCTTTCAATTACAACCTTGGGGTACTTATTATTTTTTACTCTATTATATATCTGAATTTCGATGGAGTCCTCTGATTTAAGACTGTTGTCCACTGTTCTCCTGGGGTTAAGAAGGATGCTCTCTACATTCCATGTGCCCCTTTTCTGAAGTTCCTTACACTGAAATACATAAACTCCCTGTATCTGCTTCAAGGCTTTAACATATTTGAAAGTCTGGGCATCAATTTCCCAATACAGCTTTGGATTATCTTTCAGTATATCAATATTGGAAAGATCATAGCTGTCATCATAATTTCTTAGCGCATAAGTCATGTTCATAATAGCCTCAGTATCAGTATTGAGTTTGCTTTTAAAGGCAGAAGGCACTATTACCGCATAATAATTATCTTTATATTGGCTTAGGTCGTTTCCATTTCTGTCAAGGAGCTTAAAATTAAAATCCTCGGTATTTTCGCTGTAGGAATATTGGGCCTCCGCCATTGCACTGTACTTTTTTGAATTTAAATATTGATACTGAAAAAGTCTTAAAAACAGCAAAGCAAACATTATAAAAAACAATATAAAAATGCACCACATTCTTTTTCTGCTGATAACAAATTTATACATAAAAACACCTCATCTTAGACAAATTTTTGCCTAAGATGAGATGTTCTATACAATTAAGCCTTTTTTTCTTTTATGAGCATATCACCTTTTTTTAGTGCCGTAGCTGTGTTAAAGGTAAAAATCATTTGAGCCACTGGGGCAGATGGAATTTTATCTCCATCCGAATTCCTCAGGTCACATATTTTAACAGAAAAGCTGTCTCCTTCAGGTCTCAGCACTTCCACCAGGTCATCTTCGAAAAGTTTATTTCTTTGCTCAACAAATGCCTTCCCTGAATTATTATCATAGTCCCTTACAATCCCTACAATGTCATAATCCCTTATATAGGATGAGCTTTCAAAAATCAAACTCTCTTTATCGTTATAATAAAATCCTGTAAAGTATTTCCTATGACTGGCTTTCAAAAGATTGTCCATCCATTCTTTTTTAAAGCTGTAGCTATTCTTGTCATTTATATATGCGTCTAATGCCTGCCTGTAGGATTTCACTACGCATGCCACATAGTAGGAGCTTTTCATTCTCCCTTCTATTTTAAATGAATCAATTCCACTTTCAACCAGCTCAGGTATATGCTCTATCATGCATAGATCCTTTGAATTAAGTATATATGTGCCTCTTTCATCCTCAAAAACGGGAAAGTATTCGCCAGGCCTCTTTTCTTCCGTTAGAAAATACTTATATCTGCATGGCTGAGCACATTGTCCACGGTTTGAGTCCCTGCCTGTCATATAATTTGATAGCACACATCTTCCTGAATAGGACATGCACATTGAGCCATGAACAAAGGCTTCTATTTCCAGATCCTCAGGTGCTCTTTTTCTAATTTCCTTCACTTCCTCAAAGCTCATTTCCCTGGCCAGCACTACTCTTTTTACCCCTTGTTTAAACCAGAATTCTGCACTTTTCCAGTTAACTGTGTTTGCCTGAGTACTTAAATGAAGTTCAAGATCGGGCACCACTTCCCTTGCTATGGCAATTATGCCAGGGTCCGATACTATAATGGCATCTACCTTCAAATTGAAAAGCTCCTTGAGATAATCTTCAATACCAATCAGATCTTCATTATGTGGAAATACATTCAGTGTTACATACACCTTTTTCCCTCTTTCATGAGCATAAGCAAGACCTTCTGCCAGGTCTTCATTGGTAAAATTATCCGCGAAGGCCCTCAGGTTAAGCTTGCTTCCCCCAAGGTAAACTGCATCTGCACCAAAGTCTATTGCTGTTTTCAGCTTTTCAAGATTTCCCGCAGGTGCTAGTAATTCAGGCTTATTCATTGATATTCCTCCTTGTGGTCAATGCAATACCATCTCCCATTGGTATTACAGAAGTTATAAATTCTTCATTATCTGAAAGCATTAACAGGTATTTTCTCATTTTTTTAATTATAGTAACCATTCTTCTTTTAAAAAGTTTGTCTGAAGCAATCATTCCTCTATAAAGTACGTTGTCTGATATTAATAATCCGTTCTTTTTTAAAAGCCTTGTACAGTGAGGAAAATAATCCTTGTAATGAGATTTGCCAGCATCCAAAAAAATAATGTCGTATTCCCCCTGAAGTTTTTCCAATATTTCCAGGCAGTCACCTTTAATTACCTGTATCCTGTTATTATATCCAACCTTCTGAATATTAGCATTTGCCAGCTCCACCAGTTTTTCATCTCTCTCTATGGTTGTTATTTTTGCAGAGGGTCCGGCACACCTGCTCATTAAGATCGATGAATAGCCGATGGCTGTACCCAATTCCAGAATGCTTACTGGTTTAATTAGATTTATGAAGAATTTAAGCAGATTTGCAGAATCCTTCTGTATTATAGGAACATGGTTGATTCTTGCATAATCCTCCATGAAAAGAAGATCCTCATCATTGTCCTTAATGAGGCTTCTTATATATTCCTCAATATAGTCCTGAGTTATCGCACTCATAATTACCTCCTGTATACAGAAAATGTACAATATTATTATTGTACATTCTCCAAATATCAATCACCCTGAGTTACTTTTTTTTCGTTTAAAAAATCATTATAATTGTCAGTGAAAAAGTGGGTGCCGTCATTTTTTGACACAAAATAAAGATAACTTGTTTTAGCAGGTGATATAGCTGCTTCTATACATGCCCTGCCTGGATTACAAATAGGTCCCTCTGGTAAGCCCCCATGCAGATAAGTATTATATGGTGAATTAACCTTTAAATCATTATATGAAAGCTTGTCCTTATGAACTCCAAGAGCATATAATACTGTAGCACAGGATTCAAGCTTTATGCCTTTACCCAAACGGTTATAGAAAACCGAAGCTGCTTTACCTCGTTCATCCTGTGTCTTCACTTCTTTTTCAACAATAGAAGCCATGATAATATATTTATCAAGTTCTTCGTTGCTTATGCTTATACCAGTTTTAGCTTTTATATCATTAATTACTGAAATAAATCTTGCTGTCATTTCGTCAATAATAGCCTTACCTGAAGCACCCTTGTAAAATTCATAGGTATCAGGGAACAGATATCCCTCCAAAGCGTACTTTCGCTTTGAATCAGCGGTTATATAATCAGGAAGCTTATATTCCCTGCAGCTTTTCAGGAATTCTTCCTTTGATATGATTCCTTTACTGTCAAAAGCTTTTGCTATAGCCTCAATATCGTAGCCTTCAGGTATGGTCACTCTAACCGGAGTGTCATCTAAAATGCCTTTATTAATATAATGAATCAGTTTATCTAAAGATACATTATTGGAAATACTGTATTTACCTGCTGAAGCTTTTGTACTCACATTATTTTTTTTAATGTAACTGTCCACTATTTTTTTATTTTTGATAAGCCCCTGATTGTTCAGGGACTCAACCACCTTGTTTAAATCATCTCCGGACTTAACCTCAAACTTGACCTTAGATTCGCTGGTACTAAACGGGTGGTTTATCACACCATTTCTATTGTGTCTAACCATTAATGCACCTGCAGCTGATATAATCAAAATTATTAGGATTAAAACCGTTAATTTCTTATTCATAGGTACCTCTATTTTTTTCTCGAAGCTTTTCTTCTTAATTCTGAATTTAATATTCTTTTTCTCATTCTTATAGTTTTGGGAGTTATTTCAACCAGTTCGTCGGAAGCGATGAATTCCAGGCACTGTTCCAATGACATCTGTCTAACAGGCACAAGCTTCAGCGCATCATCAGAGCCTGATGATCTTGTATTGGTCAAGTGTTTTCTTTTACATACATTAACCTCTATATCCTCTGCTCTTGAACATTCTCCAGCTATCATACCTTCATAAACATCAATACCTGCATCAAGAAATAATGTTCCTCTTTCCTGGGCATTGAACAATCCATAGGTTATTGAAACTCCGGTTTCAAACACCACAAGAGAGCCTCTGCTTCTTTCAGGAATTTCACCTCTGAATTCTTCGTATTCATCCAGAACATGATTCATTATACCGTTTCCTTTGGTATCCGTCATAAACTCATTTCTAAAACCGATTAGTCCCCTTGCAGGTATTTTAAATTCAAGCCTTGTATATCCGTTAATAGCTGAAGTCATATTAACCATTTCAGCTTTTCGAGGTCCAAGCTTTTCCATAACAACACCCATAAATTCTTCTGGAACGTCAATGGTTAAATATTCAATAGGCTCTAGGAGCATTCCGTTTTCTTCCTTATATATAACAGTAGGCTTGGAAACCTGGAATTCATAGCCTTCCCTTCTCATAGTTTCAATCAAAATGGAAAGATGAAGCTCTCCTCTTCCGCTTACCTTGAAGCAGTCAGCGGAGTCTGTTTCTTCAACTCTAAGTGATACATTTGTTTCCAGTTCCTTCATTAACCTGTCCCTGAGATGTCTGGAGGTAACATAATCACCATCTCTGCCTGCAAAAGGTGAATCATTTACCATAAAGTTCATGCTTAGAGTCGGCTCATCAATATCTACAAAGGGAAGTGCCTCAGGATTGCTTAAATCTGCAATGGTTTCACCGATATTTATATCAGAAATACCGGATACAGCAACAATGTCACCAATCTTTGCCTCATTGGTTTCTTCCTTTTTTAAGCCGTTATATACATAAAGGTTTGCAACCTTAACTGAATCTGTTTTGCCATCTTTTCTAATGAGGGCTACCTGCTGGTTCTTATTGATTATGCCTCTTTCAATTTTGCCTATACCAATCTTGCCCACATATTCATTATAGTCAATGGTAGTAATAAGCAGCTGCAAAGGTTTATCCAGATATCCTTCCGGTGCCTTTACATTTTTAACTATGGCATCAAATAAAGGATCCATATTGCTGCTTTCATCCTCTACTTCATATTTTGCTATACCGTCTCTGGCTGAGCAGTACACCACTGGGAAATCCAGCTGTTCATCATTTGCTCCAAGCTCTATAAACAGGTCAAAAACTTCGTCAAGAACCTCTACAGGTCTTGCATCAGGTCTGTCGATTTTATTTAAAACCACAATTGGTCTAAGATCAAGCTCTAAAGCCTTTTTAAGCACGAATTTTGTCTGCGGCATAGGCCCTTCATATGCATCTACAACCAGAAGAACACTATCCACCATTTTTAGTACACGTTCTACTTCTCCGCCAAAATCCGCATGTCCTGGGGTATCTACGATGTTTATTTTTATTCCATCATGCATAACTGCTGTATTTTTTGAAAGAATTGTGATCCCTCTCTCCTTTTCAAGGTCATTTGAATCCATAACCCTTTCCTGTACCTTCTCATTTTCCCTGAAAACATGGCTCTGCTTGAGCAGTGCATCCACCAATGTGGTTTTGCCATGGTCCACGTGTGCAATTATAGCTATATTCCTTATGTCATTTCTTACAAATAAATTCATTAATCTTCCTCCAATATTTAGTTGTTTACCAAAAAAAATGGATACTTATAAGTATCCTAAAAATGCTCATCAGGTCTATTTTATTATTATATAATTAAAAAGTCAACTTAGATTATTTATTTGACATTCCAAGTGTTAAATCTACACCAATAGCATCATTAAATGTCTTCATTATATCTTCCCAAATAACCCCAAACCTTTGCTCAGCCTGTAAAAATGCTGCCACATCCGGATTTAGTGATATTACTGATGCCAGATTCTGAAACTTTTCAGTGGTTTCCTTAGACATTTTTCCAGTCTGCATCTGCTCTGAATATGCTTCAATTTGTATTTTTCTGAAATCCTCCAGCATTTTTTGATTTGTAGCATTGCCTTCAATTTTTTTGCTGGCATTTCTGAAATCTTTTGCTTCCGGCAAATCCTTTAATGCTCTTGCAAATTTGTCAGCTTCATCATAGATATTCATAAAAATCCCCTTTCACTCTTATACTTCCATTATTATTGGGAGGATCATAGGTTTCCTTTTAGTTTTCTCGTATAAGAAAAGCCTAAGTGAATCTCTTATATTAGTTTTTAATGTAGCCCATTCAGTAATATGCTTTTCTTCACATTCCAGCAGTACACCTTTAACAATTTTCCTGGCTTCTTCCATAAGATCCTCTGATTCTCTTACATAGACAAAACCTCTTGAGATAATATCCGGGCCTGCCACTACACTGCCGGTTTCCTTGTCAATGGTTGCTACAACTGTTAATATTCCATCCTGGGATAAATGCTTTCTGTCTCTTATTACTATATTTCCTACATCTCCGATGCCCAAACCATCTACGAAAACCTGTCCAGCAACAACCGAACCATTTTTTTTGATTGCATCTCTGGTTATCTCAACTACATCGCCAATATCTGATATAACTACATTGTTTTCAGGCAGTCCAAGGATTTTTACCAGTTCAGAATGCTGCTTCAGATGTCTGAATTCGCCATGGACCGGTATATAAAATTTAGGTTTTACCAGGGTATACATGAGCTTAAGCTCCTCCTGGCAGGCATGACCTGATACATGTATATCAGCAAGGGATTCATAAATTACATCAGCGCCTTTTTTGAAAAGCTGATTAATTACTCTGGATACAAGTTTTTCATTGCCCGGTATAGGTGATGCAGAAATGACAATCATGTCACCGGGAACTATATTTACTTTCCTATGCTCTGATGCTGCCATTCTTGATAATGCAGACATAGGCTCTCCCTGGCTTCCTGTGGTTATTATCACTATCTGCTCATCAGGATATTTGTTAATACTGTCAATGCCTATAAATATGTCCTTGTCATCGGTAATATACCCAAGCTCCTTTGCAACCTCAAGAATATTTTCCATGCTGCGCCCTGAAAAGGCAACCCTTCTTCCATACATTACTGCTGCACTTATTATTTGCTGAATCCTATGTATGTGTGATGCAAAGGTGGCTACAAT
Source organism: uncultured Clostridium sp. (assembly GCA_937927335.1). Classification (GTDB taxonomy): domain Bacteria; phylum Bacillota; class Clostridia; order Clostridiales; family Clostridiaceae; genus UBA699. The sequence goes on from CALBDU010000023.1 coordinate 32,112, forward strand.
TATTCTGCCCTTTGCCTTTGCAAAAAGGTCCTCAAAGGTTCTGCCTACAGTGCTTTCTGACATAGTGTAACCCGTTCTTTCCACATTGGTACTGTCAGCCAGCATAGCTATTACTCCTTTTCTGCCAAGCTCCGCAAACCTTCCTAAATCAGCAACACATCCATCAATAGGCGTATAGTCGATTTTAAAGTCTCCTGTATGGAGCACAACTCCAAGCGGTGTATGCACTGCAATAGCACAAGAATCCGCTATGCTGTGAGTTGTATGGATAAATTCCACAGAAACATTGTCCAGCTTAATTATGTCCCTGGGTTTAACACAAACCAGGTTTGTTGAACTAAGCAGATTATGCTCCTTTAATTTGGATTCCACCATCCTGACGGTAAGCCTTGTTCCGTACACAGGCACATTAACTACCTTAAGTATATAAGGCAGTGCACCAATATGATCCTCATGACCGTGGGTTAAAAAAATTCCCTTTACCTTATCAATGTTTTTTTCCAGATAGGTAACATCTGGAATAACTACGTCTATACCGAGCATTTCTTCATCAGGAAATTTCATACCACAGTCGATTACAATAATGTCATTTTTGTATTCAACCACTGTTAGATTCTTACCGATCTCATTCATGCCGCCAAGAGGTATTATTTTTATTTTGTCTTTTTCTTTTCGCAAAAATTCTTCCCTCCTTTTCGAATTTTTTTATATATTAAGTTTTTTGCAAACAATCCTTACATATTCCATAAAATTTAAGGCTGTGATTTTTAACCTTAAAATCATATTTTTCTTCAATTTCGTGTTCAAGTGTATCCAACAGGTCACCCTCCACCTCTATTACCTGGTTGCAGCATGTGCATATAAGATGATGGTGCTGGTGGTTTTCTTCCTCGTGAACAAGTTCATATCTACTGCAGCCGTCACTTAAGTCCAGTTTGCAGACTACTCCCATATATTCCAGCAGCTGTACAGTCCTGTATACAGTAGCCAAGCCTATTTCAGGGCATTCAACCTTTACTAAATCGTATAATTCTTCTGTAGTTAAATGGCTGCCTTCATTTCTTATTATGGTATCCACAATAGCTCTTCTCTGAGGTGTAAGCTTATAACCTTTCTCCTTAAGGCTCAATTTTAATTTTTCTATTTCTTCTAAGGTTAATTTTGACATATTTATACCTCATTTCAAAAATTAATGAACTTATCCTTATATAGTCTAATACTATTATCATTCATTGTCAATTGATAACCAATTAAAAAAATAGAAGCTATGATAAACATAGCTTCTATGAATGTCTAATTTAATATGTCCTCTGCAAACAGAGTTTCATAGGCTTCTTCTATCATTGCAAATTCATCATCATCTTCCACAGACACCAGCACATCATTTCCCTCTGAATCCTGTTCGATTCTAAGAGCGATGGCATCCTCAGTATCATCATCCTTTGGAGTTACAATCACATATTCTTTATCTTCAATATCAAGCTTTGTGATTACTTCAAACTCAACTTCATTTCCATCTTCATCGTTTAGTAAAATAGTGGTAAAATTTTTATCCTTATCCATGTTATTTCCTCCTGTTATTATTTTGATATGCTGTCCAAATATCCTTGCAAAATATATATGGCTGCTATCTTATCAACAATTTTTTTACGTTTTGCCCTTGAAAGATCTGCTTCCAGCATAGCTTTATGTGCAGCTACAGTAGTAAGCCTTTCATCCCAAAATTTTGTAGGAAGTCCAAATTCATTTTCAAGTACCTTTGAAAATTCCATTACCTTTTCAGAACTCTCCCCAAGGGTGCCGTTCATATTCTTGGGCAACCCCAAAACTATGGATTCTACAGAATATTCTTTGCATATCCTGCTTATTTCATCCAGATCATTCTTAAGACCTCTTCTTTTGATGGTGGTTATTCCTTGGGCAGTATATCCTAAAGGATCACTGACAGCTACACCAATAGTCCTGTCACCCATATCCAATCCCAATATCCTCATTAATTTCTCCATTTCCATTATTTAAAGTAAAAATGCCCCAAAGGGCACTTCTACTTTATTCCTAAATAGAATTTAAGTACTTCTTCAAGTATCTCGTCTCTCTCAAGTTTCCTCACTAAAGCCCTGGCTCCATTATAATTTGTAATATAGGTGGGATCTCCAGATATAAAATATCCAACTAACTGATTAACAGGATTATAACCTTTTTTAATAAGAGAGTCGTATACCTCTGTAAGTATTTCTTTTGTAAGATCCTTTTTGTTATTTACAGGATCAAACTGTATAGTATTTTCATTAGCCATTTTATCACCCCACTATATCATGTTATTTAATTATAAATCATAATTATTAAATTGTACACTACTTTACCAATTTATTCAACACAATAATAATATTTTCCATAGCATCGTGGAGCTTTTCAGGATTTTTTCCTCCAGCCTGAGCCATATCTGGCCTTCCACCGCCGCCACCGCCTGCGATAGCTGCAATTTCCTTTATTATCTTTCCTGCATGAGCGCCCTTTTCAACTGCTCCTTTACCTGCCATTGCCACAAACTGCACCTTATCCTCAATGGTACTGCCAAGTACAATAACACCATCACCGGCTCTATCCCTGATTTTGTCTGCAAGGTTCCTCAAAGCCTCACCATCTATGTCCTTTAATTCACCCTTATAAAGCTTGATGCCTTTAACCTCCAGTGGGTTATTTAAAATTTCATCTTCACAGCCTGAGGTAAGCTTAGCTTTAAGACTGGCTATTTCCTTGTCTTTTTCCTTAGCCTCCTGTGCCTGAAGCTGCAGCTTGTGTATTATATCCTTTTCAGAGCACTTCAAGGTTTTTTCAATTTCATTTATTACGTTTATTTTTTCATATAAATAATCAAGTGCATTGCTGCCTGTAACAGCTTCAATTCTCCTGATGCCAGCTGCTACGCCAAACTCGGATACAATCTTAAACATACCTATTTCACCGGAATTTTGAACATGGGTTCCTCCACAAAGCTCCTTGCTGAAGTCACCTACGGAAACCACTCTCACATTATCCTTGTATTTATCATCAAAAAGAGCTATTGCTCCGGACTCTCTTGCTTCCGCTAATGTCATTTCAATAGTATTAACTGAAGATGCTTTCATAATTTCATTATTAACAATTTTTTCAATTTTTATAAGCTGTTCTTCTGACAATTGCTCAAAATGATTAAAGTCAAATCTGAGCCTTTCTGTATCCACAAAGGAGCCCGACTGATGAACATGGCTTCCCAGAACCTTGATTAAAGCTGAATTCAAAAGATGTGTTGCTGTATGGTTCCTTTTAGCAGCATTTCTCTTTTCGGAATTAACTTGAAGGGTTACCTCGTCAGAGATATTTAAGGTTCCATCTATAACCCTTACAAAATGAAGTATTTTTCCGGAAATATTTTTCCTGCAGTCATATACCTCAGCCATGAAGGAATCATTAAAAATTATTCCCTTATCTCCTACCTGACCACCCATTTCAGCATAGAATGGCGTTTTTGGTGCAATAATTACACATTCCATTCCTTTTTGGGCATCAGATACAAATTCTTCCTCATATATTATATATGAAATTTCCGATGTGGATTCTAATGTACAGTATCCTGTAAATTCCGTATTGAACTCCAATGGAACTTTATTTAAAAGTGTGTCCTCGGCTCCCATGAAATTAGTTTCAGCCCTGGCAGCCCTGGCTCTTTCCTTCTGCTCCTTCATTTCCTTGTTAAAACCGTCTACATCCACTTCAATTGCTATTTCCTCAAGGATCTCCTGAGTCAGTTCCAGTGGAAAGCCATAAGTATCATAAAGCTTGAAGGCATGCTCACCAGATAGTACTTTAATGTTTTTATCCTTTATTTCATCAATAAATTCATTTAGTATCTGCATTCCTGAATCAATAGTTTCGTCAAATCTTTCTTCCTCAAGGTTAATTACCTTTTTAATATAATCCTCCTTAACCTTCAGTTCAGGATAAGCTTCACAGGAGTTTTCAATGACCTTGGAGCAGATCTTATCCAAAAAGGCTCCGCTTATTCCCAGGTTCTTTCCATGTCTGGCTGCTCTCCTTAAAAGTCTCCTTAGCACATAGCCCCTGCCTTCATTTGAAGGCAGTACTCCGTCGCATATCATCATGGTAACGCTTTTAATATGGTCAGTTATTATCCTGATTGAAATATCGGAAGTTTTATTGCTGCCATATTGAACCCCTGATACTTTTACAACTTCATCAAGTACGTTTCTAATAGTATCTATTTCAAAAATGCTGTCAGTGCCCTGCAGTATGGTAGCCATTCTTTCCAGGCCCATTCCGGTATCTATATTTGGATTTGACAGTCTGTTATAATTTCCGCTTTCATCCTTATCGAACTGTGTAAATACCAGATTCCAGAATTCCATAACACGGTCTTCATCACCAGCTGCCATAAATTCCTCAGATGTGGTTATAGGAGCACCTCCCAGCCTGTCATAGTGTATCTCTGAACAAGGTCCGCAGGGTCCAAGACCATGCTCCCAGAAGTTCTCCGATTTACCGAGCCTGAATATTCTTTTTGGATCTACGTCAGTGCTTTTAACCCATATATCGTAGGCTTCATCATCATCCAGATAAATGGTTACATATAGCTTATCCTTTGGAAGCTTCAAGACCTCAGTAGAAAATTCCCATGCCCATGGAATTACTTCCTCTTTAAAATAATCTCCAAAGGAAAAGTTACCAAGCATCTCGAAGAAAGTTCCATGCCTTGCAGTTTTACCAACGTTTTCAATATCTCCTGTTCTTATGCACTTCTGGCAGGTAGTAACCCTTGTCCGTGGTGGAACCTGAAGACCTGTAAAATATGGCTTTAATGGAGCCATACCTGCATTTATAAGCAGAAGGCTTTTATCATTTTTAGGTACTAGTGGAAAGCTTGGTAGTCTAAGATGACCCTTGCTTTCAAAAAAGCTCAAATACAATTCCCTAATTTGGTTTACTCCTAATTTCTCCATATACGTATCTCTCCTTTTCTATTTTTGCTAAAAATAAAAAACTTCCATCCCTGAAGGGACGAAAGTTAAATCCGTGGTACCACCCTAATTACACAGCAGCTGCCGTGTCTCTCGAATAATATTGGTTCTTGGACAGCTTCGAAATATTTCTCAGAAAGTTTTCACCAGCCACCTTCTCTCTAAATGCAGAAATATATCTACTAATTCCAGTCATTACCTCATTTATAATTGTTATATACGATTATATAATATGAATTTCGATTATGTCAAGGGAAACAATAAATTAAAAAATATAGTAGTTGATATCTTCATATATTATTTTTATCATAACACCTAAAGGAATGGCCAGTATCATGCCAAGGAACCCGCCTAATTTATCACCCAGCAGCAAAAGAATTATCACTGCTACAGGATGCATGTTCACGCTGTCTCCCGTAATTTTAGGCTGCAGTATATTTCCCTCCAGCTGTTGTATAAGGTATAACCATAAAGCAACCCAAAGTGCTGTCCCCGGGGATTTCAAAACCGCAATGAGAATACATGGCACAGCGCCAAAAATAGGACCAAAATACGGAATTATATTAAAAAAAGCATTAAGCAGTGATAATATTACGGGGAACTGTATTCTATAAATTATAAGTATTATAAATGTAAGGAACCCAATAATTGAACATAGAAAAAATTGACTGGCAATATATTTTCCTAAAACCTTATCTATATCATCACCAGTTTTTTTAACGATGGGTCTCCAGGTCAAAGGGAATAAATTTATGAAACTGTTATATATAATGTCTCCATCTACTAAAAAATAGTAGGTTATGATTGGTATTACTGCTATGGATATCAGACTGCTGCCAATATTCAAGGTGGAGCTTAGAATTCCCTCCATGAAAGCTACAGAATTTCTGTTTATTCTTTCACTTATGTTATTTATTGCAGTAAGCATAACTTTATTTTCCTGCAGGGGTTTTAGTTTTCTGTAAAGGTCATCCAGCATTTGCTGGAACTTTGAAAATGTATCTCCTATACTGGAGCTCTCATTGATTAAAGAAGGCACAAGAAATATTATGCAGGAAATTAAAAATATAATTATTAAAGATATTATAAGAATGGAACTCAATCTTTCATTAATTCCAAGCCATAATAATTTTAATTTCACTGGCCGTACCGTATAGGAAATGATAAAGGATATTATGAGCAGGTATAAAAGCTCTTTAATTCCCCTCACCCCCAGTCATTAGCCTGACCTTATGAGGCATGGTTGAAAAATTAAGCTTTTCTGAGCTGCTGCTCCATAAAATATTCCTGTCCCCCAGCATAAGCTCATTCATAAGAAGGATTTTTTTCCCTTTTAAGAAATTATTCATAAGGCCTGATGATAAAACAACACCATAAATTATAAAATTTCTTTCTTCAAAAAGAACCTCCTCCAGCATTCCAAGAATATTTCCATTACGGTCAATGACATCCATTCCCTTTATTTTATTAAATGAAAGATGTTCACCTCTGCTTGTATTTTTAATGACCATGCTGTTATCAAAGCTTATAACATCTCCTGTCATCACATTTATTCTTCGATTAACCAAATCATAAGAGGATATTTCAAAGCCTGTAATCCTCTGTTTATGAAAATCCAGCAGCAGATCCCTTACAAATCCGACCCTGCTGTTTTTTATATGTATTACCTCCATATAACTGAAATCCTTGCTTCTGTACATTTTCACTGCCCCTTTAACTATAATATTATAGTTTTCCAATAATTTAATATTATATAAGTATTAAGGGCAAAAAAGGAAACTCCTAAGAGTTTCCTTTTATAGCTAATTCTTATTATTCGCCGTGTACATGCTCATGGATTGTTTCTGAATGGTTTTTTGTTTCCCATGGCTCAAGACCTGCTTTTACTCGATAATCATTTATTGCTTTATGGATTGCTTCTTCTGCCAGCACTGAGCAGTGCATTTTTACTGGAGGAAGTCCGTCCAGTGCCTCTGCCACGGCTTTATTGGTAAGGCTCCAGGCTTCCTCAACAGACTTTCCTTTTATAAGCTCCGTAGCCATACTTGAGGATGCTATTGCAGATCCGCACCCAAAGGTTTTAAACTTAATATCCTTAATTATATTATCTTCAACCTTAATGAAAATTTTCATGATGTCTCCACACTGTGGATTACCTACTTCACCAACACCGTTGGCATCTTCAATTTCCCCTACGTTTCTTGGATTTCTGAAATGATCCATAACCTTTTCACTATATAACATTATTATTTATCCCCTCTCTTTAAAAAGTCCTCCCAAAGTGGTGACATTTCTCTTCTTCTCTTGATTATATCAGGAATTACTTCCAGAGCATAGTCAATATCCTCTTCAGTGTTTTTAGCACCTAAAGTAAGTCTTATGGAACCGTGTGCTACCTCGTGCTTGCAGCCAATGGCCAGCAGAACATGGGATGGATCCAGCGAGGCTGATGCGCAGGCGCTGCCTGTGGAAGCTGATATTCCGGCATCGTCCAGGTCAAGCAGCAGTGTTTCACCTTCTACTCCTATAAAGCTTAAATTAACATTGTTAGGAAGTCTCTTATCTCCGGTTGGTCCGTTTAATTTTGCATATGGTATTTTTTCCATAAGGCCTTTCATCAATCTGTCCCTCATTTTTGTAAGTCTTGCTCTTTCCTCTGGGAGCTCATTAACTGCCAGTTCAATTGCCTTGCCTAAACCTACAATTCCTGGAGTGTTTTCTGTGCTTGCTCTTTTGCCTTTTTCCTGGCCGCCGCCATGGATAAGGTTTTCGATTTTTACACCTTTTCTTATATAAAATGCGCCTACACCTTTAGGTCCATAAAATTTATGACCTGCCATGGAAAGCATATCAACCCCAAGGTCTTTAACATCTATTGGCACATGTCCTACTGCCTGCACTGCATCAGTGTGGAAGTAAACATTCTTTTCCTTACAAATCTGTGCAATTTCCTTTATTGGCTGGATAGTTCCAATTTCATTATTTGCAAACATTATAGAAACTAGAATTGTTTTATCGGTTATAGCGTTTTTAAGCTGTTCAAGACTTACAAAGCCCTGTTCATCTACAGGCAGGTATGTTACCTCAAATCCGTTTTTCTCAAGGAACTGGCCTGTATGGGTAATTGCATGATGCTCGATGGCTGTAGTTATTATATGGTTGCCCTTATTTTTATTGGCAAATGCAATACCTTTTAATGCCCAGTTGTCTCCTTCAGAACCACCTGCAGTAAAGAAAATTTCTGAAGGTTCTGCATTGATTGCCTTTGCAACTCTCTCTCTTGCTACAGCAATTGCCTTTTTTGTTATGTCTGACATTTTATACATAGAGGATGGATTACCAAAATTATTTGTAAAATAAGGCAGCATCTCCTCTAAAACTTCAGGCTTTGTAAAGGTTGTTGCTGAATTGTCCATGTAAACTATTTTGTTCATAAATTACACCTCTTTATTATTATTTTTCATACTATTGTAATCATCAACCATGTCCTGCAAGGTTGTGGACTCCATAACACTGTCAATGCTGTCCTTTATCCTTGCCCATAGAAGTCTGGTGGCACAGCAGTCAATATTGCTGCATACGCCCTCCTCCAGACAATCTGATATTTCCACTGGTCCTTCCAGGACTTCCATTATTTCCGCCACTGTTATTTTATCCGGCGAATTGCTTAATATGTAACCGCCCTGGGCACCCCTTATACTTTTAATCAGGTTTGCCTTTCTCAGTGGAGAAAACAGCTGTTCCAGATAATATTCTGATATATTCTGCCTTTCAGAAATGATTTTAATAGAAACAGGTTCTTCGCCGTAATGAATTGCTAAATCCACCATGGCCTTAACTCCATATCTTCCCTTTGTAGACAGCTTCATTTAACCACTCCTTTAATGTTGAGTGTTTTACTACACTTTCAAATATATAATAGCAAATCCGAGTAATCTTGTCAACAATATACCTGAAATATTTTATAAAGTTTAGTATTTTTATCCCATATATATTATAATATTATTAATATTCAATAATTTATATAATGAACAGGATGGTGAGGTTATGTCATTAAAGTACAAAAGGTCGTTGGCTGAATACAACGCAGTCTCATATGTAAATGAAGACACTGAAATAATTTCCGAGGATAAGAGCGATATTGTGGATTGCGCTCTAGGTACAAATCCCTATGGACATACAAAACTTCTTGATAATATTAGTCCGGATATATTTAAAAATATAAACTTATATCCCGACTATCCTTATGTGGAATTGAAAAGAGATCTTGTGGATTACTGGGCCACTGCGGCTGCCTTAAACATAAAGAATATCCAGATATCCAACGGCTCCATTGCTATACTTGAAAACATAAACAGGCTATTTATAGAGCCGGAATCCAAGGTTCTAGGCTGCTGCCCTCAGTTTACTGATTATGCCTGTGATATTAAGGCCATGGGCGGCACTTTTGAATATGTACTTTTAAAACCTGAAAATAATTATAAATTTAATGTTCAGGATGTTCTAAACGCTATTAAACCAGATTATAAGCTTATTTATTTGGACAACCCCAACAACCCCACGGGACAGGTAATTTCTTTAGAAGACATCAGACTTATACTTGAAGAGGCGGCAAAGTCAAACATTTGTGTAATCATCGATGAGGCATATGCAGATTTTATAAGTAAAGAAGAAAGCGCCATATCTCTTGTAAATGAATATGACAACCTTATTGTAACAAGGTCCTTTTCCAAGGGGCTGGGTCTTGCAGGAATGCGTATAGGTTACCTCATTGCAAGCGAAGAGCTTTGTTCATATTATACAAAGGCCAATTCCCCGTTCTCCATCAGCAATATATCAGCTTTTACGGCAAGAACCGCACTAAATGATTATGATTTTATCAAGGAATCCTCCATGAAAATTGCAGAAAGTAAAAAAGCCTTTATGGACTCTTTGACCAAGCTTAAGGTTATGGAAACTGACCAAAGGGTTCCTATTATGTTGATAAAATGCGATGATACCACTGTTGACCTGTTCAGCTTGTTTTATAAAAACAAAATTGCCACTGAAAGAGGTGCCGATTTCACTGGACTTGCAAAAAATTCAGTTAGATTTAAAATACCTAAGGATACAGAAAGAGTTATTAATTTGGTTAGAGAAATCGAGGATAAATTAAAATAGGGCATTTGCCCTATTTTTGCTTTATTTTATCCCAATATGCTTTGGATAATTGTTCATTTTTGTTATTTCCAGGAATATAATATTTTTTATTTTTTATTTTTTCTGGCAGGTAAACCTGCTCAATATAATTATTTTCGTAACTGTGGGGATATAAATAGCCCTGCATACGGCCAGACTTTTTAGCAGCTGCATAATGTCCATCTTTTAAATACAAAGGAATTTCTCCCGTATCCATATTTTCAATATCCCTCAATGCAGCCTCTATGGAAGAAACTGCGGAATTGGATTTAGGTGAGGTAGCAAGAAGTATTACGGCTTCCGCCAAAGGAATCTTGGCCTCAGGAAATCCAAGCTGCATTGCTGAATCTACACAAGCTTTAACAATTGATACTGCCTGGGGATATGCAAGACCAATATCTTCAGCTGCAATAACCAGAAGCCTTCTGCAAATTGATATAAGGTCTCCCGCTTTTACAAGCCTTGCAAGGTAATGAAGGGATGCATCTGCATCACTTCCCCGTATGGATTTCTGAAATGCGCTTAAAATGTCATAATGGTTATCCCCGGACTTGTCATAGTTAACTGCCCTGCTTTGTTCACAGCGCTTTACCGTATCTATGTTTAGACAGATGCTCCCGTCTGTTTCACGGCTGGAGGTAGTTACACTAAGCTGCAGGATATTTACAGCTCTTCTCAGGTCTCCGTTGCTGAATTCTGCAATATACTCCAGCACCTCCCTGGTGCAATTTAATCTTGTTTCCCCTAAATCTCCCTCAATAATATACAGTGCCCTCTGAAGTCCTTTAACAATATCCTCTATTTCAAGGGGCTTGAATTCAAACACTGCCGATCTGCTTAATAAAGCATTATACACATAGAAATACGGATTTTCTGTAGTGCTTGCAATAAGAGTAATTTTCCCGTTTTCAGTAAACTCCAGCAGTGACTGCTGCTGCTTTTTATTAAAATTTTGTATTTCATCAAGATACAAAAGCACACCCTTCATTGCAAGAAGACTGTCCAGGCTTCCGGTAATCTCCTTGATATCATTGACAGAGGCATTGGTTGCATTCAGTTTATAAAACTTTCTGTCTGTAGCTTTTGCAATTATGTTAGCTACTGTAGTTTTTCCAACCCCAGGAGGACCCCAGAAAACCATATTGGGGATCTGCCCGGATTCTAATATTTTATTGAAGATTTTTCCGCTGCCTATTAGATGGGGCTGCCCCACAACCTCATTAAGGGTTTCTGGTCGTATACGGTCAGCTAACGGTTTATCCAGCTTCATATAAATACCTCTTTAATTCATTATATATGGATTGGTTTTAACTGCCAGGTTATGCAGATACGGATACTCTTTTTTCAAGTGAAGCATATACTTTACCCACTCTGCGGTTATATTTATGCTTGCTCTTTCTATATCCATGTATATATGGATAATGTCGTCACTGTTAAATAAAGCCACATCACCCCTGCTTTGGAACTCCTCAATAAGATGAAAAATTGAAAGCAGCAGTTCTGTAAATGTATCATGCTCCATTAGATTTGGATTTGACATAAGCAAAAGCATAAATTCCTTTTTCTTAAATAACAGCTGTTTCAGCTTTTCCAAATCTGCAATTTCCATATTTATTTCTGGTTTATATTCACTCATCATATTGCTTAAATGTCTGTATTTTTCACTGCTCCAATCTGCTGCATTACCAAGTGCTGCCTGCAGGTTTGATATGTTCAAATCGTATTTTGAAAACATTCTTATTAGTTCATTTCCAATCTCACTATAGAATACCCCAATCAGTGTATTCATTCTTCTAATGTTTTCGGCCTTTTCACTATGCTTCAGCAATCCCTCAATTACAATAGAGGTGAGAAAAACATAAATTGGGATATATGCAATCTGGGCTGTAAGATCACTTAATGCAAATTTAAAATCATTAAAAATCATTATGTGAATACCATATAAAAGAAAAGAAAGGAGGAAAAACAACAAACCCAGCATTATTTCTGTTTTATACTTTGTCATATATCTTTTTCCTTTCCTTGAAATATACGATCTTTAACTTGCATTGCTCGGCAAAAGCTCTGGCCATATCAAGCCTGCTGCCAACAGCTGCCGGGCTATGTGAATCAGATCCTATAGTAATGTGTTTTCCACCAAGCTCAGCGTATCTTTTATATATGGGGAGCAGGTTTTTTACTGCCGATTCCTTGTCAAACCTGCGGGTGTTAAGCTCTATGCAGGTATCATTTTCTATGAGTGTCTTCAGTATCTCATCAATTATTTGCTGATGGTCGGAGTAATAAAGTTCTTTATCATCATAGTCTGCATATCTTGCAATATAATCAATGTGGCCCATGCTGTCAATATAGTGAAAGTTCTTTACACAGGTCAGCATACTACTTAGATACCTGTTATAGGCTTCCTTTTTATCTTTACCCTTGTAAAAATCCTCATAGTAAAGGTCATAATTATCAACCAGATGAATGGAGCCAATTACATAATCGAAGGGATTTGCAATTACTATCTTACTGCTTTCCTTAAGACAGTCCTCCCTCATGCCTATCTCCACTCCAAGCAGCAAATTGCTGCTTCGATATTTCAGATATTGGTTAAAATATTCATCTATGTCAAAGAAAAATTCACCTTTTCTTGGATAATTCAAGTCCATATGCTCAGTTATTATCAGCTGGGTGCTGTTTTTATTTGCGCTGGCTATGGCATCTTCTAAAAGCATATCAGAATCAGTTGAAAATATGGTGTGTACGTGTGTATCAAACATTGGTTCCTCCTTAAATGTTTATCAGAATAATAGGTATTGTAATCATTGATATTATGGTGGATATAAATATGCATTTAGATGCAAGCTTTGTATCTCCTCCGTATTTTTCTGCTAGTATGGATGCGATAACCGCTACCGGCATGGTCTCTATTGTAACCCCTATTTCAAGGAGCAGTCTGTCAGCATTAAGCAGCCTCATGATAATCAAAGTAAGCAAGGGTCCAACTATCAGCCTTATAGCGGAAGCATAGTAAACCACAAAGCCTGAAAAAATTTCTTTTATATTAATCTCAGCCAGCATAGAGCCTACAATAATCATTGAAAGCGGAGTGGTCATAGCCCCAACTGAGCTTAGAGCCTTATATATAGGTACTGGTATGGTTATTGAAAATGAAAACAGCATAAGGCCGATAACCGTTGCAATTATACCCGGATGCTTCAGCGCTGCTTTAAGTGATTTTATATCTTTTTTACCTGTGAAAAGCATGGTGCCATAACTCAGCATAAACAGGTTAAAGGGTATATTGAAAACTGAGCCGTAAAAAACACCAATTTTACCAAATAGGCCTTCCAAAACAGGATATCCCATGAAGCCGCAGTTTGAAAATATAATGGCAGCCCTTAATACCTTGTTTTTTCTGTCCTCAAATTTATAAGCAAAAATATAGCTCACAAATATTAATGCAAAATGTACAATTACTGAATAAATAAATATAAGCTTGGCCTTGTTCATCATATCCTGGGAATATGAATAATTAAATGATGATACTATCAAACAGGGAAGAGTTATATCCAATAAGAAAGTAGACATTTTCTTATTAACTGCAGAATTGAATATTTCTTTTTTTCTTGCATAAATACCTACAAGCATTATTATAGATAGAATAATTACCTGGTTTATTATATTAGCCTTCATTTTGTCCCCCTACTGTTAAGTTAAATATTACATTTAAGATTTTACACTTAATAAAATAAAAAATAAAGTGCATATTAATAAATACAGAAAAAAGACTGCATATGCAGCCCTGGTTCAATAAATCTCTATATCGTTTCTTTCAGATTTCTTATTGCCGATTTTTTTTCTTCTATCCTCCAGCACAGCATTAACATCCTCAGGCTTTATACCAAGTTCGGCCATCATCACCAGGAGATGGTAGGTTAGATCACATATCTCATTGACGATTTCATCCTTATCCTTGTTTTTGCAGCCTATAATCACTTCAGTGCTTTCTTCTCCAATTTTTTTTAAAATTTTATCTAGACCCTTTTCAAAAAGATAATTTGTATAGGAGCCCTCCACCGGATTTTTTTTTCTATCTTCAATAACATCATAGAGCTTTTCTAATATACTATTTTCACTCATTGAAATAACCTCCGTCTTCTTGATAATTACTGACCTCGGTATAAAAGCAGCTCCTGTTTCCTGTATGGCAGGCTGAACCCTGCTGAATAACCTTCAAAAGAAGGGTGTCCTTATCACAATCTATGCTGATGCTTTTTACAACCTGATAATGTCCTGAGGTTCCTCCCTTATTCCACAGTTCATTTCTAGATCTGCTGTAAAACCATGTTTTGCCTGTTTCAACTGTTTTATTGAAGGATTCTTCGTTCATATATGCCATCATAAGCACTTCATTATTTTCAAAGTCCTGAATAATGGCTGGTATCAATCCATTTTGAAGCTTTAAATCATTAAATTTCTCCACCAAGTATTTTTCCATACACTATACCTTACAGCCTTACGCTGATTCCTTTATCTCTCAAATATTCCTTAACTTCATTTACACTAAGCTCTCTGTAGTGGAACAGTGAAGCTGCAAGAGCTGCATCAGCACCTGACTTTTCAAATACCTCAAAGAAATCCTCAATTTTTCCGCAGCCTCCAGAAGCTATTACTGGAATATTTACAGCTGATGAAACTGCCTTTGTCAGGGCTATATCATAGCCGGCTTTGGTGCCGTCAGCATCCATACTGGTTAGCAGTATTTCACCAGCTCCTAGAGCTTCAGCCTTTTTCACCCATTGCAAAGCATCAAGTCCGGTATCTATCCGTCCCCCGTTTATATAAACATTCCAGCCAGATTTGTCCTCTCTCTGCTTTGCATCTACAGCCACCACCACGCACTGGCTGCCAAACTTATCTGATGCCTCTTTAATAAGCTCTGGATTCCTTATGGCTGCTGAATTTACAGAAACCTTGTCTGCTCCTGCTCTTAATATATCCTTGATGTCTTCTACTGTAGATATGCCTCCTCCAACTGTAAGAGGAATAAACACTTTTTCTGCTGTCCGTTTTACAACATCTATCATGGTTTTCCTGCCTTGATTGGATGCTGTTATGTCAAGGAATACAAGCTCATCTGCTCCTTCCTTGTTATAAAATTCCGCTATTTCCACAGGATCTCCAACATCCTTCAGATTTATAAAATTAACGCCTTTAACAACTCTTCCCATGTTAACATCCAGACAGGGAATAATTCTCTTTGTCAGCATTATCCTTCCCTCCCCACTTTAATTGCTTCTTTCAGATCAAGATAACCTGAATATATTGCTTTTCCGGTAATGGCTCCATATAAGTTCAGGGCTTTGATATTTTTAATATCCTCTATATTTTTTATACC
This sequence comes from uncultured Clostridium sp., assembly GCA_937927335.1. Lineage (GTDB taxonomy): Bacteria > Bacillota > Clostridia > Clostridiales > Clostridiaceae > UBA699. The sequence continues at coordinate 47,688 of CALBDU010000023.1, forward strand.
TCCGGAGGCTATTATGTTGCAGCTGATATTTTCACTGAGCTCCTTAAGCTGCTGAAGATTTGCTCCGTTTAATGTGCCATCCCTGCTGATATCAGTAAATATAATAGTCTTTACTCCCAAAGCCTCCATAGTCCTGGCAAAGTCAATGTAATCCACATCGCTGACCTTTACCCAGCCTTCTACAGCTACTTTTCTGTTGTTTGCATCAATTCCTACAACTATTCTTTCTCCGTATTTTTTAACAGCCTCTACAACCATATCTCTGTTTTTTAAAGCTGAAGTACCTAATATAACCCTGTTTATTCCAAGCTCCAGCAGTTTATCAATAGTTTCCATTGTTCTGATGCCGCCTCCAAGCTGAATTGGAATCTCAATACTGTCCATTACCTGTTTTATCTTATCAAGATTTGCGGGTTCCCCGTTTAGAGCTCCATCCAGGTCTACCATGTGAAGAAATTCAGCACCATTCTTTACAAGATTTTTCGCTGTTTCCACAATATCTTCTGAAATTACTTCACTCTTGGAAAATTCCCCTTGGTAGAGCCTTACACAGTTTCCATCCTTTATATCTATTGCCGGAAATATTATCATAACCTATCTCCTCTCACACTGATTAGCCAATTTAATAAAGTTCTCCAGTATCTTCATACCAAGCTCCCCGCTTTTCTCAGGGTGAAATTGAGTACCGTAAACATTTCCCCTGCTCACCACCGCTGGAATTTCAGTTCCGTACTCTGCTACAGCATTTAAATCCTCCCTGTCCATATCAACAACCAGGTAAGAGTGCACGAAATATGCATAGGAGCTGTCCTTAACTCCATTAAGAATACTGCAAGGCTTTAATATTTCAAGATTATTCCAGCCCATATGAGGGATTTTAACATCTGCCTGGATTCTTGTTATCTTTCCTTTTAAAATGCCAAGACCCTTGCAGATCTTAATTTCATCCCCTTCATCAAATAAAAGCTGCATGCCAAGACATATTCCAAGCAATGGTTTATTTTTTTCTATTGCGGCCTTAATAGCCTTATCAAGATTTTTTGATCTTATATTATCAATAGCATCCGGGAATGCCCCTACCCCTGGAAGTATTATCCCTCCGCAGTTTAACAGTGTTTCAAAGTCCGAGGTTATTACCGCTTCCTCTCCCAGCAATTCCAAGGCTTTCTGCACGCTTCTAAGGTTTCCCATACCGTAATCTATTATTCCTATCATTATATAACTCCTTTCGTAGTCATGAGCCCCACTACCCTGTCATCCCTGGTTGCCGCTTCCCTTAAAGCCCTTCCAAAGGCTTTAAAAACAGCCTCTATAATGTGATGTGAATTGCTTCCGTACATAAGCTTTATATGAAGAGTAATTCCTGCATTAAAGGCAACAGCCCTGAAAAACTCTTCTACCAGCTCAGTATCAAAATCTCCAACCTTTTGTGTATTCATCTTGCAATCATATGCTAAAAATGGCCTTCCACTGATATCCACTGAAACAAGTGCCAAGGTTTCGTCCATAGGAAGAAATGAAGTTCCATATCTTTTCAGGCCGGTTTTATCTGCCAGTGCATCAGAAAGACATTTTCCTAACACTATTCCAATATCCTCCACAGTATGGTGAAAATCTACATTAAGATCTCCTCTGGCTTTAGCCATAAGATCAATTATTCCATGTTTGCTGAAAAGAGTCAGCATGTGGTCAAGAAATCCAATGCCTGTATCAATGTCTGATTTTCCTGTTCCATCTATATCAACACTTACTGATATATCTGTTTCATAGGTAGCTCTTTTTAACTTAGCACATCTATTTCCCATACCATCACCTCATTCTTACCTTGATTGAATTTGCATGTGCATCTAGTCCCTCTGTTTCAGCCAGCTTTACAATTTTATCTCCTACCTCCAGCAAAGCTTCCCTGGTGTAGAAGCTGAAGCTTGATTTTTTAACAAAATTATCAACTGAAAGTGCTGAGAAGAATCTTGCAGTACCACTGGTCGGCAGCACGTGGTTAGGACCTGCCATATAGTCCCCTAGTGGTTCCGGTGAATAATCACCAAGGAATACTGATCCGGCATTTTTAACATCACCAAGATATACAAAAGGCTCCTTGATGCAGAGCTCAAGATGCTCAGGAGCAATTTTATTTGACATATCCAGCGCTTCCTTAAGACTATTCACAATTATTATAGCTCCAAAGTCATTTATGGAATCAGTGATTATATCTTTTCTGCTGAGAGCTTTGAGCTGCTCCTCCAGTTTAATAATCACATTTTTTGCTAAGGCTTCAGAGCTGGTAACAAGTATTGAAGATGACAGCCTGTCGTGTTCCGCCTGAGACATAAGATCCGCAGCTATATAATCAGGGTTTGCATATTCATCTGCTACAATTAGTATTTCACTTGGTCCGGCAATCATGTCGATGTCAACATTTCCATACACAAGCTTCTTTGCAATTGCTACATATATATTACCTGGTCCCACAATCTTATCCACCTTAGGTATGGTCTCGGTTCCAAAAGCCAGGGCGCCTATGGATTGTGCGCCTCCTGCCTTGTATATTTTATCTACTCCTGCAATATCTGCAGCTACAAGAATATTTGGATTTATTTCTCCGTTTTTCATTGGAGGAGTTACCATTATTATATTATCAACTCCTGCCACCTTTGCAGGAAGAGCGTTCATCAGCACTGATGATGGATAGGCAGCAGTACCACCGGGCACATAAATTCCTACATTTTCTAAGGGCAGTACTCTTTGACCCAGAACTATCCCCTTGTCCTTTGTTACCATCCAGGAGTTTTTTACCTGCTTTTCATGGAAGAACTTAATATTTTCAGCAGCTTCCTTTAAAGCTTCAATAAAGGCATCCTCAGCCTTTTCATATGCAGCCTTAATTTCCTCCCTGGTTACAAGAATATTATCTTTATTTACAAATACACTATCAAATTTATTGGTATATTTTATCAGCGCTTCATCACCATTTTCCTTAATGTCTGATAAAATTTCCTGTACAATCAGGTTCACTTCCTCCTGAACTGCTGCTTCTCTGGACTTTATCTGTTCAAGGTATGCTTTTCCTTCCGGCTTTTCCGCATATATTATTTTCATAACTTTACCTCCGTTTATCCTGCAATTAAATTTTCTTTAACTGTGACGCTTTTTTGAAGCATGGAAATTATATTCAAAATTTCTTCCCTTTTCAGCTTCATGCTGGTTATATTGACAACTACTCTTGCACTTATATCGCATACATCTTCCAGAATAACCAGACCGTTCTCCTTAAGGGTGTTCCCAGTTTCAACGATATCAAGGATTGCATCTGAAAGTCCTAGTATAGGGGAAAGCTCCACTGAGCCTTCTATTTTTATAATTTCTACATCCTGTCCCTTGCTTCGAAAATAATTTCTAGCCACATTGGGGTATTTTGTAGCTATTTTTTTTCTGTTATAGCCTTCGTTCAGATTGGTTCCTGGAAGTCCTGCTATTGCAAATTTGCACTTACCCATCTTCAGGTCCAGCACCTCATAATAATTTTTATTCTGCTCCAGCAGTACATCTTTTCCAACAATTCCTATGTCTACTACGCCATGATCCACATAGGTCAGCACATCGTTACCCTTTACAAGCACAAAATCTATGTTGTTTTTATCATCATGGAAAATAAGCTTTCTTCCTTTATTTATTAATTCTTCACAATCAATACCGCTCTCCTGGAATATATTAATTGCAAATTTCTCAATTCTACCTTTGGTTATGGCAATCCTTACTGTGTTCTTATTCCTCATATATCTTCTCCGCCTCTTCCATAAATTTATTAAAATATTCTTTATCAAAATCCCTGAAATTCCATTTTTTATTATATTTATACATTCTGATAATATTTTCTTCAATTACACTTATTACCATTGGCACATCCTTGTTTAATGCATAATCCAAGGTGCTTTCCTCACTGTCAAACAGGCTCAGTTCTGAAATGAAACCATTGTCTCTGAAGGTTTCCGCTATACTAAAGGCTTCCTTAAACAGTTCTTCGGTATAGTACAATATAACCTGTTTTTCCTTGCTGCCAGTGGTATGTCCATGGTTTTCCAAGGCTGACATAAGACTGTCTATGTCAATGGCAAAACCTATGGCAGGAAGATCCCTTCCAAATTTTTTAATAAGGTCGTCATATCTGCCACCGCTTAAAATATAGCCTCCCGAGCCGTGGGTAAAGGCTCTGAAAATCACTCCGCTGTAATAATCCATATGCTTCACCATGCCAAGGTCAAAGGTGATATAGGAGCTTAGACCTGCCTTATCAATAAGTTTATAGATATCTATTATATTTTTAAGGGAGTTTATAGCCTTCTGGTTTTTTGTAAGTCTTTCAGCCTTTTGGATAACTTCGATTCCTCCAAAGAGTTTTGGCAGCTCCTTTATTGCCTTAAGACTTCCAGGATAGCTCTCGTCTACTTCGCTCATTACAAAGTGATCTAATGCTATAAAGTTTTTATCCTCAACATATTTTCTTATCCTTTCCTTATGTTCATCACTAATTTTAAGCTCTTCCAATAATGACTTAAAAAATTCAGCATGTCCTATTTCTATCTGGAAATCCTTCAATCCTGTGCTGATTAATGCATTAATACCTGTTATTATGGTTTCAGCATCAGCCTTTGTGCTGTTCATACCTATTATTTCTATACCAGATTGTGTTACCTCATTGGTTTTCCCAAAAAGACTTTCATTAACTCTGAAAACATTGGAGGTATAACAAAATCTTGCCGGGAATGAAGCTTCATTTAGCTTCGTAGCAGTTATTCTAGCCACAGGGGTAGTTACATCAGGTCTCAGCACCATAATCCTTCCCTGATTGTCAAACAGCTTATACATTTTCTCCTGAGCTATGGTGGTGTGCTCGCCGTTGAAAACGTCATAGAATTCCAAAGTAGGTGTTATTATATCCTGGAAACCACATTTAATATAAGATTCCCTTAACAGGTTTTCTATTCTTATTTTTTCTTTACATTCGTCAAACAATATATCTTTTGTACCCTCAGGTATATATCTCATCCAATTCAACATATAAATCTCCTTCAATTTCATGCTTTATCGATTTATCAATTTATCACGCTAAAGTATCGACTTGTCTATTGACATTTTAACAGGATATTAAAAAAATTGCAATATTAAATTCATTTTTTAACACTGCATATTTCCCAGGAAATATTTGTAAATTAATAGCCTGCTATGGCATGCCAATCACAGACTAAAATAATCCCTATCTACTTTTTCCTATAAAACATACCGCTACCAAACCTTGCCCGCAGTGGCTCCCGAGACCTGCTCCCAATTCATTTATAATAAATTCCTTAACTCCGCACTCGTGGATTAAAATATCTTTTAAATGCTCTGCATCCTCTAAGCAGTCACCGTGGCTAATTCCTACGGGATTCTGAAAATCTGCAGCATTTTCCTTATATCTATCCGCTAAAAGCCTCAATGCCTTCTTTTTCCCTCTTGAATTAGTTATATTTTTAAGTGTTCCTTCGGCGGTGAGATAAATTATTGGTTTAATATCAAGAAGGCTGCCCACCACAGCTGTGGTAGAGGATATCCTTCCCCCTCTTTTAAGGTGGTTCAGATCTTCAACTGCGAACCAATGATTCATCAGCTTCATATTCTCATTTATCCAATGTATTATTTCCAAGGAGGAAAATCCCTTGTCTCTCATATAAACAGCCTGTGCAACCAGCAATCCCTGACCTAAAGAGGCACATTTTGTGTCTATTACTGTAATATCGGCATCAGGGTTTTCGGTCAATACTGTATTTCTGGCTGATTCAGCACTGTTAAAGGTACCACTTAAGCCTGAGGACATACCTATATAAATAATGGGCCTTTTAAGCTTTAAAAGTTCCTTGAACATTTCTATAAATTTAAATTGATTAATTTGCGATGTACAAGGCATCTCGCCATTTCTTAACCCATCGTAAAATTCCTTATAGGAGATGGTCTTTCCAAAATCATCTTCATATTCTCCATCTTTGTACGTAAAGGTCAAGCCTAAATGGTAAACTTCATTTTTTTCTATAAAATCCAGCGGCAGGTCACAGCTGGCATCAGTAAAAATTATTGGTTTCATTACAATTCCTCCGCATTCTGTATTGCATATAATTATATAATTATTCTATATATCTGTCATTAATCCTCTTTTGGAAAAATAATTAACAAATTGTTAATATAAAAAAACCGGAAATATTCCCGGTTTTAATAAGTTGAAATTACTTTTTCCAAAAGTTCAATTGCTTCATCTATTTCACTGTATTCAATATTCAGCGGAGGAAGAAGCCTGATTACATCCTTGCCTGCTGTAACAGCCAATAGCTTGTTTTCAAAGCACTTGTTGCTGAATTCCTTAACATCAACGTTTAAGGCTATTCCAAGCAGCAAGCCCATGCCTTTTACTTCCTTTATTATTGAATACTTCTCTTTTAATTCATTTAACTTGTTCTTGAAATACTGGCTTTTATCATCTATTTTGGCAAGAACACCACCGTGTACAAGCTCCTCAAAAACAGCTATACCTGTTGCGCATGCAAGAGGATTTCCTCCAAATGTACTGCCGTGATCACCAGGCACCAATACATTTGCACGGGTATTTGCTATAACTGCACCAATGGGAAAACCACCTGCAAGACCTTTTGCCATGCAGATTACATCAGGAATTACCCCAAACTTCTTATAGGCAAACAGGGTTCCTAAGCGTCCCATTCCGCATTGAATTTCATCAAATATAAGAAGAGCATTGTATTCATCGCATAATTCTCTTACACATTTTAAATATTCTACAGTGGCTGAGTTGACTCCACCTTCCCCTTGAATGGGTTCTATAATTACAGCACATACATTTTCATTCATCTTTTCTTTAATAGCATGAAGGTCATTCATCTTAACACTATCCACGCCTCCCATTAAAGGCATAAAATCCTTCTGGTATTTTGGCTGGCCAGTAACAGATAATGCTCCAATGGTTCTTCCATGGAAGGAATTTTCCATGTGTATCACTATATTTTTATTTTGTCCACCATTTAGTTTTCCATATTTTCTTCCAATCTTAATGCCTGCTTCCATTGCTTCAGTACCAGAATTACAGAAAAACACTGCTTCATGATCACACTGAGAGCAAAGCTTTTCCGAAAGCTCAATTCCTTTAGAATTAAAATAGTAGTTGGATATATGCATAACATTTTCCAGCTGGTCCTTTATAGCTTTAACTATAGCAGGGTGGTTATGTCCGAGGCAGTTTACAGCTACTCCTGATACCAGATCAAAATACTCAATTCCATTAATATCGTATATTCTGCAGCCCTTCCCCTTTTCAAATATGACATTGAATCTTCCATAAGTTTTCATTATATTGCCTTCTGACATTTTTCATACCTCCTTCTATTAGTTATCTGTGTTCCCATACTGTGAAGCAGTTCCTTCAATATACCATGCTTATTTCTGCCATCCAGCAGATGTACGCTTTTAGTACCGTTTTCAATGGCCTCCATGCAGCATTCCATTTTTGGTATCATCCCGCCGTTTATTATGCCCTCATTAATATAATCTCTTATTTCTTCAGGACACAAGCTTGGAATAAGGGTTGATTTATCATTAAAATCCTTGTACACACCTTCTACGTCAGTTAATATAATAAGCTTTTCAGCCTTTAAAGCTGAGCTTATATATGAAGCCGCATAGTCAGCATTTATATTGTATTTATTTCCTGTATAATCACAGCCTATAGGTGAAATTACAGGGACCCTGCCTCTTTCAAGTATGCTTTGAAGCAGAGCCTTATTAACACTTACAACTTCTCCTACAAAACCGATATCTTTCTTTTCACCATCTACAAAGGTATATTTTTTCCTGGCCCTTAAAAGGTTACAATCCCTTCCGCTTATGCCTACAGCACTAACACCATAGGAGCTTAAGCCAGCTGCCAGGTTCTTGTTTACATGTCCGGATAAAACCATTTCCACAATGTCCATCACATTGGAATCAGTTACCCTGAGGCCATTAACAAACCTAGTAATAACTCCTGTCCTCTCAAGCCATTTGGAGATCTCGGGACCTCCTCCGTGTACAATAATAATATTTATTCCTGCCAGCTTCATTAAGGATACATCCTCATAAAAAGCCTTTATTGCACTTTCATTCTTCATTATGCTTCCGCCATATTTTATTACAAATGTCTTGCCAGAAAATTTTTTTATATATGGTAATGCATCAAAGGATATAGAGTGCTCGCCTCTTAACATACGCTCCACCAACCTTTAATATAATATCAGCATAATTATACTATCATAATTATTAATATGCAACAGTTATCTTGCATTTTTTTTGTTCATTGAATAATTATTTTATGTAATGTATAATGATTAATATACATTTATATAAATATGAGGTGATGAAATGATTAATGCAGGGATAATTGGCGCCACTGGCTATGCCGGTGAACAGCTTGTGTGGTTTCTCAATAACCACAAAGAGGTGTCTTTGAAGTTTTTGTGCTCAAATTCCTATGCGGATATGGATTACAGCAGTATATACAGAAACTACTACGGACATATTAATATTTCATGTATAAGTATACACGAAATCTATGATAATTTAGATGAAATTGATGTTCTTTTTTTAGCCATGCCCCACGGAAAATCCTTTGATATTACCAGGGCAGCTCTTTCCAAAGGTGTAAAGGTTATAGACATGGGAGCAGACTACAGGCTTAAAAATAAGGAGGTTTACGAAAGCTGGTACAAGGTTAACCACGAAGCACTTGATTTGCTGGAAAACTCAGTATATGGCCTTCCTGAACTAAACCGTGAAATAATTAAGCCTGCTGAATTAATTGCAAATCCTGGCTGCTACTGTACTGCCAGTATTCTTGCAATGGCTCCTCTGGTAAAAAACAAAGTTATTGACATTAATTCAATTATTATTGACGCTAAATCAGGTGTTTCAGGTGCAGGCAGAGGCGCTAATACACCTAACCTTTATTGCGAATGCAATGAATCAATAAAAGCATACGCTCTTACCACCCACAGGCATACCCCTGAGATAGAACAGGTATTGTCCGGATTAAATGATGAAGATATAAAAATCACCTTCACCCCGCACCTTACTCCTATGAACAGAGGCATACTTTCTGTGTGCTATGCATCACTTAACAGCAGCTGCAAAGAGGAGGCCCTTTATGAATTATACAATGAATTCTACAAAGATGAGTATTTTGTGAAGGTCCTTGATGTCCCACCTGAAACAAGATACGTAAGGGGCTCAAATATGTGCCATATTGGTTTAAGACTGGATAAAAGAACAAATCGTGTTATTGTGGTATCAGCCATTGACAATCTTATTAAAGGAGCTGCAGGGCAGGCTGTGCAGAATATGAACCTAGTTTTTGGATTAAAGGAAAATACAGCACTGGATTTCCCTGCCATGGTCCCGTAAAGTCAATACTTTAAAAATTTAGTATTGATGATGGGAGATATGTAAATGGAAAACTATAGAAAAGGTTATATAAATAAAGTAAAAAGAGTGGTTGTAAAGGTAGGTACCTCTACCCTTACACATAATAGAGGCTTGCTTAATCTTTACAGAATAGAGCCTGTTGTAAGGCAGCTTGCCGAACTTCACACAAGAGATTACGAAATAATACTGGTTACCTCAGGAGCAATCAGCGCTGGTATGGGTAAGTTAAACCTGAAGGAAAGGCCAAAGACTATTCCTGAAAGCCAGTCAGCAGCAGCTGTAGGTCAGGGAATTCTTCTTCATATGTATGAAAAGCTTTTTTCAGAGTATGGTAAAACTGTTGCCCAGCTCCTTTTGACAAAGGATGATATTTTTATAGAGGAAAGATGCAGTCACGCCCGTGACGCTCTTTCAGAACTTATGAAGCTTAAGGTTATTCCTATTATAAATGAAAATGATGCCGTAGCAGTGGATGAAATAAAATTTGGAGACAATGATACCCTTTCGGCTTTAGTAGCTCAGCTTTCAAAAGCAGACCTGCTGATTATCCTATCAGATATAAAGGGCCTATACAGCCAGGACCCAAGAACAAATCCTGATGCTGAGCTCATAACCATGGTTAATGAAATAACTCCATCAATTGAGGCTTTGGCTGGTGGTGCCGGTACTGAACTTGGAACCGGTGGTATGATTACAAAAATTAACGCAGCAAAAATTGCCTCAGAGGCAGGCGTAGATATGATAATTGCCGATGGGTCTGACAGACAAATATTATATAAAATAATGGAAGGCCAAAATGTTGGAACCTGGTTCAAAAGTGAGGTGAACAGATAATGGATATAAATATTTATGTGGCAGAAAAAGCATCTCTTGCCAAGGAAGCATCCAGGGTTCTTTCCATAACCGGAACTGAAACAAAAAATACTGCTTTGGAAAACATGGCAGATGCTCTTCTTTCAAATGAGGAATATATTTTAACAGCAAATTCACTAGATATCCAATCTGCAAAAGACAAAGGCATGTCGAAGGCCATGCTGGACAGACTACTGCTTACACACCAGAGAATTGAAGCTATGGCACTTGGTATAAAGCAGGTTGCTGCATTAGAGGATCCTGTAGGCGAGATCAAAAAAATGTGGAAAAGGCCAAATGGATTGATAATTGGACAAATGAAGGTACCATTGGGAGTTATAGGCATCATCTATGAAGCAAGACCCAATGTAACAGCAGATGCCGCAGCGCTATGCATAAAATCCGGAAACGCAGTTATTTTGAAGGGCGGCTCAGAGGCTATTGAGAGCAACAAGGCTATAGCTGAAATATTAAGCCAGGCATGTGTTAATTCAGGTCTGCCCGCCGCTTCTGTAAGCTTTATTGATACTACAGACAGAAATGCAGTAAATGTTTTGCTTAAGCTTAATAAATATATAGATGTTATTATACCAAGAGGCAGTGGCAGTTTAATAAAATTTGTTATTAACAATTCCACTGTTCCAGTAATTCAAACCGGCGAAGGAAATTGCCACATATTTGTGGATGAGACAGCAGATACTGAAATGGCAATTGATATTATTGTTAATGCAAAAACCCAAAGGCCTGCAGTTTGCAATGCAGCTGAAACGCTTTTGGTGCACAGGTCTGCAGCTTTGCAGTTCGTTCCTGCAGCTGCAAAGATATTGCTTGAGCTTGGAGTTGAAATCAGAGGCTGCGAAAAGACTATTGAAATTTTAAGCAGAAACATGGATATAGGCTGTGAGAAGTTGATTCCTGCCACTGACATTGACTATGCCACTGAATTCCTGGATCTTATACTGGCAGTAAAGGTTGTTGATTCCCTGGATGATGCAATTAACCATATTTTCAGGTACAGCACCGGTCACTCGGAGGTTATTATCACTAACGATTATTTGAATTCTCAAAGGTTTCTAAGAGAGGTTGATTCCGCTGCAGTGTATGTCAATGCTTCCAGCAGATTCACTGACGGTTTTGAATTCGGTTTTGGTGCAGAAATTGGTATCAGCACACAGAAGCTTCATGCCAGAGGCCCAATGGGGTTAAATGAGTTGACTACAATAAAAAACGTTATATATGGCTCCGGCCAAATCAGAAAATAATTAAACCTCCGCATTATGCGGAGGTTTTGTACTTGTTATTTAAAGTAATTCACACCAGCTTCAAATATTTTCTGATCCTTGTTTCCTGAAATATTCTTCAGCACATTAATTCCATTTCTTTCAGAGTGAGCCATTTTGCCAAACACTCTTCCATCGGGACTTGTTATACCTTCTACTGCATAATCAGACCCATTAAGATTATACAAGGAATCATAAGTAGCTTTACCGTTAAGGTCCACATACTGAGTTGCTATCTGTCCTTTATTAACCAGTTCCTTCATAAGCTCATCCTTGATTACAAATCGTCCTTCACCATGTGAAACCGGCACGCTGTGCAGATCTCCAAGCTCTACATTACTGAGCCATGGAGATAATTTAGAAACTACCTTGGTAGTTACTATATGTGATATATGTCTTCCAATTCTATTATAGGTTAATGTAGGGCAATCCTCATCTATATCTCTAATTTCTCCAAATGGCACAAGCCCCAGTTTAATTAATGCCTGAAATCCATTGCATATTCCCAGCATTAGACCGTCCCTGTTTTTCAAAAGCTCAATTACCGCATCCTTGATTACTGGATTTCTGAATACAGTTGCTATGAATTTTCCTGATCCATCAGGCTCATCCCCTGCGCTAAAGCCACCAGGCAGCATAATGATCTGAGAATTTTTGATTAGTCTTGCCAATTCATTTACTGATTCATTTATATGATAAGGAGTCAGGTTGTTGAATACAAATGTTTCAGCTTCAGCTCCTGCTCTTACAAAGGCTCTTGCAGAATCATACTCGCAGTTTGTCCCAGGGAAAACCGGAATGACTACTTTTGGCTTTGCAATTTTAATCACTGGAGTTTTTGTATTCTTTTCCCCGAAGGAAATATCACTTTTTAATTCTTTCCTGTAATCCTTTTTGGATGGGAATATGCTTTCCAGTGTTCCCTCCCAGGCATTTTGTATTTCGTCTAATTTAATTTCAATTTCATTTACCTCAATTGAAGGCTTGCTTTGAGTTGTTCCTATGATTTTATAATTTATATCCTTAAGCTCGCTTATATCCATACCTTTTTTCAATTCAAGGATTATTGAACCGTAACCTGGGTAAAATAAGCTGCTTTTGTCAATAAGCTTGCTGAATTTAACTCCAATTTTATTTCCAAAGCACATTTTGCTTAAAGCTTCGCATATGCCCCCTCTTTTTACTGAAATGGCTGATATGGCATATCCTTTTTCTATAAGTTCTCTTACTCTTGTGAAATTTTTCTTTAATATTTCAAAGTCAGGCACTCCATACTCATCTCTAACTGAATTGATCAATACTATATCATTGCCAGCATCCTTGAATTCAGGTGATATTACATTATCAACATTAACCGCATCCACTGCAAAGGCTACCAGGGTTGGAGGAACACTTATATCCTTAAAGCTTCCAGACATGCTGTCCTTTCCTCCAATAGCTGCTATACCAAAATTCTGTTGTGCATACAAGCCTCCCAAAAGAGCTGCGAATGGCTTTCCCCATTTTTCCTTGTCCGTACCCAGCTTTTCAAAATACTCCTGGAAGGAAAGTCTTACTCGGCTGTAATCCCCTCCGCAGGCCACTATTTTTGTAACAGCTTCTACTACAGAATACATTGCACCATGGAAAGGACTCCATTTTGAAATCTCAGGGTTAAATCCAAAGGTCATCAGTGTGCCTGTACTAGTTTCTCCAGCCATCACCGGAAGCTTGGCTGCCATACCCTCTGCAGGTGTTCCTTGATACTTGCCTCCAAAAGGCATTAATACCGTACCTGTTCCTATGGTACTGTCAAATCTTTCTACCAGGCCCTTCTGGCTGCAAATATTTATATCCTTTAGAGTTTCCTTCCACTGGCTTGCCAGATCCAGACTGCTGTCTTCTCTTCTGAAATAATTTTCATCATATTTTGGTGCTTTGACAAATACATCAGTATTTTGTCTGATTCCATTTGTATTGAGGAAATCTCTGCTTAAATCAACAATAGTTTTTCCTCTCCAGTTCATCTTTAGTCTGTTTTCGGCTGTAACCTCAGCAACCACTGCTGCTTCCAGGTTTTCCTCTTTTGCAAATTTTATGAATTTATCAGCGTCAGCCTTAGATACTACTACAGCCATACGCTCCTGTGATTCAGATATGGCTAGCTCCGTGCCATCAAGACCTTCATATTTCTTATTTACCTTATCAAGGTTAATTACGAGGCCATCTGTTAGTTCACCTATGGCAACAGATACTCCGCCAGCGCCAAAATCGTTACATCTCTTAATTAATGTGCTCACTGCAGGATTTCTAAACAGTCGCTGGATTTTTCTCTCTGTTGGTGCATTTCCCTTTTGTACCTCTGAGCCGCATGTAAGGATAGAGGTTTCAGTATGTTTTTTTGACGAGCCTGTAGCACCGCCGCAGCCATCTCTCCCGGTTCTTCCTCCTACAAGGATTACAACATCTGAAGGTACCGGCTCCATTCTCACTACGTTCTTCTTTGGAGCAGCACCAATTACAGCCCCTACTTCCATTCTTTTTGCAATATATCCATTGTCATATATTTCTGCAACCTGTCCCGTTGCAAGGCCGATCTGGTTGCCATAGGAGCTGTAGCCGTGGGCTGCTCCCTGGGTTATCTTTTTCTGCGGCAGCTTTCCCTTAAGAGTATCCTCTATGGCAGCCCTTGGATCTCCACTTCCAGTTACCCTCATAGCCTGATATACGTAGGATCTTCCGGATAATGGGTCTCTTATTGCGCCTCCAAGACATGTTGCTGCACCGCCAAAGGGTTCTATCTCCGTAGGATGGTTATGGGTCTCATTTTTAAACATAACCAGCCATTCTTCATTTTTACCGTCAACTTCAGCATTAACTACAATACTGCATGCATTTATTTCGTCAGATATGTCAAGATCATCTAGCATACCCTTTTTTCTAAGCTCCTTCATTCCAATGACAGCTATATCCATGAGGCACATAGCCTTTTCCTTGTCACCGTATACATATTCCCGGCTTTTCTTATAATTTTCAAAAGCAGTTTTTATTGGAAATGAATAATGGGAATTTTCAATTTCAACATTATTTATTTTTGTCATAAAGGTTGTATGTCTGCAATGATCTGACCAATAGGTATCTATAACCTTTATTTCCGTTATGGAAGGCGCTCTTCCTTCGCTTTTGAAATATTCCTGACAAAAAGCAAGATCCTCAAGGCTCATTGCAAGACCATTATCTTCAACAAATCTGCAAAGGCCATCTTTATCTAAGTGCAGGAAGCCTTCAAGAACCTCAACATCCTCTGGAATTTCCACTTCCATTTCAAGGGATAAAGGCTTATCCAGTGAAGCTTCTCTGGAGTCAACAGGATTTATGCAATACTCCTTAATTTTTGTTAGTTCAGCTTGGCTAATATCACCTTGTATAACATAAACCTTGGAGGATAAAATATTCGGTTTTTCACCCTGGGTTATAATCTGCACACATTGTGAGGCTGAATCTGCTCTTTGATCATACTGTCCGGGAAGATATTCCATTGCGAATACTTTATCATTTTCATCCACTTCGATTTTCTCAAAATACACCTGGTCAACTGTTTTTTCAGAAAAAATAGTGTATACCGTATCCAGTAATTCTTCTGTTTTAAGGCCTGAAATATCATATCTGTTTAAAAGTCTTATAGATTTTAAGCCTTTCAGATGCAGGCTGTCCTTTAAATCCTGCAGCAGATTTTGTGCCTCTACATCAAAGTTAGGTTTTTTTTCTACAAAAATTCTTTTCACATCACTCATTTTAAATTCTCCTTGATTATATTTTACGAACATTTTTTTAGTTAGTTAAAATATCATTCGCATTTATTATAACATAAATAACCATACAATAACAATATCTATTGTAAAATTGAGTAATATCTTTACTTATGTTATAATATTTCTGTTTAGAGGAGGTGGATTATGGATATCAACAGGATAATACATATTGCTGCAAACGCCGGACGAATAATCCTTGAAAACGGCGGAGAAACCTATAGAGCAGAAGAAACCATTAACAGAATATGCAGTTCCTATGATTTGACGGAATCAGAGTGTTTTGTGACACCTTCAATTATCATCGTATCAGCCGCCGGTAACTTTGGACAATCAATTTCAGTGATAAAAAGAATAAACAACCGTACCATTAATCTTGAAAAGATAATACAAATAAATGACCTTTCAAGAAATATAAAAGCCATGGGCTATTCACTGGAAGCTATTGAAAACAAATTAGACAGCATTGATCTTATCAAACCCTATGAAATGAAATTTATGGTACTTGCCTCTTCAATTGCTGCAGGCTGCCTTACCCTTGCCTTTGGCGGGGACATAAAGGATATGCTTGTTGCAGCTGTTGCCGGCGGTATTATGAAACTGCTCATAGACTTTTTATATACACTGAAAGCAAACGAATTCTTCATAAACATATTTGGAGGCTTTACAGCCACACTGATATGCCTTGCGGGAATTAAGCTTAATTTGGCTACCCATATGGATAAGGTAACTATTGGAGCATTGATGCTGCTAGTGCCAGGGCTTGCCATTACCAATGCCATTAGAGATACCATAGCCGGTGATTTGATTTCAGGAATCATGCGGGCGGTGGAGGCATTCCTTATAGCTATAGCCGTAGCAGTAGGAAGCGGTATTGTATTTAAATTATGGTTTACCATGTTTGGAGGTATTAGCTTATGATCTTTAGGGAATTTTTATTGATTATGGCTGCCACATTTTGCTTTTCCATACTTTGTAACATCAGGGGCAAAAACATCTGTTTTGCTGCATTGGGAGGAGGAATTACCTGGATATTTTATTCCTATTCCACCAATCAGCTGCACATGGGAATATATTCTGTACTTGCAGCCTCCATGGCAGCAGGTATTTATTCTGAAATAATGGCCCGTACACTTAAAGCTCCGGTAACCGCCTTTGTAATATGCGCAATCATCCCCCTGGTTCCCGGCGGAGGAATGTACCACACGATGCTTCAGACTGTACAGGGAAATGTTGATGCATCAGCGGCTCTTGGACTGCAGACTTTGGCTACCGCAGCCTATATAGCAGTAGGAGTATTTGTCATTACATCTTTCTTTAGAATGTCAGCAATAGTAAAGAAAAAATTAAATTTAAGAACATTAAAAAAACATCATCCGGTTTGAAGATGATGTTTTTTTAATTGATGCCCATTTGTATAAGTATGAATTGGGGGACAAATTCAATATGTTAATATTGAATATATATTAATAATATCAATTTATTTTACATAAGTCAACGGTAAATTTATCACTAATATCATTATTACACTGTACTCTTTATTGATATATTTTAATATTTAGCAACAATTTGATAATGTAAACGTATAATTATACGTATGAATATTTATACTTAAAATATGAATTGTAATATATTGTATCCATATTTCATAATTTATCATAGAATATTGTTCAAGGTGGTATTTATGAAAAAGGCTTCATATAAACTTACACTTATCATATCAATTATTTTTCTCACAGGATGCATGGCAGGCTTTCCAATACTTTCAGAGAAAAAACCAAATAATTATTATTACACCAACCTTCTGGTTAAGGATATCAAGCTAAATAGTGCAGTGAGCTGCAAGGTTGTTGAAATGAACTATTACAGGGAGCTTGCTGTAACAGGTGAAAATTATAAGAAAGTATGTTCATCCTTTGATAAGCTTTCCGGAAGCAGTTTTATCCAGGCGCCCAAGGATTTGCCATCCAGACCAAAATTCAAATTAATTTTCTCTTGCAGCAAGGACAAATACATTGTAAATGTTTATAGCAGCAGATATGTATCTGTCAGTCCCTGGGATGGCCCCTATGAAATGGATTATATTGATATAAGCACCCTGCCGGCATCTGTAAATCTTTATGAATTGTGTAATTTTCTTTATTCACTTTAAATCCCACTGTTTAAAGTATATAATCTTGTTATAAGCTTTAGCGGGAGGTTGATTCCATGGATTACAACGATATTTACAGCAGGATATCAAGAAAAATGACCAGTGTAAAATGGCTGCAAAAGAATAATATCAGCAAAGAATTGATGGACAATTATCTTAGGAGTGAAAACTTTTCGGTTCTTTTAAAGGCCATGCTTATGGAAAAGGATTTTTCCTGCAGCAGAGTATTGCTGATATGCAAGGATCTCATTGAAAAAATAAGCCCTGAAGAGCCGCCTCAAGGCTGGCTCAGTTATATATACCAATATTCTTTAGGAGGCATTTTTAGTGATGCTGTCACTATTGAACTTAATCCTGCCCTGGATATTCCCTGTGAGGTCTACCTGAGATTCCTCAGAATTATCTCTCTAATAGAAAAGAATACGGATAGCGGTACCTGGCAGAGCAGGTATCCTTTAAACTTTTTAACTGAAGAGGAAGAAAATGAGCTTGAGCACCCGGAAGAATACAAGAAATTTATAAAAGCCTTTAACTTTAGTTATGTATATGAAATGATGAAATTAAGCAAGGAAGTAATGAATTACAATACTCTGGACCATATTTGCGGTGTTCACAGTCTTGCCTTAACCATAGGCAGGCAGCTGAAAAAGCTTGGGCTAAATGTAGACCTGGGCAGAGTATCCGGTGCTGCAGGAGGCCATGACATAGGTAAATATGGCTGCAAGGGCAACGAGCTTAAAAGAGTTCCAAGACTTCATTATTATTACACCGATCAATGGTTTAAACGGTATGGAATTAATTATATCAGAAATATCGCCATCAACCACTCCACGTGGGATCTGGAGCTTGAAAATCTATCTATGGAATCCCTTATTCTTATATATTGCGATTTCCGCGTTAAAAATGATGTTATTACAAGTCAAATGAAAATATACTCTCTGGAGGATTCCTTCTATGTAATTCTGGATAAACTTGAGAATGTTGACGAAGAAAAAACCAGGAGGTACAGAAAGGTTTATGCAAAGCTGAAAGATTTTGAGGATTATCTTATTTATCTTGGGATAAATCCTGAACCCGGTCAGCTGCTTTGCATTAAGCCTGAGTCAAAGCAGTTTGCACTGCTCCAGGGAAAGGAAATAATAGAGAACATAAAGTACACAGCAATTAATCATAATATTAATCTCATGTACCAGCTTAGAGATGAATATTCCCTTGAAAAAATTCTTGAGGCAGCCAGAAGCGAAAAGGATTGGAGAAATTTAAGGGAGTATATAAGAATCTTTGAGGAATACTCCACCTATCTCACTCAAAAGCAGAAAATTCAAACATTAAATTTCCTATACGATAATCTTGTTCATCCTGAGGATGATATAAGAAGGCATTCTGCGGAATTGATGGGTACATTAATTGCAATTTTTGACGAGGAGTACAGAAAGGAAATACCTGAAAGTGAGTCTCCAGATCTTTCTGCAATAAACAGCAGGGATATCTTCAAGGAATATCTGGAGCTTTTGACTATGCCGGGACCTAAGCTTATCCCCTCTCATAAATTTAATATAAGATACAGCCTAAGCATTCTGGTAAATTCTTTGTTTACAAAATGCAGCAAAAATTCCATGAATTATTATATAGATATCCTCCTTGATTATTACAAGGATACAAATTCAAAAGTTTATGAGCTTCACATCTTCCTTCTTGAAACTGCAAACTTTATTCCAATCAATAATGATAACAAAAATATACATGTATTGTTTGCCTATTTGTTTTCAATGATTGGCAAAAGAAGTATTACCACCAGGATACAAGCACTTGAAACAGCCTTAAATCTTATCAGGAGGCTTAAAAATGCAAATTATCCAGTAATTGATTTTATAAATTATTTTAAGATGGCAAACATCAGGACAAAATACTCTGTAGAAAGTCAGCTTCTTTACAAAATTACATCGGAGCTGGGTTTGGAGGAATTGTCTGAACACTATAAAAATATATGTGATATATCAAAAAAGAATTCCACAGAAATATTCCTAAGCAATTTGAAAACAGAAACAGATTGGATAAGAAAAAGAAATCAGGTTGACCTGCTTCTTGAATATGCTATGAAAAACCCAGGAAGAAGAGCTCTTCATGCTGCCATCCACTTTTGCAACCTTTTAAAGGTCAGTGAAGTTGAATGTGTAAGAAGCAGAGCAGGCAGTTCTATTCTTGAACTGATGCCTGTGCTGTCAATAGATGAGAGGAACGAAGTTGCTGTTGAACTTCTTAGAGCTCTGGAAATTGAAGGCAACAGGTTTACTGAATATATCCCCTATTATGCAGGCCAGGTATATCTATGGCTCCAGCCTAAGGAGCTGGATGAAGCCATAGATGATTCTGCAAACCGGATAAAGATATCAAAGCCAAATTTAAAGGCATTGATTTTAAAGACAGTGGGAATTGCTGTTTCCAACTATAATTTATATAAGGAAAGATTCGAGGAGTCTTTTGAAGATAACAATAACAGGCTTATAAAAATGCTGGGTATCTTGCTTAATGGACTAGGCAATTATGATTCCCGTGTAAAACAGGCAGCATTCAGTGTAATCGGCAAGGACATATTCGGAACAAACCTCCTGACATTCCAGGAAAAGCTTAATATATTCAAGCTTATAAGCAAAAAGATGCTTACTCTAATAACAGACAACAAAACCGAGGAATTATTATTCCTGGCGAAATCCGCCGGCTTTAACCATATATACAGGTTTGTATCCGATTATATGCTTCAGCACGGAGAAATTGATATTCCGGTACCAAAAAAAGTGGCATTTTTTCCTGGAACCTTCGATCCATTTTCCATCAGCCACAAGGAAATTGCCCTTTCCATAAAAGAACTGGGCTTTGAGGTATATCTTGCTGTAGACGGATTTTCCTGGTCTAAGAAGACTCTTCCAAGCCTTTTGAGAAGATACATCATAAATATGTCCATGTCAGATGTACTGGATATATACATATACCCCGACATATACCCTACCAATCTGGCAAACCCCTCTGATCTTAAGGTTTTAAAGGACAATTTTTCAGAATCAGAGGTATATATTGCTGTGGGCAGTGATGTTGTTTTAAACGCATCCTCCTATAAGGCAGACAGAGTCCCTTATTCCATACACCAATTTTCTCATATAGTTTTTGAAAGAGGTAAAAATAAAAAGCTTAAAAGCCAGCTTAATAATGCCATAGCCGGAGATATAACAGTTTTATCCCTTTCAAGCAGATTTAAGGAAATTAGCTCTACTCAGATAAGATCCAATATTGATGAAAATAAGGATATTTCCACCTTAGTAGATCCCATGGCCCAGCAATATATATATGATAATGGCTTTTACCAAAGGGAGGCTCAGGATAAATCCACCATTAAGCCAATAGACATAGAAACAGAAATTATCAGCAGAAATGAACAAGACAGAATCCAATACCTGAACAACTATTTTTCAAAAAATGAAAAACTGCTGGAGGTATTTCACGGAACCTTTGAAAAGCCATTTGGAAGAGTATTGCTGATTAAAAATACCGTTAACGGGCAAATTCTAGGTCTTTCCGTTTTCCACAGAATTCGCTCCACCAATATATTCAATGAACTGAACAATCCTGATGTAGTTGTATATATCAGACAGCACAGGGTGGGAAGACTGGTGCTTGTAGAAGGCTTCAAGGTACTTAGCTATGACAGGAATATAGATATTGAACAGCTTTTAATTACTGAAACTCTTGCCTTTTGCGTAGCCAGAGACTTTGAGTATGCAGTGTTCAATGATAAAATAAACAGCAGCTTTCCTGACCAGTCTTCCTCAAGCATATTTGAAACCCTCAGCCTTCATGGCTTTGAAAATATTCCTGGAATCCACAAGCCTGTATATGTAACGGATATGAGCAGTCCCTGCATTTTAAATCTTGATATGGAAAACCTTATTAAGGAACCCTTCAGAAGCAATATCAGGGTAAAGCAGTCAATTTTAAGCTCAAGAAAAAAACTCCAGCAGTCCATTGTAGACCTTTATCCAGGAAAACTGCTGTTGTCCTTCGATATCAACTATATGAACCAGAATATTATTAAAAAAATCTGCAAAGAAAATAATGTTGAAACTCACATAACTGTTCCTAAAAAATTGGGTGAGCTTATGTGCGTGCCATATGGAGATTTGCTGGATCGTTTTGTAATACCTAACACTGTTACAAAGGCTTTACATACAGAAAAGGTCTTTTCACCTGATATGAAAGGCTTTAAAATTAATGAGTTTCCTCATTATCTGGACCTTCAGAACCAGGTCAAGGTTATAAAATCCTTCAGCAAACCTGTAATACTTGTTGATAATATACTTCACAAGGGTTACAGAATAAAGGCTCTGGATCCTATTTTTAAAAAAGAAGGCATTAATGTAAGGAAAATAATCTGCGGCATAATGTCCGGAAGAGGAAAGGATTTGATGGATATTCAAGGGAGACAGGTAGACAGTGCCTATTTTATCCCTAAACTTAACCTTTGGTTTAATGAAACCTCCCAATACCCTTTTATCGGAGGCGATGCCTTGTGGAGAGGCCAGTACATGGAGAGAAACCTGCTGCCTTCAATAAACCTGATAATGCCTTATACATCACCGGTTTTCATAAGAAATACAAATAAATCACAAGTATTTAACTTTTCCAAGGTTTGTATAGAAAATGCACTCCATATACTTACAACCCTGGAACAGGAATTTCACTATATAAATGAAAAAAACCTTAACCTGTCTTCCTTAGGCCAGGTTTTAACAGTGCCAAGATGCCCGGATCATGGTAATGACATGGAGTATGATTTAAACCTTAATGCTTCTCATTACCTGAAAAACGATCTGGAACTGCTGTTAAGGTTTGAACCGCTTATAAAGGGGGAAAGCTGATGAATTTCTATAAACACCTGGATAAAATTTTAATTTCAACATATGATTATAATCTTACCAAAGCTAATGAGGCTGAAGCCATGGATTATAAAGGAAATATCTTTATCCTTAATCCTGGTATAGCGGGAGAATCCAGAATCCAATTCAAGGTAACCTCCCCTTCCCAGCTTTTTATGGAAAATGAAAGCCTAAAGATGCTGCAAAAGCTGCCTTCCACCCAGCCAGACTGGCTCCAGGCTGCAATATCCGAAGGAAGAGTATTCTCCTTAAATACCAGTTATGATAACTGGGAACAGAATTTGAAAAATAAAGAGCCTGGAAAAAAAGTTATTACTATTTCCGGCATGGGTGATGTAGGCGGAATGCTAACTGCAGGATTAAGGCTGTGTGGTGGAGAGGTAATATCAAAAATTAACATTTTCGATAAGGATCCCAATAAAATTAAACGATGGGAACTGGAATGTAATGCAATCCTTCCCGGGGACAACAATTGTGGCTTTCCAGCAATCTGCGGAATTGAAGAAGAGGATCTGTTCAACTGCCATATGTTCGTTTTTTGCGTTTCCATAGGGGTTCCGGAGGTTGGCAGGGAAGCTGCAGATGTACGGATGTCCCAGTTTAAGGGAAATTCAAAAGTAATTGCATATTATGCCAGGATGGCCAGAGAACGTGGTTTTAATGGAATTTTTGCCGTAGTATCAGACCCGGTAGATCTTTTATGTGCTGAAGCTTATAGAGAAAGTAACAAAAACAGCCTGGGAGTACTTGACTACAAGGGTCTTAGACCTGATCAGATCAAAGGCTACGGCCTTGGTGTCATGTATGCCAGAGCAGCATATTATTCCAAAGAGCTTAAAAAAGATAATATGTTTTTAAAAGAAGGAAGAGCCTTCGGTCCCCACGGACAAGGCCTGATTATTGCAGACAGCATAGTAAATTACTGTGAGGCAGATTCTGAAATTTTAACTGAAAAAGCAATGAAATCAAACCTGGAGGTTCGTGCTGCAGGCTTTAAGCCATATATAGCCCCTGCTCTTTCCTCCGGTGCTCTTTCAATCATAGCTACCTTAAAGGGAGAATGGCATTATAGCTCAAATTTTATTGGAGGTGTATTTTTCGGTTCAAGAAACCGGGAAACTAATTTTGGTATCGAATTTGAAGCTTATAATTTTCCAGGTTCTCTTGATTTTAAACTGGAAAGTACCTATGCCATGCTGAAGGAACATGGAAGCGATGGAGGTTTGTAATGAAAGATTTATATATTATAATGCCCGGAAAGCAGCTGCCTTCCAGATTGCTTTCTATGGTTTCGGCATTTTCAAAGCATTCACCTAAGATTACTGAGGTTGCGTCATCAGAGGATTTAGCTAATTTCCAAAATAAAAAGCTTTTATTTGTATTAAATATAGGTATTACAGGGTTTGATATTGATATGCTCAACTTTTTTCAGAGCCTCATTAATACTGATAAAAATTCTTTTTCAGGCTCAACAGGCACCGTACTGGCCTACAGCGAAAACGAATTCGGAACAAAGCGTTGTGCCCAGGATATAATTTTTCTTGCCAACAGCATGGGCTGCGCATTTATCGGCCATCCTCTGGTTGAAGCTACAGGTAGTTTGAGAAACTTTCTGACCTGGAAAAAGACATTGGATATTCCCTTGGAGGAAATATGCCTGGAGATGTGTGATAGGCTGGGTAAAAGATTTATGGAGTATGAATATCAAAAGCTTCTAAACCCTAAAATAACCGTGCTTTATTCATCCCCGCACAAGTATTCAAATACCTTAAATCTTTGGAGAATGGTTTCAGAAAAGCTGCAGGACTTCAATATAAATGAGCTGCTTATTGAAAACGGCAAAATTCTTGACTGCAAGGGCTGTTCCTATAAGCTCTGTCAGCATTATGCCAAAAAAAACACTTGCTTTTATGGAGGCTTCATGGTGGAAAATGTACTGCCTGCTATTGAAAGCTCTGATGCAGTGGTCTGGCTTTGCCCAAATTACAATGACAGTATATCTTCAAATCTAACGGCTACAATAAATAGATTAACAGTGCTGTACCATAAACAAAGCTTTTACAGCAAGTGCCTGTTTGGAGTAGTGGTTTCAGGCAACTCCGGCAGTGATTCTGTAGCAAAACAGCTTATTGGTGCTCTTAACATCAATAAAGGCTTCAGACTGCCTCCAAGGGCCATACTTTCAGAAACTGCCAATGATCCCAAGGCTGTGTTGAAAGTAAAGAATATTGAACAAAAAACCATGGATTATGCAAAAACATTTTTAGATGAATTTCAAATTTAGAGGTAATTAAATGTATAAAAAAGGAGACTTTCATATTCACACAAATTATTCTGACGGCAGGTATACACCAGCTGAAATCATTAATTTAACAAAAAAAGCCCATATAGATATTATAGCAATCACAGATCATGATACTGTAGCTGGTATAAAGGATGCAATTAAATGGGGAATGGAAAATAATATCAAGGTAATACCAGGAATTGAAATGTCCACCACCTGTAATGGTGAAAGTATACATGTTATAGGATATTTCAGGGATGAAGCCCATATAAGTTTGGAATTCAGGAATTACCTTGAGAAAAGACATACCGAAAGGCTTCAAAGAGCAGAGGAAATCATAAACCGCCTTGAAAAATATTTTGAGATAAGGCTTAACAAGGAGAAACTGCTAAAGGAAACCAAGGGTATAATAGCAAGGCCTCATATAGCAAGAGCAATTCAGGAAGCAGGATATAACTTTGACTGGACATACATATTCAATCATATATTAAGTGAAGACAGTGCTGCTTATGTGCCTAACAAAAAGCTCCATACAAAGGACGCTCTAAATATGCTTGAAACCATGGGAGCTTTCAAGGTACTTGCCCATCCTGTATTAATTAAAATGAATGATATAGAGGAACTATTAAGCTTTGGATTTGACGGTATTGAAGCTGTATATCACATGAATACCCCTGAGGATACTAAAAGGTACACAGAACTTGCAAACCAGTATCACCTTATTGTAACTGCAGGTTCTGATTTTCATGGCATTTCAAGCACTGACCATTCACACAGTGATGAAATTGGATCGGTATATCTTTCTGAAAATCAAATAGAGGCTTTTCTTAAAGCTTTAAACAAAAAAGGGGTTTAAACCCCTTTTTTACATGTTCTTTATAAAAGAATAGTATGCTCTTTTTGTTTCGTATATATCAGCTTTGCTTGCTACTTCATACGGAGCATGCATATTGTGCAGGGCCACTCCGCTGTCAATAACATCCATATTATATTGAGCAAGTATGTATGCTATGGTGCCGCCCCCGCCTATGTCAACCTTTCCAAGTTCTGCAGTCTGCCAGGAAACATTATCCTTATCCAGAATAGCTCTGATTTCAGCTATGAATTCCGGATTTGCATCATTGCAGCCGGATTTTCCTTTACTTCCTGTATACTTATTGAAAACAATTCCCTTGCCAAAATAAGCAGCATTCTTTTTTTCCATTACTGATGAGTAATTAGGATCATATGCCGCGCAAACATCGGAGGATAGCATTTTTGAATTTGAAAGTGCTCTTCTTAGAGATATTTCAGAATATCCCCCTGAAAGCTGAAGAATTTCTGCTACGGTATTTTCAAAAAATCTTGACTGCATTCCTGTTGCTCCTACACTGCCTATCTCTTCCTTATCTACCAGCAGTGTTATGCAGGTCTTTTTGGAGTCCTTAAGGTCCATCATAGCTTCAAAGGAGGTATATGCACAAATTCTGTCATCATGTCCGTAACCCAAAATCATGCTCTTGTCAAAGCCGTAATCCCTGGCTTTACCAGCAGGAACCACTTCAAGCTCCGAGGATACAAAATCCTCTTCTGAAACTCCATACTTTTGGTTTAACAGCTTAAGTACATTTTCCTTTACCCTTTCCTTAAGCTCTTTATCCGCTGAAGGGATGCTGCCTGCAAAAACATTTAAGTCTTCTCCTTCAACAACCTTGGATGCTTTTTTTTCAAGCTGTTCTGAGGACAAATGTATTAGCAGGTCTGATACACCGAATACGGGATCATTTTCATCTTCTCCAATAGACACGTTTATTTTTGTCCCGTCCTTCTTTACAATCACTCCGTGCAAGGAAAGAGGTGTGGTTACCCACTGATATTTTTTAATACCTCCGTAATAATGGGTTTTTAACAGAGCAAGCTCTGTATCCTCATATAAAGGATTCTGCTTTAAATCGAGTCTGGGTGAATCCACATGGGCCCCTAAAATGTTAAACCCCTTTTCCATGTTCTCTGTACCTATCATAAATAATGCCAGTGTCTTGTCTCTGTTGTTTGCATATACCCTGTCACCAGGTTTAAGCTTCTCACCTTTTTTTATTAATTCCTCCAAATTCCTATATCCTGCCTTTTCGGCCTCTGCTACAAATTCAATTATGCATTCTCGTTCTGTTTTACATTTTGATAGAAAATTTTTATATCTTTCTCCCAGATTGAAAACGCTCTCCAAATCCTGGGGTGAATACTTATCCCAGGCGTATTCATAAGTTTTTGTTAATTTCTGCTCCATGTTAATATCTCCTTTATATTAAATTTACAGCCATTTTTTAACCTTGAAAACAATGCACAGCACTAATGCAATAGCAGCCATAATGCTGAGAATATAATAATAGCCATATTCAAGCTCAACCAGTGGCACATGCCTGGCGTTCATACTGAGCAGGCCGGTAATTAAATCCAGTGGCAAAAAAACAGTTGCAATTATTGTAAACACCTTCATGAGTTCATTGGTTTTATTTGCTATTTCAGATTCAAAAGCTTCTCTTACCAGAGCCAGATCCTGTACCAGATTTTCCAGAGCAGCCATAAGCTTGCCTATTTTACTGTTAATATTGATAAAATAATAAAGTCCGTCTTTATCTATTATTGCGTTGTCGTTGCCAACAATGCTGTCACCAATATATCTTAATGGATTGAGGCATTTTTTTATCTTAAACACCTGTCTTCTTATGTTGATAAGCTTGTTTATCTGTCTATGCTCGGGATTTCTTAAAATATTTATTTCTATCTTGTCTGCTGCGGCCTCAATTTCTGATATAACTGAATAGTTCTTTACAATTATCCTGTCTAGTATATAGTAAAGTATTATATAGGCCTTTGGCTTATCCTTCAGGATATGGCAATTTTTCGATTCCATTACATCCTTGATCAAATCTGAAATAATATTTGTATTGTTCTTAGAAACCGTGATGATGTAATCCTTGCTGAGAATTACATCCAGCTCCTGAATAAATACAGTATCCTCACTTAAAGTAAGCATATTTGCTATGAGGAACAGATAGCCTTGAAAAAAGCTTATCTTTGGCGCAGTATTGCTGTTTGCGCAGTCCTCTGATACTTCTCTTTCCAGCAGCACCTTTCCATCAAGACTGCTTAATTCATTACTTTTTAAGACCATCCAATACTGGCTTTTCCCCAGTTCATAGCTGTCTGTTACATCCTTTAAATTACATGAAATATCGTATACCTTCATAAAAATTCCCCACAACAATAAATTATAACTTATTGTTTGTGGTTTTGGCCTTATTTATTCTGCTCTCTTTTCCTGGCCTCTTCAAGAATTCTGGCATCAATGGTGTCTGCAGGGGTTATATTAGATATAAGTCCATATCTGTAATTTGCAGCTGCAGCCTCAATAATAACAGCTACATTCCTGCCTGGTCTTATTGGGATTTTCATTTTTTTAATTCTTGTATTTAGTATCTCGGTATATTCATCTTCCGTACCAAGCCTGTCATAATTTTCATCCTGTTTCCAGGTTTCAATAGAAATAACCATATGTATCTGTTTGTTTTTAATTATGGAGCTGAGACCATAAAGGGCAGAAACATCAATAATGCCCATACCTCTTACCTCCATCATTCCATAGGTAATATAGGGTGCTGATCCGTAAAGGGACCCTTCTATTTCCTTGATGTCCACTGCATCATCTGCAGCAAGCCTGTGTCCTCTTTTAACCAGTTCCAAAGCAGTTTCGCTTTTACCAATACCGCTCTCCCCCACTATAAGGATACCTATGCCGTATACATCCACCAAAACTCCGTGCATGCGGGTTTCAGGGGCCAATTTGGCATCCAGATAATTCATTAGCTTATTAATAAATCTGGTGGAGAGAATATCTGTCCTAAGTATCCACCTGTTATTTTTTACTGCATGCTTCATAAATTCATCATGGGGCTGCAGATTTCTAGTTAAAATCGTACATGGATTATCAAATTCAAAAAACTTTCCAAGTCTCTTTTCCCGGAGCTCCACCTGCATTGCATCTAAAAAGCTCCATTCAGCCATACCTACAACCTGGATTCTTTTATTGGCAAAATAATTGTAAAAGCCGGCGAACTGCAGTCCTGGTCTATTTGTATCGCATATATCCACACTGTTGCTTTTGCATCCTTCATTTAAAACCTCTAAATTTAAATCCTTTATTAAATCAACTACATAAACTGACATATTTCAACACCTCGCAATGGATTTTATGCTGCAACATTTTCATATATATTAATAATTTTACAGTATTATCAAATATAATCAATAGCTTCTTTACACTTTAGCAAAATAACCGTAAAATATACTTAATACATTTGAAAGGGTGATAGTATGAAATTTGCTTTAATTGGAGGTACAGGGGTTACTGACAGCTCACTTTCAGAAAATCTAAAGCAGGTTACTGTGGATACTTCATTTGGTAAAATTGAACTTCAATGGGCAGAAAGAGGCGAAAATCAGATTTTCTTTCTTGAAAGGCATGCCAAAGGCCATACCCTTACTCCTTCCCATGTAAATTACAAGGGCAATATATATGCACTTAAAAAGCTTGGTGTGGATTTTGTTATAGCAACCACAGCAGTGGGCGGTATTCAAAACTGTGATGTTGGAGATTTTGTAATACTGGACCAGTTTATTGATTTTACCAAGAACAGGGACTCTACATATTTTGATGAAAAAGGAGCAGGTGTTGTACATATTGACATGACAGAACCCTATTGCCGTACATTAAGACAGGCTTTGGAAAATTCAATGAAAAAGCTAAACATAAAATATGTTCCAAAGGGTACTTATGTCTGTATGGAGGGACCACGGTTTGAAACTCCTGCCGAAATTAAAATGCTTAAAATTTTAGGCGGCGATGTAGTTGGAATGACTAACGTTCCAGAGGTTGTGCTGGCAAGAGAAATGGGACTTTGCTATGCAACCATATCGCTGGTTACAAATTATGCTGCTGGTCTGTCAAAGGGTGAGCTCACCCATCAGGAGGTTCTGGAGAATATGGATAAAATGGCCGATTCCCTTAAAAAAGTTCTATTTGATGTAATAGATAATGGGGATCTGGATAAAATATGCAACTGCAATAATTCTCTTGCTGAACTTAATATGTTATAAAAAAAAGGTACCTGGTACCTTTTTTATTTACGCTCTTTTATTCTGGCTGTGACAACCTTGGTCTTATAGCGATTAACCCAATTTAAAGGAGCTATTTTGTTTGGGGGTGCAAATACGGAGCTGCTGTTGAAGCAGCTATTGAAAATCAAATCCAATATATGAACTGATTTTTTTCCTGACCTGGCCATAGACTCCCTGCAGCTGGCACAATAGGTTATTATATGTTCATTTTTTAATTTTGTTGAGGCATCCTCGGAAATTTTCGTGAACAGCCCTGGGTTAACGGGCATTATCATCCCTCCCATGCCGCAGCAGCTTGTGTTCTCCCTTGAAATTTCACTTTCTTCAAATTTATAGCCAAGTTCCTTAATTATATTTCTTACCGAGTCCTGAAGCTGGCTGTTAAATCTTGTAGGGCAGGCATCATGGATGGAAAAAACCAAATCTGAAGTGGCACCAATATTTTTAGCCTCTTCAGGCACACCAATTTCATCCAATACTGTCCATAAGGATTTTACCTTATAGCCTGGACTCTTCTCACTGATTAGCTTGTAGCAGGATTGACAGGCAGTAATTACCTCCACTGCTCCGCTTTCTTCAATAGACCTTTCCAAAAGCTTATACCTTTTTTTGAATTCCTCCACTTCCCCTAAATCCTCAGTGGGCTTGCCGCAGCACTGAAGTACTATTTCGGTACCTTCAAGTTTGCTGCACAAATACTTATAGGTCAGTTCCACCAGCCTGGGGCTGTATGCGCTTAGGCTGCAGCCAGGCAGAAAAACCCTCTTGGCATCCTTTCTCCCGGCACTTAGGCTGAAAAGTCTGGAAAAGCCAAGCTGCTGGTGCACATGTATGGCACTATGCCCTTTCATTGGTGAAATACCTCTATTTGAAGCAGCCAGTTCCCTTCGCATCTCCATAAATACCCTGCCAAGATCTATATCCTTTGGACATACCTTGAGACACTTCTGACACAAATTACAGGAGTATGGAATACCGCCTTGAACTTCCTTATCATTTAACACAGCCTCCATAATATCCTTAGGGGAGCTGCAATATGCCTCCAGCATCCTGCACTGACCTACACAGGCCCTGCATTCGATGCACTTTTGTAGTTCCTCTTCTATCATGGAAATGTTTTTAATTTTATATTTCTTATTCATTAATAACTTCTCCTAAAAAGCAATCCCGCCAGTTATTTTCCAAATAGCTGCAGGTATTTTGGGGATAATCCTCTTCTTGTGAATTTACGGACATTAAAAATTCCCTTATGTCCTCCTTGGTGTCAATATCCCTGCATTTATGGGTATAGGATACTTGAAGCCCCTTGTTTTCTGCAAGCTTAACAGTCCTGTCAAACACAGTGCTGTACCCCCAGTTAAGCTTGGAGTTAAACAGCCCATGACATGGTTTTTTCATTCCTATTAAGTAGTATCCGCCGTCATAGGTGGGTCCAAGGCACAAATCTGTTAAATCCAGCTTTTCCAAGGCAACAGTGACAGCTTCAATTTTCAACTCAGGTATATCAGAACCCATTAATATAACCTTTTCATACTTTTTATCCAATATATACTTAATTGAATTATGCATTCGCTCCCCCAGATTGGGACCCTTTTGTGGAAAGGAGCTTATGAAGTCAGGCACCAGCTCTGCAAGCCTTCCGTATGCATCATCAGGAGTATAGGAAAGGTAAATATCCATCCTGTCCTTAAGCTTTTCGCATATTTTAAAGATATCCATAAGAAAACACTGATGAAGCCTGCTGCATTCAACCCCGGTATAAATGTCCATGAGCCTGGTCTTTGTTTTATTTGGAATAGGAACTCTTGTCATTATAATCAATGCATCCATTATCTTGACTCCCCGTACATCCTGCTTAATTTTTTCGGTGATACTCCAAGAAAATACAACAGCCTGATTTTGTGCATAAAAAGATGGGTTCTTAACTGTCCCCCATTTTTATATCTTCTTGCCGAGGTTCCTATACGCTGCTTAAGGAGCTTCATTTTGCCCTTCCTTCTTATGAGATTCGAAAATTTAAAATCCTCCATCAGTTCCATATCCGGAAATCCCCCCAGCTCAAAAAAAACTCTTCTGTTAACAAAAATACCTTGGTCACCATAAAACAAACCATATTTTCCAGACCTTATATTAGATGTATGTTCTATATATTTCATGAAGCTTGTATTATAATCATAAAAATAAACTGAAAAGCCGCCGCCTGCATAACCTTCTTCAATTGCCTCTTCAATATATTTTATCGAGTCCGCCTCCAGATGAGAATCCCCATGAACAAACCAAAGTATTTCACCACTGGAAACTTTG
Organism: uncultured Clostridium sp.; assembly: GCA_937927335.1. Taxonomy (GTDB): domain Bacteria; phylum Bacillota; class Clostridia; order Clostridiales; family Clostridiaceae; genus UBA699. The sequence goes on from CALBDU010000023.1 coordinate 79,928, forward strand.
GCCCCCAAATTCATCTGGGATGCCCTGGACTTTTTTGATTTAACTGTATAGGTAAGCTTGGATGCAGCCTCAAAGGTATTATCCGTACTACTGCCATCTACCACTATAATTTCCTTGTTTCCTTCCAGTGACTGGAGAGCTTTTATTAAGTTTTCAATATTTTTTTCCTCATTAAAAACAGGTACTATAATTGATACCAATACATTTCACTCCCCTAAAACTAACTAAAATAATTATATATGCTTTACAGCGTTTTTACATAAATAATAACCAAATCAAATAAATAAAGCCCCATCTATAATAATTATTTATAGATGGGGTAACTTGTTATTTAATCACCAGGCCGCTTTTTTTAAGATTATGAACAGTTTCCACAAACCTGACAGTTTCAGTTTTTGACCTCATTACCACAGTATGTGTCTTTGCACGGTCATTTTTTCCATAGGTCACACCCTTCAGCAAATCACAGTCAGTTATTGCCGTTGCTGCAAAATATACATCATCGCTCTTGGCCAGGTCATCAATAAGCAGTACTTTGGAAATATCCTCTATTCCCATGGTTTTACATCTTTCCTTTTCATCATCATTCATAGGAACAAGCTGTGCCTGCATTTCTCCACCAAGGCATTTTATAGCTGCAGCAGCAATAACTCCCTCAGGTGCTCCTCCTGTACCCATCATCAAATCCACACCGGTTTCTTCAAATCCGCAAGCCAGAACTGCGGCAACATCACCGTCACCAAAAAGCTTAACCCTGGCTCCAACTTCCCTGGCATCCTTAATAATATAATCGTGTCTCTCCCTTTCCTGAACTATTACAGTGAGCTCTTCCACATCCTTATTAAGGGCTTTTGCAACACTTAATATATTTTCCTTAGGAGACTTGTTTATATCAATTGCCCCCTTGGTTCCTGGGCCAACAGCAATTTTTTTCATATACATAT
>CALBDU010000024.1 GCA_937927335.1 uncultured Clostridium sp.
TATTATTATTCTATCATAGAAAGCTGCTTTTACAGACTTTTTTCCACAGGCTCTTGAACCTTATGGGAATAATTACAATTAATATAAGTATTGTTTTTGTAATTTTGTGTTTATTTTGGATTCTAGCTTACTTTATTTTGGATTATGATAAAAGTAAGCTGTTACCTATGAGAAATTTTGTTGTAGGCTTATTAACTTTAATTATCATCTTCTTTATTATGCTTTTCATTATTGCATTACATTCAATTGAAGGATAATTATAGCAAACGTAGAATATATACTTTTATAGTAATATTTAGGAAAGAAGGAAGATATATGGACTTTATGGATCAATTAAAAGATTTTTCAAACAGAATTGAATCGCTTAAGGGAGGAATTTTAACTGAAGAAGCCACCAAAATGTCTCTTGTGGTGCCTTTCTTTCAGATGTTAGGCTATGATATATTTAACCCAGCTGAGTTCTTTCCTGAATATACGGCAGATGTTGGTATTAAAAAGGGTGAGAAAGTTGATTATGCAATTATGCAAGATGGTAATCCTATAATACTTATTGAATGCAAATGGGTTGGAGAAGATTTGAACAAGCATGGCAGCCAATTGTTTAGATATTTTGGTACAACCACTGCTAAGTTTGGTATACTTACAAATGGCATAAAATATCAATTTTATACTGATTTAGATGCACCAAACAAAATGGATACAGCTCCATTTTTAGAAATAGATATGACAGATTTAAAGGAAGCTTATACAAATGAACTGAAAAAATTCTGCAAAGCTAATTTCGACAGTGAAAGTATTTTTAGCACGGCATCTGAATTAAAGTATACTAAGCAAATAAAGGAATACTTAAAAAATGCCCTGGATGAACCTTCTGATGAATTTATAAGGTTCATACTTACAGAAGGTAAAATATATGAAGGTCAGAAAAACCAAAAGGTAGTTGATAAATTTAGAGTATTGGTAAAAAAGTCATTCAATTCTTTTATATCTGAGATAATGAACCAGAAAATATCTACTGCGCTAAAAACTACTGAAGAAGAAAAGTCTAAAAAAGATGATGTTCCGGTAGATGAAGAAGAAGAAGCTAAAAGTAAGATTGTTACTACTGAACAGGAACTGGAATCATATTATATTGTTAAAGGAATTCTAGCTGGAACAGTTAATGTAAGTGATGTTACCCATAGAGATACGGAAAGCTATTTTGGAATCTTATATCAGGATAACAACAGGAAGCCAATCTGTAGGGTAAATTTTGATACACAGAAGAAACAACTTATGTTACCTGATGAATCAAAAAACTTTACACGATATTACCTTGAAAATATTAATGATATTTATAACTATAAAGATCAGATTATAGATATTGCTAAGAGGTACATATAACCAACCATAAATATATCGAAAATGGTATAATTTTAGTAATTGTTTTTATTTAAGGATATTTAAAACATATTTTGGAGGTATTACATGGATATTGAAGCTCTAATTTTATCAAATAAGAACAAAGAATGCCATAAATTGCAATTGAATATGAACTATGATATAGTTTACGAGGCAATTTTGAACGTTACCCAAAATATGGGGAAAGTCAAGTCATCAGACAGAAATCTTGGTGTTATATTTTACAGGGCAGGTCTAATGGCAAAGAATCCCGCAAATTTATATATTAAATTTTTAAGCATGGTTGATGGTAATTTGAATATTGAAATAACAGTACTTGGAACTGGAACCTTAATCGATAAGCATCATATGAAAAAGAAATATGCACAATTTACTGAAATGCTCAGTACTGAACTTAAAATACCTATTGAGGGTTTATCTGATAACTCATTTAATGCTACAAAAATTGTCAAAGGATATCTAGAGGTTGATGAAAATAAGCGAAAATGGAGTACAGCAAATAATTTTGGTAGACTTAAAACATTTGATTATGAGGATATAGTTAATTTTGAACTTATTGAAGATGGTGAAACTATATTTTCTGGTGGTTTAGGAAGAGCTGCAGCTGGTGCATTGATTTTTGGAGGTGTTGGAGCAATAGTTGGAGGTGTAACTGGAGGAAAGAAAAGCAAATCTCTATGCACATCTTTAATGATTAAAATATCAATAAATAATATACAAAATCCTGTAGAATATATAAACTTTATAAATACTCCAACTAAGAAAAAGAGTTCATCCTATCAATCTGCATTTAAATTAGCCCAGGAATGTTTATCTATCTTAGAAATTATATGCCAAGATGTTGAAAATAATTCATTACCTATTAAAGCAAACTCAGACACAGGTAGCAAATTTTCTGAAGCAGACGAGATTCTCAAGTTTAAAAATTTATTAGATGCTGGAATTATTACAGAAGATGAATTCGAACAAAAGAAAAAGCAACTATTGGGTTTATAATATAGAAAAAGCCCTGGAGATATCCCAATGTCATTAAGTTAAATTTTATAACAAATAGAATAAGGCCAATTGAAAGTAATTTTGCTTTCAATTGGCCTTATTTTCTTTTTTCTTAATTATTGATTCTTATTTTTTACATGCAAATAAGACAGAGACATCTCAGTCAAAAAATATTTTAATTAGTAATAATTTATGCTACTCTATAAATGAAGCTAACTGACGATTTGGTTTTGACTTTGCGAGGGTCTTTTCTGCCATTTCGTACGGGTAATATATTCTTTTGAATAAGTGCTTCAACATTAGGCGGAGATTCTGCATTCCTACATTTGAAATAGTGCAGGCAAATTGATATAGCTATGGTGTAATTAATCTGATAGCTGTATTTCCTGTCCTTCTGCTTTATAACCACGTGTGTTGTGATTATTTCGCAGAAATTGTACATTTTATGATTACTCCCCTGAAAAGCTCCTTGGTGTCACTGTATAAGCTTATAACTGCTCCTTCTGCAATGCCTACTGTGGATTCAAAGGTTAATTGTGTTCCAAAGGTGTCTGCATCGCTGTTCCATGAAACTGACTTTGTTTTTGGCAGCAGGTCTGTACTACCATTTATCAGCCTATACATTGTAATTCCTCCACTGTTTGAAATCCAAGGAGTAGGAGTAATCATCCTTCTTATAACTTTGTTAAGTCCAAACACCTAATTACTTTCTTGAATTCTTCATCAGTTATCTGATCTTTGGGCAGCCTTTCATTTTTTATTTGCTTTATCTTCTTCATTGGATTTTGTTAATTTTGTTTTCTTCTATTAAATAATTGAAGAATACCTTTAAATTCCTAATGTAATTATTTATCGTTGATGCACTTACCTTCTTGCCAAAGTCACCTCTACCTTCAGGATTATTTAATATTTTCTGTCTGTCATCTGCTGCAAAAGTATATTTGCCCCTGGCTTTTGTGTAAGAAATATAATCACTACACATAGCCTCCCTAATGCTTCCTATATTAACAATCTCAAAATTATCTTCCAGGTATCTGAAAAATAGTTTTAATGTAGCTTCATAGGATATCATAGTTTTCGCCCTCAAGTGCTTATCCTGGCAGTAAATCATAAAATCATCTAATGCATCATCAAATGTCCTGTTACCATTTCTCTGCATAAAAAAACCTCCATATTATCCAACTAATATGAAGGTTCTTATATTAATTTATATTTAGAATTGGTTGGTGTAAAAAACAGTTAGTAGGCTTATTTATACGATTGTATACTTTTGTAAAATCCTCTAACCTGTTGATATAACTGATATTACGACTTAACTGCTCACTTTGTTTTTAAGTCTTAACTTATCAGCTACAAGGGCTATAAACTCTGAGTTTGTTGGCTTGCCCTTGTCATTGTGTATTGTATATCCGAATAGTTTATTGATGGTTTCCATCTGTCCTCTGGACCATGCTACTTCAATGGCATGCCTTATTGCTCTTTCAACACGGCTTGCTGTAGTATTGAATTTTTTTGCTATGGCCGGGTACAGTTCTTTTGTCACTGCTGAAAGCAGCTCCATGTTATTCACAACCATGGTTATTGCTTCTCTAAGGTACATATAACCCTTTATATGGGCAGGAACACCAATTTCATGAATAATATTTGTGATTTCACTTTCCAAATCCTTATATTCTGTCCTTTGTGTGCCTGGCTCCCTTCCGCCGGTTAGGGAGGTTGTTTGCATAACATTTTCACTGCTTATTGTATTGTTAAACATCTGTCTGATTCTCTTAGTAAATACCTCCATATCGAAGGGCTTCACTACATAATAATCTGCTCCAAGGCTTATGGCTCTCTGGGTTATTTTATCCTGACCAACTGCTGATAAAACTATTACTTTTGGCATTGGATTAATGTTCATAGCTGACAGCTGCTCCAAAACTCCCAGTCCATCCAAATGGGGCATTATAATATCCAGTACTACCAAGTCAGGCTTTTTTTCCTTTATTAACTTTAATGCTTCCAATCCGTCTTTTGCAATACCTGTTATCATGATATCACTTTGATTTAATAGATAATCGCTCAAAATATTGCAGAATTCCTTATTATCGTCCGCAATAATTACATTAATTTTTTCATTCTCCATAATTAACTCCCCTTTTTAGTGAATTGCCATATCTTAACAATTTACTAATTCGACAAAAGTAAATTAATTCCTTCTTTTTTTAAAAAAAATAGTAAATTATTTGAAATAATGCTTTTTTCACTAAAAAATTTGGGCTTCCTTTAACATCCATTCTATATAAATCCCATATCCTACTTCAGGTCTGTTAATCAACACATGGGTTACAGCGCCTACTATTTTTCCGTTTTGTATTATAGGACTGCCGCTCATGCCCTGTACTATTCCACCTGTTTTGCTTAGAAGTTTTTGGTCAGTGATGCAGATAACCATACTTTTTGAGTCAGGAGCATCCTGGTTTAACAACTTTTGTATTTGTATATCATAAAGCTCCGGCTGATCCCCAAATATAGTAGTCAAAATCTGTGCGGGACCTTCCTTCACTTCTGATCTTAGTGCTGCAGGCATTGGTTTATTAAATTTGTTGATAAGCCTGTGATCTGTCCTGCCTATAATTCCGCAGGAGGTATTTTTATTTATGCTTCCGAGCACTGCATTGTCGCTAACAAAAATCCCCTTAAGCTCACCAGGATTTCCACGGGTTCCTTTTACCACCGAGTTAATGGTTGATGGTAAAATTTCACCGGTGTTAATACTTAAAATTGTTCCTGTGTCCATATCCGTTATTGGATGTCCTAAAGCTGCAAATATACCTGAATTCTCATCATAAAAGGTTAATGTTCCTACACCTGCTGTAGAATCCCTCACCCATAAACCAAGCTTATAGGATTTGTCTGTGGTGACTTTTACGGGTTTAATTTCTTTAATAAATGTTTCACTTTTTCTTTGAATTTCAACTCTTACACTTTTGCCTTCGCAGCTGTTTATTATTGTTGCCACCTGCTCTGAGCTGGTAATATGCTCGCCATTGATGCTTAATATGCTGTCGCCAATCTCAATACCCGCCAATGCGCCTGGACTTACAATTTTACTGCCGTCATTATCCAAATCAGAAAGTGCCACTACCAATACACCTTTTGTGTTCAACCTTACTCCAATTGGCTGTCCGCCGGGATATAACAACACCTCCCTGTTAACCGGCTGGGTGGAAGCCTCTAGTTCCCTGCTTTGATTTTTTACAGAATCTTTTAGCAAAACATTGCTGAAGCTAACTTTTTTACCTCCGTCAGCAAATATATCCGCAGAAGCATTTTGAACCTTGTGGGCAATCAAGCTCATAAACATGATAGGGACTAAGATCCAGCATAATTTTTTATTTTTTTGTTTTCTCATGCTTTTGCCTCCTGTCATATTGGATTGGTTTAATTTAAGTTGCCCTTTTCAACATTTAATTATGCTGTAATATAGTTTCATCTAAAGTAAATACTTATATGAGAGAACATTATTTATACTTAAAATTTATATTTTGTTAACGAAAAAAGCTGCACCATGCAGCTTTTCATTATAAATTCTCTTTTAATTCATTTTTTTTCATATCTGCCAGTTGTATCATTTCCCTGGAATTCTCCAATGTGATATTAGTAACCTCAGATCCGCCTATCATTTTTGCAAGCTCCGTTTCCTTACCTTCTTTGTCTAATTGGTTCACCATGGTGTAGGTTTTTCCATCTCTGCTTTCCTTTGTTACACAATAATGGTTGTCAGACATGGCAGCTATCTGAGGCAGATGTGTCACACAGAATACCTGGTGGTCTATTGATACAAGATACATCTTTTCTGATACACTTTGAGCTATTCTGCCGCTGATGCCAGTATCTATCTCATCAAATATTACAGAAGGAATATTGTCCTTATCTACAAAAACAGTTTTTAATGCAAGCATTATCCTGGACAGTTCACCGCCTGACACTATTTTTTCTAAGGGTTTTTCAGGCTCACCAGGATTTGTGGATATCATAAACTGCACTTTGTCAAAGCCGCTGGAAGTAAATTTGTCCATGCCTTCAATATGAATTTTAAAGGTGCTTTTTTCCAATCCAATATAACAAAGCTCCTTTTTTACTCGCTGTTCCAGATGCAATGCAAAATCACACCTTAATTTATGAATTACCTCTCCATGCTTTTTCAGTTCTGCAAGGATGGTGGACTCATCTTTTTTAAGTTTTTCAATTATTTCAGATCTGTTTACAAGTTCCTCGTATTGTACTGCCAGTTTATCTTGATATTCAAGTATTTCCTTAATGCCCTTGCCGTATTTTTTCTTCAGTCCGCTGATCTGAAAAAGCCTGCTGTTCATTTGTTCAAGTTCATTTTCATCATAATAGATATCTTCCTTAAATCCACGGATTTCTTCTATGGCGCCTTCAAGATTGTAGTAAATATCCTGCAGTTCCCCGGATATTTTTTTTAGCTGCTGATGGTTTCCCTCAATAGTTTTGATGTCCCTGATAATTATTCCTATGTTGTCAAACACTGAGGACATATTTTCATCGCCCTCATAGAGCACCCCGTAGGAATTATTTAAAATTCCGCTTATTTTTTCAGCATTTGAAAGGACGGATATCTGGTTTTGAAGGTCTTCTTCCTCTCCAATAGACAGCTTTGCCTTTTGAATTTCATCAATTTGATATTTAATAAAATCCACAAGCTTTTCGTTATTACCCTGAGCTCCAGAAAGCTGGGTGATTTTGTTCCTTATAAGGTTTAGTTTGTCATATACGATTTTATATTTCTCTGCTGCATCCTTAATACTATCTTGCCCGAAATAATCTAAATAATGTATATGATTTGATGGATCCAGCATATTTTGATTTTCATGCTGACCATGGATATCAAGCAGCGTGGATGTTATTTTTTTTAAATTTGAAACAAGCATTGACCTTCCATTTACTTTTATTATGCTTTTTCCAGACTGAAAAGTTTCTCTTTCTATTATTATCATGTCCTCGTATTCTATGCCAAGTTCACTTAAAACATCTGTGGTCTTTTGGTTTTCAATGGTAAAAACAGCTTCTACAAAGGTTTTGTTTTCTCCGGTTCTGATCAGATCCTTATTAAACTTGCTTCCAAGCACATAATTAATTGCATCAATCAATATAGACTTTCCTGCTCCGGTTTCACCGGAAAATACATTAAAGCCTTTATTGAAGGAAATGCTAAGGCTTTCAATTAAGGCAAAATTTTTTATATTTAATTGAAGCAGCATTTATTCACTTATCATTTTTTTCATTTTTTGTGTTATAATCTGAGCCTTCTCTGCATTTCTTGCAAGCACAAATATTGTATTGTCACCAGCTATGGTGCCAGCAATACCGTCAAGGTTTAATGAATCAATAGCTTCTGCCGCTGCAGAAGCGGAACCGGATATCGTTCTCAAAATTATAAAATTGTCTATGCACTCCACCTGTATAACTGTCTGAGAAAATATGCTTACCAGCTTATTGGAAAGCAGGCTTTCAGTATGCATTATTGTAGCATATTTGTATTTGCCGCTGTCTGCCAGTACTTTGATGAGCTTAAGCTCCTTGATATCTCTGGAAACTGTAGCCTGAGTGACATTCATGCCATTCTTTTTCAATTCCTCTGCCAGTTCCTCCTGAGTTTCAATATCATGGTTGTTTATAATTTCTAAAATTTTAGCATGTCTTGTAACTTTCATTTTCTTCTCCTTCGCCTTCCTTTGTCCTATATGTTATTTTCTTTCTAAGAACTTCAAAATAATTATTGCCATCCAGCCTTATCAATCTGCATTTGTCCTCTGCTCCCTGAATGGATACCTTTTTTACCTTATTCAGTTCCATCCATTCCTGTCCATCCAAGGTGAGAAAAACGTTTTCATCATTTTTTCTTAAATCTATATCTATTTTTACCCTGCTGTCCAATACCATAGTCCTCATATTCATAGAGTGAGGACATATGGGTGACAGGGATACCAGATCAAGCACCGGATAAATCAGCGGCCCGCCGCAGGACAGGTTATAGGCTGTGGACCCGGTGGCAGTAGATACTATTACCCCGTCTGATACAAAGGTAACATAAAAATCGTTATCTATATATACATCATATTTAATAATTTTAACCAGTGTGCCTTTAGAAAGCACCACTTCATTCAATGCGTTAAATTTTTTGATAATTCCATTTTCCTCATAACTGCAATTGAGCATGGTCCGTTCCTCAACTCTGTATTCCCCATTAAAAAGGCTTTTTATTGCAGCCAGGGAATTTTCACATTCGCATTCCGTTAAAAAACCCAAATGTCCAATATTTATTCCAAGAACAGGCACCTTAAACCTTGCAAGTTTTCTTGCTGCACTAAGCAGCGTTCCATCTCCGCCCAAGACGATAAGCACGTCAAGACTGGCGCTGCTCTCATTGTCCAAACCTTCAGAGTTCTCATAAATCTTTATGTCCGCATTTTTATTTACACTTAGAATATTTTTTATTACCGAATCTAATTTTTTGCCATCCGGATCTTTGGAAGTGTTTACATTTAAGCCTATATTGTTCATAGTGCCTCCCCATTGAGATACTGGTGTGAATTATCCACCATTTGTTCAATTTCTTCAAAAGACATTACCTTATCAATTTTAGCCTTAGTAAGATAAATTAAATATTCAATATTTCCTTCTGGTCCCTTAATAGGTGAAAAATCTGTGTTTATAACACTACAGCCCAGGCCGGTGACAAAATCATAAATTTTTTTAATCACCTCCAGGTGGGTTGACTTTTCCCTGACAACACCTTTTTTCCCTACCTTATCTCTTCCTGCTTCAAACTGAGGTTTGATGAGAGCCATGATTTCTCCCTTGTCAGCGAGAAGTGTCAAAGCCACAGGAATTACCTTGGTAAGTGAAATGAAGGATACATCAATGCTGGCAAAATCTGCAGCTTCGCCCAGCTGTTCCAGAGTCACATATCTTATATTGGTTCTTTCCATACATACTACCCTGGGATCTGTCCGGAGCTTCCAGGCAAACTGCCCGTATCCCACATCTATGGAAAAAACTTTTTTTGCTCCGTTTTGGAGCATACAATCAGTGAATCCACCAGTAGATGCCCCAATGTCTATGCATACCTTATCCTTTAAGTTTATATTGAAGCTTTTTATTGCTTTTTCAAGCTTAAGACCGCCCCTGCTTACATAAGGCAGCTCCTCACCCTTAAAAACAATTTCTGAGCTTTCCTTTACTTTTTCACCACATTTGTCAACTCTTTGTCCGTCCACAAATATATCTCCCGCCATAATGCATGCGCGAGCTCGTTCCCTGGATTGAAAAATACCCTTTTTAACCAGAAGAACATCCAGTCTTTCCTTAGAATCTGACATACCCTACTCCTTTTTATGGACAAAATCCAATATATTGTTGTATATACCCTCTGCATCCAGGTTGCAGCTCCTGAATAAAAGCTCTGTCTTGCCATGGGGAATAAATTCATCCCTAAAACCAAGGTTAAGAATTTTTATGTTGTTATTGTATACTCTGGCTTCCTCCAGCACGGATATGCCAAAGCCTCCCTTTATCATGTTGTCCTCCAGAGTGACTATAGCCAGATTTTGCTCAGCCAGTTCCTTTATCAATGATCTATCCAACGGTTTAATGAAGCAGCCGTTAATAACTCTTGCCTCTATACCTTTGGCTGCCAGTTTGCGGTGAACCTGAAGAGCCGTCTGAACCATTCTTCCCGTTGCTATAAGTGCAATATCACCTTTTTCCTTAAGCACTTCCCATTTACCAAGCTGAAAATCCTCTATGGGCTTCATATCCATATCTGTTTTATCCCCGCCTCTTGGATATCTGATGGCTACAGGTGAATCCTGCTTCAATGCCCAGCTGAGTAAAGGCTCCATTTCGCCGGTGCATTTGGGTGCTGCCATTACAATATTGGGTATATGGGTAAGATAGGAGATATCAAATATGCCCTGATGGGTTTCACCATCTTCTCCAACCAGACCTGCTCTGTCTATGGCAAATATCACCGGCAGCTTCTGGAGGCATACATCATGAAGTATCTGATCGTATGCTCTTTGAAGAAATGTGGAATATACAGCAAGCACAGGCCTTAATCCTGATTTGGCCATACCTGCCGCTATTGTCACGCCATGCTGCTCGGCAATACCCACATCAAAAAACCTGGATGGAAATTTTTCGGAATACTCCTTTAAGCCGGTGCCGTCACGCATGGCAGCCGTTATAGCCACCAAATTCTTGTTATTTTCAGCACAATTTATCATGGCATCACCAAAGGCTTTTGAATAGGTAATACTGCAGCTGCCCTCAATTTCTCCGCTTTCACAGTCAAAGGGACCTATTCCATGGAACTTGTCAGGACTTTTTTCCGCATATTCGTAGCCCTTTCCCTTTTTGGTTATCACGTGGACCAAAACCGGGCCCTTCATGCTTTTAGCGGAATAAAGCATCTGATTAAGCTCCTTTATGTTGTGTCCATCTACAGGCCCAATATACTTAATGCCCATGTCTTCGAACAACATTCCGGGCACCACCATCTGCTTAATACCGTTCTTTAATCTTTCAAGAGTTCTAGCCACCCCAGGTCCTATATTAGGTATTTTTTTAAGACTGGCTTCCACCTCTTCCTTTAATCTTGCATATTTAGGGTCGCTTCTGAGCTTTCTCAGGTATCTTGATATGCCCCCTACGTTCTGGGCGATTGACATCTGATTATCATTTAAAATGATTATAACCTTTGTCTTTCTGTAGCCAAGGTCGTTCAAGGCTTCAAAAGCCATACCACCGGTTAAGGCTCCATCCCCTATTACTGCCACCACTTCATGCTTTTCACCCTTGAGATCCCTGGCAGTTGCCATTCCCAGCGCCGCAGAAATTGATGTACTGCTGTGTCCTGTATCAAAAAAATCATACATGCTCTCAGATTGTTTGGGGAAACCGCTTAATCCCTGAAACTGCCTCAGAGCATCAAATTTATCTTTTCTTCCTGTAAGTATTTTATGAACATAGGATTGGTGCCCTACATCCCATATAAGTTTATCCTTATTTAAATCAAGGACGCTGAACAAGGCTATGGTAAGCTCAACCACGCCCAGATTTGAAGCCAGGTGGCCTCCGGTTTTTGAAACCTTTTCAATTAAAAATTTTCTTATGTCCTTTGCCAGATGTTCTTTTTCATTTATGGTTAGATGCTTCATATCATTTACATCTTTATAATCCTCAAGAGATTTATACATATGTTTCTTCCTTCTTTTATACATTTATTAATAGTATTGCATAAATATATTATTATAGTAGCATTTATATACAAAAAAATCAAAATAAAAATAAAACCGCCCTAGATTCAGCGGTTTCTGTTTAAAAGGTACCTGGTGATGTATTCAAGCCGGGAGGTGTTCCTCTGAATACTGCATAAAATATCAATGCATTCCCGGGTCAAGCTGCTGCATAACTCCTCACATTTTTCCAGTCCGTATTCGGTTATAAAGGTGGTTTTATTGTTTTCAATATCACTTTTGGCCATTTTCCCCATGATTTCAGTATCACCGGTTACATCAAGAATATCATCCTTGATCTGGAATGCCAGTCCAAGCTTTTCGCCATAGACTTCTAGCGACCTTTGTGAAGCCTCGTCTGCTTCTGCTGCAATTGCCCCGGATACTATTGAAGCTTTTATAAGTGCTCCGGTTTTTTTTCTGTGCATTGCATAAAGCTGATCCAATGATACTTTTTTATTTTCGCTTAACATATCAATTACCTGTCCTCCTATCATACCATTTACCCCTGCGCTTTCACTTATGTTTTTGCAGGCAGATACGGAGTTGCAGGAATTATTTTCCAGGCAATAATTGAACATAATATTCATGGCTTCGTTTAAAAGTCCATCCCCAGCCAGTATTGCCATTGCTTCTCCAAACACCTTATGATTTGTAGGCTTCCCTCTTCTCAGGTCATCGTTATCCATAGCAGGAAGGTCGTCATGTATCAGTGAATAGGTGTGAATCATTTCTATGGCACAGGCTAAGGGCAGCACCTTTTTGTAATCATCCCTGAACAGGCTATAGCCAAGGAGAAACAGCAGCGGCCTGATCCTTTTTCCTGAGGCATTAACACTGTATGCCATTGCTTCATATATTATTTTTTCATAAGAGCCTTTACCATTAAAATAGCCCTCCAGCCATTGGTTAATTTCCTTTCTCAGGCTCTGAACCAAAATTTCGCTGTTTTCCATATTGACACCCCTTTCTACTGCTCAGGCTTCATATCAAAATCAACCTCTTCGTTACCTGAAATGATTTTTATTTTTCCTTCTGCTTCATTTAAAGTTTGATACAGCTTATTGCAAAGCTTTATGCCTTCCTCATAATCCTTCATGGAATCCATAAGGGAAAGCTGTCCTGTATCCATTCTTTCCACTATCTTCTCCAGTTTTTCAAACTGCTCTTCGTAGGATTCTCCCTTCTTTGCCATATGCGGGCCTCCTTTATTTCAAAGTCTTTATATTGGCTCTAACTCTTCCGTCACTTAAGGTAATGTTTACTGTTTCATTTTTCTCCAGCTCTGATACGGAGCTGATTATATTTTCCTTGTCATCCATTATAATGGAATATCCCTTGCCAAGCACCCTTAAAGGATTGTTTGCAATAAGAAGTGAATTCAAAGCCGAAAGTCTGTCCTTTTCCTTTGATATTTTAAGCTTAATATGCCTATCCATATTACTTCTCAGTTCCATAATCCTTGCATATTCATTCACTATTCTAAGCTCAGGATTAAAATATTCAATTTTTTTTCTTAAAATATCCAGCTTATTTTTATCCTGAGTTACTATTGTATTTATCTGCTTATTAAGATCCCTTCGCATATAGGATATCCTGTCACTTGCTTCCTTCAGGTCAAAAACCGCAATTTCCGCTGCCTGGGAAGGTGTAGATGCCCTCTTATCACTGACAAAATCCACAATGGTGAAGTCTGTTTCATGCCCTACTCCGGTGATTACGGGTTTTTTTGAAGCAAACACCGCATATGCAAGCTCTTCATCGTTGAAGGACCAAAGCTCTTCGATGGAACCGCCTCCCCTGGCCAGGATGATCACATCCGCATCAGTGCCGTTAAGATATTCTATACCCTTGATAAGCTCCTTGCTGGAATCCACGCCCTGAACCTTTGCCGGGTACAGTAGTATATCTGCTCCCTTGTTTCTCCTGGACGCCACATTTATTATATCCCTAATGGCAGCCCCGGTGGGAGAAGTCACAACACCAATCTTTCTTACATACCTTGGCAGCTCCCTCTTATGCATTTCACTGAACAAGCCCTCTGCCTCCAGCTTTTCCTTCAGCCTTTCAAAAGCGATATAAAGCTCTCCAAGTCCCTCCAGCTCCATACTTTCACAGTAAAGCTGGCAGGAACCCTCTTTTTCATATATTGAAACCCTGCCCTTAATAATTACAGTCATGCCATCCTCAGGCATGATCTTTAATTTGGATACACTTCCCTTGAACATCACACAGTTAATTTTGCTATATGCATCCTTTAGTGAGAAATACATGTGTCCGCTGCTATGGAGCTTCAAGTTTGAAATTTCGCCTCTGACATTGGAATTGTTCAGTATAAAATCATTGTCCATTATTTTTTTTATATAACTGTTAAGACCAGAAACAGATAGCGTTTTAATATACATAATCCTGCTCCATTTACTTATTTTTTATAATATTGTCGATAACGCCGTTAATAAATGCTACGGAGCTCTCCTCTGAATATTTTTTTGCAAGCTCAAGTCCCTCATTGATAGAAACCTTGTTTGGTATGTCTATTTCGAACATAATTTCATAAGCACATATTCTCATGATTGTAAGGTCGATTTTAGATAGTCTGCTGAGCTTCCATTTCACCAGATACTTTTCAATTTCACTGTCTATAGTATCCATGTTTTCCTGGACGCCCATTATAATCCTTTTTATGTATTCCATGTCAATTTCCTTAAGGTCTAAATCCTCTTCACTTTTCAGGTCGCACTCTATACTTTCCTTAAGATTGTTTATTACATCCTCATATTCTTCCTTGTTTATGCTCATCTGGTAAAGAAGCTTCATCGCCAGCTCCCTTGATTTTCTCCTGTTCATTTTTTCCTCCTAATATATATATTTTGATTACATAGAAACACCCTCTGATTCCAGAGGGTGCAATACTTATTCTTCTACTACTTCTTCCTTTTCGCCTTCAAGCTTTGGAATCATTACATTCTGTACATGAATGTTAACAGCAGATACATTTAAGCCTGTCATGGATTCCACTGCCTTTCTTACGTTTTCCTGAACCTGCAGCGCTACCTCAGGGATCTTTACACCATATTCAACTACTACATATAAGTCAATAGCAGCACTGTTTTCCCCTACACTTACCTTAACGCCTTTAGATAAATTTTTCCTTCCGCTTAATATCTGAGTAATTCCACCTACAAGATTTGCACTCATGCCGATAATTCCTTTGATTTCAGTAGCAGCTATGCCTGCTATAACACCAACAACCTCATCGGATATTTTAACGACACCCATATCTATTTCCTGCTTCATGTTTTCTTCCATAATAGTACCCCCTTATCTATTAAGCTGAGCTATCTTAAAATATATTATAGCAAATAGATTTAATTATTACAAATGTTATTGCTTAACTTCTATCTCTACATTTGTCAGCTTGGATATGTTCAGAACCACATCTTTTATTTCTCTTGTTTCCTTATCTGTTAGTTTATCCTTTCCTTTGATTATTATTCTTACTCCTGAATTTTCCACAGAGCAGATTACATCCTCATAACCCTTGCTTTTAAGAGTTGTCTCTATTTTTGATTCATAGCTGTTGTTCATGGCAAGCTGGGTATACTGTTTGGCAGCACTGTTTCTGTTTTCCTCAGAAACGTTCTTGTCATCCACCAGAGCCTTAAGTGTCTGAAGAGTTTCTGAATCCTTCTGATCCCTGGTGAGCTTTGTTTCAGCAAAATAATCCGAGGATGAGTCCTGGCTGTTATTGGTAACAGATGATGCCGTGCTGCTTTTTGTACTTCCATTTACATAAAGCGGACTTCTCAGCCTGGTGGCAAGAACTCCTGCACATACTATCAAAGCCAGCAAAGTAACAATAATAACTCCCTGTTTTTTATTCATAAAAAAATCCCCCCTATCTTATTCTCTAAAAAATTATATGCTATTTTTTCATTGGATATACATTAACTTTATCCTCACTGATGTTGAAAAGGTTCATAACAGCCTTCGATATTCTAAGCTCCGTAAGCTTATTATCCGCACCCTCGGCAACGACACAAACTCCGGTAACCTTAGGCTTATAGGTTTTTACAATAAGAGGCTCCGATTTTGAGCCATCGCTGGTGGTTACTACTGTAGTACCGTTATTATTCTGGGTATTGCTTCTGGTTCCTCCCTCTGTGTCCCTTTCTTCTGTAGTATTGGTGGAATCTGTTATATTTAAGGCGGGAACCTGCTCAGCTCCACATTCAAAGGTAACCATAACCTGAACATTACCCACTCCTTCCACCTGCTCCAGAGTTTCCTTCAGCTTTTCCTGGACCTGGCTTTCATAATCATTAAGGCTTACACTTTTTAAATCGGGGCTCAGGTTTTGATTTTTATCCGAACTGCTTTGATTATTGCTGCCGGTAAAAAAGTTTATGGTTATAAGTATCAAAATTCCCGTTAAAAACAATATCAGCAGATTACTCAAGGTTTTTTTACTGTTTTTATCATTGGTAAGCCTGTTAAACCATTCTTTAAAATTCATAGATTTTCCTCCAATATATTAATTTAAAGCTCATATACCTTAATATTATTTGTGGACAAGTTAAGCTGGCTGCCAATATAATTTTTAACTTCGGCAAATTTCCTGTTTTCTTCAGGGCTCACACTGCTTACAGATTTTGTATCCCCTATGGGCTGAACTTTTTTGATTTTTGGGGTAGTACCTTCTGAAATGCCAATGCTGATATTTTTTATCTCATAGCTTTGCTTTTTTTCATCGTACAAAGCCTCCACCTTAATCTGAAAACTGTCCTTAGGGTACTTGGACTTTAACTCCTTTTCACACTCCAGTTTAAGATTCTCCTGAAATACATTTAAGGTTTCCTCTATATTCCTGTTCTTGTAATCCGTAAGCACATTCTTATAACCCTCTTTTTCAATATTGCCGGAAAATTTTTCTGCATATGCTGCAATGTTAAAATTGCTGTTAAACAGCCCTATTATGGGGTTTAGAAAAACTGTTATCAAAATAAGGCCCAGCACAAACTTGGCATATTTTTTCATACTGTTATCCGGCAGTATCATTTCCACAGCAGTTATAAAAAAAACTGCTGTACATATTGTCAAAATCCAGTTTTTAAGCGCGTCCAGCATTATATCATCCTCCCAGTGCCATTTTACCTGCAGCCGCAACAATGGCTATCATAATAAAAAACATTACTGATACGCATATAAGGCAGGAACTTATGAGTATCATGGAGCTTCCTGCAGAGCTTATGCAGTTAACCAGTCTGCTGTCGCTTATAGGCTCAATTAAAGCTGCGGTAAGTTTAAACATAAGAGCCATAACCAGCAGTTTGATTATTGGAAAAAGCATAATAACCACCACTATAATCAAGCCAAGGCTGCTCAGAGAGTTCTTCATAAGCAGTGAATAGCCTGCCATGGTGGATATGGCATCTGAAAGACTTTTTCCCACCACCGGAACAAAGCTGTCCACCGCAAATTTTGCAGTTCTTTCTGCAACCTGGTCAATGGTTTTTGAGGTAATTCCTCTTACAGTCATAACCCCTATGAACAAAGTAATCACTAGACCTTGTCCCCATAAAACCACCTGGTTTAAAAGCTTTGTAAGCTTATCTATCTTATATTCCTCTGATATGTTGTTTACAAACTGAAGAACAAAGGAGAAACATATCAGAGGAATGATAATGTCCATAAAAAGATTTGCACTTATAGTAATTGTGCCAAGAACTATGGGATCCATCACTGCAGCCTGAACTATTCCCCCTACCCCTGCTAAAAGCATTATCAGCACTGGCATCAGGGCGTTCATAAAATTTGTCATATCGCTTATGCTGCTGCGGGCCGCATCAACCCCCATGTAGAAGCATTTTGATAAAATAATTATAAGTATGGAATAGCAGGTAAAATATGCAATGTTTGAAAGGCCCTCGCTGCTGAAGGCTTTTTGCAGGTTTGTAAGCAGTGAACAAATAATGGCTATAAGCACCAGGCTTGCCAGTATTTTAAAGGAGGCCTGCAGCTCCCTTAGCATATATGAAGCAACAGCATTTATAACCTTTTTCCCTGATATTTTGCCATCACCTGATTTCATGTAGTCCTGAACATAGGTCTTTGCGTCCACATCATTCAGCAGCTCATATTTAGATTTCATATTCGATATATAATTATATAGCTGCTCTATCTGTGCGCTTTCCCCGCTGTTTTGCATTACCACAGCCTCTGCCTTTACACTGCTGCAAAAGCACAGCATAAATATCAGTACCAGTATTATCTTTTTCATAATAAACACCTACATAATTTTCAATATTGACTGTAGTACAGCCATTAAAATAGGAATAGCCAATACCAGTATAAAAATTTTGCCTGCAAAATCCACCTTAGCCCCCAGGCTTCCTTCTCCCGCATCCCGGCATATTTCACTGCAGAAGGAGGCAAGATATGCTATCCCCAGTATTTTAAAAACAGTGGTTAAATAAATAAAATCGATGTTTGCCTTATTTGCAAGCTGCTGCAGGAATTGGAGCACGGCAATTATCTTTCCTGCCATGAAAAGAAATATTATTATCCCGGCGCCTATGCTGATCTGTACTGCAATATCATCTCTTTTTCCCCTGAAAAGCAGCAGGATAAAAAGGACTGCAAAGGCAAAGGCCACCACTTTAATGATTTCCATAATTGTCTCCTAAAGCTGGAACATAGTTCTTACAGTGTTAAACAGCTTGTTTATCAAGGTAATGACCATAAGCAGAACTATTACTATTCCAGCCAGGTTGGCTACCACTGCAAAATCCTTTTTCCCGCTGGATTCAAGCACCTTGTCCAATATAAGAATCAAAATACCTACAGCAGCAATTTTAAATATTAAGCTGATATCTAACATAGCTTCCTCCTTAAATTAACATTATTGCTATCATGGTTCCCGATGTGAAGCCCAAGGCTCTGTACATCTTAATATCCTTCTCCATTTTATCCTCGGCAGATGCCACATGCTGTTTCAGATTATCCAGGGTTAGGGCAAAAATTTTCTTTTCACCTTCCAAATCTGTTTCACCCAGGTTTTTGGAAAAGCTTAATATAAGCCTGCGGTCTTCATTGTTAAAGTACAGATCATCCTTTTTACCGAGTACTGCATTAAAGGCTTCAAATACGCTGTCAGTTTCATTTGCGTACAGCAGCTGCGAAACCTCATTGAATATTCTTCCTACCCCATTGTCTGCTTTGCAGGATACATTATAAAATGCCTCAGGAAGAGGTGTATATGTAAATACCACCTCATTTTGCAGCTGATAAATACATCTTTGAAGCTCCCTCAGCTGTTCAGTCCTCTTTTTTAAGCCCTCGCCCCACAGATAACCTGTGAAAGTGGCTGCAAATATCACCATAATGCAAGCTGCTGTCTTAATCATATTTCCTCCCTCAATATTCTTTAATTATCCTTCTCCCAAACGTTTTTGTTTTTGATAAAATCAAATACGTATTCCACAGTGCCTGCCCCATGCCTTCCGCTCAGCACCACAGCCCTTTTGAATACATTATTTTCAAGGACTTCCTTAAAAACAGGCCTGCTGTACAAATCATCCACACCATAACCGTGGATGGTTGTAATAAGACTTACACCGGAGTTCATGGCGCTGATTATACTCTCCATGTCTTTGCCTGTACCAATTTCATCACAAACAATGACCTCCGGTGCCATGCTCCTTACTGCCATCATTATTCCCTGACTCTTGGGGCATCCATCCAGCACATCCGTCCTGATTCCTGTGTCAAGCTGTGGAATACCCTGGTAGCAGGCCCCTATTTCGCTCCTTTCATCAACAACACATACTTTTTTTCCTTTTAATGCTTTGGTGCCGTTAGAAATATTTTTGGCAACATCCCTGATTATTGTAGTTTTCCCGCATTTAGGCGGAGAGATTATTATGGTGTTCAATATCTCTCCCTGGTGAATTATGTAATCCATTATTGCAGCCGAGCAACCAGGCAGTTCCCTGCAGATTCTGAAGTTAAGAGAGCCTGGATTTTTTATGGTTTTCACCTCATTATGTTCCACAACACACCTGCCGCAAATCCCTATCCTATGCCCTCCCTTTATGGTTATATATCCATTTTTCAGTTCTTCCTCCACTGCATAAATAGAATAGCTGCTTATTCTTTGAATTATGGTTTTTATATCCTCAGGTTTTGTTATACAGTTTGTAACCACTTCGTCATTTCCTATTTGCAGGATCAAAGGCTTGTCTGCTCTTAATCTAATTTCCTGGAGCATATCCAAATTACTCTGGCCCTTCAGTACTGTTCCAATCCAGCCAGGCAGAATGCTAAAGATTTCATTGGTTCCTATTTAATTCATCTCCCTTCTTTATATAAGTTTTATTTAATAAGGAATAAAATTATTCCTACAAAAAAAATATCTGTCCTATAGGACAGATAAAAATAAAAGCCCTTTTTCCATTTTGGAAAAAGGGCTGAGATTAGTCTTCGTATTCTTCTTTGTCAAAAGCAATTACCTGGCTGCAGTTTGGGCATGTGATTTTTTCATTATCCTCAACTATACCCGGATCAACATATACTGTTTCTCCACAGTTGCCGCACTTAAGTTCAACAAAATCATCATCTTCATAATCATCCTCGATGTCATAAAGATCATCCTCTACATAAGCCAGATCCTCGTCGATGTCGTTCAAATATTCCTCCAGCTCAAGCTGGTTCTCTGAAATCATTTCGATTTCTTCCGCCATTTGCTTCAATACCTCGACTATCTGATTTACAGCTTTGCCTTCCTTAGTGGTTTTATCAAGCTCCAGGCCTTCCACGTAGCCGCTTAAAAAGCTACCTTCGAAGTTATGGAATTCATATAATCACATCCTTAACATAATATATTTTAGTATGTCCTAAACTCTTTCCATGTATTCGCCGGTTCTTGTGTCAATTCTGATCATTTCGCCTTCATTTACGAAAAGAGGAACTCCTACTACTGCACCAGTTTCAACTGTTGCAGGCTTCAATACGTTTGTAGCAGTATTTCCCTTTGCGCCTGGTTCTGTATGTGTAATCATCAATTCAACAAAATTAGGAGGTTCTACTGAGAAGGCTTCCCCTTTGTGGAATTTTATTACTGCAAACATATTTTCCTTAAGGAATTTTATGGCATCCTCTACTTTTTCCTTGTTTAATGGCACCTGTTCAAAGGTTTCCTGGTCCATGAAGTAGTATAATTCTCCGTCAGAATATAAATACTGCATTTCTTTTCTTTCAATAACTGCTTCCTGAAGCTTTGCAGTTGGGTTGAATGTTGTATCGGTAACTGCGCCGGTTTTAACATTTCTTAACTTTGTCCTAACAAAAGCAGCTCCTTTACCAGGTTTAACATGTAGAAAATCTACTACTACGAAAACTTGTCCATCTTGTTCAAAGGTGGTTCCTTTTCTTAATTCTCCTGCTGATATCATTTAAGTACCTCCAAAATCTAAAATTCATTAATATTATAACCCTTTTCAGGTAATTATACTTATTTATATACAAATCATTTCTTTAGTGGATTTTGATAAATTGCGGCTGCCACTTTCTGTTACAACCAGCATATCTTCAATTCTCACTCCACCAAAGCCCGGAAGATATATTCCCGGTTCATTGGTCACTACCATACCTGCTTTCAGCAGACTTGCATTTCTATAGCCCACTGTGGGAGCTTCATGTATTTCCATACCTACGCCGTGTCCCAGGCTGTGCCCGAAATACTGGCCATAACCCTTGGCTGTTATATAATCCCTTGCAGCCTTATCTACCTCCACTGCAGGTACTCCCGGCCTAAAGGCCTTAGCTGCAGTAAGTTGTGCTTCCAATACTGTATTATAAATTTCCTTCATTTTATCATCGGGCTTTCCAATAACCAAGGTTCTTGTCATATCCGAGCAGTAACCATGATATATGCAGCCGTAATCCAAAGTAAGAAATTCACCTTCCATAATTACTTTATCTGTGGCTTCTCCGTGGGGAAGGCTTGATCTCCAGCCTGAAGCTACTATTGAAGGGAAGGACAAGCTACTTGCCCCGGCTTTCTTCATGAACATTTCCATTTCAAGGCCTATCTCCACTTCTGTCATGCCGGGTTTTATAAATTTAATAATATGCTCAAAGGCTTTATCTGCAATTTCCGCAGCTTTTTCCATGATTTCAAGCTCGTGGATGTCCTTAATAACTCTTAAGCCCTCCACCATGCCTTCCATGGGTTCCATGCTGCATTTGAAGTATTCCTTGTAATAGTTGTAATCCTTAAATGTAACAATATTTTCTTCAAAGCCTAAGCTTTCTATATTGTTTTCTTTTATGAGACCACCGACAAATTCTGCCAAAGTCTTATTTTTACTGTATTCCATTACATCAAAGCCTTTCACCTGCTGCATAGCCTGCTCGGTAAATCTGGAATCAGTAATAAAAAATGCCTTATCCATGGTTATCAGGGCAAAACTTTCATTGCCTGTGAACCCGGTTAAGTAATTTCTATTATGGTCTCCTATTAGAAAAACGCCGTCAATTTTTTTTGACTTCATTTTTTCTCTCAGCTTTAAAACTCTGTCCAAGTACATTTAAAACCCTCCAAATACGCCTATTACATATTAACCAATGTTATTTTATCAAAACTTGTGATCATTTGCAAATAATATTAGATAAATAATAGATTTCTGCAGAGATTTTACTAGCATTGTTGACAGTAGTGTGATTTATGTTTTTAACTGATATGACACCCTTGAGCACGCTGACCTCATTAAGAATACTCATGGCTTTTTCCATGGTCCCTGAATATTCAACCTTAACTGACCATTGAATTTCATTTTTGCTGTCTATACTGATAATACTCATCCCGTCATATTCAGTCAGCTTTTGTACTAGCTGACTGGTACTGATACCAGCTTCACCTCCATCCTGTTTACAAAATACCTCCAGTGCATTTCCTGCTTCTCTTATATATAAATATTCTCTATAATTTCTCCAGGCTAAAAAAAATGCAGCTATGCTTAAGGCAATTACTGCTGTTTTATAAATTTTACTTCTGATCACCAACCACCTCTAATGATATCTTAAGATTAACAGCTTCCACCTGCTCCAACTTTCCTATGTTTATAATTTTATACCTGTTTTTATCTTCAATATGCTTTATCATTTTATAATAATCAGCTGCCTCCTTTACCGGGGTCTGGAAACTGATTTTATTACTCTCAAGAACAACATTTGTAGTATAAAAGCTTCTGAAGTCCGAAACAAAATAATTCATGACCTTCAAGGTGCTGAAATCCTTTTGCGGAATATTATTTTTTTGTGTGGCAGCACTGCTTAAAATCTGCTGTCTTTTATCTTCCACTGCCTTCATATTACTGCTATTTCTGCTCCACAAAAATGCTAATAGCATATTAACAGCAAGTAATATCAGCATAGCATCCCTCAATACCTTTTCAGACTTTTTCAGCATAAGCTCCCGGTACCATTCAGGCTGAAAATTCACCTGTTTCATGCCATTTCCCCCAAATTTATAAACTTGTATTCACCACTAAAGTAGTGATTTAAAAAGGATTCACTTAAACTTATATGAAATACCTGCCTTACATTTTTGCTGAATTTAACTGTTACATCCTGGGACAGCGCTTTAAAAACCCGGTTTGCAGCAGCTACACCCTTGTTTATTTCCAAAGTATAACAGCTTCCTCCCTGAATAAATGCAAAACCATATAGCTCCGATTTTATTGATTTAATATACTTTTCCAGAACATAAAATTGCAGCGGCAGCACCCCTCTTAATATTGCCCCTGAATCCATTACCCGTTTAATTATTTTTTCTCCATCCCAGTTGAAGCAATATATTGCAGCTGTAACGCTTTTTTTAGTCTTCCCGGTTACAATATAATCAAACATTATGCTATCCGTGTTTTTGAACCTTACGCAAAGCTCCTGGTAAATGAACTTTCTTGTAAGTGCCTGGTTTACCCTTGGAAGATTCATATTCATAATATAAACCTCCTGTTCCTTAACTATAAGCCTAACCTTTCTTTTTTCCAAAGCTGCCCTTGAAATATCCGGATTAATATTATCATCCAGGAAAATATCTAGTAAATTATTCAATCAAAAGCCTCCCTTGTATCCAAGAATACTTCAGGGGCGAATAAAATATATTCTCTCCAGTGCCTGTGTAATTGTACAATTCCTCCCTGCTGAAGCTCCCGTTTTTAAACAGGCATAAATAGAAACGATCCTTATCCTTTATGTACATTATATAGGATTGGTCATAAAAGCTTTTATGCTCCCCGTTTATTGTAAAATAATTTTTTATATTATCATTTGTAAGAATATCGATATTGCTGCATATGTAATTATCCATTTCCGTCAGCAGCATTTCCCTGTCCCTTTGCACAGGGTCTACCCTGCTGATATCCTGCTGAAGCTTTATGTTACTGGTCCTTTTAAGACACTGCAGCCTGAAGCATCCCAGTGCAGCTGTAATACACAATGCTGTAATTAGCACTGTATATACCAGGATGAAGCCTTCTCTGCTTTTTCCATATTTATATAAATGCATTTTTTATATGTCCTTCCATTCATGGTGGTAATAGTAATTATAACTGCTCTGCCGGTTTTAACAGCAGAAAAGGCAGCTGCATTTCTCATTATATTATTAATGGTGCTGTAATAACATTTGTAGTAGGATATTATAAGGTTTCCTGATGAATCCCTTCTAATCCAGTCGCTGCCGGCTCCATCCCTGCGTACCACCTCTATGATATTATTGCTTACTGCTGTGGATTGGGCATCCATAATACTGCCTTCAATAAAATCAAAGGCTTGGTTTACGTAGATGAAATCCCTGTTTTCTATAATATTTTCATCAAATTCACTTAAATACCTTACTCCAACTGGTATTTCCCAGCATATTAAAAGGGACACCAAAGCTGCAGAAATCATTAGCTCCACCAAGGTAAATCCCTTTTTATGAAGCCTTTCTGCTGTAATATCCTTTATAAAATTCAGTTTTGCAAATCTCCTCCCTATTGTTAAATTTGTAATGCATGGATAAATTCACCACCAGAACACTGCCTTCCTTTATATCCAAGGATATATATTCCCCGGAATCCGGCATTTGTGATGAAAAAGCCTCCTTCAGCCTTTGATCCTTAAAATATTCATAAGGAAAGTCTTGAAGGTCCAGATAAATCCTGTTGTCATTTTTCAGCTCCATTACTTCTTCATAGCTGAAATTATAAGTCATTATACATTTTAATGCTTCAAGAGCAGCAAGATTTTCACTTTGCCTTTCATTGCTCTGTGCAAGCCTTAAAGACGAAAACATCATTGAAAAAGAAAAGAAGGAAAGCAGTGTAAAAATGCTCAGGCTGACCATAACCTCCACCAGAGTGAAGCCTTTAGTATTTAAATTCCGCATATGAGCTCCCTACGCATATTGTTGCGTAATGAATACCTCCCTTCCTGTCCCTGAAACTTATGGTACATGCATTAGGAGTAAAGCCTTTATTATCAATAACCACCCTTCCATCGGGAAGATTTATGGAAAGTCCTCCAAACCCTTCCGGAAGGCTGAGACTGCCTATTAAATTTGTATTGCTGCTGAATACTACTCTGCTACTGCCTGTATTAAAAAACAAACAGCCGCTGATGTTCCCGTCTCTGCAATATTCCTTGGAATTCACAATAAACTCAATAAGGCTGTTCCCAAAAAGCTGCACATCCATATTGTTTCTTGTATTGTTGTAAGTCCTAATTCCGGTAAATCCACAGCCAAATATAGTGGTTATCAATGAGATAACCACTATAAGCTCAATTAGAGTAAACCCTTCCTTACTGTTTTGGATATATTTGTGTTTCATCAACACCTGATCCTTTGGATACAATGAAAGTACTATCATCCTTTATAACTGTTTTATAGCTATCACTGTCACTTTTATAGTCTACAGTAAGTTGTTTCCCTGTTGCGTCAACAGTGCCTGTAACTGTACCTGCCTGAGTCAGCAGCGACACAGCACTTTCTACAGCAGCCTTTTCAAAGATGCCGTTTTTCTCACTATAGCTGGTCATTGCTGCAGTCTGAATCTGTTTTGCAGTATTAATAGCCTTGGTTTCCTTTGCCTTTGCCTGATATGCCGCAAATTTAGGCATCAGCAGACCTGCCAGCACCATTATTACAGCAATTACCACAATTAATTCCACCAGGGTAAACCCTTTAGTTTTTGTTTTTATCTTCATTCCTATACCTCCGATTTGCTTTATTTTATCGCATCCATAACCCCTACCATGGGAGCCATCACTGCCATTATGAATGCTCCGATTATTAATGACATGATTATAACCATAGCTGGTTCTATAAGTGTTACCACTTTTTTCAACATTTCTTCCAGCTCCATTTCAAAATAATCTGCAGTTTTTTTAAGTACTTCTTCCATCCGTCCTGTTTCTTCTCCAATTTTTATCATTGATATCAGCATAGAGCTGCTGAAACCTGAATTTATGAAAGCAGCACATATATTCTCACCCTTTCGAATATATTGAGCACAAAAGCTAATCTTCTCCCCAAACAATATATTTTCTGTAACATCCGCGCAGATATCAAGAGCGGCAATCATTCCCAAGCCTGAATCTAACAATGTGCTAAGATTTCTTAAAAACTTTGTAAGCAGTATTTTTTCCGATATTCCTTTTAAAACAGGCACCTTTAATTTCAGACTTTGTATTTTATATCTGCCTTTTTCAGAACTGCAATACCTGCAGGCTACGGCAAAAGCAGCTATAGATAAAGCCGCTATATATACAAGGCTCCGGCTTAAAAAATTGCTGAAGTTCAGCATAGCTGAAGTCACAGCCGGCAAATCCCCTCCCAGGCTCTTTAATGTACCTGCAAACTGGGGCATAACTTTCAGCATTAAAATGGCAGCCACTGCAATTGATGTAGTGAACACTACCAGTGGATATGCCATACTGCTTTTAATTTTACCTGTGATCCTGCTATCCCTTTCATAATATTGACAAAGGCTGTGGAAGACGGCTTCCAAATTGCCTGATTCCTCTCCCAACCGAACCAATTTAATCAGCATATCTGGAAATATATCCCGATGTTCATTGAAACACTGGTATAAGGCCCTTCCCTTCAGCACTCCGTCATATATGCCGTTTAGCCTGGCTTTAAGCTTTGGTCTGGTTTCCATGGCTGCGGTTATATGTATTGCTTCTGGTACTGTAAGTCCGGAACTAAGCATGAGATGAATATGGCTGCAAAGTACTGCAAGCTCTTTTTTGCTGTATTTGCTGAAAAAAGACAGCCACTTTTCTTCTCTGACCCTGATCAGATAATAGCCGCTTTTCATAAGCATAACTGTTAGTTCCTGTATTTCTCCTGGAAAACTGCCTCTTCTCTTTTTGCCTTCATGATTTATAGCAAGATAGCTTATAATATGGAATCCCTCCTCAAAAGCACAATCTGATCCTCTGGTACTCCTCCAGGGTAGTTATCCCCTTTATCACAAGCTCCCTGCAGTTTTCCTCAAGACTTTTCATTCCAGCTTCAGCATTATACCTTCTTACATCCTCTACATTGTTTGTTCCTTGAATAAACAATTTTCTGGCTGAATCCATCTTATTATATTCATAAATAACTGTTCTTCCCTTATATCCTGTACCGCTGCATTTTGGACAGCCCCTGCCCTTAAATGTCCTGTTAATTCCACTAATTCCGGAAGCTTTTACTTCCTCCCTGCACCATGGGCATATTTTTCTTACCAATCTTTGTGCTATTGTACCTATCAGGGCATCACAAACTAAATAAGCCGGTACCCCCATATCCATCAGTCTTAAAATTGCAGAGGAGGAATCATTGGTGTGCAGGGTTGAAATTACAAGATGCCCCGTAATTGCAGCTCTAACTGCTATCTGGGCAGTTTCCTCATCCCTTATTTCACCTATCATTATCACATCGGGGTCTTGACGGAGCACACTCCTTAATCCTCTGGCAAAGGTCATACCGGTTTTTGTATTTACATTTACCTGGGTTATTCCCTCCAGTGAAAATTCTACTGGGTCTTCAATGGTCACTATATTCTTTTCCATTTTGTTAAGGGAAGTAATCATTGAATACAATGTGGTTGACTTGCCGCTGCCCGTTGGCCCTGTTACCAGGATAATGCCATGTGGGCACTGCAGCATTCCTTTTATAAATTCCACTCCTTTTAAATCAAAGCCCAAATCATTAAGCTTAATATTATTTCTCTCACCATACAAAATCCTTATTACTATTTTTTCACCATATACCGCAGGCAGTGTGGAAACTCTGAAATCATATTCATGATTGTTATACCTGAAGCTTATTTTGCCATCCTGAGGAATCCTTTTTTCTGTTATGTTCAAACCTGCCATTACTTTTATTCTGGTACAAATCATTGGATATACTTCTACAGGAACACTCATATATTCACAAAGCACACCATCAATCCTGTACCTGACCTTCAGCATTTCCCTGAAGGGTTCAATATGTATATCACTGGCATTACAGCAAACTGCTTTTACTATAATCGATGTAGTGAGCCTTATTACCGGTGAATCTCTGTCATCTTTTTCTTTATGGTTATGAAGATTTCTGTTCTCAGCGTCATTTTTAAGGCATTTCAGAGCTGATTCCGCATTTTTTCTTGAAAAACAGCTATTCATAGCTGATATAATCTGCTCCCTGGATGCCTTATACAATATCACCTCCTTACCTGTTAAAAACTTTACTTCATCCATTACAGGCTCACCAGGATGCTGCCACACTGCAATATGAAGCTTTTTCCCATCAATCTTGAAGGGTATTAAGCAATTTTCCTGGCACAATTCCTCATTTATCAGACAGGCTGCTTCCATTTCCACCACTGCATTATCAAGGTCTATGGTTTTGATTTCACTCACCTCCGTATACCATTATTGTCTAAAGTTCAATTTTTAAACGTATAAAAAAAGAATATTTTATTTGGCTATAAAATAAAAAGAAAGCCTCTGCAGACTTCCTCTAATAAATTAAAAACGTATTTAATTTTGTATATTCTGATAAACACTATATTTGCCATTATGGGTAGAAATAAGATTAACCGAATTATCAGGAAGATTATACATATAAACCCCCTGCAAAGCTGTAAAATATATATTTCCCTGTTTATCAAAGCAAATATTGGAACCTGTATCCATAGTCCCTGGAAAGTCATAAGTTATTCGTGATAGGTTTCCTCCCTTAAGGCTTATGGAATATAGCTCAGGTTCCTCCACCCCGTTTTCCATACCGGTAAAAAATATTTTATCAAAATTATTTAAATACCTGGCCTTGTAAACTCTGGAAATTTCCCTGGACAGTACAGTATTGCCTCCATCATTGAAATATAAGAGTTCCGACCCATTTTCATTTTCCTTCATATAAACCAGTCCCTTACCGGCAGGAACCATATATGTGCAGTATCCGTCAATATTATCAAGATAAACCTTCTCAGTATTGTTCTGCAGGTCATACTGGTATATTCTTCCTGAATCCTGCTTTTCACCGGTGCTTCCATAATAAATTATATTGTTGTCATCCAACCAGCAGTATACATTCCCAGATACCAGAACCTTGCTTTTTAAATTAATAAGCTTTCTGGCATTAATATCAAAGATTTTTAGTCCCTGTGCGCTTTCCAGCGAATCCTCCTTATAGCTCCTGTATGCCAGTTTGCTGCCCGATGGATTCAGGCACAGGTCAGAAGCGGAATAAAAGGAATCCAATACCAGCATCTTTTCTTTCATGTAAATCTTTATATTATTATGCTCCAGATTCTGTCCATTGGCAATTGCAGCCAGTTGAACAACAGTACTGCTGTTGTATGTCATATCCCCAGCTTTGGGCATACCACTGCCAATTTTATACAAGCCTCCTGATTCAGCTCTGTACACATTGCATTTATCCCCAGCAGTTTCCAGAACAGTTATCAACCCAAGCTTTGGCATTTCTATATCCCTTGGAATTTCCTTAATTCTATAGCTGCAAGCCGTAATAATGCTTATTGAAAAAATTAAAAAACATAGATACTTTATTACTCCCTTTATTTCCATCAATCATCAAATTCTCCGGTAAAGCTGATTTCAGCAGGTCCTGTCATATAAACATCGCCATTTACAAGCTGTATAAAAAGTTTCCCGCCAGGAACTAGCACATCAACATCAGGTCCAGTAAAGCCAAGCCTCTTTGCTGCCACCACACAGGCACAGCTTCCAGTACCGCAGGCTAAAGTTGGTCCCGCTCCTCTTTCCCAGGTTTTTACCCGGAGTGTATTTTTATCTACAACCTCACAGAAATTTACATTTGTGCCCTTTGGAAATAAAGGATTTTTCTCTATATCTCTTCCCTCTGTTACATCAAACCCCTCCAAAGACCCAAATATAACAGTATGTGGAACACCCATCTGCATAGTGGTTATTAAATATTCCCTATCATTTTCAGCAAGCTTTCTGTTTATTATCTCATCTTTTTCATTGGAATAGAAGGCTGCCGGGTTGAAATCCGGTGAGCCCATGTTTATTTTAACGCCAGTTACCTTATTGCCTTCCACAGTTAATTCGGCAGTTTTAATTCCATCTCCGGTTTCAATTTTTATAATAGTGCTTTTAACGATTTCCTTATCATATACGAATCTTGCAAAGCATCTAATGCCGTTTCCGCACATGGATGCATAGGACCCGTCCGCATTCATAATAACCATTTGTATATCAGCGTCTTTACTATCTCTTACAAGAAGGATTCCGTCTCCTCCAATGGAAAAATGCCTGTCGCAAAGTTTTTTGGCCAATTCCCCTTCTTTTCCCTGGTATCTATTTGCTCTATCATCAATTATAATAAAATCATTTCCTGTTCCTTGCAGCTTTGAAAATTTCATAAAAATTCCTCCATAAGATACTTCAGAAATAGTTTACTACTATGCATTACTTTTTTCAATAATGTGATATACTTATTAGGTGAAAATATTCTCAGCATTTTAGAAAGGGTGGAATATATGGCCTTTGATGGAATTTTTATATATAGCATTATTGAAGAAATAAAAGGGGAGCTCATAAATGGTAAGGTGGAAAAGGTATCCCAGCCGGAAAAGGATGAGATAATTTTAACTGTAAAAAACGGCAGAATTATTAGCAGGTTATCCATCAGTGCAAGCCCACTATATCCTAAACTGCTGCTAACTGGTGTAACCAAGCCTAACCCTGAAGCACCGCCAATTTTCTGTATGGTTTTGAGAAAATACCTTTTAGGGGCAAGGATTTTGAATATAAGACAGCTTGCCACAGACAGAGTTGTTTTCATAGATTTTCAAAGCCTTGATGAACTCGGCTATGACAGCATTTATATTCTGGCTGTAGAAATAATGGGTAAACATAGCAATATAACTCTTATCCGGCAGAGAGACAATATTATCATGGACAGCATAAAGCATATAACCATGGATATGAATTCCCTAAGAACCCTTCTGCCAGGAGTAAAATACATAAATCCCCCGGCATCAGCAAAGCTTAATCCCCTTGAAGCAGGCTTCCCTGAAATGAGGGATTTTATAAATGAAAACTCCATAGCCTTTAACAGCAGCCTGTTTTCTAATATATTCACAGGCATAAGTAAACCATTATCAAGAGAACTGCTATTCAGACTGGAACAGCAGGGCATTGAATTTAATGCTGAAAACCTGCAAAAGATTGCTGATTTCTTAACTGAATTTTTCAGGAAAATCAGAAATTCTGATTTTAGCTTTGTGCTTTACACCAGCCATTCAGCGGTGAAGGAATTTTACTGCATTGAATTTTTCCATCTTGGGGAGTTTCAAAAAAACGTTTATGAATCAGCATCAAGACTGGTGGAGATTTACTACCTTGAAAAGGATAAAGCTGACAGATTAAAAAACAGGAGTTCTGACCTCCATAAGCTTATTAATGTTAATCTTGAGAGATGTATGAAAAAAATTAAGCTTTTAGAGGAAACCCTTGCGGAATGTAAAACAAAGGATCAGTTTAAAATAATAGGAGAGCTTTTAACCTCCAGCATCTACAGCATGGAGAAGGGACAGTCTGAAATAGAGGTTTTAAATTATTATAGTGCGGATAATGAATATATAACTATAAAGCTGGATAAAGAAAAAACTCCTTCTCAAAACGTGCAGTATTACTTTAAAAAATATAATAAGCTGAAAAAATCTGAGGAGGCCTCCAGAATACAGATTGAAAACGCCCGTGCGGAGCATGAATATCTTCTGTCTGTGCTCACAAACATTGAAAATGCAGACAGTTACGATGAAATTGAGGAAATTAAAAGGGAGCTCATTGATACCGGCTATATCAGGTTTAAAAAAACCTCGGGAAAGAAGCCTAAGCAGGCAAAGCCCATGCACTTCCTATCCAAGGATAATATTGATATATATGTAGGTAAGAATAACCTGCAAAATGATTACCTTACTCTTAAGTTTGCAGATAAGCATGATATTTGGATGCACACTAAAAATATTCCAGGTTCCCATGTGATAATAAAATGCTTCGGTACGGTACCGGACAGTACCCTGCTTGAAGCAGCCAATCTTGCAGCCTGGTACAGCAAGGCCAAGAACTCCACCAAGGTTCCGGTAGATTACACCCAGGTAAGAAATGTACATAAACCTAATGGTGCAAAGCCCGGCATGGTGATATACACAACAAATAAAACTATTTATGCAGATCCTGTTAAACCGGAATAAGATGCAAGGAAAAGCGCAGTGATAATATTATCCTCTGCGCTTTTTATACTATAGAATCTTATGCATGAATATATTGGTTTTACTTTAAAATCTGTATGGTTGGCATTCTAAAGGTTTTAACAATTACTTTATGAATTTCTTCAGAAGTTACATCTTCAAAATCTTCAAATTCACAAAAAACCTGCTCTGGAGAACCATACATCAATTCATGGACAGTAAGCTCCTTACAAAGCTGTATAGACTTTTCAAGCAGCATTTCCCTTTTTATCTTCAGCATTTTGATAATATTGTTTATCCTGCTCTGGCTGATTTCAAAAGTATCGCTTTTTATCTTTTCAATTTTACTGTTTATGATGTCTACCACCTTATTGACGTTATCTATGCTGGTGCTTGCACTAATTGTAAACAGCCTGATGCCGGTTTCATTCTTAACATAGCTGGATATATCATACACAAGTCCGTTTTTTGTCCTTATTTCGTCATATAAAATACTGGTTACGCTTTCACCAAAATGGAAATTAAAAAGTTTAAGTACTTTAATCTCTCTGACTGTAAGATTATGTATTGAAAAACAGTATTGAATTCTTGCTCCACTGCCTGCCTTAAACTCTTCTGTAAAAACACCCGCTATGTTATGCTGATAGTTATTTCTTAATACCAGCTGCTCAGGGTTTCGGCTTTTAAAAGTGCCAAAATATTTATCAGCCAGCTCAAAGGCCTCCTGATATTGAAGGCTTGTCACCATTGTAATGACGCAATTTGCAGGAATATAGAATTTATTGTAAAAACTTATCAAATCCTGTTTTCCTATAGACCTCACAGAGGCTTCTGAGCCAATAATTGGTTCCATTATCCTTCTATTATCAAAGGCATGGCTCAACAGCTTATCTTCACAATACTGTGCTAAATCCTCCTGCCAGTCTCTCAGCTCTTCGCATATAACACTGAGCTCTTCCTGGAAGCCTTTCTCCGGGAAAGCTGGATTTAAAACAATATCACCGTATAACTCCAGGCCT
This sequence comes from uncultured Clostridium sp., assembly GCA_937927335.1. Lineage (GTDB taxonomy): Bacteria > Bacillota > Clostridia > Clostridiales > Clostridiaceae > UBA699. The sequence goes on from CALBDU010000024.1 coordinate 33,487, forward strand.
GCCTCAAAATCCCCGGTCAGCGAGGTGCCGTAATATATTACATAGGGATAGTTTGTCATGGCATTGTTGAAGCCGAAGATACTGTCACAGCTGCTGTTGATTTCATCCTCAGACCTTTTCAAGGTGCCTTTATAGAGCATATGCTCCAATGCATGGGCAGTGCCATATTTAAAGCCTTCCTCCTCCCTTAGCGCCCCGGCATCAAAGCCGATGCAGAAGGAGGAAATGGCTGCATCCCTTTTTTCATAAATAAATCTGGTTCCGTTTTTAAGTTTATCCTTAATCATATAATCTCCCTTGAAGATCTAATCACCCTATATACTTGATATCCTTGATGAAATCTTCAAAAACTATTAAAAATATGTTTTTACCTTTGCCTGCCCTGTTCTGATACTTAAATTCACACATCCTGACTTCCTTTTCAACACCTTTATGAGACTTCAGCCTCAGGGTTCCCTTTTGCATTTTTTCCACAGATGCAATCATGGCAAAACCCAGCTCGTCATCTTCGGCCATGGTTATTGCAGTAACCCCTGAAGCGATTTTACCCATAGGATTTACAGCCTTAAGATTGAATAAAATACTCATGCCTTTCCTGGTTATCATAAGAATATCATCTGAATCTCCCGCAATTTCCACATTTAGAAGACTGTCATTGCCGCTCTTGAATTTATAAGCCAATATATTTGAAAGAGGACTTTCCAGTTCAGTGAGACAGGTCTTTTTAAGCATCCCCTTTTTGGTAACAAAGTAAACAAATTTATCCTCTGTGAATTTATTCACTGAAAATACCTTTATAACTTTGTTAAAATCAATATCGTCGAATATCTGGCTGATATTTATATCAACATTATCCAGGTTTTGCAGGAATACTCCCGGTACGGAGAATACCTGGCCATCCTCCTGGAAGAATAGTATTTCACTGGAGGAGCTGGTCATCAGGCTGAATTTTGATTTTCCAACCTTTAAATCAGAAGTTTTGATTTTTCCAGCCTTATCTATATTAAGGAAGTACTCTCTATAGGCAAATTCCTCTGCCAGATCAACCTGGCTTACCCTGTCTGAACCAGATATATTAAACAGCTGAAGGCTGGAAATATTTCTGTCTGCAGCAGGAAGTACAGGCTCCTCTATTACAAATTGGATGCCCAGCTCTGTAGTTATCTTAAGGAAGCCCTCCTGTCTTTCATTATCCAGCAGCCTTATAGAAGCAAGATTTTCATTTTCTTTAAGCTTCAATGCCATGAGCTTAGTATAGCTTGATTCAAACTTATCCAAAGGTGTCTTTTTCATAGCCCCCTTAGTAGTAAAGAACAGGAAATCCTTCTGGGCATTTATATTATCTATTGAAAAGGCACCTATAACCTTTTCCTGACTTAAATCAAGTCCTCTAATAAGCAGATCTATCTTTTCACCCTTATCCTTCCACTTATACTCAGGCACACCGGCACCTTTAATCTGATACATGCTTCCTTTATCGGTGAAAAACATCAAAGTGTCCTTGGTGTTTGCATTTAGGAGGAACCTGTTAAAGTCCCCTTCCCTGTGCTCAATATCATTAACATCAGTATTGGACCTGTTATAGGTTTTCAAAGGAATCCTCTTTACAAACCCTTCATTTGAAACTGTGATTATAACATCCTCATCAGGAATTACATCCTCAAGGTCAATCTTTGCTTCCTCGTCATCCTCCACCAGCCTGGTGCGTCTATTGTCCCCAAACTTTTCCCTGACCTCCAAAAGCTCGGTTTTTATGACTTTTAAAAGCTCCCTTTCGCTTTCAAGAATCTTTTTTAGTGATTTTATAAGCTTTTCCAGTTCCTTGTACTCTTTTTCAAAAGAAACAATTTCCAATCCTGTAAGCCTGTAAAGCATAAGCTCCAATATGGCTTCAGCCTGCATCGGGCTGAAATCAAATCTGGCAACGAGGTTGTCCGATGCATTCTTTTTGGATTTTGAAGCCCTGATAGTCTTGATAACCTCATCCATTATACCTATGGCTTTAATAAAGCCCTGAACAATGTGGAACCTTTTTTCAGCTGTTTCCAGCTCCTTTTGTGTACGCCTGGTCACAATCTCCTTTTGATGCTGCAGGTAATATTTAAGTATAGTTTTAAGTCCCATGGTTTCAGGCTTTCCATTGGCCAGGGCTACCATATTGAAGGACAGATTGCACTGCAGGTCAGTTTTCTTATATAGATATTTTAGTACCCTGTCTGCAGTTTCACCATCGGCAGATTTTCTAAGTTCAATAACTGCCCTGACGCCGTTTCTGTCGGATTCGTCCCTTATGTCGGATATTGGCTCCAGCACCTTCTGATGTTTTTTGTCCGCAGTCATATCGGATATGGCCTGAAGCAGCTTTGCTTTGCTCCTTCTGTAGGGGAATTCGGTTATTACTATGCCGAGCCTTCCGCTTTCAAGCTTCTCGATGGAGGCTTCAGCTCTTAAAGTTACCTTTCCTTCTCCGGTTTCATAGGCCTGCTTAAGTGAATTTCTTCCTATGAGAACACCCCCAGTAGGCAGGTCTGGACCTTTTATGTATTTCATCAATGCCGAAGTATCTATATCTTTGTTATCCATATAGGCAAGTAGTCCATCTATTACCTCCCTTAGGTTGTGGGGAGGTATGTTAGTAGCCAAGCCTACTGCAATTCCAAAAGCACCGTTAACCAGCAGGTTAGGATATCTGCCAGGAAGTACCTCAGGCTCCTTTTCCGAACCGGAGTAATTATCCACCATATTTACAACATCTTTATCAATATCCCTGATCATTTCCATAGCTATAGAAGTAAGCCTAGCTTCAGTGTAACGCATTGCCGCTGCACTGTCCCCGTCCTGACTGCCCCAGTTTCCATGGCCGTCTATGAGAGTTTTTCTTGTGGTAAAATCCTGGGCCAGGATAACCATGGCATCATAAACAGAAGTATCACCATGGGGATGATACTTTCCTAAAATGTCTCCTACTATTCTTGCTGATTTATAATAAGGCTTGTCAGGAAATGCCTTCAGCATGTAGGCGCCGTATAAAATCCTTCTATGTACCGGCTTCAAGCCGTCTCTCACATCAGGGAGGGCCCTGTCCTTTGCCACTTCAACGGCATAGGGCAGGTAATTATCCGGCATGGCCTCTTCCAGCGGTATTTTTATTATATTCATATCCTTAGGTATACTATTTTTTTTAACCATTTGCGACCTCCAAAATTATAATGGGCAGCTAAAACTCTGCATATTTGTACAGGTAATTCTTTCTGGGCTGCACAATATCGCCCATCAGCAGTGAAACCATCTTTTCAGCCTTAGCCGCATCATCTATGGTAATCTGCTGCAGAGTCCTGGTCTCGGGATTGAGAGTGGTATCCCAAAGCTGGTCAGGATTCATTTCTCCAAGACCTTTGTACCTTTGTATCAAGGCGCCCTTGCCTACTTCCTTCTTTACCTTGTCAAGATCGTCATCACTGTAGGCATATTTCACCACTTCCCCGCTTCTTGCAGTCTTATAAACCTTATAAAGAGGAGGCATAGCCATATATAGATGGCCGTTGGCGATGAGAGGCCTCATATATCTGTATATATAGGTCATCCAAAGTGTCTTTATATGGTAGCCATCCACATCCGCATCACTCATTATAATAATCTTGTCGTAGCGTAGATCCTTCTCATTGTAGTTATCCAGAACACCTGTACCCAAGGCAGTGTTGAATATTTTCAGTTCTTCGCTGCCAAGCACGTTTTCAAGCTTCTGCTTTTCGGTGTTCATGATTTTTCCCTTGGAGGGCATTATGGTCTGGAACCTTCTGTCCCTGGCCTGCTTGGCGGAACCGCCTGCAGAATCCCCCTCCACTACAATAAATTCACAAAACTCAGGATCCTTCAAGGTACACACTGCTATTTTTCCAGCTAACGGTGCTGCCCCTTTTCCAATCTTTTTTCGTTCGGCATCATTGATCTTTTTAATCTTTTCCCTTCTTAATGCAGCATCTACAGCATTGTTTATTATCAGGGACGCCGTTTCACGATTGTCCTCTATCCAGGCGGTGAACTTTGTATAGGCAAGATCATTCATCATAGTATATGCTTCGTTATTTCCAAGCTTTGTTTTAGTTTGTCCCTCAAAAATCGGGTTGCTGATTTTTATCCTGACGATAGCCGTCATGCCTTCCCTGAGGTCGTCCCCTTCAAACTCGGCGTCCTTTTCCTTAGACAGGCTGAGTCTCTTTGCACAATCCTTGAAGGCCCTGGTCATGCCTGTTTTAAAGCCGCTTTCATGGGTACCTGATTCCGTAGTTGGAATATTATTAACATAGCTTGCTATATATTCAGTGGTGGAATCAGTAAACTGCACACACACTTCTCCATACATATTTATGCCGTTAATTTCTCTGTCTCCATCGAACAATATAGGAGTGCTGTGTATTGCAGTCTTGCTTTCGTTTAAGTAATCAATAAAATCAAGGAGTCCTCTTTCGGAATAGTATTCTTTTACTACAGGCTCCTCTTTCCTGTTGTCCATAAGAACCAGGGTTATGCCTTTATTCTGGAAGGCAAGTTCCTGAAGCCTTTCGTCAATAACATCAAACTTGAATTCTATACTTGAAAAAACCTCTTTATCAGGTTTAAAGGTAACCTTTGTACCAGTTTCACCGGTTTTTCCAATTGGCTGGAGAGGGGTTACCGCTGTGCCCGGCATCATCCTTTTCATGGATTTATCGTAGGCATATTCAAATCTCTGCTTGAATATGCTGCCGTTTTGGCTTACTTCAACCTCCATCCATTCTGAAAGTGCATTTACTACCGCGGCACCAACCCCGTGAAGTCCTCCTGAGGTTTTGTAAACAGAGTTATCAAACTTGCTGCCTGTATGCAGCTCTGTGAAAACCATTTCTACTCCGGATTTCTTCTTAACAGGATGCATTCCAGTTGGTATACCCCTGCCGTTATCTGTAATAGTTACACTATTATCCTTATTTAATATAACCACAGCTTTGTTTCCGAAGCCGTTTGAAATTTCATCAATGGCATTATCTAAAATTTCCCAGATACAGTGATGCAGACCTTTAGCCCCTGTGGAACCTATATACATACCTGGCCTAATTCGCACAGGTTCTAGCTTTTCCAAGGAAGTAAGTGCATTTACGTCATATGATTGAACATTTTCATTTTCAAAATTAGATTCCATATCAGCCCTCCACGTTTAAATCTGTAAAAATTATATCACAAAAATTTGATTTCATGTACTACTCTTGTAATTTTCTATATATTTGGAATCATATGGGAATGATTTGAGAGGGTGTGGGGGGGGGTTGGGGTTGGGGACGTTTATGCGATAGATTGAATCTCGGAATGGGATTGGGAGATGTTGGGGACGCTATGGATGCTTATGCGTCAGATTTGAAATGGTATCGCAATTATGAATGAATGGTCGGGGACGTTTATGCGGCAGATTTACTAAATGTCGGTTTTTGAGTTGATAAATGATGGATTTCGATTGCCGTAGTTTAAAATTCATATCTGGAATTTTCTTATAATTCTAAATAAGAATCGAGTAGGAGGCTAGCCATTATTTGGCTAGCCGACCTCTCACACCACCGTGTGTACCGTTCGGTGCACGGCGGTTCCTTAGTTTTCACATATTGGAGATACAACCTGTGTAATTGCCTGTTGTATTACTCTGTCCACTACCGTTGGTATTCCAAGTTTTCTGACTTTACCTTTTTCTTCTTTGGGTATCTCTACCCTGCGGACTGGGTTGGGCTTGTATTTCCCATCCTTTATCTGTTATCTGTTGGATTAGTTGCTCTTGGTTGTCTTTGAGGTACGTTAGAAGTTCATCCACATTCATCCCATCAACACCGCCTGCTCCTTTGTTTGATTTCACTTTCTTGTAAGCATTGTTAAGATTGTCTCTGTGTAAAATCCTTTCTAACAGATTGTCCGTCTGAAAATCTGTGATAATGTGGTTGTTTTCAGCAATCCTCTGATGGGCGGATACTTCTGCATACTCTCTCTGTTCCGCAGATACCATTTGCAAATAATCTTCAATATGAAGTTGTCTATCCTTGAATCCATCTTTGGTTACATTCATTTACTTACATCTCCTTAAGTTCAGTCCTTCCCTTCACGTCTTAAGCCGTGATAGTACTATGACCTCTGCTGACTTCTCACAGTTCGTTGTTACTGCAGATTTCATACTCTGTTTCCATCCGTCTGTGAGACCTCCCCAGGTAAGAGCGCAATCTTTCTCTCCATCTATCTGCCACATTTACCGCAAGCAATTCCGAGTAGTAATTGGACTTCGACTTGACTTGCAGCCTTATCCTTGCTTACAGCCTGATATGGTTTCTGTTCGTCAGACCAGAGATTTGCCTACACCTTCCTTCAGACTCCATCTCACGGTGGACGCCCTTGGTGCTCAGCTATGTCCTTCCCACTACTAGGGTGGACTACGGACTTACACCGCTTAGATTACGCCCATGCTGGGCGCACAAGTAAAAGAAGCACCACATAATGTGATGCTTCGGTATAGTTTATGGGTATCAATTAGCCAAGGAAAAGTTTAAGGTCGTCATCTACAGTTCCAATTCCAGCTATTCCAAAGGTGTCAACTAATACGTTTGCAACATTTGGTGAAAGGAAACCAGGAAGTGTTGGTCCAAGATGAATGTTCTTAACTCCAAGGTAAAGCAGTGCAAGTAATACAATAACAGCTTTCTGTTCATACCATGCTATATTGTATGCGATTGGCAGCTCGTTTACATCATTAAGCTGGAATACTTCCTTAAGTTTAAGAGCTATAACAGCTAATGAATAGGAGTCGTTACACTGTCCGGCATCTAGAACTCTTGGAATTCCGCCGATGTCGCCAAGGTCTAGTTTATTGTATTTGTATTTAGCACAACCTGCAGTTAAGATTACAGTATCCTTTGGAAGCTTTTTAGCAAAATCTGTATAGTAATCTCTGCTCTTCATTCTTCCATCGCAGCCTGCCATAACGAAGAACTTTTTGATAGCTCCTGATTTTACAGCTTCTACAACCTTGTCTGCCAGAGCAAATACCTGTGCATGTGCAAATCCGCCAACGATTTTTCCTGTTTCGATTTCTTTAGGTGCTGCAAGTTTCTTAGCATGAGCAATTAATTCTGAGAAATCCTTAGGCTGTCCATCTACTCTGTCTGGTATATGTTTAAATCCAGGGTATCCTGATGATCCTGTAGTATAAACTCTGTCAGCATAGGATGCACTTGGAGGAACGATACAGTTTGTTGTGAAGAGGATTACTCCGTTGAAGGCTTCAAATTCTTCCTTCTGCTTCCACCATGCGTTTCCATAGTTTCCTACAAAGTTATCATATTTTTTGAATTTTGGATAGTAATGTGCAGGGAGCATTTCACCGTGGGTGTAAACATCAACGCCTGTACCTTTAGTCTGCTCCAATAATTCTTCAAGATCCTTTAGGTCATGTCCTGATACTAATATTCCAGGGTTATTTTTAACTCCTATGTTAACTTCTGTGATTTCTGGGTTTCCGTAAGTTTCAGTGTTAGCCTTGTCCAAAAGTGCCATAACATCTACGCCGTATTTACCGGTTTCCATAACCAGTGCTACCAGCTGATCTGCAGTTAAGCTGTCATCCATAGTTGAAACAAGTGCCTTCTTCATGAAATCAAATATTTCAGTATTTTCATATCCGAGGTTTGATGCATGTTCTGCATAAGCAGCCATACCTTTAACGCCATATACAACTAATTCTCTAAGGGATCTTACATCTTCATTTTCTGTAGCCAGGATTCCTATCTGTGGATCCTCTGATTTAGCCATTATTCCTTCTTTAGTATCAGCATACCAGGTGGCTACATCTTTAGTTGCACAGAAATCCACACCTTTTTCCTGAAGAGCTTTTTTAATGGATTCTCTTATATCAAGAGCCTTTTTTATTTCTTCTACAAATCTATCTGCATCGAAATTTGCATTGGTTATGGTCATAAATAAGCCGTTAACTATTGTATGGTCTACATTTTCAACTGGTACATTGTTTTTCTTTGCGATTAAAGATAAACAGGATATCCCCTTCAATGTATACACCATTAAGTCCTGAAGTTTAGCAACTTCTGGTTTCTTGCCGCATACGCCGGCCATTGTACAACCCTTTCCTCCTGCAGTTTCCTGACATTGATAACAAAACATACCCATAATTTTTCCTCCTTAAATTTATTATGTAATTTCTTAGCTTTGATTACATTATATAATTTAATAATGGCACTTTCGGTAACTAAAGTTACCTTTTTAAAAAAATTATAGAATTTTAGTTTTTTCTGTTATTTTTATAAAACAGCTTCTTTACTGCCTCCAGAGATAATATATACAAGATTACTATTGTGGCTATTCCAATATAAATCTGTATTTTTATTGGTGTAAAGCCTAGAATACTCCCAAGTATTGTGAATGGAAAAATAATAACCACCACAGCAATAAACAAGGTTGTAATAAATAAAGATTTTCCAGGCATGCTTTTGTAAAAAGGTCTTCTTGTACGAATAACAAGTACGGCCATAGATGCTGAAATAACAGATTCAACAAACCAACCGGTTCTGAACTGATCTACAGTAGCATGGAACACCAATAAAAGCATGCCAAAGGTTAAATAATCAAATACTGAGCTTACCAAACCAAAGGTCATCATAAATCTCCTTATAAATTTAACATCCCATCTCCTTGGCTTAGCCACCATTTCAGGATCTACTTTATCCGCAGCTATTGTAAGCTCAGGAAAATCGGTTAGGAGATTAGCTATAAGAATCTGTTTCGGCAGTAAAGGCAAGAAGGACAGAAATAGTGATACGCCGGCCATGCTGAACATGTTTCCAAAATTTGCACTGGAAGCCATGAATATATACTTCAAGGTATTATTGAAGGTTCTTCTGCCCTCCTTCACCCCTTCCGCAAGCACATCTAGATTCTTCTCCAGCAATACAATATCAGCGGTACCCTTTGCCACATCCACAGCACCGTCCACAGAAATGCTTACATCTGCGCTGTGCAATGCAGATACATCATTAATTCCGTCTCCCATATAACCTACAACATTGCCTGACCTTCGCAGTGCAGCCACTATTCTTTCCTTATGACTTGGTTCAACCTCTGCAAAGATATTTACTCTGTTAACCACATTAGTAAGTGCAGTATTTGACATATGTGCAAGCTCCGTACCAGTTATAACCTTGTCATCATCTAACCCTATCTCCCTGGCCACAGCCGCTGCCACGAGCTTATTATCGCCAGTTATTATCTTCAATGATATGCCCATGTCCCTTAGGTTATTTATTGTGTCACCCATTCCCTTTTTGGGCGGGTCATTGAATACAAGAAAGCCTGAAAAAATCATTTCCGATTCGAAATTTTTGTCCAGCTTGGTTCCCTCAGGAATATGCCTGTAGGCAATTCCAAGTACCCTCAACCCCTGGGATCCAAGATTGTTGTAAATTTCATATATCTTATTAATGTTTGATGTCTGGCTAGCTAATGAAGGCTGATTTTCTGAATCCTGTCCCTGGGAAGCGATATTATTTACTGAACCTGAAGTTACTACTGCCGGCTTTTTCTCAAGAGTCTGAATTTTACCTTCTTCATCTTCAAAATAGCTGCATATGCTAATTATCTTGTCAAAAGCTCCTTTGGTCACCATCAGGTTATCGCCAGAGGTTGTTATAGGAGCTGGAGATGTTGGGGACGGAGATGTTGGGGACGCATATGCAATTGTTTCACTTTGAGGTTCAGCAATTCTTTTCATTTTGATAAGAATACTTAATCTTTTTCTTATAAAATCATAAGGAATCTCTTCAATTTTTTCATAGTTGGAAATATCGAAATTTTTATAGGATCTTATGGATTCATCTATAGGGTTGTTAAAGCCTGCTTCAAAGGACGCATTGAGGTAAGCATAGAAAAGAGGCTTTGAATCTCCATTTCCTTTATAATTGAGAGATTTATGAAAATGAACAGTACCTTCGGTTAATGTTCCTGTTTTATCTGAGCATAATATGTTCATGCTGCCAAAGTTTTCAATAGATGCAAGTCTTTTTACAATAACCTTCTTTTGTGCCATATCTTTTGCGCCATGTGCAAGATTAATGCTTATGATTGCAGGGAGCAGCTGTGGTGTAAGTCCTACTGCCAAAGCTAAGGAAAAGAGGAATGCTTCAAGCACAGGTCTGTGAAAATAGACATTTATGGCAAATATCATTAAAACCAGGAATAGTGTAACTTCCATAAGCAGATATCCAAATTTTGTAACGCCACGTTCAAATTCTGTTTCCTGTGGTTTAATGCGAAGTCTTTCAGATACTTGTCCAAATTCTGTTTGCTTACCAGTTAGTACCACTATTGCCCTGGCGGTTCCGCTTACCACATGTGTGCCCATCCAAAGGCTGTTTACCCGTTGGCTAAGTACTGTTTCTTTAGTGAGAACAGCAGCATACTTTTCCACCGGGTACGATTCGCCTGTTAGAGCTGCTTCCATAACAAACAAATCTTTACCTTCAATAAAATAACAATCTCCAGGAATTATATCACCTGCGTTTAAAACCACAATATCTCCAGGTACTACTTCTTTAGAGGGAATTTCATAAGAACGACCGTCTCTCAGAACCTCACATTTTATTTGCACTATTTCCAAAAGCTTGGACACTGCGTTATTAGCGCCACGTTCCTGCCAAAAGCTTAGAGCACCGCTGATTAGGATAATAACAAATATTATTCCGGCATTTGCAGCATCTCCCACAAAAACAGATATTACTGCAGCAAGTATTAAAATAATAATTATCGGACTTTTAAATTGGCTGATAAAAAGCATAAAGGAGTTAAGCTCATCTTTTTTCCCTAATGAGTTTGAACCATATTCTTCTAATCTTTTCTTTGCTTCATCCTCACTTATGCCGTTATTACCGGAATTTAATTTTGTAAATAGTTCTTCAGGTGAACTGCTCCAGAATTCAAGAACATCTTTGTTCATATAAAGCACCTCCTAATTTAAAGAGTACATTACTTATATAGCTCTATTTATTAAAATGTTTCTTTATTAACTGGAATTGAGATATTACAGCTAAAATCATCACAGCTGTAATAAATAGAAGATAATACGAATTACATATTTGAAAAGCCATTATAATAAATAACAAAAGAAATTTAGTTAAATATTTTTATTACATTTAATTTTATCATTTTGAAATTTGGTTTTCAACCCAAATGGCAACCTGTGCCAATAGGGAGTTAACGGGTGCCAACCGGGACGTTTATTCTGACTTGGCAGTGACGGGGACGCTCATTCGATAGGTTGAAAGAAGATGCGCTCGAGAATATTCAAGCGCATATACTATCTATTTTTTAATTTTCTTAATTTCATTCCTACATGCATTTGCAAATAAAGTAGCTTCAACATTTATAGTTATGTACTGGAACCCTTGTTCAATTCTTCTATTTGCTTGGTCACCATCTGTAACAAAAATTCCTGCTGCTTTACCTGCCGCTTTGGTAATTTTAATTACCTTTTCAGCTGCTTCTTCAACCAAAGGATGATAGATTTGTCCTGGTACTCCTAAAGATTGAGACATATCAAAAGGTCCTAAGAATATTACATCTATTTCCGGTATTTTAACAATTTCCTCTAGATTGTTAAGCCCCTCCTTATTTTCACAATGAACCACTACTAAGGTTTCCTCATTTTCAACTTTAAAATATTCATCGGCACTAACTATGCCATAGTCTCCTGATCTTGCCAGTGCAGCTCCTCGAGTGCCAAGTGGATAGTACTTTGATGCTTTTGCAATTTTTTGTGCTGTCTCAAAATCATTTACCTGTGGGACTTGAATGCCATGAGCACCTACGTCTAAAGATCTCAATATTGTTGAGTCGGAGCTTTCTGTAACCCTTGTTATTGGAGTCATGCCCTTAAGCTCGGCAGCCCTTATGAGATTTATTGTAGATTCTACAGATAATGGTCCATGTTCAGTATCAAGCACTACAAAATCAAACCCGCATAAGCCGGTTATCTCAACCAGTTCAGCACAATTACACATAATAAACGTACCAATGGCTGGTTTACCATTTTTTAAAGTTTCCTTAAGTTTATTTTTGAACATTGTAACACCTCACTTGCGATTAGACTTTTTCTTTACTTACATAAATTTTATCACAATTGGACAGTTGGGGACGTTTATTTTCTAAAATTTTATTAACTTTCATTTAAATTTTATTTATGTGTGATATTTTCAACAGTAAAAGTAACATAATTAGAAGTTATTCAATTGGCTTGTCTATTTTTATAATAAGCTTATTAGCCCAGTTCCTTTATGAATTCTGGTAACAGATTTTTATACTCATGCCTTTCTTTTACAAGCTCCAACCCCATACTGCATAACTTTGATATGCTTGATTGTGATAAATTCCCAATGATATTCCCAATTTCCTTATTTCGATAGTTACAGAAGCATTTTAGGAATAATGTATAAATTGCTCTATGCTCTGCAGACCTTTTGCTATTTCGCATCAACAAGACTGCTTCTGATATATTCATTCTTTTCTTCAAAAATTCAGTCACTTTGTCAACATTGCAATTCCTATATAATACTTTTCGATCGAATCCAACTATGGTTCTTTGATCTTTAAAGTCAGATTCTTCATCTATAACTTCTTCCTGACAACTTTTTAGGTATTTCAGATATGCTTTTTTAGTGTTTCCAGTATAATTACTATTGCCAAATAAAGTTAAAAGGTATCCTCTTTCAACCAATTCGAAAATATCATCACGGATTTCAAGATATAATCCTAAACTAGAATGTTCATAAAACTCTACCTTATTTTCATATTCCTTTATTGAATTAGGATTATTATGTATATATGCCGACAGCTTTATGAAATAACTGCTGTTATCTACTATTTTACTTCTAAACCTGCCTTGAAATAAGTGTCCATGCCTTTTATATTTTCTATTGTAATAAATAGCATAACTAAAATTCACAGCATGAAAAATTTTCGAAATGTCAGCACCATTAGCGTCAATTAAAATATGAGAGTGATTATCCATAAGACAATAAGTGTAAATTTTGAATTTGAAAATATTCATATAACGCTTTAAAATTTCTAAATATTTATTTTTATCAAAATCATCACGAAATAGATTTATTTCGCTTATACTTCTGGACATAACATGATACATAGCATCCGGACTTTTTATTCTTGCAGTTCTTGGCACAACAAAACCTCCTTAACTGGATTATCTATTAGGTTTAATTCTATCCAATCAAGAAGGTTTTAGTCGTATTAATAATTTTTATTTTGGTGTATATGCGTCCCTATACCTTTTTTGTGTACACAAGTACTGCATCCCTTAAGAACTTGGCAGTACCTGGCTGTTCCTTATCATAGTATGCTTTAAATCTTTCATCATCAACATACATCTGGGCTATTCCCGCATGTGCATCCGGTGAATAACTGTCCCAATAAAAGGTTAGCCATTGCTTGTGAAGTTCAGCAGCTTTTTGTGCTAGTTCTCCTGCGGGATCCCCTGTTTTATAAGCTGCAGCAAGAGTATTCATAAGCTCATCGGATAATGTGGTAATTTCTTCATATTGTTTCTCAGTCATGCCCATAAGCTTTGCATTAGACTTGTCAATTGCTTCATTGCCATACTTTTCACGGGCCTCTTTTCCATACTTTTCTTCATTGTCATTAACTAGCTTTTGTTTGAATCCTTTAAATTTTTCTTTATCTGACATTTCACTTTCCCCCTTCCAGGAAGCAATCGTTTTATCGATATTATTAACCAGCAAATCAAGCTGCTGAATTTTATCAAGGAGTTTCTTACGATGTTCCGTTAGTGCAGCTAGCTTATTAAATGAAGGATCCTTTATAATTTCTTTTATATCCTCCAAATTTAAGCCAAGTTCTTTATAGAACATTATTTGCTGAAGTGTGTCCACTTCATTTTTACCATATATACGATAACCTGAGGAATTTATTCTTGCCGGCTTAAGAATACCAATTTCATCATAATATCGTAGTGTCCTTGTGCTTATTCCTGCTAATTGGGCTAGTTTCTGCACTGTATACTCCATCTAATCACCTCCTGATAAAACAATAATACGCCTTAACGTAACGTCAATGTCAATATTTTTTTACTCTTTTGCATTTTACTTTTGCATTTTAAATTTTTGGGTTTTATTTTTTTCGCGTTATTTTAAAGTATTATATCTTATTTATTTTTTATAATTCTCTCTTCTAAGGTAACTTCTATCAAATCTCCAGGTTGTTTGCCTAATTTTGCCCTGATTTCCTTTCTTATTCCCAGGATATGGAACGGTGTTTTCATCTTTACAAGACTTCCTTCATATGGTTCACCATTAAAAGTAGCATTGACAGGGACCTTGCCCTTTCCAAATTCAGCTTTTACATCAAAGGGAATTTCAATATAAGCACCATCAATATCTGGTACCTTTTTAATTTCAGCTTCAAATTTATATATTTTACCCATATCTTTCACTCCCTGTTTTATTATATTAAATTACATTATACCTTTTCGGAATTGTAAAATCATATAATTCTAAATATTGATTATAATTCTCTCCCAACCTATCAAAATTAATCCCACTATGCTAATTCAAAATATTGAAGCTACTGTATAAACGTCCCCATTTCGCCAACCCCATCGCAGAGTGAAGCTATTCCATAAGCGTCCCCTTTCACCCTTTCACAAATTAATATAACTCCAGAGCCATGTAAAAGGTTTACGTATACATTTACATATTAAAAATTCAATGAGAAATGCTGTTATTTCAAAATTGAGATATTAAATATACTGTGTTAGAATGTTGTCCAATCCAAATTAATCTGACAATTGAAATTTCACTATATTATTATTTCATTTGTCCAGTAAATTCACTAACTAAATTCACGATTATTTCAAATCATAATAGTACTTTTCATAAATTATATAAAGATAAAAGAAAGGGTGATAACAATGTCAAATAACCATTTTCCAGATTCGCAAGGCCTTTATGACAGCAGCCTGGAAAAGGACAGCTGCGGTGTAGGCTTTGCAGTACATGCCAATGGACATGCATCAAACTACATACTCCATCAGGGACTGGAAGTCCTTAAAAATCTTACCCATAGAGGAGCAGTTGGTGCTGATCCCAACTCAGGAGACGGTTCAGGAATTATGCTTCAAATACCACACAAGTTTTTAAAAAAGGAAACAGAGAAATTACGAATAGAATTACCTGAAGCAGGCGAATATGCAGTAGGCATGCTTTTTCTTCCCAGAGATCCAAATATCAGGCTTTTTTGCGAGGGTATCTTTGAAAAAATTCTTATACAGGAAAATCAGAAACTTATAGGTTGGAGGCAGGTACCTGTTGACGAGAAAGCATGCGGTGAAATAGCCAGAGCAACTAGACCTGCAATTGTGCAGGTCTTCATAAGCAAAAACGGTCAAACCAACAATGAATTCCAACGCAAGCTTTTAATAATAAGAAAGCAGGCCCAAAATCTAATCTGGGATTCTAAAAAGGATTATACAGATAATTTTTACATTTTGAGCCTATCTGATAAAACAGTCGTATACAAGGGTCTAATTTCCGGTTACAAACTCAAGGATTTTTATTTGGATTTGCAGGATGAAGATATCGAAACTGCAATCGTTCTGGTGCACGAAAGATACAGTACCAATACATTCCCTTCGTGGCAATTAGCTCAGCCTTTCAGGTATATAGCCCATAACGGAGAAATCAACACGATAATAGGTAACATAAATAAAATGAACGCCAGAGAAGGAGTTATGTATTCCAAAAGCTTCGGAGACGAATTTCGTAAAACTCTTCCAATTATTGAGCCTGGTGGAAGCGATTCCGCATCCCTAGATAATGCCTTTGAGCTTTTTCTCAGTAATGGTTTTTCCATGGAATACGCAATGATGATGATGATACCTGAGTCCTGGGAAAAGGACAAACTAATGAATAAAGAAAAAAAGGCCTTCTATGAATACCATGCCCGTTTAATGGAACCATGGGATGGGCCCTCCACTATTGCTTTCACAGATGGCACAAAAGTCGGAGTCACATTGGATAGAAACGGATTAAGACCTGCAAGATATGCAATAACCACCGATAATATTGTTATTATGGCCTCTGAGTCAGGTGCTGCAAACATTGAGAACATCAAAATATGCAAAAAAGGTTTGGTTGAACCCGGCAAACTTTTCTTAATTGATACAGCTTCAGGGCGGATAGTACCTGATGAGGAAATAAAAAACAGCATCTGCAGCTCTAAACCATTTGAATCATGGATTAAGAGAAACAAACTGACTCTTAATGATATAAAGCAATCAACTGAGGCAAAAACCATGAGGTATGAAACTCTACTCTTAAAACAAAGGATTTTTGGATATTCAGAAGATGAATTAAAAAACGTTATCGCATACATGGTTAATTATAAAAAGGAACCTATAGGCTCCATGGGTATGGATATTCCCCTTGCTGTACTTTCAGAAAATCCTGAATTGCTTTTTAATTATTTTAAACAAAACTTTGCACAAGTGACTAATCCACCTATCGATCCTATCAGGGAGGATTATGTTATGTCATTAACCCAGTATATTGGAAATCACGGAAAAGTTATTGATGAAATAGAAATTGATGTAGACAGAAAGTATATTGAGCTCCCCAATCCTGTTCTTTCAAATTCTGAAATTGAGGATATTAAGCACATCGACAACAATGGCTTTAATTCTGTAACTATTCCTATAATATTTGAAACTGATAAGGAAAATGGCCTTAGTGATGCTATCGAATCTCTGTGTAAACGTGCTGAAGAATGTGTTTTAAGCGGTCATAACATTTTAATTTTAAGTGATAAAAGCATAAACCTGTTCTATGCACCCATTCCAAGCCTGCTGGCATTAAGCGCTGTGCACAATCATCTTATAGAAAAAAAACTGCGAACCTTTGTGGATATTATAATTGAGGCAGGTGATGCCAGAGATGTCATGCATATTGCCCTGCTTTTAGGTTACGGAGCAAAAGCTGTTAATCCTTACATGGTGTATTATTCTATATCAAATATGATAGAGAACAAGAAATATCTGAGAAATGTAAACTCTCTTGAAGAAGGATTTCGAAACTACATTAAAGCAATTTCTGACGGACTTTTAAAAATTATATCAAGAATGGGTATCTCTACTCTCCAGAGTTATAATGCAGCTCAAACCTTTCAAATAGTTGGACTTAGCCAAGATGTAGTTAATAAATATTTTCCTAGAACTCCTTCAAGGCTCTCAGGTATTACATTAAATCAAATAGCAAATGAAGTAATCAATCGTCAGGATTTCAATTTTAATAAGTGTACAAGTAACCAAAAATCAATAAATATCAGAGATCTCATTGATTTCAAAACAGTAAATTTCAGTCAGACTGGTCACGGAGATGAAAACCATCGCATAAACGTCCCCTTATTCCCCTTAGCCAACAAAGATGAAAACCATCGCATAAACGTCCCCTTAGAAAAAGTCGAACCAGTAGAAAGCATCCTTAAACGTTTCACAATTTCGGCTATGTCTTTTGGTTCAATCAGTAAGGAAGCCCACGAAACCATAGCCATTGCTATGAATCGAATTGGTGCTTCAAGCAATTCAGGAGAAGGCGGTGAGGACCCGGCCAGATTTAAAGCGTGGAATGCAGCTGATAATAGAAACAGCACCGTTAAGCAGGTGGCATCTGCCAGATTTGGAGTAACGATAGGCTATTTAGTAAACTGCAATGAGATACAGATTAAAATGGCCCAGGGAGCAAAGCCAGGTGAAGGAGGTCATCTTCCCGGCGAAAAAGTTACGGATGAAATTGCTAAAGTCAGGCATTCAGTGCCTGGCATAGACCTGATATCACCCCCTCCCCATCACGATATTTACTCAATAGAAGATTTGTCACAGTTAATATTTGATTTGAAAAATGTAAACCCTTCTGCCAGAATCGGGGTGAAGCTTGTGTCGGAAATTGGTATAGGTACAGTAGCTGCAGGTGTTGTTAAGGGCCATGCGGATGTTATAATGATCAGCGGTGATGATGGAGGCACAGGAGCATCTCCTATAAGCTCCATGAAATATGCTGGCCTGCCTTGGGAACTGGGGCTAGCTGAGGTGCAGCAGACTCTGCTGCTTAACGATTTAAGGAGCAGAGTAAAAATACAGGTAGATGGTAAATTGAAATCTGGAAGAGATGTAGTAATTGCTGCTTTGCTGGGAGCTGAAGAATTCGGTTTTGCAACCTTTGCTTTAATTTCCCTTGGATGCATCATGTGCAAGCAATGCAGCCATAACAAATGTCCTGCAGGCATAGCTACCCAGGACCCTAAGCTTCGAAGCAAATTTAAAGGGAAACCTGAACACCTGATAAATTGCCTTACTGAAATCGCCCAGGAAACAAGACATATTATGGCTGAACTTGGTTTTACAACCATGGATGATATGATAGGCAGATGCGACCTTCTGGAAGTTATACCCCAGAAGTTAGACAAGCTTAAAAGCTTAAGCCTTTCTGAAATGTTGTACAAGCCTCCCCTTCCTTCAAGGATAGAAGGCAAATATACAAAGCCACAACTTCATAATATAAAGAATGTTTTAGATGTGAAGCTAATAGAACTATCACAGCCTGCACTGGAAAATGGAACTCCAGTATCTCAAAGCCTTAGCATTAAAAACACCCACAGATCAACAGGAGCAATGCTTAGTGGTGAAATTGCCAGGAAGCTCGGTGATTCACATCTTAAGGAAGACAGTATAATCCTGAACTTTAAAGGCTCAGCAGGCCAGAGCTTTGGCGCCTTTGGTATCAGAGGTCTGACTATGGTGCTACGGGGGGATGCAAATGATTATATAGGCAAGGGCTTGTCCGGAGGTAAGATCGTAATATTGCCAGCTGAGAATTCTTGTTTAAATCCATCTGAAAATGTTATTGCAGGTAATACAATATTGTATGGAGCTACCTCAGGGAAAGCATTTATCTCAGGCAAAGTTGGACAAAGGTTCTGTGTTAGAAACAGCGGCGCCGAAGCTGTGGTTGAAGGCATAGGCAACCATGGGTGTGAATATATGACTGGCGGTACAGCTGTAATACTGGGTCCTGTAGGATCAAACTTTGGGGCTGGTATGAGCGGCGGAATAGTATATGTACTGGATGAGAATAATGATTTTATGAATTATTGTAATAGAAAAATCATTGGTAATATAAAACCACATATAGAACTGTCAGCAAATGATTTATCAAAGCTTAAAGAACTAATTGAGGAGCATGTTATTTGGACTAAAAGCGTCAAAGCTCAGCAAATTTTAAATAATTGGGATTTCTATAAAAGTAAATTCCTGAAAGTAATTCCACCTGTTTATGAAATGCACCTGAATCAATCCGCCATAAAAAGTCATTAAAAGATTAAGGCCCTTGGATGAAATTTCACTTCTGCCAAGGGCTTACTATTATAAAGTATGAAAATTATTTGTTTCAAGCTTTAGCTGTTTAATAAAATACTCCATTTCTAATTTTCTATCTTCCCCTATTTTCTTAGCCTCATTTGTTATCAGCTTTCCAGGCAGTTCTTCATAAAATTCTTCTAAAAGCTTTACGGCACTTATTAAATCAGGAGCCCAATTGTCAAATCCTGTTATTGAAAGGATCCTTGTTATTCCTACAGCACCTAAAAAGTCCAAAATATCTGCATCTCTGAAAATAATTGCTTCATAGCTTTTTCCAGCACTGGAATAATACATATGATGACTTATAATATCTTCCACCAGAGGCATTTTCGACTCAGGAAAACCTTTTTCCAGCAAAACCTCCCTGCATAATTCCGCAGACCTGTCTGCATGATCCTTCTCTGGATCTTTGTATGGTTTGAAGGCTCCCATATCGTGAATCAATGCTGCAGCAAATAATGCCTCCTCATCAATTGCCTTATTTTCAATTCTTGCAATATGTATAGCCATTTCATAGACCCTTTTGTAATGAGCAGTTCCCCACGCTGTATGCTGGAACCTTTCAGAAAATTCCAGCAGACCTTCTTTCCACATTATATCTAACTCCTTTATATTTATTTAAGTATATTTTTCAATACATCCCACTGGTATATGCAATCCTTTCCCAATTTACAACCCATGCTTTTCAGCTGCCCCATTAATAAAGCAGGTACAAAAATATAAAAATGTACCTGCCTTAAATCAATTTCATATATTCGTTAATTAGATTATTCCCACTCTTTGATGAAAAAGTCATATCTCAATATGAAATTAGATAATGCGATATTAGTATGCTTCAACAAAGACTTCAAAATAGTCCTTAGGATGTGAGCATGCAGGGCATATGTCAGGAGCAGCAGCCCCCTCATATATGTAGCCGCAATTGTTGCATTTCCATAATACAGGCTTATCCTTTTTAAACACCTTATCATTGCACATATTGTCATATAATTTTCTGTATCGTGCTTCGTGATGTTTTTCAACCTCTGATATCTTCCTGTAAGCATTTGCAACTTCAGGGAAGCCCTCTTCATCTGCAACCCTGGCAAATTCAGGATAAAGCACATACCATTCTTCATTTTCACCATTTGCCGCAGACATTAGATTAAATTTAGTATCTCCTAAAGCAACAGGATATCCAGCATTTATCTCTACACTTTCACCCTTTAAACTTAAATTTAAGAACTTAAAAAATACCTTGGCATGCTCCTTTTCATTTTCAGCAGTTTCCATAAACACATTGGAAATTTGAATAAAACCTTCTTTTTTAGCAGCAGACGAATAATAGGTGTACCTGGTTCTGGCCTGTGATTCACCCGCAAATGATTTCATTAGGTTTTCAGCTGTTTTTGTTCCCTTTAAAGATTTCATAACATATCTCCTCCTTTTTTTATATAATTCTATGCATTTTTCAAAATTCCTTTATATTCTTTCCATAATTTATATTATTAATTCATCCATGTTCTAATTCACTTGTACATTTATACATTATACTGAATATTACCAATATTCAGTATAAAATTCATGAAGCATTGATATTGCTCATTTTCATACTTGTCCTCTAATTCAATATGTTGTATAATTTAATAAAATTGTATAAAAATATTCACATAATTTTAGGAGGCGCATTTATGAATTCATTTTTATTTAACAAAACCAGTGACATGCTGGATTATATCAACAGTAGCACAGATTTATCACATATTATATTTTCAGGAATCGCACAAGTGGAAGAACTGTCACAAATTGTAGGGCACAATGTAGTTCTTTGCTCTACTTCAGGTGAATTTACTTCTCAGGGATACAAGGAAAACGTTATCACCGGTTTTTCCTATAAGTCTGATGCTGCAGAGGTTGTAGAAATCCTGTACCCTCCAGCTAAAAGCCTAAAAGGTCTCCATAGTGCTTATTCAAAAGTAAAAAATAATTCAAACGCATTTACACTCCTGTTATGTGATGGCCTGTCCGCAATGGAAGAAGCTATAATTACCAGCTTCTATTTTACTGATCCAAATTTTAAAATAATGGGAGGCAGTGCTGGTGATAATTTAAAGTTTGAAAAAACGTTAATTTATATCGGATCTAAAAAAGTACATAGTGTGGCAGTTTTTTTCAATATGAAAAAACGGACTCAACTGATAAAGGAAAACATATATGTACCCTCAGGTTTAAAGCTGCTTGTGACGGAAGCAAATACTATAAAACGAGTGGTAAAGACATTCAATAACAAGCCAGCCAGTGAGGAATATGCCCGTGCACTTGGAGTTAGAGAAGCAGAATTATCCAAGTATTTTATAAACAATCCCCTTGGAAAAATTTCAAAAGATGACATTTACATCGCCTCACCTATGAAAGTAAATCCAGACAAATCCATTACTTTTTACTGTCAGCTGATACCTAATACCTTTGTTGAACTTTTAAAGCCCTCAGATTATTATCAGGAAATCAGCAGAACAATATCTAAAGCCTCCTTTAGTCCAAGCTTCGTACTGTCTATCCACTGCATACTTAGAAGTTTAAAATTCATTGATGAGAATGCCTGGGATAACGTTTCTTCAAAGCTCCTTTCCCTGACAAAAAACCAAACTGGTTTTATAAGCTATGGAGAGCAATATTATAGAAACCACCTTAATCAAACAATGATTATGTTATTAGTAGAATAGGAGGCCTTATGATGTTTAAACGAAATAATAAAAGCAATATCAACTCGAAAGTACCTGCGCAAATAGTTAATTCGGATAAACCAAATGATGATATTATACAATTTCAATACATGGACCAAGTATTTGAATTAGCTGACCAGACAAATCACCAAATTCATAACCTCCTCATTGAGGAAGGAAATATAACCTACAGCTTTGAAAATTTATTAAACGGCATCGGGTATACCGCTGATCAGATACAACAGGTAATGGAACATTTAAACTCACTTTCTTCGCACAGCAATAATACCCAGAACAAAGTGGACATCGTATTTAAGAGCCTGGAAAACTCCTCCCAACAGGTTAGTTCTGCAAAATCAGGCATCAACAGCTTAACAACTGAAATGCAGAATGTATCTGATGTATTTGAAGAATTTTTTACTTTCTTCAGCGAACTGCAGAGGCAGTATACAAATATTAATAACTTTGCAACAATTATAACAAACATCGCAAACCAGACAAACCTTCTTTCACTAAATGCTGCAATTGAGGCAGCAAGAGTTGGAGAGGCTGGGAAAGGTTTTGCTGTAGTTGCAAATGAAATAAAAAAACTATCGGAAACCACCAAAAATAGTGTAAAGGATATTATGGATGCCTTAAAAAGCATGGATTTAATAATGGGCAAGCTTAACCGTAAATCCTCAGAGGGTAAGATGGTGGTTTCAAACACATCAAATATGATAGGCAATTCAACCAATCTTCTTGACAATATTGTGCAGGCGGAAAAGGAAGTCTATATCCATATGAATGATGTTAAACAATCTCAAAACACAAATATTCGCAGTATTAGTGAAGTCTCTGCAAATATATCCAACATAAGTGACAGGGCTAAGGATGAGCACACAGCTTTGGATAAGCTTGTGTACTCTGTTCAGTCAAAATCAGATTACTATATGCAGATATTAAACCATTTAAATCAAATAAAAATATTCAACGAGGAACCTTGATAAATTTTCCATTTCCACTTTATTCTTTATTATGTCTATGATAAAATTAAAAAAAGTGGAGAGGAGAATGCTTATGTTTGATATTAAACTACATGAACAAAATTCTCAGCCTGTTCTTTCTATAAGGACAAGAACCAGCCTTCAGCAGCTGCCTAATCTTATAGGTCAAAGCTATGAAAGAATTGACAAATACATGAAGGAAATTAATGTTAAACCCTCCGACGCTCCTTTTACTGCATACTATAACCTAAGCATGGATGATATGGATGTGGAGATTGGTTTCCCTATTTCCGGAGCAGTTCCAGGAAAGGATGATATAACCTATCATGAATTTCCTCCCAGCAAAGTAGTAACTGCAATGTACAAAGGGTCTTATTCCGGTATGGAAAAAACCTACGAAGGCATATTTAAATGGATTAAAGAGGAAGGTTATACACCCACAGGGGTATACTTTGAATACTATTATAACTCTCCTGATGAAGTACCTGAAAATGAACTTTTAACAAAAATAGTTATACCAGTTCAAGCAGTGAAATAAATAAGGCAAACCGCTGGGTTTGCCTATTGACTTCTCTATTCACTTGAGCCTTGCATCTTGGCAAGCTTGCCAAATTGAAATTTAATATTCCCTTCTGAAAAGTAAATTCCGCCTAAAATAAAAGCTAAACCCAGTACAGAGAAAAAAGTTATTCTTTCGCTAAGTATTGCTGCTGATAAAATAATTGTTATTATCGGCTGCAGATACATATAAATACTGGTTTTAATTGCTCCTATTGACGCTACTGCGAAATTCCACGTCATATAGCATATAGCTGACGCACCAATCCCAAGATAAAGCATATTGCCTAAGTTGATAACTGCTGCAAATCCTTTAAAGTCGAATCTGAAATTAGTACCTATTAATACAGGAATAAGAAAAATCAATCCATAAAAAAATATTTTTCTGGTACACAAAATAATATTGTAATTATAGGTGCTTATTTTTTTCATTAATACAGAATATACTGCCCAGGAAATTGCTGAAAACATTGCCAGCACATCCCCTATGGGATTAAGCTTCAGTACACAGCTGCCATTGTATGCAATCAACACTACTCCCACCATGGATATGGCGAATCCCCCGAAAAACTTTGGCTGCAGCTCCTCATCACGCAAAAAAATAAAGGACAATACTGCAGTTATAAATGGAGTGACAGAAACCAAAACTCCCACGTTGGAAGCCATGGTATTTGCCAGAGCAAAATTATTGAACAGGAAAAATGCTGTTATACCGCTGATGCCAGCACCCATAAAAATCAATTCTTCCTTAATGCTCTTATATTTTATGAAGGATGGTTTTATCAACAGCATAAGAATATATGCTATTATAATTCTGTAGAAGAAAATTTCTATTGGTGTAAAGCTTCCTAACAGGACCTTGGTGGAAATTCCTGTTGTGCTCCATACAAATATCGTAAACAAGGCGCATATATGCCCTTTTTTTAATGCTTTATCCATTTAATGCCCTCCTATATATGATCTTTAATAAATAATTTCCAGCATGCTTCATGCCTTTTTTCATAAGCCTCTATGTTACGGTAGGCAAGTGCAGAAAATAATCCAACTACAATAGTTATAAAAACCTGTACCTTCCGCTCATTTTCCAATTCATCTTTTCCGTTTTTTGAAATAACATTTCTTACCCTTGTTTCAATTTCATCAAAATATGTATTACATTTATCTCCAAGTTCCTCGGTGAGCTTTTCTGGCGGCATATAGGACGTAGCAATTATGAACTTGATATTGTACTCCTTGTCGCTTGTAAATCTCTCTTTAATAATTGCGATAAAATTATTAAGAAATTCAGCAGAATTTATACATTCCTTGCTGAAATACTCATCCAAAAATTCCTTCTCCTCTTGAAGTACCGTGTTAAGCACTGATATGAAAATATCCTCTTTGCTTTTATAATGGGCATATATGGATTGTTTTTTCATCCCCAGCTCCTCAGTAATCATGCTTAAGGATGTACCCTCATAACCAAACTTAGAAAAACATTTAAGTGCACTTCTTTTAATATCATCTGCAGACATGACAGCCTCCGTATTTTATTTTATATAATTAATTAACGAACGTTCGTTAATTAATTATATTCCTAATATTTCATAATTGTCAATAAAAAAATACCTGTTAAGGAGTTAACAGCTAATTCCACTGCATAAACGTCCCTACAGGTATCAAAAGAGTTTTACCCCTTCAACATCTATATATTTAACCATAAGAAATTTTTTAAGCACAAATTTCAAGGGCTTCTCTAATGGCAAAAGTATTGGAATATAAACCTCTATGCCTTGCACAGCATACTTTTCGTAATTACTTGGCACCGCCGGCACCAGGTGCTCCACGTTGGGCAGAGCCATGCTCCCTCAGCAAAGATTGGCCTTTTGCATATTCAAGGTTAAAGTCTTTATACTTTTATTCTTCAAAAATGTCAAAGCGTCCTCACTTATACTAAAAATCAAAAAATCATCTCCTAATTATACTGATCCTCTTGGGATTCTTCCGGGCATAGCTCTTCATCCTTATGCCTTTTTAATTTCTTTTCAGATAAATATATTCCTGCCAAGATTAGTGCCACACCCAGCATTGAGATTATGGTTACTTTCTCCTTAAGCACTATTGTTGAAACAATTATTGTGATTATGGGAGAAATATATAAATATGCGCTGGTTTTTACAGCCCCCAAAATGCCTAGTGCATAATTCCACGTTACATAGGTAGCTGCAGATGCACCAAGACCCAGGTAGAGCATGTTCAATATATTGCCCATATTGTCAAACTGTTCTAAGCTGAATTGAAAATTATCATAAACCATAACTGGTATCAGAAAAATAATACCATAAAAAATAATTTTCCTGGTGTATAGAATTGGATTATATTTATATGTGCTGATTTTTTTCATAAGGATACAGTATAAAGCCCAAGCAAGAGCAGATAACAACGCAAATATATCTCCTATTGGGTTAAGCCTCAAAACATGATTCCCATTATACCCTATTAAAATTATTCCTAAAATTGATATGGCAAAGCCTATAAAGAAATTGACACTAAGCTCTTCATCCTTCAAGAAGAAATGAGCCAGTACCGCTGTAAAAAATGGTGATACTGAAATGAGCACAGCTGTATTTGAGGCATAAGTATAGACCAGAGCAGTATTTTGAAAAATAAAATACATGGTAACCCCGGTAAGCCCTGCTCCTGCAAATATGAACTCTTCCCATAAACTTTTATATTTTATAAAACGAGGACATATTATAAGCAAAGCACCATAAGCAATAATAATTCTGTAAAAAAACAATTCCACCGGTGAAAATGAATTTATCAAAATTTTTGAGGAAACAGATGCAGTCCCCCATATCAATATAGTTATCAACGCCAATAAATGTCCCTTTTGTTTAAGATGTTTCTCCATAAATCCCCACTTATCTTTTGTTTTATATATTAAACCTGTTTTCATAAAATCTTCTGGATTTTGCCTGTTCTTCCTTTACATATCCATTGATATAATCGTAATTGTCAAAAAGCAGCTCAACAACCCTTTTATCCAATAGCCCATTTCTTGACTGCTCATCAATAATACTGTAAATCTGATTCTTGTCCATACCTTTTCTATAAGGCCTATCCTCAGAAATGGCGGTAAAGATATCTGCCACAGTTAAAATTCGAGAGCCTGTACCAATCTCTTCTGCACAACAGTGGAAGGGATAGCCGCTGCCATCCAGTTTTTCATGGTGAAAAGCAGCCCATTCAGCAATTCTCTGCAAACCTCCAATAGAATTTATTGTATGGTACGTATAATATGTATGACATTTTATAACCTCAAATTCCTGTGCAGTTAGCTTGCCCGGTTTTTCCAGTATGCTGTTTGGAATAACAAGCTTACCTATGTCATGGAGATTTCCAGCAATTCTCATTGATTTAACGTCAACTACTGCCATGCCAAACAGTTCAGCGATTTTTGCCGCACATGCAGAAACTCCCGCAGTATGAGTAGCTGTGAATCTTGATTTAAAGTCAATTAAATCCCTATACAGATTTGATATTAACAGTATATTGTCAAGATCAATCTGAATATCCCTGAAGGGCCCATTATTAAGGAGAAATTCGTATAATCTTGGAGACACAAGATCCAGCCAAAATTCCTCTTTTTCTGATACATCAATGAAATATTCAATTACCTTCTTGTTCAATTCTAAACTTTCAAGTTTTTTGATAGTTTCTATGATATCCCTGTTTTGAAACAAAATGTATTTATCCCTTAAAATGAGGCGTTCAACATAATCTGAAAGTAAAATAACCTGGGCGGCAAACGCGTCCTGATTATCAATGCCTTCTTCATATTCAGCCCATATTTTATGGTGGTTTCCTACTATCTTTGATATCTTTCTTAGCCATGGTATTTCTTCAATAAGCATTTCGCCTTTTAGAGCATGATCATTTTCATTCACTTTTTTAAAATTATGTACAGAAATTTTTTCTTCCACAGTCACTGCACCAATATCATGGAGCAATGCTGCCATAAAAATTCTTTCGATTTCTTCAGGTCTTAACCCTGCTGCTTGTACAATTTTAAGAGCAATAAATGCTGTCCTGTGCTGATGCTGTGATATAGATGGGTTCGCTATATCTGGTATTTCTGATAAAGATAATAATAAATTGCCCAGGTTTACCGAAACTTTTTTTCTCATAAGTTTGTCTCCTAAATGCCAAAAGTTAAACTTTATTTTGAAGCAATAAGCTTGTCCTGACCTAAAATATGATCTTTAATCCAATTTGCCACGAAATCTAAAATCTCCAGCAAATGTTGACCCTGGTCATTATCAACCTTTTTTAAATCAATACCATTAATTTTCTCTATGAAGTCATTATGAGCAACCTTTTGTGAAAAGAACCTTTTATAACTAATGCTTTCCATATAATCCTCTTCTGTTTTAAAATGATATGCTGTATACGCCTTCAATTCTTCTATTATCTCAACAATTTCATCATATTTATCAATTCTAAAATTATTTTTCAGCAGATTGTATGCTCTTCCTGCTATTTCAAAAAGTTTCTCATGCTGTTGGTCAATTTTTTCAATGCCAATTTTGTAATCTTCACTCCATGTAATCATAACCTTTACCTCCAAATAATCATTTGTACTAAAAATAGTTTATCACCTGGAAGTAGCAGTTACAACCCCATCTTATACAGGCATTAAGTATATTTATTACTTTTTACTTTTTTTAACTGTTTGATACTTCAATCCATCTTTTTCTGAAGGATCAATATATACATAATCACCCTGTTCATTTTTTCTTAAACCTAAAGATTTCATTTTCTTTTTTGTTACCGAATATTTTGTGCTCATCTTAATCTCCTTTTCTTTTTATAATGCTATTATTCTTAAATTTCAATATTTTATTCTTATCAAAGCTGCTGCATAACCGTCTAATTTCATGGATGCAACGTGAAAACCAGAGCATAACCGTCCCTCAACTTCTTCGGCGCACATGAAAACCAGAGCATGACCGTCCCCAACTT
Source organism: uncultured Clostridium sp. (assembly GCA_937927335.1). Taxonomy (GTDB): domain Bacteria; phylum Bacillota; class Clostridia; order Clostridiales; family Clostridiaceae; genus UBA699. The sequence continues at coordinate 62,247 of CALBDU010000024.1, forward strand.
CGTCCCCACCTCTTCACAACCTTTGCTTTTCAGTTTTAACCAAAAAAATTGGCTGTGCAAATAACACAGCCATAAAATGATTTATCTATTTAACTTTTTCTGCAAAATCCCGTCCGAAATCTCTGCATCTGGTGAGGCCTGTTTCATCTGGGTTCCAAAGCTCCTTTATACCTTCATTAATTATATCGAAGCCGGCCTTGGTTAGCTCCTCAGTTATCATTTTAACTGACTCGCCACTCCATCCGTAAGAGCCAAAGGCTGTTGCCTTTTTCCCCTTAAAGCCAAGGCCCTTTATCATCTCCAGTATAGCAGCCGATGATGATAAAATACCTTTGTTTATTGTGGATGAACCTACCAGAACAGCTTTCGATTTGAATACTTCAGCAATAATATCGTTTTTGTCGCTCTTGGATGAATTGTAAACTTTTATTGCCACATCGCCATCTACTGACTTTATGCCCTCTGCAATGGTTTCGGCCATTCTCCTGGTGGCATTCCACATAGTATCATAAATGATGGTTATTTGATTTTCCTTGAAGCTTTGAGCCCACTCCATATATTTATTGACAATCTGGAGCGGATCCTTTCTCCATATAATTCCATGACTAGGACAGATCATTTTAACAGGCAGGTTAAAGCTCAAAACCTCTTCGATTTTCTTAACCACCAGTGCACTGAAAGGCGTAAGGATATTTGCATAGTATTTTATTGCCTCCTGATACAACTCTGCGCTGTCAACCTTATCATTGTACATTAATTCAGAAGCATAGTGCTGACCGAAAGCATCATTGCTAAATAATATTTCCTCTCCATTCAAATAAGAAAACATACTGTCAGGCCAATGCAGCATTCTTGCCTCCACAAACGTTATCTTATTTCCCCCCAAATCCAATGTGTCTCCGGTTTTAACCTCAACAAAGTTCCAGTCCTCATGATAGTGAGCTTTTAACATTTTGGCTCCGTTTTTAGTGCAATAAATAGGTGTATTAGGAATTTCCTTCATCAATTCCGGAAGAGCACCACTGTGGTCACTTTCTGAATGGTTGGCTATTATGTAATCTATTTTAGTTATATCAATTTCATTTTTTAAATTAGCTATAAACTCCTTTGCAAATGGTTTCCAGACAGTATCAATCAATACAGTTTTCTCGTCTCTAACTAAATATGAATTGTATGAAGATCCTCTGTGAGTTGAGTACTCTTCACCATGAAATGTTTGCAGATCCCAGTCAATTTTCCCTACCCATGTAATCTTATCATTAATTTTAAATGACATAAATCTTCCTCCTTAAATAAATTCCATATTTATTTAGTATTTGAAAATCCATTGACCTATATACAACTTTATATATACTTTTCAAACCCATCGGTATATTTAGTAGGATAAAATTCCACCAGCTCATACTTTGCAACTTTTTTGATGTAAAATGGGTCATCCCGTATAATTTCCTCTATTTCCTCCTTACTAATTGCATTTGAAATGATAACCCCTCCGGTTCTTGGATTCCTTCTTCCTGAGCATATGAATTTACCCATTGAATAATATTTATCCAAATAATTGATGTGGGCTTCAAGCTCTTTGTCAACTTCCTCTAATGGTGCCACATAATTTAAAAGCAGAATAAACATTTTATTACCTCCAAAATGAATATTAAGTAAATCAGGCTGCTGAAAATAATCCCGGCAGCCATTATTGTTCTTTTATTTGCTGATTATTTATTCAGATATGAAAACCAGTGCATAACCGTCCCCAATCTCAGATACGAAAACCAGTGCATAACCGTCCCCAATCTCAGTCCCGAAAACCAGCGCATAACCGTCCCCGTCTCCAACTAATGAATATTCCCAATTACCACTATGTCTTCTCCTACAGTACTTACAATTATCAAATTTCCGCCTTTAACAAAATATCTGCTGTTTGTGCCGGTATAGGTTATATCTTCTGTATATAATACCCAGCCGTTGTTTCCAAGGTTCGATATATAGTTCTCTATAAAGCTTGAGGATAATGATGCTTTGGAATAGTAATAAGCAGCAGTCCTGTCATCCGAGGTTATTGTGGTTTTGTAGTAATTTACGTTAAGGGGCATTGGTACATCAGATAACAACGGAAATACCGTGGTACTGGTGGTCATAGATGATACTACTGTGCTGGCTGCTGCTTCAATTCCATCTTTAACAGCCGTCACTTTAAAAAATACCCTGGTATTAAGATCTATAGTTATTGTATAGCCTGAGGACTGCCATTGAAACTTTCTAAGAGTTCCGTCTGCATTTTTAAATGATGTGTATCCCTTGCTTACCTCATTACTCCAATAACATATATAATAATCTACATTGTCTACCTTGTTCCAGTTAATTAATATCAGGTTTTTGGAAAGTGCTTTAGCCGTTACCCCAGTTGGTGAATATACATTTCCATTAGTTACTTTAGGTTTTTCATCCCAGGTTCCATCAGAGCCAACTCTGTAGCCATCCGGAGTTATGGTACCTACTGCCATGTCCCCTCCGTTATTCATGTAATACCACTTTCCATTAATCTGAATCCAGCCCATGGCCATTGTTCCATCAGTATTCAAATAGTACCACTTCCCATTATAAGGGACCCAGCCTCTTGCCATCTCACCGCTGTTATAGAAGTAATACCACTTGCTGTTGTTGAAAATCCAGCCCTTAGCCATATCACCTGTGGCATTAAAAAAATAATTTTTACCACTAATTTCAAGCATACCAGTGAGCATTTCACCATTATCATTAAAATAATAGGTTTTACCACTGATTTCAATTAACCCAATTTCCATTTCACCCGTGCTGCTGAGGTAATACCACTTATCACCTATAAGCAGCCATCCCACTGCCATTTCACCAGTTGCAGTAAAGCAATAGGTCTTGTTTCCTATAACAGTTTTACCTGTTGCCATCTCACCTTTATCATTGAAATAATATTTTTTTCCGTCAATGGTATTCCAACCAGTGAGCATAACACCATCACTATTAAAATAATAGGTGGAGCTGCCGATGACATTCCAGCCTGAAGACCTGCCATTTCTGTCATTAAAGTAATAGGTCTTTCCGTCCATCACAAACCATCCGGTTGCCATATGGCCATCAGCATTGAAATAGTAATATTTTCCGTCAATCAACGTCCAGCCAGTGGCTTTATTGCCGTTAATGTAGTAATTCCAGGTAGGTCCGCTTTGTTCCCACCCGTTAGTAACTGTAGCAAAAACAATCATTTGAGAAAAAGTAAGTGTACCCAAAATAGCTAAAGTACTTAATAATATTGTTGTAAGTTTTTTCTTAAACAATTTCATTACCTCCTCAAATATTATTTAGTTTTACATTATATTTCTACATAACATTTTAATTTCCTTTAAATTTCTTAATTAAACTCCAAATTTTGGTTTTAAAATGAAATTATAGTACAATTAATTATGTTATTATACATTTTTTTGTGATATAATGGTATTATCCACATAATTGGAATTATCCTTTGGAGTTATAAATAGAAAAATGCAATTATATGTAAGGGGATGGGGTTTTGAATAGAAAACTAGTTTCTACAATGATAGTGCTCGTCTTAACCTTCAGTGCCTGCCCAAATGTTAGGGCGGATGTAGCATCAGATAAGGCAAAAATTAAACAGGTACAAGCTCAAATGAGCACACTTGAAAATAAAATGGAAATGATGGACAATCAGATTGAATCCATTATGATTAAAATTGATGACAATAATAAGGATATAACCGGTACTCAAAATCAGATAAAACAGGCTGAAATGGATATAGCCAAGGCTGAGGCTGAGATTGAAGCTGAACAGCTGCTTTATGGACAAAGAATGAGGGTTATGTATATGAATGGTTCTCCCACAGATTATGTGGGGATAGTTTTGGATTCATCGGACTTCTCAGATTTCATATCCAGGTTGGATAATATAAAAAGAATACTTAGCTTTAATCAAAATATTATAGATGAATTTAAGGCAAAAAAAGTAGCAATCGATAAGAAGAAGGTAGCTTTGGATGTTGAAAATAAAAAGCTTTTAGCTTTAAAAACTGATAACCAAAACAAACTATCAGATTTGAACAAACAAAAGTCAGAACAAAATGCTGTTCTTTCACAGTTAAAAGCACAAGAAAGACAATACGGTGCCCAGCTTGCAGCAAGTCAAGCTGCAGAACTGGCAGCAAGCAGAGCTGCTATATCAAAGGCAAGAAGCAGCACACCTGTGATGGCTGATTCAAGAGGTAAAGCCGCATATTCGTCAAATGCAGTTTTAGCTTATGCCTCAAACTATCTTGGTGTTCCATATGTGTGGGGTGGTACAACCCCTGCGGGCTTTGACTGTTCAGGTTTTGTAAGATATGTTTATGCTCATTTTGGAATTTATCTTCCAAGGGTATCACAGGATCAGCAGAATGTTGGAATGTATGTATCCAGAGACCAGCTTCAACCTGGAGATCTTGTATTCTTTGGAGATCCAGCCCATCATGTAGGTATATATGTAGGTAACGGTAATATGATTGATGCGCCCCATACAGGTGATGTTGTAAAAATCGAAAGGCTTCATAGTGATTTTACAAACGGAAGAAGAGTTAAATAAATAGCTTAAGAGTCTGCCAAATTTGGCAGGCTCTTTTTTAAAGAAATCCCTTCATTTCCTCCACGGATTGCTGTTCAAATTTCAACAGCCTTTCACCCAGCAGCTGAATATCGATATCCGCATCCCCATATTCCTTTAGCTTTTTTGTAATATCAATAATCCCCATGGTGCTTCCCTGTATCATCATTTCAGCTATGTGAGAGGGAGTTTTGTTCATTAACGTACTAAGGTTTATCATAATATAGGACCTGAGTTTTGCAAGTTCCCCAATTCCCTTTGAACTTTCCTTTCCCTGCTGGATTCTGTCCCTAGCAATATCAAATATTTCATTATATTCCTTATACTGATATCCAAGCTTTTCCTTGAATGGTCCATCCTCCACAATTCCTAACAGCTGCCCTATGGTATCCTTGCCCATTTCCGCATTTTGATGAATAAAATTTAATAATTCAATATTACCTTCCATAAAAATCACCTCAAAATGAAGTGTCTGCAAAAATACAATTTTTATACCCGTTTTGCCTGGGACAGTTTCAATTTGCCTGGTGCCTGGGACAGTTATTCAATAGTTTTACCGAAAACTATCGAATAACTGTCCCAAATCTGTCCCAAATCCGCCAAACTAAATCTCAACCCCAGCACTAAGCCCTTTTCTACTTTGACATTGCGATCATCATAATTCCTGCAAAAATAAATAGCGTGCCTAAGATTTTCTTTACTGCAAACTGCTCTTTAAGATAAACCATGCCTATGATGCTGGCAAAAACTATGGAAACCTCTCTTACTGCAGAGGTATAGCTCACCTGACTCTGGGACATTGCAATAAGTACCAGGAAATAGGCTGAAGAAAGCAGCAGCGCTACAGCTATAACCCTCAGCTTGCCTGTCTGCCACTCAGTTTTAATGATTTCACGCTTTCCCTTCACCATTAATGGCAGCAGAAGCACTGCGGCAGTTAAAAATTTCATATAAATAAGCATTGTGTTGTCAACATAGTTAAGTGCAGTCTTGTCGATATTTGAATATAAACCGGTGGTAACTCCCGTTAAAATTGCTAGCCTTGATGCGGGCTGCCTTAGGTATGTAAAAGGTTCAAGCAATCCTTTAAGGCTAAGACTTCGTATGTGGATCACATAGATTCCGATAACTATAGCTGCAATCCCCAATGCACCCTTAAATGTGATTATCTCACCTAAAAATATTGTGGCTATAATAGCAACAAATACCGGAGCAAGCCCCCTGGACAAAGGATATACCAGGGATAAATCTCCATATTTGTAGGCACCGGATAAAAGATAAAAATAGCAGGCTTCGCAGGAGCCAGATAGTATCATTAGAAGCCATCCTTTCAATGCTACCGGCTTAAAAACAAAGCAAAAGGGAATTAAAAAAATAATAGAAAATGCAGCCAGAGCCATCCAGGTAAACACCTGCTTGTCCTGGCTTTTCTTAATAATTGTATTCCATGTACTGTGGAACACTGCAGCCAGAAGTAAAATTGAAACTGTTCCAAAACTCATGATCTTCCTCCCCGGGTTTTTGCGCCCTCTCTTTATCCTATAAATTTATTATACTGCTATTAATTCAAGAACTCTATATTTGCAGTTCTCCTCATAAATTTATAATTATGGAACATAATAAAGCTGGAGGTGTATTTATGAAACCTGAAAACAATAAAAATGATAAACTTAACACTGCTCAGCCTGTTACAGGCTCCTTTGGCATATCTTCATCAGCCAATTTAACAACTGAATCAAAAGGTATGGAGGGAGATAATAGCAACTCCTTATTTCCACATCTTAAACAACAGAGGAGCTGGAAGGAAAAAACCACTGAAATGGAGAAATATGATAAATAATTATCCCTGGATAAAAAGCTCCCGGCCTAAGCCTGGAGCTTTAAACAATTTTATAATCCAAGATTGCTTTTCATTTTGCTTAACTCTTCATCTACCGATGCTCCGCCCTTGGAGGCATATTTTTCTTCCAATGCTTTAGCTTCATCTACAGGTTCCTTGTTGAGCTCTTCTATGGCTGTAGCCTCATCAAGCATTCTATCGGCCTTTTCCTCCATCCTTTCAAAGGCACTCATGGCACCCTGGGTTTTACCCACTGCAGAAGATACTTCATTTAGCTTTTCCTGGGTTTTGGCAACTGCTACCTTTGCTTTTATGGTCTCTCTTCTTGCCTTCAGAGCTTCAATGTCACCGGATAGCTTATCATGCATCTGGCGCATTTTAAGGGCATTGGCATGGGCGGCATCATATGCAGCCTTGATTCCTGCTCCAGCAGCCTCAACCTCCTGCTTTTTAGCTATAAATACCCTGGCATCATCCTCATTTCCTGCTACCAGAGCTTTCTTTGCAAGCTCTGTATACTTATTGACATCAGCAGCATTGTCATCCACCATACGTTTAGTACGGGCTTCCTCTGCCATAACCCCTGCAGTTTCACGCTTAACCTCTGCTAAATCCTCCATCATATCAATGAGATATTGATCAATCATCTTTGATGGATCCTCCACTTTATCCAGCAGTGCATTTATGTTCGCTTTAATTATGTCATTGAATCTTTCCAAAATAGACATATTATCTCCTCCTTAAGTTTTATTTATCTTTTTTTTCATCATCTTTATTTTCATCGGAATACTTTTTAGCAAGTTCCTCAGCTTCTGTATTTCCAAACTGTTCAAGAGGGGTTTTCAGCATTTCCTCAGTTCTCTTTGCTTCAAGCTCCTTCTGTTTTTTTGCATTGGTCCACCAGAAGAAAAGCATTCCAACTATTACAACACCGCCTAAAACTATATATACATTGATCCATGGTGATTTCGTAACTGTCATCATCCTGTCTGCAGAATCGCTGAAGGCCTTTCCGAAAAATTCCGATTCATTCAAGCTTTTATCATAATAATATCGATCGATGTAGTCCAGAAGAATATCCCCTGCTTCAGTGTCAACAACTGTTTTTGCCTGGGTTCCGGTAACGTAATAGTCCCGGTAGCTTCCATTGTATTCAAAGAACACAAGAAGAAGGTGAGCTTCATCTGTAAACAGCTGGTCGTAGAGCTTGTTTGAGAAGTCCTCCATATCTGCTGCCGTAGGGTTATGGGATCCGTTGATAGTGTCGGTGATAAACAGATAAGGCTGCACACCGGTTTTTTTGTAAAAGTTCTGCATTCCAGTAAGAAGTGTTGTTTTGTTGCCAATCCAGCTCAGCTGATCTGTATAATAATCTGTTTCATTAACGGAACCCTTAGGCAAAGCTACTCTTTTTACGGTAGATTTAGTTATACTTGAACTGCTGCCGGTACCAGTTGACATATTTGTACTAAAGGAAAAGAATATTGCTGCCATAATCGCTACTGCTATCAAAAGGATAAAAATTGTACCGCAGCCGCAGCCCGATGAACCTCTTCCAAACCTTGGCCCCCTATAGAAGCCTCCACCCGGGAAGCCTCCCGAAGGTCCTCCGAAAAATCCTCCGCCGCCAAAACCTCCTCCTCCGAAGCCGCCTCCAAATCCGCCACCAAAAGGACTGCCGCTGCCTCCATTGCCGCCAAACATACCTCCACCGCGGCCTGCACTGCCAAAGCCTCCCATACGGCCGCCTCCGCCCCTGCTGCCTCCAAAGGAACCGCCGCCACCTCTGCCGCCGCCTCCACCGCCTGCTCTGCCCATTACCTACACACCTTCTTTCCACTATCTTTATCAATTATAGAAATTATATCATTTTAAGAATATTCCCACAATATTTACTGCTTATTATTAATATATCCTTTCCACATAAAAGCACCAGATTTCTCTGATGCGTTAAGACTCCTTTTCATTTTTTAAAAATGAATTGTATAAAACCCACTGTTCTTCATCGTTTGGGAGCTTTTCCTTCCTATCTGTGCTGTTGATATAGTTTTCGGAAGAATCCTCATCATCGTATTCTGATGGAAGCTGGAGAAAATCTGCCTCTTCAAAATAACCGCATGCAGAGCATTCAATATAAATGACCCCATCTATCTCAGTATATGTGGCTTCTTCATCCGACCCACATTGTGGACACTCTATATAGTCCCCAAGATATATATTATCCATAAAATACCCCCTGCTTTGATAAATCTTTGTTAATATATACTACCCTATACTTGAAATTAGTATATATTAAGGGTATTTCTTTTTTAAATAATTTGGTTATTAGTAAAAAGTCATGAATTGCTTTAATATTATAGTGATTGTGGTATAATATTAAAAAGTAAAAGGATGTGGTCATATGCATACAGTTAAAATGTTTGTAACCAGCTGGTGTCCATATTGCAGGAAGGCTTATGGCATGATGGATGAACTTAGAAATGAAGACTCCAGATATAAGGATATTGAAGTAAATATTATTGACGAGGAACTGGATCAGGAGACGGCAAAAAAATATGACTATTACTATGTGCCTACCTATTTCGTGGATGAAGAGAAGGTCCATGAAGGTGTGCCCACTAAGGAAATTGTTAAAGATGTTTTTGAAAAAGCCCTTAAATAAAGTCTGTATATACATCGAAAAAAGCAGGGACTATGCTTTACCTACAGCATCCCTGCTTTCTTTATCTTATACAATTTTTACATTTCACCTCTTAATGAAATTCCTTCTAACTTTTTAGCCTTTATTAAGGCTTGCATAAACAACATTTTTCTCCCTTGGAAGCTTTTCGTGCTCTCCCCAGGTATGTGCATATTCCATATCCTCTGGAGATATAGGGGTCCAGTCATGGTTGTGAAGGTATATTCCGTATATTTTGTTCAAAGGCATTCCGTCCTTTTTAATATCCATTACCTGTCTAATTACGATGCTGCCTTTATAATCCATTGCTGCTGCCATTTTCGTCCTTAAAAGCATTTCATCATAATTGACCCTTCCATCCTTTGAAAAATCAAACTGCCAGCTTTTGTTTTCATTATCCAAAAGTGTAACTACCTTGCTGCCCTCCAATGCTTCAATAACCCTGATCAATTCTTCTACAACATTGTTAATCATAAAAATTCTCCTCTCTATAGGAATTTAAATTTATGACTGATTGTCCAAATTGAAGTAGCATTTTAATTGCAGATTTGAATAAAATTTCCTCCCTCGCATATTCTTAATATTTATTTATTCTATTATATCACTTATTTTAAAAATTGGAACTAATATTTTTAAAAATTCTGAATATTGAATTATTGCAAAGCACAAAAGACCATCAGCCTTAACTGACAGCCTTGTTAAATGCATGGAAAAAATCCTCTTTAATATCTTTTATGCTTTCATAAGGTTTTTCTATTCCCAACAGCTTTTTTATAAACAGGCACTGCTCCAGGTCTAAAGGAAGCTCCTCATACCATGGCAATTTTTTCAACCCTTTTTCCGGGGTATAAGAGGAATAAAGCAAATACAAAAGCAGATCTCCAAAATAAGAATAATCCAGGTTAAAGGGATATTTGGCTTCATCAGCGAACCTTGCCAGTCCAAAATCTATGAGATATACCTGATCCCTGTCTAAAAGAACATTTGAAATCCTGATATCCCTGTGAACCACTCCCATAAGGTGCAGGTATTCAATAATATCTATGAGCCTTCGTCCGATATTATATATTTCACCCAGCTGGAAACTGTATTTTTGCTTAAAAAGCATATCCTTAATAGTAAATCCATTTTTAAATTCCAGAACAAAACCATAGAAGCCTTGTTCATTTATGATCCCCAGCAGTTCTGGTACACTTTTATCCTGGAGCTTCGATAAAATCACTGCTTCAAATTCGCTCCTGTTGGATTTTTTCATAAACAACTGCCGTTTAAATCTTTTAATGATAACTCTCTTTCCTTCATCACACCTTGCTGTGTAGCATAATCCATACCTTCCCTGGCCTATGGGTGCTTCAATTGTGTATCTGCCCAGCCTTTTGCCTGTATATGCTTTCGAACCAAATACCAGCATACTATTTTGCTTTTGCTCCGCAATTATTGCAGAAATTTGCATCTGCCGGCAGCTTTTCCCCACAATCATGACAGTGGTAATCTTGGTTTATTTTTACGCCGCATTCCAGACAGAATTTTGATTCTGAAGGTATCCTGGCCCCGCTTTTGCTGCAGGTTATATATTTTAATTCAGTGAATTCTTTATTGGTGCCATTATGCTGGCCTCCATAATATTTATTTGACTTGCTTTTAGAAACCATCATATCAAACAGGTCTTCCATAATTCCCATCCTTTTATAATGACCACTACCCTGATGTCCGTGTTTATAATGACTACTTTTTGATGATTTTGATAAGAAACTCATAATTCCACCTCTTTACTTTTGCACAATATGTAAACGTTTTTATTTAATATTTAAATTAAAACCGGGTATAAAAAAACCTGTAGAATAATATAATTCATCCACAGGTTCAACTCATCCCAGGTTTATTTAAGCCAACCTACTGAAATCCCAAACAACTTACTGATAATTTTGAATTGCGCGCCATTTGCAATACTAAACGTTTAAAACATTATACTATCTTAAAAACAATCTGTCAACGCTTCATTTAAGGCATCTTTATCAAACAAAGCAGTTAAATCCTTTTATACTCTGGGAATTATCAGCGGCTTATTGTATCCGCTTGTACCTCCTTCCACATTAATTACCTTATATCCTTTTTTAAACAATATACTGCAGGCTTTTAAACTCCTGCTGCCACTCTGGCAGATAATATAATATTCCTTTGACTTATCAAGGTAATGCTCAGGATTGGACAAAAGATAGCTAATTGGTATGTTTCTTGCATAAGGCACATGTCCTGCCTTGAATTCATTGACCTCACGCACATCAATTAAATTAATCTGTCCCAGCCTTTCATAAAGCTTACCGGCATTTATGGATTTAAAATTCCTGAAGCAGAAAGCACAATACATGTTTTCCTCCAAAATAAAATGCGTATCACATTATGATACGCCAGTTATCTCCTTTAGGTTCTTATATGTCCTCCGGTATATGAACTTACCACCCCATTTTTACTATGACATCTTTTCCATAAATGAAGGCTGCAGACTTCTATAAAATTCAATAAAATGTTGACTTCATCCTTCGTTTCGTTTTAATTTTGCTGCCTGCCCTTCCACATATGCAGGAAACAGCCAAAATCAAAGCCATGTAGATCGGATATAGAGGATTTGGCTGTGTTCTATAGTAAATAAAAAGCAATATTACACCAGGGGCTCCAAAAATAATTCCCCAAATCCATGATATGCTTGGCATGAGATAGCCCCATACACCGTTCAAGATTCCATAAACCAGCAGTATTATCAAAATTATAGCATACTGTTCATTTAAAGTGCTGTCTGCAAATACTGAAACAAAAACCCCGAAGAATCCAAGAAGGCATCCCAGTACCAAGGCCAGCAGCACACCAAATCTTCGTTTCATTAAAATCACCTCAATATAAGTATTTACCATTTTTTAAATACTATGAAGACATAGAGTTAATTTTATAATTTCAGTGGGGTAGTAATTTATCAAAATTCATTATTTATCCATATAAAAGAGGCAGAGCATTGCATTCACAACACCCTGCCATAGCTGTTAAGCCTTGATAATATTATAGCTCCAGGCAACCTCCACATTATCCTTAACCATATTCCATACAGGACATATGCTTTCTTCAGAAAGCTTTAAGGCTTTATCCATGTGTTCAGCCTCCACATCCCTTGACTTAATTTCAAAGTTAAGGTGAATATTCTTGAAATATGTGGGATGAGTTTCTCTTCTGCAGCCAGATGCTGTAACCTGAAAACCTGAAATATCCTTACCCATTTTCCTAAGCAGCGATAAAACCGAGGTTCCGCTGCAGGTAGCTATGCTTACAAGAAACAGCTCCAGGGATGTATATCCTTCGCCGTCCCCCACCGGCTTTAAATAATCCACTATAATCTCCGGATTATCCCTGCAGGTTCCAGAGAACTTTACCTTGTCATTTACCAATAAAGCTGTTGCAGTTAGTTGATTGCTCATATATAATACCTCCAATTTTTAGTATCTGTAATATTAGATACTAAAAACAGCACAAGGTCACATAAATTACGATAAAATCTTCAATGATTTTTCGCTTATAATATCTTTCATCCTTTTGATAAATATTTCAAAGGATTCACCTTCAGGATAACGATTATAAAGAAAAACCAGCCTGGATAAAAAGTCCATTTCCTTTTCGAAAATAAGGTTATAATCTAATTCCTTTTCCAGCTTAAGGCTTGGGATCATACTAATTTTATTGTTTTCTATGGCATAGGCTACCCAGTTTTTACATCTGCAGGGGCTGTCAGGGTTTATATATGAGCACTTATCCTCCATATTTTCCTTCATCCTCAGCCTGGCACGGTATACATTGTTTTTAACGGCTCCTATTGATGTTTCCATTATAGCAGCTGTATCTTCGTAGGAAAGATCCAGCAGTACCTTCAGCACAAAGGCGGTTCGCTGCTTTACCGGCATGCACTTTAAAAAAAGCTGCAGGCACTGTTCCCTCATACAGCTTGTCAGTACTTCATTTTCCACCGGCTCGTAGGTCTTAAGCCTTTCAAAAAATTCATCTTTTGTCATATTGTATCTTGGTGCAATGTCATATATGGGAAGTCTTTTCAGCTTTTTCATACCCTTATAGGCACTGTTTAAGACAATCCTGTACAGCCAGGTAGAAACTTTGCTTTTATTTTCAAACTTTGGATATGCGGCGCAGGCGTTTAAAAATGCCTCCTGAAGTAAATCCTCAGCATCCTCTTTGTTGCCGGTCAGACGGTATGAAAGCTTGTATAGCATGTCATAGTTCTTTCTATAAACATCCTCAAAATCAGTTTCCATAAAACATCTCCATATTAATTAAGAAGGAGCATCGCTCCTTCTTAATTATAATAAGCTTCTAAAATATACTACATGGGCTTTTTCTTCGTCAATTATTTTCTCCATTATGGTCTTTGCAGCAGGCTCTGTTATTCCTTCGTACATTTTTTCATATACTTTTACAGTAAGCTCTTCTGTACCTACAGCCTGTTCCACTGCTGATTTAAGATCCTTAAAGGCATCCTTGTTTTTTTCATTATTATCAAAAACCCTGTTTTCTATAAGTGACTTTAAATATGAAGCCACCTCAGGATCGAACACATATTCAACTGAATCACCACTCTTTTCCAGCATGTCATCATACATTTTTGAGAATATTTCCTTGTGTCCCAACTCCTGATCTGCAGCTGCCTGTAAAAAGGCTTTTACATCCCCTGTAGTGTTTTTGGCCCCTTCCAGATAAAATTTTCTTCCTTCATCCTCCATGGCCACGGCTATGCTAAGCATTTCTGCTCCATTAAATGTGTTTAACATTATATCCCATCCCTTCTATTACTTATTATGAATATTATAACACAAGTAATTTTCATGTCACCTATAAAGGTTTAAATATTCTCATCCTGTAAGCATTCATAGCAGTATATCCCAGTTTTTCCATAAGCCTGTAGTTAGCAATGGCTCCCACCGGCGCTCCTATTATCGGCACCAGCTGAAGCATTTTAGCCAGGTCTATATAATCCCTGTATTCCTGCTGGAAGCTGCGCCAGTCGAAAGCCTCCATGTTTTCAGGCAAGGTTTTGGCGTAGCTGTCCCAGTTAGCTATTTTATCAAAGACCTCCAGTCTTTTTTTGTCGCTGGAAAAAGCAAGCTCAAATATGTGTAGAATATACAGACGTTCCTTATAGCTGTGTATATTGAAACCATAAGCATTGGCTGTCTGGAAAAGAAATTTAAGTTTAAGGCTGAGCAGTATAGGGAAATCTGCCATTCCTATTACAAAGCCTCCTGCACCGGTACCTGCCCCGGAAATCACTGCAGTGCTTTTAAATGCCTTTATATTTTTCCTTACAATATTTTCACGCTGCTCAAGACTGCCGCTGCCTTTTTCTATGCTGGTGGTTAACACAGACCCTGTTATAACAAGCTTCACCATATTTTTAATCACATCTGTAATAGCCTTTTGAGCCCTTTCAGGCATTAGAGAGCTGATTTTATTCTGTACTGCCTTCGATACAATTCCCATGGAGGAAGGCTCCTCCTGCATTTTCCTTTTCCACTGGAGCATCTCCTCCAATGCTTTATTCTCGTAGCTGTTCATTTTGTATCCTTTCAATTTAGCATTATTTATATAATGCAAGATTATTATATCCGATTTTTTCATAAGGTATATTAAAATAGTTTTGATACTTATTTCTCCCCTGAAGATCCAGATTAATTGTCACTCCATACTCGTCAAAGAAGAAATTGTCCTGGGAAAGAAGACTCAGGTCCGATTCCTTGAAAGTGTATTCCTGGGACTGTTTATATTCAGGGGTATTGGCCAGTATCTTTGCAATGGCTGTTTTATAATCAAATCCTGGAATAAAAATATCACTTAGCTTCATGGACTTGTTTTTGTCAAGGTTATAGTTAAGAAATCTTCTTTGCTCTCCACCACTTCCATTTTCATATTGAGAATCCAGCACCATTATGCTTATATATCCGCCAGCATTCATTACCAGATTCACGTGATGCCCTATATTTCCATAATAGACCTTCTTAGGGGCAGCTCCAGACCTTTCTTTGAAGCCTTCCACATCCAGAGTACATACCACAAAATCATCCAGAAGCTTTTTTAACTTTGCATCTTTAATGTTAATAAACTCTCCCTTTTCAACATAAATGCTGCTATTAGAGCTGGATTTTTGTATTACTGCTGTGACTTTGTACTCCAGCTGGTTTTGCAGCAGCTTTTTTATGCCGTTCTTTTCAAAGAGGCTTTCCTTCCCCAGATAATATTTATCAAATAAAGCAAGCTCCGGCCCTGCTGTTTTTAGTGGGATGTAAATGCTACTGGGGTACCCACGGTAAATGAATTCATTATTTTTTTCATCCAGCAGGATTCTTAAGCCTGTTGAATCCATTGAAAAGCCCTGATCCTTCCGTATACCCTGGAAGGGCCTGCTCATATAATCTGAATCAGGATCATCATAATTATACTTGATAATATAAAGTGAGATATAGTCATTAATGAATTTTTCATAGTCAAACCCCTGCTTAAACAGGTCCTTCAGCTCCAGTGTTTTTCCTGTATTTAGGTCATAGCCCCTGGATTTAAGTCTCTGCCAGGGCTTTGATTCATTTTTTAGTATTAAATCCATATTAGCATAGTATTCTACAAACATCACATTATTATAATTATAGGTAATGTATGCACTGCTGCTTTCATAATTTACCTTTGCCTGGCTCAGGTTACTGTCAGCCTTAACCTCTGCCTCCAGATCCTTTAGCAGCTTCTCCATGGTACCCGCCATTTCCTTGTTAAGCTTATCCTGAAGATCTTTGTTTTTCATTCCTGAAAGCACTGGATAGGATTTATCTATATTAATATTATCCCTTTTCTCAGTTATCTGTTTCATTGTCTCGGCAGTGCCGTTGGTTATTAAATATCGTCTGTCACTAAAGGGTATGATATTAATATTTTCCGTCTGCTCATTATCAGATCCGTTGCTGACAGGTGTGGCATCAGGGCTTGCAGACTTGCAGCCTGCTGCGGAAAACATAAGAATTATAATTACAACTGTGGCTAGCAGCCTCTTCATTGAGACACCTTCAATGGCACATAACCACTGGTCTCAGCCAGTTTTTGTCCCTGGTCGCTCAATATCCACTGAAGCAGCTTTCTGCTGTTTGAATCTGCAGGAGATTTTTTATTTAGTACAGCATAATAAGCGCTGGTGAATGGATAAGTACCTCCGCTTATGGTTTTGTTGTCCGGCTGAACTCCATTTACCTTAACGAACTTTATGGTTTCCTTATTATACATGGAATTAGCGTAATAGTATACCGAATAACCTATTGCTTTGTCAGAATTGTCATAGGAGGCCACCGCTTCAATTAGTCCCTCCATTTCACTTGGTTTTAGCTCCATTGGAGCATCAGACATTTTTAATCCCTTCATTACCTGATTTTCCATTATGGTCTGGCTGCCTGAATTTTTAGGCCTTTGATAGGCTATTATTTCTTTATCAGGCCCCCCTGCTGCTTTCCAGTTCTTTATATTGCCTTGATAAATATCCTGTATCTGCTTTACTGTAAGCTGGTCCACAGGATTTGATTTATTCACAAGGAAAACAAAGGCCTCCTTAACTATGGGAACAACCTCCAGTTCAACCCCCTTTTCCTTTGCCAGGGAATACTCCTGCTCTGAGGGTTCTGTTACAAATATAATATCCGCCTTGCCGTCTATAAGATTCACATAGGCATTATGGGTAGTATTATGCTTAATGAAGCTGCCGGCTTCCTCCTTAGAAAGTGACAAAAGCTCAGCTGCAATGTTTTCCGACAATGGTATGGTGGCTGTAGATCCGTCCACCTTTGGATAGGTTTCCTTTGTAAAGCTTGGTTTCACTATTTCCTTTTGTGTTTCATTTTTTTGAGGAGTACAGGCTGCAAGAAAAAATGCAGCAGTTATACTAACCATCACTGCCATGCAGAGTGATTTATAAAATCTCATTCTTTTCATAATCCATCTCCTCTCTTAATTTAACAATATAACATAATTATAACATAAACCCTTCTGAATATTTATAATTTTCGCACACAACTCCATAAAATAAAACCAGGCTGCATACATCTTCAGCCTGGTTAAAATCTTAGCTTTTCAATATAAATTCCTTGAAATCTTCTACTGTTGGGAAGTAGTAATCTGAATTTATCTCCATATATTCCTTTATGGAAGGTATGATATGGGACCAGCCTGCTGCTGCAAATGCTGTGTTGCAGCTTCTTGCCATGTCAAGTCCCGGCTTGGAATCGTCCAGCACCAGAATCTCCCTGCAGTTGAAATTAAATCTCTTCATTATATCAATTATGGGATAGGGGTTTGGTTTTCGTTTTTGCTCCTCAAGCTCCCATCCGAAAATCATATCCGGAGCCATATTGCAGTTATGCTGGTAATCCCGTATGATCTGCTGGCTTTCAGAGTGAGAAACAACGCATATTGTCCCCCCTAATTTCCTGTATTCCACTACCAATTCAGTAAAACCAGGGTAAAATTCTGGAATTTTGGATTTTGTGTAATCCTTCCATATTTTATATTGATAATCCTGTTCAGCCTTATTGAGCTTCAATATATCTCTGCAAAGCTCAGAAAAACCAGGATTAAAGCAATAGGAAACAAATTCCTCAAGACTCATGGGCTTCATATTAGGCCGCAAAACCCTCAGTGCCTCTACAAAGGATGGGTAATGGATATCCGGAGTGCTTTTCACTGCTGTATCGTCATGGTCAAGAATCAAACATGGATACTTCAATTTTATCTCTCCTTATCATAGAAGGTAATTATACAATAATATGTTATCATATTTTTCTTCTAAGTTATATATATTTTCCAGTTACTGATTCAGAATTTCCCTTTAAATCCTCCGGAGTACCCTCTGCAATTATTCTTCCGCCGTAAATTCCGCCTTCCGGTCCCAGATCCACAATCCAATCAGATGACTTGATTACCTGAACGTTATGCTCCACAACCACAACAGTACTTCCCGATTCTACAATACTGTTAAGCATAACAATAAAATTTTCCACATCCACAGCATGAAGACCTGCAGTAGGCTCATCTATGAGATAAAGATTCCTGCTTCCCCAATTTCCAGTGAGTTCCCTGGCCAGCTTAAGCCTTTGACCTTCGCCGCCGGATAATGTTGTAAGGGTCTGCCCTAGCACAAGGTATCCCAGGCCAGATTTCTTAAGCAAGGAAAGTATTTTAACAATTTTGGGGTAATCCTCAAATATTGCCAAAGCCTCCTCCACTGACATGTCTAAAATGTCCTTTATTGAATGTCCTTTATACTTAACCGCCAGCACCTCATCACTGAACCTGCTGCCATTGCAAACGGGACAGGTTACCTCCAAATCCTGAAAAAACAGCATGTTGCTTGTAACATAACCCAGACCTTCACAATTTTCGCAGCGTCCTTCACGATTGTTGAAGGAAAAGTGACTGCTGGTTATACCTTTTTCCTTTGATTCTTTTAATCTTCCGAAAATATTTCTAATTTCAGTGTACACACCAGAATATGTAGCAACATTTGAACGCTTCATTCTGGTCAGGGACCGCTGCTCCACAGTAATGATGCTTTCAAAGGCTTCTGTGCCGGAAACAACGTTGCTTATAGCCTTTGCGCCTTCCTTTGCCAGCACGTCAAAAATCAGGGTGGACTTTCCAGATCCTGAAACTCCTGTAATGCTTATAAGGCAGCCCATAGGCAATTTAACACTGATATTTTTCAAATTGTGGAGACTTGCATTTTTAATACTAATAAAGTCTCCAGTTCCTTTTCTTAAATGGGCTTCAGTTAAAGACGTTCTCACTGCAACCAGCTCCTTAAGATATTTTCCTGTTACCGAGGAGGATTGCTTCATAAGCTCCTTAAGTGTGCCCTTCCCTATTATCTCTCCACCAAATGTTCCAGCTCCCGGGCCCATGTCTATTATATAGTCCGCTTCCTTAATAACATCTGCATCGTGTTCTATTACAATAACTGTATTGCCCATATCCCGAAGTTCCTTAAGGATTCGTATAACTCCAGAGGTGTCTTTTGGATGCAGCCCTAAGGTTGGCTCGTCCATTATATATATTATTCCTGTCATCACCGAGTCCAGGGCAGCTGCAAGCTTTACCCTTTGTGCCTCACCACCGGAAAGAGTCATGGTCTGCCGGTCCAGAGACAGGTATCCCAGGCCTGCCTTAATTATCCTGTGAACTTTTGTATTAAGGTCTCTCAGATAGCTCTCAGCAAGAACCTTATCCGTGCCTGCTGCATAAGCCTGAAGTCTTAAAAGCCAATGCTGCAGCTCATCCAGGGTAAGCCTCGTAAGCTCCGGCAGCCTGGTTCCCAGAACAGTTACACTTCTGCTTAGCTGATTAAGTCTTTCACCCTGGCATTCAGTACAGGCTTCCGTTTCAAAGTAAAGCTCTGTGAGCCTTGAGTCACCCTCCTTTTCAGATATTCTTCTCCAAAGGGTGGCATAAACCCCTTCAAACCTTCCTTCCGATACCTTGGCCGGTGGTTTTATTTCAGGAAAAAGAGACATAACTTCATTACTGTCAGTTCCATAAAGAAGAATGGATTTTTGACCCTGGTTGAAATGAGAAATGGGAGTGTCTTTTTCAATTGGCACACTGTAATGATTAAAAGCCTTATAAAGTATCTCAATTTGATAGTCCTTGTATCTATGCTCCCAGAAGTCCACAGCTCCAGATTCCAATGCCAATTCCTGGTGTATTACAGCCTCCTCATTTATTTTCATAACTTTTCCAAGTCCCTCACAGCATTTGCATGCACCTTCCCTGGTATTATAGGAAAAGTATGTCCTGGTGAGTTTATACATTTTATAGCCGCAATTGCTGCAATACATATATACCTTAAAATCGTCCCCGGTTTTTTCAACCTCTTCCCTGCATTCAGATGAAATGATTTCACAATGACAATTGGGGCAGATACGTTTATGGAGCTTTTCATATATCATCCTGAGGTCAGTGTAGATATTTGTCACAGTTCCAAGGGAGGACCTTGGGTTTCTGTTATATTCATTTTGTGTTATCCGTACCGCAGGAGAGATGTTATTTATATATTCCACCTTTGGCTTATGGATGCCCTGATAGCCGATGGCCTCAAGGTACTGTCTCTGGCACTCCTGATAAAGTGTATCTATGGCCAGTGTGGATTTCCCTGAGCCGGATATACCCGTAATAACTACTAGCTTCTCTCTTGGAATTTCTATGGATATATTCTTTAAATTGCCTTCCTTTGCTCCTTTTATTATTATACTTTTCAATTAAACACCCCATTTCAGGCAATATACTATTGCCGCCCGTTATTACTTATAAACTCTTACAGCCATGGTTTTAAACACTGTATATAGCTCAGTTCCCTTTTCAATTTTCATCTCTTCTAAAGACTTTGCAGTAATAAGCGCCTTCAAAGGGATACCGATATCCACTACTACGGTGGCTGAACTGCCCTCTTTTACGATATCAGTAACTACCCCCTTGTTCATATTCCTTGCACTGCTGATGAAGGTTCCTTTGCTTAAAATAATATCCTCAGGTCGTATTGAAACCTTAACAACACCTTCCAGATCCGTGTTTACATGTATGGAAACCTGGCCTAGTAAAGCTGTCTTACCATCCTTTTCATTTTTTATTTCCGCCTCATATATATTTTCATAGCCCTTTGCCTTAAGAAGGTAATCCTCAAACTGGGTGCCTGATATTCGGATATAACGGCCTATGTGATGGGCTTCAAGCTCCCCTCTTTTTATCATTTCATATACAGTACCCTTGGTCAATTTTAACTTTTGGGCAATTTCCTCAGGTTTATACAAAACATCTTCTATCATAAATTCACCTGCTTTAACAATTATTTATATTCAACATTTTATCATAATTAAATAAAATTTAAAATGTATCAAAGTTATAAATTGACAGGTTTAGTTATTAGTTTTATAATTGAATCAGTTATTATTATGTTTTGTTAGGTTTAGTTAGGTTTTAATGTTAATTAATCTGACACAAATTTATTACAAGGGGGAAATGTAATGAAAAAAAATTTAAGTCTGGTTCTGGTAATTCTTTGTTTGCTCTTATCCTTCGCAGGGTGCAGCAGCAACACCACGTCAAAGCAGACGACAATTACCGTTGCTGCTGCAGCAAGCTTGAAAAACTGCATGGATGACAAATTGATTCCTGCCTTTCAGGCCAAGTATCCCAATATCAAAGTACAGACTACCTATGACAGCTCAGGAAAACTTCAGACACAAATTGAGCAAGGAGCAAATGTTGACGTATTTTTCTCAGCAGCCATGAAGCAGATGACTGCTTTAACCGACAAGGATCTTGTAACCAAGGATTCAGTTGTTCAACTTCTTCAAAATAAAATAGTGCTTATAGTTCCATTGAACAGCACAAAAGGAATTGCTTCCTTTACAGATATCACCAAGGCTGATAAAATAGCCTTAGGAGATCCTGCCAGCGTACCTGCTGGGCAGTATGCAAAGGATGCCTATACAAAACTGAATATGTGGGACAAGGTATCTGCAAAGGCCAGCCTTGGAACCAACGTTACAGAGGTTCTAAACTGGGTTGCAGCAGGCAGTGCTGATGCTGGTGTGGTATATGCCACAGATGCAGCTTCAAACAAAAATGTTAAGGTAGTTGCCGAGGCACCTGCTGGTAGTGTTTCAAAGGTTATTTACCCTGTAGGCATAGTAAAGGCTTCAAAGAACCAGGATGCTGCAAAATCCTTTGTGGAATTCCTTAAATCAGATGAAGCAATAAAAGTGTTTGAATCATATGGCTTTACAGCCAACAAATAGGAGAAAATAATTTATGCAGTTGTCACCGATAATAATATCAATGAAAACAGCATCTGCAGCAATAGCCTTAACATTTTTGTTAGGGCTTTTTGTTGCAAGGTGGATAGTGAAAATGAAATCTGAAAAAGCAAAAATGGTACTGGATGGCATCCTAACCCTGCCAATGGTTCTTCCCCCCACTGTAGTAGGTTTTTTCCTGCTGCTTGTTTTCGGGGTAAATATGCCCTTGGGCAAATTTCTGCTGGACTTTATGGGTGTAAAAATAGTTTTTTCCTGGACCGCCACAGTAATAGCGGCCGTGGTAATTTCCTTTCCCCTTATGTACCGATCTGCCAGAGGCGCCTTTGAGCAGGTGGATCAAAATCTTGTAATGGCAGCAAGGACGCTGGGTATGTCTGAAAACAGGATTTTTTTCCGTATAATACTGCCATTAGCACTTCCCGGGGTGGTGGCTGGTGGAATACTTGCCTTTGCAAGAGGTCTTGGCGAATTTGGTGCCACAGCCATGATAGCAGGCAACATAGCAAATAAGACCAGAACTCTTCCTCTTGCAATTTATGCAGAGGTTGCTGCAGGAAATATGCAGACCGCTTCCTACTATGTTATAATTGTACTGGCAATATCCTTTATAGTTGTAGTTTCAACAAACTATTTCGCTATAAAGGAAAGAAAATATTTAAAGTAAGGAAGAATTTTATGAGTTTGCTTGTAGACATAAAGAAAAAATTAAAGGGTTTTACCCTTAATATATACTTTGAAACAAAGGGTGAATATCTGGGTGTATTGGGTGCTTCAGGCTGCGGAAAAAGTATGACCCTTAAATGCATAGCCGGTATTGAGACTCCGGATGAGGGACAAATTATCCTTAATGGAAAAACTTTATTCCACTCCAGCAAAAATATAAACCTTAAGCCCCAGGACAGAAATATCGGGTTCCTTTTTCAAAATTATGCCCTATTTCCTCATATGACTGTGGAGGAAAACATCGGCATTGGATTATCCTGCCCAAAAAATGAAAAAGATCAAAGGGTCAGTGAAATGATAAACTCCTTTCATTTGCAGGGCCTTGAAAAAAAGTACCCAAACCAGCTTTCCGGGGGCCAGCAGCAAAGGGCTGCTCTGGCAAGGTCCATAATATACAAGCCTGATCTGCTGCTTTTAGATGAACCCTTCTCTGCCTTGGACTCACACCTGAAGGACCAGCTTCAAACTGAGGTGTTGGATTTATTAAAGCTGTACCGTGGTCAGGTACTGATGGTCACACACAACAGGGATGAAGCCTACAGGCTGTGCAAAAACCTGGTAGTCATCGATAAAGGAATGTCTGTTTTATTCGGGGATACAAAAGAAATTTTCAGACAGCCTAAAATCATGTCTGCAGCCAGACTTACGGGCTGTAAGAATATATCAAAATGCGAAATTCTAACTCCCAGCAAATTAAAAGCCCTGGACTGGGGCATTTGCTTTGAAATGGAAGATCCCTTACCTGAAATCATAAAATATATAGGTATCCGTGCTCATGAATTCAAGCTACTAGACATAAGCCAGGCAGAAAATGAAACCAATGTAATAAAATGCAATGTTGAAAAAATTGTGGAAGACGTGTTTGAATATAACATTTATTTAAAAAACAGCATACTTTTTAAAATAAAAAAGGAAGAATGGGACAATTGGATGGATAAGGATAATTTATATCTTAAGGTTCCTGAATCCTCAATTCTACTGCTTGAATAAAAGAAGGACTACTTCAATTTAATGAACTGCCCACTATCAAGTGGACAGTAAAAAAACAATATTATACAACCAAGGCTTGGTTTCTCGCTTGAAGAGGAGCCAGGCCTTTTATTAACCTATTTACAACTGCAGTATTCAGTGATACAATATAGTAGTAGTAAGTAATACAGAATATCTATAATACAAAATGGTAAAGGAGTGATTGTACTGGAAAACCTAACAGAAATGCTCAAAGGTGTGCTTGAAGGTTGCGTCCTTGAAATTTTAAACCGTGGTGAAACCTACGGCTATGAAATCACGCGGCTGTTGAACGCTCTCGGTTTCACAGACGTTGTGGAAGGAACCGTCTATACTATTTTAATCCGGCTTGAAAAAAACAAGCTGGTGGATATCGAGAAAAAACACTCCAATATGGGACCACCGCGAAAGTTCTTCACGCTCAATGACGCAGGGCGTGAGGAACTGCAGAGGTTCTGGGAAAAATGGCAATTTGTATCATCAAAAATTAATGAGTTAAAGGAGAAAAAACAATGAACCTTTGGGAAAAAATTACAGGTAGTGATATGACTAAACAATTGAAAGCTTTTGATTTGCGAGCGAAAAAGCTACCGACAGATTATCAAGAGGCATGGGAAAAAATCAGTTTGAATCTTTGGCCTCACTCAGATTTCACAGGCCGCAACCTCATGCCGATTCTTGACGGTGTGCTTGGCCTGCTAGAACAAGCGGTGGCGGACGGTCAGAGCGTCCAAGAGGTTTTAGGTGATGATGTCAAGGACTTTTGTTCATCACTGGCCAGCGCCGAAGGGGCAAAGGCAATTCGCGATAAGTGGCGCGAGCAACTCAACAATAATATCGCTAAAAAATTAGGTAAATAGGAGGATAAAATGAGTATACAAGATATCATCGAAGGCAAAAAAGAATGGCGAGCACACATGGCGAGGGTCAAAGCACTCCCACAAGATTATCAGACTGTTTATAAAGAAATTCAAAAATATCTCTTTAAGGTAGGTCCTATTGAGTTAACTGAAGGAATGGGCTTGCTCTCAGGGATTGTAGACCTTTTTGAGGAAGGCGCGTTCTTAGAGAAAGGTGTGCTTGAAGTGACAGGCAGTGATGTAGCAGCTTTTTGCGACGACTTAATCAAAGATTCAAAAACTTATGCTGATATCTATCAAGAATCTGTTGACCAAGAAGTTTACAAGGCTATAAAAAAGGATACAGAAAAGTAAAAGGGGAAATTGAAATGGAAAAAGCAATTAAAGTAAAAGGGCTGCAAAAGTCCTACAAGAACCTTCATGTTCTAAGGGGAGTTGATTTTGAGGTAGAAAAGGGTAGTATTTTTACTCTTCTAGGTTCCAATGGTGCTGGCAAGACGACAATTGTCAGAATACTCACCACACTGTTGAAACCAGACAGCGGAACAGCCACCGTAAATGGCTTTGACATCGAGTCAAAGCCTGCTAGTGTGAGGCAGTCGATTAGCCTGACCGGACAATTTGCTGCCGTAGATGAGATTTTATCTGGTCGGGAAAATCTGATTATGATTGCAAAGCTTCGACATCTCGATAATCCGCATCAGGTGGCAGATGATTTACTGAAACACTTCGGTTTAACCGATGCCGCCGATCGCATAGTTTCCACCTATTCGGGGGGTATGCGTCGTAGAATCGACATCGCAATGAGTTTGATTGGAAAACCACAGCTCATTTTCCTAGACGAACCAACCACCGGTCTTGACCCCGAGGCACGCATAGAGGTTTGGAAGACTGTAAAAGAACTTGCAGAGGGTGGCACTACGGTATTCCTGACCACGCAGTATTTGGAGGAAGCCGAGCAACTTGCAGATCAAATTGCAATTCTACATGAGGGTAGGATTATAGTGAGTGGTACGCTTGCGGAACTAAAAAAACTATTTCCACCTGTAAAGGTAGAATATATTGAAAAGCAACCGAGCTTAGAGGAAATATTCCTCACAATCATCGGAAAGAAGGAGGAAAAGTAAATGGAAACAATAAAGAGACACTTTTTGAGTGATATGGGCGTGATGGTTGGCCGTTCCATGCGTCATATTTTCCGTAGCATGGACACCATTATAACGGTCACTATTATGCCTATTGCTCTTATGCTATTGTTTGTATATGTGTTTGGAGGTTCTATTAAAACTGGAACAGATAACTATGTGAACTATTTGCTACCTGGCATATTGCTGATTACAATTTCAACTGGAATCTCTTATACAGCTTACCGTCTATTTATGGATATGCAAAGCGGCATCTTCGAACGGTTTCACTCTATGCCGATTGCACGTTCAGCCGCACTATGGGGGCATGTGCTGACATCGCTGGTATCTAATGGAATTTCGGTGGCTATCATAATTCTCATAGCACTGATTATGGGTTTTCGCTCATCGGCAGGAATATTATCATGGCTCGAAGTGACTGGCTTACTCGCATTGCTTACACTAGCTTTAACCTGGATTGCCATGATTGCCGGATTGTCCGCAAAAACAGTGGACGGTGCAAGTGCCTTTTCCTATCCGCTTATTTTCCTTCCGTTTATCAGCTCCGCATTTGTACCAACTGATACGATGCCGGCAGTGGTTCACATTTTTGCTGAAAACCAACCGGTGACATCCATTGTCGACGCAATCCGCGCTTTGTTGACTGGGCAGTCTGTAGGAAATGATATTTGGATAGCTCTTGTGTGGTGTTTGGTTATCCTCATTATTGCATATCACTACGCAATGAGGGTTTATAAACGAAAAACAGTATAATATTTGAGACATTAAAATGATAGAAGCCAAGAAAAACATAAAGTAAGGTGATAATAAGATGTGTAAATACCAGTGGATATTATGCCCTATTTGTGGCAATAAAACACGGGCTAAGATGCGTGATGATACAGTGCTTGAAAACTTCCCGCTATTTTGTCCTAAGTGTAAACAGGAAACTTTAGTCAATGTAAAACAACTGAATATTTCAATTGTCAAAGAGCCAGTCGCAAAGACGCAGAGCCTATAACATGTGAGATTGATCACTAGTTATTGGCTCTTTCTATTTTGATACGTTGTATGCGGATTATTGAACTGGTCATATTAAAGTATAATCCTTGAATGAAATTAACCGCTAATTTTGGAGCAGTCCATAATTTTACAAGGCTAAATATTCCCTTAAAACGAATAAATATCCGAAAACTCAACCTTAATCATTTCCACTTTGTTTGTCATGAAATAGCTGGCTTTAGCACCATCTGCCTGCAGGATTGCAGGCAGAGCTACAGTAAAGGTGCTTCCCTTCCCCACTTCACTTTTTACCTTTATAGTACCCTTATGCAGTTCAACTATGGACTTCACCAGGGATAATCCAATGCCGCTGCCTTCTGTGTTCCTTGACAGGGATTTATCCACCTGGCGAAACCTTTCAAAAATGCTTTTCTGATTCTTTTCATCAATACCTATGCCAGTATCCTTCACAGATATTTCCACCCAATCCCCTCTATCCATAAGGTTCACATAAATGCTGCCTCCCGGATTTGTAAATTTAATTGCATTTGACAACAGGTTTAAAATTATTCTCTCAACTTTGTCACAGTCGCAGGAAATTATTTTTTCCTCAGTATTAGTATCAAAAATTATATTCAGCCGTCTTTCATTAATGTAATCGGAAACTGACTGCACAATATCCTCCGTAACCTGCACTATATTTTCATTTGAGAGATTCAGCTTTAAAAAACCTGATTCCAATTTGGACAGATCAACTATGTTATTAATGAGCTTAGTAAGCCTGTAGCAATTCTGCTTTATTACATTAATGCCATTTGCAACCTTGTCCTTCTTTAAAACCAGCAGGTTGTTTTTAAGATAATATTCAATTAACTGATCAGTACTAAAAATAACATTCAGAGGTGTTTTCAGCTCATGAGCCACATTGGTAAACAGCTCCTCCTGAAGCTTAAGCACCTCCTCCATATTCTGTTTTGCCCTCACCTCATCACTAATATCAATAGCAATAATCAGAAACTCAACAATCTGCCTGTTCAACCCTATAATTGGCTGGTAGATAACCTTTAAAAATCTTTCATTTCCGCTGACATAATGCTTTACATGGTTAAAACCTGCGTTCTCCTTCTGCCAGAAGTCTTGAAGCTTATTAATTATATTATTTTCCTCCATGTCCTGGAAGGTTTCAAAGTAATTTCTGCCCCGCACTTCAGAAATTGGCCCCGCCTCAGGATTAAATGTAAGCAATTCTTCATAAGCTCTATTATTAATATCCGTTATTTCAAAATCGGGATAGGAGCACCGTATAACTCCAACCTGCACATTTTCTATTATATTGTGCAGAAGATTCAACTGGGTTTTTATAAGTTCGTTTTGCTGATATTTAATTTTATCGGTAACATCGTGCACCAAAATCAGCCCTGCCATAAAGCTGCCTGCTGAATCGTATATAGGGGTGCCGCTTAGTTCTGTGTGGAAAACACTGTTATTTGTTTTTATAATTTCTCTATAGCCCGAAATCCTCTCCCCGTTTAAAACCCTTTTAGCCGGTGAATTATCAACGGTTATTATGTTTCCTTCACCATCATATAAGGTAAGTTGCTTATGCAAGTCCTCAATATTTTTGGTTTTTTCAGTATCAAAAATAAAGCTATCCCTGCAAGCTTTATTAAACTTTTTATAATCTCCCCTTTGGTCAAAGATTACCAGTGAATCAGACATATTTTCAATTATAGCCTCCAGCTCTTCATTTTGTTCCTCTACCATCTTCCTGTTAAGCACTTTTTCTGTTATGTCTGAGGCTGTAATTATTAAATATCTGGTTTTTGTGATTTCCACCGGCACCAGTGACAAGTCCAGGTATCGATCCTCACCGTGACAGTCGGTCCATCTAACTTCCTTGGAGTGGTATGGTTTCAGTGTTCTTTCTGCATTAAAGAAAATCTCTGCAAAGTTGCCGTACCTGGGCTGCGCAATTATTTCATAGGCTGATTTACCTATTAATTTGTCTTTGCCTTTAATACTGTAGAGTTCCATTAATTTTTCATTTAGATCCAGCAAAATACCGTGTGTAATGCTGTAAACTCCAATTCCTATATCGTTTTCACTAATGAGATTGGCTACATAGGGTAACTTATTTTCCATATTTGGGCTATGATGCACCTTTATGTAATAATATCCTTCACCTGGTGTACAGCCTTCTTTATATATAATTGCTGCTTCAACAGCTTTTAGATTTTTTGTAAATATGAAAAGCCTATGTTTAGTTTTCATATTTTTTATGGAAAACTGTGCATCAAGTCTAAGCAGGGAGCTTATATATTCAAGTGATTTACCCACTAATTCATCTTCAGTATATCCGGTGAGTCTTATGAATTCCTCATTTATGTCAGTAACAATATTATTTACGCTATGAATAAATGGATTTTCCATAGCTCTTTTCAGCGTATATTTCATTACACTGCCTCCTAAAGATAATTACATATATTATTTTACAGTATTTCTTTGGAAATACACAGATTATTCGCTAAAATTGCAAAATTTCCGCTATGATTTTTCAAAGTGACTAATAAATTTATTAATACTTGTTGTTCAAATTGAATGGTCCTATACTGAAATTAATCAAATAAAACCCTTTGTAGGTAGGTCATGGAAATTAAAAATGTAAACCGTTTATATGACAACCTGGTACAGGATGGAAAATCAGATATTCAACTGCTAAAATTAACTAGCAGCAGTCCAGGCATGATCCTTGCTGAATTAAAGCCCTTCAGCAGGCTTTCAGCCCATTACCACCGGGAAGGTCTGGAGATTTACCAGATTATAGCTGGCATAGGTACTATGGAACTGGGGCATATTCAAGATGACAGAGTTGTATGGACTGAGAGTATTTCAGTTTCAGATGGAGATGTTTTTGAGGTACCTCCTTTTGTAGTGCATAGGCTGTCAAATGAAAGCAGCCATTCACTGAGGATTATTTTCTTTGCTCCCTTTGAACACTTAGGCAATGACAGGTTTTTTATAAAGGAGTAATAGACATGAAGGAGCTCAAGTTTAAAAAAATCGATGCTTTTACCAAAGGTACAGCCTCAGGCAACCCTGCAGGATATATTTATTTGGATAATGAAAGTTTGAGTGAAGCAGAAATGCAGCTCATTGCTTCTCAATTGAAGGGCTTTGTAAATGAAGCAGGCTTTTTAACAAAAACAGGCAACAGTTGGAATTTAAAGTTTTATTCCTCTGAATGCCAGGTTCCGTTCTGCGGCCACGCTACCATTGCAATTATGTATGATCTGCTGAGCACCATGAACCATTGTGATGATGAAGTTTTTATTGATGTAAAGGCTGGCAGATTGCCGGTGTTCAACCGGATAAAGCAGGAGGATGCAGTTTATATAATGGCTCCAGAGCCAACCTTTTTGAACCACAAATTTACTGCATGGCAAATTGCCGATATACTGGGAATTGATGAGGCCGAAATAAGTGATGAATTGCCTGTACGTCTCATAGATGGAGGTCTTCGCACTCTTATTGTCCCCTTGAAATCGCTTAATTGCTGTCTTAAAATGTTTCCTGATCAGGAAAGACTGAAGCATTTCTCCATAAACAATAATTTTGATATTGTTTTGACCTTTGTTGATGAAACCAGTACTGGTTCCAAGTATCGGACCAGAGTATTTGCCCCAAAATACGGGTATCTGGAGGATCCTGCCACTGGATCCGGAAATTCAGCTTTTGGCTATTATTTAATGGATGAGAACCTGTGGGAAGAGGATTTTACCATAGAACAAGGCCCAAGTCTAAACAATCCAAACCACGTTAAACTGAAGAAATATTCAAAAGACGGCAGAAAACGCATATTGTTTGGAGGATCAGCTACCACAAGAATTACCGGCAGCTACCTGCTGCACGGCTAAGAGCGGGCCATACATCTTGCAGATGTATGGCCCTTCAGCTATTTAAAACATGTAATTTCACAAAATGAATTGAAATATTATTCCTTTCCGTTTTATGGTATAATTTTTATTATATGACACAAAAATTTTCACATAATATAATTTTAAGGAAATTGGGTGAAATAATATGTTATATAAGGCTGTTAGTATTCTAAAAAACTTATTGGCAATACCAGTATCAAAGGAACATGAAAATGAATTTGATATTGAAATTAACAAGATAAATATAGTCCGAGGTAAAATTACCGCTAAGCTATTTATAATTGTTGAGTTGCTGCAGCTTTTCACATTATTTGCAGTAAAAAAAGGGGAGCTTCTAGAAGAACCAAACATTTATTATGGAGCCATGTATTTATTCCTGATTTCTGCAATGATGGTATTTTATAAAATATTTAATACCTTTGGAAGAGATGTAGGCCGTTATCTTAATAATATAAATATAGCCGGAATATTTTTTGCAGACATTATATTAATATGGTGCGGAGGAATCTCATTGCTGGATCTGCAAAGCGGAGGTCTGTTCATTGTTTATGCTGTAGCAATACTTTGCGTTGGCGTAACCCCATTTTATAAACCCATTACCTTAATGTTTATTTATACTATCTCCCATATACCATTTCTGATATTAATACCGTACTTTCAAGTTTCGCCAAAGGTTATATATAGTATTTATATAAATAGTACAGCCTTTGTAATCATAGCCTGGGCTATTTCCTATATGAGGTACAAGCAAATAATTCAAGACCTGAGTTATAAAAAAATTATTGAAATACAGTATAATGACCTTATGGATTCAAATAAAAAGCTAGAGGAAGCAAATAAACAGCTGGAGCAGTTTAACCAGATTGATTATCTCACTGGTATAAATAACCGCTATGTATTTGATAAAATTATTAAAATGGAGTGGGATCGATGTAAACGTAATTTTACATCACTATCCTTGATTATGATTGATATAGATTATTTCAAAGCTTTTAACGATCATTATGGTCATCAGGCCGGGGATGAATGCTTGAAACAAATTGCACAGGTACTAAAAAGCAGCGCAGGCAGAGCATCTGATACCATAGCCAGGTATGGAGGGGAGGAGTTTGCTGTAATACTTCCATACTTAAGAAAGGAAGGCGCTGAAAAGCTAGCTCAAAAAATAAAGAATAATGTGGAACAGCTTAATATCCCTCATTCGTATTCCTCCATTTCAGATCATATAACAATTAGTTTAGGTGTGTATACAGTAGTTCCTTCCAATGAACTAACTGAAAAAGAATTTATAAGAATTGCAGATACTGCATTGTATAAGGCTAAGGAAGACCGCAACAAGGTTGTGGTAGCCTGAAGACATTTCTATTAATTTTGAAAGGAAAAAATAATATGAACAAAAATGAGCTGAGAAAATATATTTTAGAAAAAAGGGACCAGCTGGACCCATTGGAAAGGTCAAGGTGGGACAGTATTATATTTGATAAATTTATAGAGAGCCCCTACTATAAGAGCTCCAGGGTTATATTTATATTTATGAGCTTTAGAAGTGAAGTTGATACCCATAACATCATTAAAAGGGCTCTTCTGGACGGCAAAATTGTGGGGGTGCCAAGGGTAATTTCCAAGACTGAGGGAATGAAAGTGTTTGAAATTACCAGTATGGAGGATATGGAGAAAGGTTATTTTGGTGTATTGGAACCAAATGCTAATTGTCCGGAAATAAAAAAAGAGAAAATAGATCTTATTGTTATGCCAGGGGCAGCCTTTGACAAGGATGGCGGCCGGATAGGCTACGGCGGCGGCTTTTATGACAGGTACCTTTCTGAATTAAAAAGGGATGTGAAAAAAATAGCCCTTGCATATAGTATCCAAATGGTAGAACAGGTTCCCATGGCTGATTATGATATGAAGGTAGATGAAATTATAACCAATTAAAATGGAGTGCAGAACATATGGTTTTGCACTCCTAAGCATTAATTTTATGAAAATAATGGTGGTACCTTGCCAGGTTTAATTTCTATGCTGCCCCAAACCTTGTCTCTCACATATGGCTCCATGTTCAGATACTCATCAAGGTCCTTTCTGGTGTCAAATTCCATGATTTCAACAGAACCTGCCAGCCTGCCGCTGTCATCCAGCAGTGCTGAGGCATATAATAGCTTCCCAGCTTCCTTGTTGGCTGCTGCAAGCTTAAGGTGCTCCTCCCTTGCTGCCATTCTTCTTTCAAAAGCCCCTTCATCCGTGCTGTCACAAGCGTAAATTACAAACTGCATAAATCACCCTCACCTTCTCATTTGATTAATTTAAGTATATCACTGCAGCAAAGCAAAGAAAAGTTTATTCAGCCTGCTCTGCAGAAATTTCAGACTTTTTATTGTCACTGATTCTCCTTCTTAGGTACAAATAAACCAGGTTCCACAATGGTACAAGATAAATATAAATTAAATATGGAAGACAGGATGCATTGATGTTTAAAATTGTCATAGGAGCCAGCAATGCTATGCTCCAGGGCACAAGACCTGAAATCATTATAGCTGTGTTTTCAAGATCCACTGCGGCAACTGAATTGTCAAGACCGTTTTTCCCATAGGCCTTTTTGTTCAGCACATAGGCCAGTACTACTGCAAAGGTCTGGCTGCAGCCCACCATAGTTCCGAAAAGGCTCGTCAATACCACATTTCTGTACACCTGTTCCCTGCTTTCAGCCCTTGAGGTTATCCGTTCTATGCTTTGCAGCATATTGGTTTCTTCGATTATTCCAGCAAAGGCTGAGGTTAAAAATACTACCAGGCCGGTTTTCATCAGGGATATAATTCCCCCACCCTTGATTATGCTGTAAAGAGGGCTTGAAGGATCCAGGCTGAAGCCGAAAATCATGTATCTGATGCAGGAGGCAATGGTTTCTTGCTGCACCAGCAGGCTGACTGCTAATGCTGAAGCTATACTTACCAGCATTGATATTTTTACATTTACCCTTAAGGTTGAAAAAATCAATATAACCAGTACTGGAACTAAAACTATCAGGTTTACACTAAACTGCTGCAATATAAGGCTGTTTATGCTGCCTGAGGAACTGTGCAGCGGATATATTTCAGATATAGCCAGATAAACGGCCGCTGCAATGATAAAGGGCACCGCTGCTGTTTTGAACATGTTTCTTATGTTATCGTAAAGGCTGGTTTCCGTAATAGCTGCCACAAAACTGGCACTGGAGGAAACCGGCGAGCACCTGTCTCCGAAAAAGGCCCCTGCTATGACAGCTCCTGCAGTGGCAGCCAGGTTCACATTTCCGCTGCCGGCCATAACCATCATTGCTGCCCCCACGATTCCAGTGGTTCCCATGGATGTTCCAATTAAAAATGATACCATGCAGCTTATCAAAAATGCGCATAATATGAAAAGATCAGGCTTGATTAATTCTATGCCGTAATAAACTATGGCAGGTACTGTGCCTGCTGCTGTCCATATTGGTACCAGAGCCCCTATGAGCACGAATATTTTAATAACCACGAAGGATTTTTTGCCACCCCTCCAGGCCATTTTAAAAACATCCTTAAAGCCAAAACCCCTTCTATTTGCTATTATAAAAAACAGGATAATTACTGCAGTTAAGGGATATGCAAGAAAAATACCCTTGTATACGCTGGTAACCAGTAATAAAAATGATATTGCCAAGGCTGCTGTAATTTCCATTGTTATCCTCCCCATAAAAATATTCTAACTAAGTAGAATTATAGCAGTATTTGATTTATAATAAAAATACTTATAATCTATATGATATATAACAAATTAATTATAAATGGAGGTGCCATTATGGACAACCGACAGCTGTCATATTTCCTTGCCATGGTGGAAGAAGAGAGTATTTCAAAGGCTGCGGAAAGCCTTCATCTTGCCCAGCCCTACCTTAGCCAGCAGCTTAAGCTTTTAGAGGATGAGCTTGGAGTTAAGCTGGTGGACAGAACTACCCGCAGGTTCCAGGTCACTGAGGCAGGATTTTTACTGTACTACAGGGCAAAGCAGATATTGGACTTATCGGAAGCCACAGTAAAGGAACTGAGGGATTTCAATGAAGGCTTAAAGGGTACCCTTTCCATTGGCTGTCTCACCTCAGTAGTTGAAACCATGCTCACTGAGAAGATATTTCAGTTTAATAAAAGATATCCCGGCATAGATTTTGAAGTTCGTCAGTATAGCTCGCCAGAATTGCTGGAGCTTTTAAAAAGAGGAATCATAGAGATCGGAGTGATTCGAAGCCCTCTTCCTTCCCAGGAAATCTTTGAAGCCATAGAGCTGCCGGTACAGCCTATGATGGCAGTCTTTAGCAAAAGCATGAACATCAGAGGCCGAGGCAAAAGCGTATCCTTGAAGGAGCTTTCTGATAAGCCTCTTTTAGTAAACCGAAGATTTGAAAAAGGCATCCTGGATTCCTTCAAAAGCCAAGGCATTGAGCCAAGAATCCTTTGCAAAATAGAGGACACAAGACCTCTGCTGATATTGGCTGAAAAAGGAATGGGAGTTGCCATTGTGGCAAAAGACTGGGTCAACCTGGTGCCGGATACAAACCTGAAAATCCTGAAAATATCCGATTTGAACATGGACTCAAGAAATATAATCGTTTGGCTTAAAAATCATTACCTTACCCTGGCTGCCAGACATTTTCTTGAATATTTTTAGGAATATGATAAAGTATTATTATATGTAATTAATAATGTTTCGTGGGGGTAAACTGATGAAAAAGTATGAACTGGTATTGTTTGATATAGACGGCACACTGCTTGATTTTGAGAAGGCTGAAAGGATCGGAATGAAGGAAACTCTTTCCTGGTTCGGACTAAGAAATGATGATGAGATTGTTGATTCCTATAATGAAATAAATATGCACTATTGGAAAATGTTCGAAAGAGGAGAAATTTCATTGGACAACCTGTTGGTTAAAAGACATGAGGCCTTGTTTGACAAATACGGTTTTAGCTGCAATTCCGAGGAATTTAACCATTACTATGAAGGCCGCCTTAAATATTGCGGTTTCCTAATGGATCATGCACTGGAAACATTGGATTATGTGAAAACTACATCCTGCAAAACTGCTGTTGTAACAAATGGCATTTATGAGACCCAGACAAGCCGTCTTGCCTTGTCAAGGCTTGATGAATATTTCAAGCATGTTTATATATCCGAAAAGGTCGGCTACAGCAAACCCCAAAAAGAAATTTTCCAGTATATCTTCAGGGATATCGGCCAAGGCATAGAAAAGGAAAACGTATTAATTGTGGGAGATTCACTGACCTCAGACATTAAGGGCGGAAACGACTTTGGTATTGATACCTGCTGGGTAAATCCCAAAGGACTGGAAAATCACCTGAACCTCAGGGTGGATTATGAAATTCAGAACCTTTTGCAGCTTAAGGATATTATAGTTTAATTTGATACATTAAATATAACACCTCCATAAAGAATATGCCTTATGGAGGTGTTTCAATTATACAAAGAGAATGTGTAATCCGGAGCTATAATTAGTTAAGCTTACAACGATGCTAAAAATGTATCATAAACATCTTCATAGCATTCATTTGGCCTTGGATTTCCGCCATTTGTGCTTTTGCACTGATTGTCGTTAAATTCCTGTCCCAGTTCAAAGAGCTCACCTAAGGGTATGTTATATCCAGAAGCTTTAGCTATGATGCAGAAGGCATCCAGGGGGTCATCAGCATTACGAGTTGCCAGAAGCCTTTCCTTTAGCTCAGGATTTTCCTTGGCAGCCTTATGAAATTTTTCCAGTTCCATAACAATTTTGTACATTATTTCAGCTCCTATCTTAAAATATTATCAAGGCCAAAAGCCATTGTCTACAATGGGTCATATATATGCCAAACCATTTCAAATTCTTCGCAAACCACCAGCATCTCTTCGCTAAATTCGTTATCGTATTGCTGCATCTGTCTGGTGAAAGCATGTCTATGTACATCCTGCCAATATTGAAGAGATTTGTCACCTTCTCCTTCAATTTGTGCGAAATCCTCGGTAACCTCGCAAAATGGCTGCAGAGTTACTTTTTTTGTCTCTATAATGCACTGTGCCTCACCCTGCCAGTTTGTGATGATACTTAAGTCACCTGCCTTTGGAAGCTTCTCATTTTCCAGCTCATAAAAATACAGCAGTGAAGTTGTGGCCTTTTTTATTCCCTGTTTTACAAGCTCCGCCAGAGAATCGGCATCCTTTCTGTTATCACAGAAATGCCAGCTGGCATGTTTAAGCTTTGGCTTTAGTGGATCATGACCTAAATGCATCAAATATCTGTGCCACATTTCTTTAACTGATATATGCTCTTCCACCATTTTACTATCCACCTTAATATTATAAATTTAATAGTGCTCAACATAACAATGTTTTTCAATGGTTCCTTTTAAAGTCATCCATATCAGCAGGCTTGGCTTTCCGCGCTGCATATAATTATTATACTACTTTAATGCAGTGAATTTAATGTACTATTTCCTTTGTAATTTTTGGAATATTTTACTATTATATTCTACACAGACCCACAAATTTCCTTTTTATCCATAGCAATAAAAATCCCGGCTAAGTGAAGGCCGGGTCATAAAAATATATTTCAGCTCTAATTCTTTCAGCTGGCTTCTGCCTGTGCTCCTA
This sequence comes from uncultured Clostridium sp., assembly GCA_937927335.1. Taxonomy (GTDB): domain Bacteria; phylum Bacillota; class Clostridia; order Clostridiales; family Clostridiaceae; genus UBA699. Next base: position 99,581 of record CALBDU010000024.1, read on the forward strand.
AGATAAAATCTCCAATATTTCTACTGAGTAATTTTCACCGGGAGCATTTATCTCCACTGTATCCCCACTTTTGCGGCCTGATAATGCCTTGCCAAGATCCGATTCGATGCTTATCAGCATATTTTCCGGTTCCGCATCAATGGTGGTTACCAGAGTAACCTCTGTTTCAAAATCATCCTCCACAAATTTGATCCTGGCTTTCTTGTTGATTCCCATTACTGATTTATCTGCAGCATTGTCATCTACCACTGTTGCTGTTGTAATCATAGTAAGCAGGTATTGTATCCTATTGTCATTTTCCCTGTAATTGGCACAGGCTTCCTTGTATTCAGCGTTTTCAGACCTGTCTCCATGAGCTGCCGCGACCATCTTCTCCCTGGCGATCTCCGCCCTTTTCACAGTAAGCCTGTAATCCAGTTCTTCTCTAAGCTTTTTCATATTTTCTTCCGTCAGTGTATTATTCATTAAAATATTTACCCCCTGAAATAATAGATATATCTCTATTATATATAAAAAACCGTCAATTCCAAGCTGAATTTGACGGTTTTATTATATTCTTTTTTTAAGAGGAAAGCCGGTGTTTTACCTGTGGTCTTTTCCGGAAAAGCTATCTGCAGTAATCTTAAATACCTTTACTATGTCTGCCATTTTTTCATTAAAGCTGAAGTCCTCTCCTGTCTGGTGCTTCATCAAGATTGAAAGCGCTGCCTTCTTTTCCTCCATATCCTCTATGAATTCTGCCTTGCCATTTCCTATAATGCTTTTAAAATGGTAGCCGTATTCACAAGCCGTATCTGCAGTGATGAGTTCATGCTGACAGTCCATTTCAAAACATACATTGCTGCTGGCAGTTAAAGCACTGATTTTTCTGCCTTCCTTTGCACTGTGAAAATAGAGCTTCAGAGTGCCGTCTTCATAGGTATAGCCAAAGTTCATAGGCACAATGTAAAGCCCTTCTTCATCCTGCATGCCAATCCTGCAAACCTTACACTGGTTGATAATCTCAAGCAGCTCTACAATATCAGTTACTTCCCTGTCTTTTCTCCTCATTTTCATCATGCTTCCTCCTTTTGTTAATATTATTTTGTCCCCTTATGTCCATAATAAATTTATTTGTTATCCCTCAAAAATTAGCTGCTCTTTATTATAAACAGGTTGCCAAAACTGATTTTTCTTTGTTTGCATCTTGGCAGCTGATCCTTTTTGCAGTGGTATGCCATACATTCCTCACACTTCCCGTGTCTTTTGCATTTGACCTTTTTACAGCTGCAAGTGTCAATTTCCTCTGACATTCCTTAGCACCTCCATAAATATGGTTATAAAAATCCACTAAAGTATTCTACAAAGATTCAAAATATTCCTTTAATTTATTAAAACTATTATCCCCAAATTGGATTTTATAAACCGATTTCCAGTGCTATTTAACAATAGGTGTCTTATCTGTTACCGATTTCTTTCCCACCTGATCACACTTTACAGTAAGGGTATTTTGAATGTTTTCCTTAGTTGGGTTTTCATCCACTGAATAGGTCCTGGAAATAAAGGCACACTGACCAGACTTTAAGGTTCCTATATCCCAATTGAGGCCACCAGCCGAATCGCTGCCTGTGATGCCAGTCAAATCCGTGTCCCCTGCATTAAACACCAGAAAGTTATAGGTGAAGGTACTGCCTGGTGCAACAGTTTTCTTATCAGGATTGATAAAGATGTACAATTTTTCGCTGGAAACGTGCTTGTAGGGGTAATAGGAGTACCCTCCATAAAAGCATCCCCCGGCGATAATCAGCATAATTATCAAAACGCCAATTACATTCTTTTTCATAACCCTTACCTCCTTAGTTTATTTTAATCGCACCTTCCTCTGGCACTGATTGGCCATATATCCTCAACAATACCGTCCCTTATGCAATAGAAAAAATTGTGCTGGTTCACTGTAGTACAGCAATGAGCCGGTTTGAGAAGTACATGATCTCCCACGGTGAGATGCTTAAGCTTATCAGTCATATCCACCAGACAGTGTTCCTCGTTGCAGGCTGTTTTAGCCTCAGGGTCTAAAAGCAGTACTGGAGGCCCCTGATCTATGGTCACGGTTTTCTCCCCTGCTGTTAACACAATCCTATGCTTGTATATACTGCAGACAGTGGTTAGTACAAGTAAGGCCTGCCTGAAGGGAAGACCTATTTTTCCTGCATCATAGGCATTTTCCATAAGCACATAGCTTCCAGGCTGAACCTCAGTTACTCCCGGATATACAGAAGTATATTTCACGGTTCCTGTGCTGGCACTGCTCATGATCTCCACGGGATAACCATGTTCCTCCAGGGCTTCCTTAACCCTTGCTGCAAACCCTATTCTCTTATCCACAAAGCTTATTTTATCCTCCGGGGTTTCGCACTCGTCTCCACGGTTTTCATAGGCCTGAATTCCTTTTAGATATATGTTGGGCAGGCTTTTTATATGCTCACCCAGCTCCAGTGCTTCTGGAATAGTGCGTATGCCGCAGCGGTCAATACCTGTATCCACGTCAATAAACAGTGGTATTGTAACACCTGCTTTTCGTGCATAGTAGGATATTCTTACTATGTTTTCCTTATTGTCTACGGAAGGCATTACCTCAGCATAACGGTTTAATCCGGCAAGGACCTTGATTTTATCATCGCCGATAACCTCATTTGCAATTAATATGCTTTTTATTCCTGCATGGGCCATCTCCACCGCCTCACCAATTTTGGCACAGGTTATCCCTATGGCTCCGGCCTGAATCTGAATGTGAGCAAGCTTTGGACATTTATGGGTCTTAATGTGAGGTCTCAGCTTGCAGCTGCTGTTGTTGTCCAGATACTCCTGCAAAGTCTTTATATTGTGGTCCACCGCGTCCAAATCCAGCAGCAGGCACGGAGTTGGCAGCTCTGAATAATGTTTTCCAATGTAACCTTCAGTAATCATAAAATCCCTCCTGATATTAATACTTATAGTGTATATTCTACTAGCTCCATTCATTTTCCTTTACATTATGGAAATTTTTTAGTGATTCTGAAAATAAACAACCCAAATGACCTTGAAAGCAATAGTATACATTCTAAAAAAGCTTGACAAAATACATGAAGGAGAATAAATAACTAGTAGAGGTGATGTAAGTTGAAAGGAAGCCAACTGACATTAATTTTGGTATTGACAGGAGTAATGTGTCAAAAGCCTATGAATACTGAATTAAATAGCCATGTTGACAATGAATTCAACGAAAATGTTGTGCTTGTAAATGAAAATAGCAATATGCCTGCAACCGCAGCAATGCCCTCAAAATATGTTCCAAGGGAACTATTTATCAAAACTGTTGACATTAATGGGGAAAAAATTGAATATAAAAGAAAAGTAAATATCATTGCTACATTTTATACCGGAAGCGCAAAGGAAAATGGCGGATTCGCCAATCTCACAGCAACAGGCAAAAAACTGTCCAGAGGCATATGTGCCAGTAATAATTTTGACTTCGGAACGAAAATATTTCTTGACGGGTATGGAGTTTATGAAGTCCAGGATAGAGGAAATCCAAAATATATCAGGCAAATAGACGATGAAACCTATAGAATCGACATTTATGTTCCTATAAGAAAGACAGCAATGAAATTAGGTGTTAAACTTGTACAAGGTTACATTCTTGAATAAATTATCCTGCAAATTCTTTAAAGTTTGGTGTTGTTTATGAAAAAAATTGAAATTTCAGTCAATGCGGCTATATAAGATTTATTATGCTACACTTATGACTAAGGAAGGTGATATTTTGAAAAGAACAATTAATGTGGTGGGAGCCATAATAGAAAATGACAAACATGAAATCCTCTGCGCTAAACGTTCATCAGAAATGATGCTGCCTGGCCTGTGGGAGTTCCCCGGAGGCAAAATAGAAATGGATGAAAGCCTGAAAGAGGCAGTAGAACGTGAAATACTGGAGGAACTAGGCTGCAAGGTTGAATTTATAAGAGTTTTTCACGACAACACCCACGAATATAACGATTATATTGTAAAGCTAATTACTGTAATTTGTAAAATAGCATCCTCCAATTCCCCTAAGGCAATAGAACACGAAAAACTTGCCTGGGTAAAACGAAACAGCCTTCTTGATTTAAAGTGGGCGCCTGCGGATATTCCTGCAGTGAAGCTGCTGCAAGCTGAAGCATCCGTAAAATAATTACATAAGAATAGCAAGGCCTTTGACTCAATATCAAAGGCCTTTTAATTTACTCTTTTCTGCAACACCCGGCATGGACCCAGTTCATAGTTTCATTGGGAAAGCCCAGATCTGTGTAGCAGATATCATCACCGGTGGAAATTTGTTTTTTGCATACGTAACAGATGGAATCATAACCAGCTTTTATTGCCTTTCCCGAAGCAGCAGGCTTCATTTCATTTCTTAGCTTTTCTTCAGTAAATCCCCTGCAAAGCAGATCGCAGATGTAGCTGGAGAAGCCGTTTTCTCCATGAGTCATTTTGGACTCCGTCAAGGCAAGTCTGTAAACATGTTCCGGAAGGCTGATGGATACTTTTTTCTTCAAAATACCAGATCCCACTATAATTTTACTACCATGATATGAAAGAAGCTGCAATGTGTGCATTCATTTTAGGCAAAGCTTCCTATTTTTATCTACTATTAGAATTTATATATAACCTGACATAATATCAAGTGATAAAAATGTATTTGTAACCTTTAACCCGGCAGGTTCATATGCTGAATAAGTATTATAAAAGGAGGCCGGCAATTTGAAATACAAAAACCCAGACCATGATATGTGCTGCCCTTTCAGAATATATGACTATAAATACAGCTACAGGCCAGACAATTCATATCAGCCTTTAACAGTTTCCACTATAAAATTGTCAAATTCAAACGATAAAATAATTGAAAATATACAAATTCCAGTATTCCAGGATGGAATTGACCCGGGAATCCTTGAAAAACTCAACCGAAATATCAAGGCTGACATAATGGAGTTCAAAGAACAAATGGAAACCGCTGCAGATGAATATGCTGAAAAATTAAAAAAACTGGGGAGGAAGCCCAATCCATATAAGATCTCTACCACATATTCAGTTACCTACAACAAAAATAATATCCTCAGTATATCTTTGTTTTTCCAGGAATACATCTCCGGCAGAAACAGCTATATCAGGACCACCTACAATTATGATCTTAGAACCGGTGAGTCCATTCCTTTAAAGAGACTGTTCAAACCAGGTGTTAATTATCTAAGTGCATTGAACAGGAAAGCCGGAGAATACCTGCAGGCTTACTCTCCCGCTACTTTATCCCAATTTAAAGGAATAAGGGAGGATCAGCCCTATTACCTGGATTCTAACTCTCTTGTTTTGTTCCCGGCCTTTAATGAAATTGCAGGAGCTGCAGCAGACATACCTGTTATAAGGCTCCCGCTTACATCCCTCAGTAATATTTTAAATTCCAGACTGTTGGATAATTACTGATATCTGAGGAGCAGCATTAACTTATCCGTGCCTGGCTATTTTAAACCAGTGGCCTTGAGAGGACCCATAATAGTCATTTTGGACAGAATCAGGGCCATTTCCCTTGGGGATTTGTCCATACCGCTTTCCATCCATTGCTGTACAAGGCCCAGATGTGCTGAAATAATATAAGCTATAACATATTTTTCCGGTATCAGAAGCTTCTCCTTATCGAAAAATTTAATCTGGTTCTTTTCAAACAAGGCTTTCTCCATAAAGCTCTTCAGCTTCCTCTGGAACAAAGGGTCTCCATTTGGACCCAGTACCGCCTTCATGAAATCTGAATTTTCCTTAAAATATTGAAAAAGCTTTACAAGATAAGGCACCGGTTCATTCACAACCTTCATACCAAGAAGATTTACATAATCAATATCCTTTATATGCTCCTGGATTTCCTCCATGATTTCATTTTCCACCTTTTCCAAAAGATCATATTTATCGGTGTAGTGGATGTAAAAGGTTCCCCTGTTTATATCAGCCCTGGTGGTTAGGTCGGTAATGGATATATTATTGAAGCCCTTCTCTACAATAAGCTCCGCCAAGGCATCCTTTATCATTCTCTTTGTTCTTTTGGCCCTTCTGTCATTCTCTGACTTCAGCATAGCAATCCCCCACTTTAAAATATAATGAACAACTTTTCAACTTATGTTGATTAATTAACATTATGAAAAGTACTGTTTATTGAGTTAAATTCTATATTTATTATAATATACATATAGATTATTAATCAACAGCTTGTTTATTAAAATAAGCATAGATGGAGGGGTTTGTATGAATTTATATCATGCAGGCATAGATGTGGGCTCTACCACAGTAAAGGTTGTAATTTTCAATAGTACCGTAAAAATGATTTATGGACGCTATGAACGTCACTACACAGATATCAGAAAGAAGCTTCTGGAAATGCTTCTGGATGTACAAAATATTCTTGGAGATGCCAGATTAACAGTGATGATCACCGGCTCCGGTGGCATGAATATATCAAAAGACCTTTATGTTTCCTTTGTTCAGGAGGTGGCTGCCTCTGCAAAAGCCATTAGGACTTATCATCCCGAGGCTGATGCAGCCATAGAACTTGGCGGTGAGGATGCCAAGATCACCTATTTCAAGGACGGTGTAGAGCAAAGGATGAACGGCACCTGCGCGGGGGGCACTGGTTCCTTTATTGACCAGATGGCCTCGCTGCTAAAGGTGGATGCTTCAGAGCTGAATGAACTGGCTAAAAGCTACAATACCATATATCCCATTGCTGCAAGATGCGGCGTATTTGCAAAGACGGACATCCAGCCCCTTTTAAATGAAGGTGCTGCCAGAGAAGACATTGCAGTCTCCGTATTACAGGCTATAGTTATTCAGACTATCAGTGGTTTAGCCTGTGGCAGGCCTATAAGGGGCAATGTGGCTTTTCTGGGTGGCCCCTTGTATTTTCTTTCAGAATTAAGGAAAAGATTCATTGATGTGCTTAAACTGGAGGATAACCAGGTTATATTTCCTGAAAACTCCCAACTGTATGTAGCCATCGGAGCTGCTCTGTCATCAATAGGCTGTGAGAATATAATATCCTTGGACAACCTTATATACCGCCTGGAGAAACTGGAAAATAAAGCATCTGCTGAAACAAACAGACTGTCTCCTCTTTTTTCAAGCTCAGATGAATATAATGAGTTCAAGCTCAGGCATGAAAAAAGCATTGTAGAAAGAAGAAATTGGAAAGACTTTAGCGGAAAGTGCTTCCTTGGTATAGACGCCGGCTCCACCACCACAAAAGCAGCTCTGATAGACAATGAAGGAGCTCTGCTTTACACCTATTATGATAATAATGGAGGAAGTCCCCTAAAATCCACCATAAAGGTACTTAAGGATTTATACAGCGTACTTCCCAATAATGCTGAAATTGCAAACTCCACTGTTACAGGCTATGGCGAAGGTCTGCTTAAGGCTGCATTAAAGGTGGACATCGGCGAAATCGAAACTGTTGCCCATTATAAGGCTGCAGAGTTCTTCTGTCCCGGAGTGGATTTTATACTGGATATAGGAGGACAGGATATGAAATGCCTCAAAATCAAGGATGGAGTTATTGAAAGCATACTGCTTAATGAAGCCTGTTCAGCAGGCTGTGGTTCCTTTTTAGATACCTTTGCCAGTTCCCTTGAATTAGGCATAAACGATTTTGCATCCAGGGCCCTGGAAGCGGAAGCACCTGTGGATCTGGGCTCAAGATGTACCGTTTTTATGAATTCCAGAGTTAAGCAGGCCCAGAAGGAAGGAGCATCCATAGCTGATATTTCCGCAGGCTTATCCTATTCTGTAATAAAAAATGCACTATTTAAGGTTATCAAGGCTAGAAATCCCAGAGAGCTTGGAGAAAAGATCGTAGTGCAGGGTGGAACCTTTTATAACGATGCAGTACTGAGAAGCTTTGAGCTGCTTTCAGAAAGAGAAGCCATCAGACCTGATATTTCAGGTATAATGGGAGCCTTTGGAGCTGCATTGATTTCAAGAGAAAGATATGTGGCAGGACACGAAACAACCCTGCTTGATAAAGGAAGGCTGGATGATTTTGATATTAAAACAACTATAGCCAGGTGCGGAAAATGCGCCAACAACTGCCTGCTTACCATAAACAGGTTTAAGAATGGAGAACGGTACATTTCTGGCAATAGATGCGAAAAGGGCGCTGGCAGAGAAAATGACAAAAACCTTCTTCCCAACCTGTTTGACTACAAGTATAGACGGATTTTCAGCTATAAGCCTTTAACGATGCAGGAGGCACCGAAAGGAACTGTGGGTATACCACGGGTTTTAAATATGTATGAAAATTACCCCTTCTGGTTTACCCTGTTTACAGGCCTTGGCTTTAGGGTGGAGCTTTCAGAAAGGTCCTCCAGTGAGCTTTATGAAAAAGGAATTGAAACCATTCCTTCCGAATCCGTGTGCTATCCCGGCAAGATTGTACACGGGCATATAATGAACCTGATAGAAAAAAATACAGATTTCATATTTTATCCAAGCATTACCCACGAGCAGCAGGAGCAAAAGGATGCAGACAACCACTTCAACTGTCCTGTAGTGGCGTCCTATCCGGAGGTTATTAAAAACAATATTGACTTGTTAAGGGAAAAGAATATTTTATTCATGAAGCCCTTTCTCCCCTATGACAATAAAAAAGGAATGCTAAAGAGACTCCTGCAGGAGCTGGCGGCCTTTAATATCAGCCGGTTCGACCTTGAGGAAAGCCTGGACAAGGCCTATGCAGAACAGGAAAGCTTCAAAAAGGATATACAAAAGGCCGGAGAGGATACCCTGAAGCTTATGCAGGAAAAAAACCTTAGGGGCATTGTGCTGGCTGGAAGGCCATATCATACTGACCCCCAGATTAACCACGGCATACCGGAAATGATAAATTCCCTTGGTCTTGCCGTATTGACAGAGGATTCCGTGTCTCACCTCGGTCAGGTTGATCGACCCTTAAGAGTGGTTGATCAATGGGCCTATCATTCCAGGCTTTATGCCGCAGCCAGCTTTGTATCCACCAGGAAGGATCTGGAGCTGGTGCAGCTTAATTCCTTTGGCTGTGGGCTGGATGCAGTTACTACAGACCAGGTGCAGGAAATACTTAATAGTAATTCCAAGGTATACACCACCATCAAAATCGATGAAGGAAATAATCTGGGTGCAGCCAGGATAAGGCTCCGTTCCTTAAAGGCTACAATGCTGGAACGTGAAAAGAATGATATGGAACCTAAAAAGACAAGTTATAAGTGCAGAAAAATTCCATTCACAGAGGATATGAGGAAAAAACACACTATACTTGCCCCTGAAATGTCCCCTATACACTTCCAGTTTTTACAGGAGGCCTTCAGGCAGTCCGGATACAACATGGTGGTGCTTCCCTCCGTTTATAATAAGGCCGTGGAGGAAGGTCTCAAGTATGTAAATAACGATGCCTGCTATCCCGCCATAATTGTTATAGGGCAGATTATTGAAGCCTTGAAATCCGGAAAATACAACCTGAACAGTACATCGGTAATGATATCTCAGACAGGAGGAGGCTGCAGGGCTACCAACTATATAGGCTTTTTAAGAAAGGCGCTGAAGGATGCAGGCTTTGAAAATATACCGGTAATTTCACTAAATGCCAAGGGAATTGAGAAAAACCCTGGCTTTAAGCTGTCACTAAGTCTCCTGAACAGGTGTCTGATGGCATTGATTTACGGCGATGTTCTGATGAATGTGCTTTATAGGGTAAGACCCTATGAAAAAATAAAGGGTTCTGCAGATAAGCTATATGAAAAATGGGCTAAAATATGCAAAGGTTCCCTTAAGGTAGGCGACAAAAGCAGTTTTAAGAAAAATATAAAAGCCTTGGTAAAGGAATTTGAGAGCTTTGAAATAATTGACAAAATAAAGCCAAGAGTTGGCCTTGTGGGAGAAATACTAGTTAAATTCCATCCTCTTGCCAACAACAATGTGGTTAAGGTTCTAGAGGATGAAGGTGCTGAAGCAGTTATGCCTGGGCTTACTGACTTTATGCTGAACTGTGCACTGGATGCAGATTTCAGATATAAAAACCTTTCAGGCAGCAGATTGTCCCAGTTGCTGGGTCTTGCAGCCATAAACATAATAGAGTTTTACAGGAATGCCTATAGGGATGTATTGAAAAACAGCAGCAGATTCCATGCTCCAAAGCCAATATTTGAGATAGCAAAGGGAGCCTCCTCTGTGGTTTCCCTGGGTCATCAGACCGGAGAGGGCTGGTTCCTGACAGGAGAAATGGTGGAGCTCATCGAGAGCGGTGTTAAAAACATCATCTGCATGCAGCCCTTCGCCTGCCTGCCAAACCACATAACCGGCAAGGGCATGATGAAGGAGCTGAAGCGGCTCTATCCCGGCACAAACATAGTGGCTGTAGACTACGATCCCGGCGCCAGCGAGGTGAACCAGCTGAACAGGATCAAGCTCATGATTGCAACAGCCTTTGATAATCTCGAAAATCCAGCTGCAAATGAAAACTGCTCTGAGAAGGAAGTTTGCTATGGTTTTAAAGCCAAGCCCTCTTTCAAGGCACAGAAGGTGTGATATAAATTTGCTGGTTATGAAAAAGCCAAGCCCCGGTTTTGATCGAGGCTTGGCATAAACATTGATTTTTATCTTTATTTAAGGATTCTATTTGAAATATTCCTGCCCAAGCAAATCTGCAGCTAAAAGTGCATCGTACAACTGATCAGCAGTAACATCTCCTGCTAAATTGTGGATTGATTCACCAGGCACACAGGCCTTTTCTGCAGCTATTCTAACCCTCTTAACATCTGATACTCCTACTTCTTCCAATGTAACAGGAAGACCTACAGAATAACAGAAGTCCATTACTTCTTTAATTTCTTCCTTAGGTGCATTTTCAAGAATCAGCTGTGCAATAGTTCCGAATGCAACTAATGAACCATGCATGGTGGAATCACATTCCGGTAGTGCAGTAAAACCATTATATACTGAGTGTGCAACGGCAAGACCTCCATTGTCTGCACCTACACCGCTTAAATATGTATTAGCCTCAATAATCCCTTCTAAAGCAGGTGTTACCAAATGCTTTTCACATGCTAATTTTGCCTGATAACCGCATTTTAACAGTGTCTTATAGCATAATTCACATAAAGCCATGGCTGAAAGTGTAACTCCTCCATTTTCCAGGCTTGGTGAATCCGTTCTAACACATGCTCTTGCTTCAAAGTATGTTCCAAGAGCATCTCCCATGCCTGCCACTAGAAATTTTGGAGGTGCATTTGCTATAATTTCACTGTCAACAATAACTGCATCCGGATTCTTAGGATAGAACAGATATGTATTAAAAGTTCCGTCATCATTGTAGATAACTGAAAGTCCTGTACAAGGAGCATCTGTTGCCACTACAGTAGGGATAATAGCAACTGGGCGGTTTTCATAGTGGGCAGTTGCCTTTGCCGTATCAATGGCAGAGCCTCCCCCAACACCAACAACCACTTGAATATTTTCTTCTCTAACGATTTTTCTCATCTTTTCAATCTCACCATTGGAGCTTATTCCGCCAAAGATTTCAAAATGCAATTTGCAGTCTGTTCCTTCAAAACTTTCCTCAATCTTTTCTTTGCATCCCTTATATCCGCTTTTGCTGCAGATAAACAAAAATGAAGAACCTAAATCCTTTGTTTCCTCACAGAAATTTAACAATGCTCCCTTTCCCTGAACATATTTTAGAGGAGCTCTAAATAATTTCTTTACAGCCATTGACAAAACCTTCTTTCAAAAATTCATATTAATTCTATAATTTTATATTACTCCTGGAAAAATTTATTGTCAATATTTTAACAATAAAACATACAAATAAATCTGTATATTTTACTTCGCCCATTATGCAAATTATTTCAAACCCATCTAGTCACTGGATCTATAGCTTTTTACAACAGATATATCTTCATTTTTCAACTCAATGACCCACTATTTAATGTTACATTTTTATCATTTCAAATATCAAGTGCGTGGCACCTGATATTTCTATTACTTCTATTTACCAGCCCATATTGTAATCCAACAACTTTTTCCTTGAGCCGCTGTCTAACATTTTGCCTATCTCCTCTGATATTATTCTAATACCGTTCCCAATTTGGCCTGTTTCCACAGAGGATAGGCTTATTCGTAGTGCGTTGCCTTGAAAACTATGAAGAAACATTGCTTCGCAGTCTGTTGTTAACACATTTTGGGAATGAAGTGCTGAAACAAGTGTTTTTGCATTCACTTTTTCCGGAAGCTCCATATATACAAAAAAGCCTGAATCAGGAACATATGCCGGGATATCAGCTATTCCGTGTTTTTTGTATGCCTCTTTAAATATATTCATTTTATTCTCATAAATTGATTTCATCTTCTTTTCATATTTGTGGAACATGCCGCTGTTTATAAATATCTCCAGGGCACCCTGGGATATTATGGAGGTGCCTTTATCACAAAGCATCTTATATTGGAGGAATGCTCCTGAAAGCGCCTCTGGAACAATTACCGCCGCCACTCTGAGGCCTGGCAGAAGGGTTTTTGAGTATGTTTTTATATATATTGCCTTCTCAGCTTTGTCAAAACAGTACAAAGGGTCCTCCCTGGCATCAGTGGACAGCTCCCCCAGATAATCATCCTCCACTAGATACACATCATACTTTTCTGCCAGCTTGGCAATTTTGCTTTTTTCATCAAAATTATAGGAAAGCCCTAAAGGATTTTGAAACCTTGGCATTGTATAAAAAAATTTTATATTTCCATATTTGAAAGCTGCCTCAAGCTTGTTAAAGTCCAAGCCTTCCCTTGTCCTTTTAATTCCTACAGCATTTACGCCGTTAAGCTTCAGACAACTGATCATTCCTGCATAGGTAGGCTGTTCCACCAGCACATTTCTTTTTCCATTTGGAAAAGGCATCCTCGCCAGAATATCCAGCACCTGCTGTACTCCAGAGGTTATGCAAATGTCATCCTTTGTAACAAATATCTGGCTGTTTTGAAGATGCCTGGCCAGCACAGTCCTCAAGCTGTCAATACCTCTTGGATAGCTTGTGTAGGTGAACATGGCCTCCTTGTAGGTATCTATTGCCTGATTTATGCAATGTTTAAGCTCAGTATAAGGAATAACGTCATTATCCGGTGTTGGGCATAAAAAGTCTGTTGCTTTGCTTTCACTGCATTGATCCTTCAGCCCTTTAGACTTTACAATATAATACCCGCTTTTAGGCACTGAATATATTATGTGCAAATACTCCAGTTCCCTGTATGCACGGATAACGGTAGATGTACTAACCTTGAGCTTTAAGGATATATCCCTTATGGAAGGAACCTTTTTCCCAGGTTTTAAATTTCCATTGTCCACTTCACTTTTTATATGCGATACCACAGTCTCATACCTGTAACTCACTTCAACACCCCCAGTCTGTTAGCATACAGATTAAAATAAATTGCGTTGTACACTAATTTTCATACTGTTATACTAATTTAAAATATACCACAATTCCAGGAGGTTAACTATGACAGAGGAAGAAAAAATATTTGCAGGAAGGCTGTTTGATGCCCGTACAAAAGAGCTTGTAGCTATTAAGCATAAAGCACATACACTATGCCAGAAGTTTAATCAGCTTGATGAATTTGATAAGGAGCGTCTTCCATTAATAAAGGAATTTATAGGAAAAATCGGAGAAAAGTATTATTTCCAGGGACCTATTCAATTTAATTACGGCTGCCACACCTTCATTGGCGAAAACTTTGGAGCCAACTTTAACACCACTATTATGGATGACGCCAGAATCTATATCGGTAATAACGTGATGCTTGGCCCAAATGTTTCCCTGATGGCAACCACTCACCCTCTTATAGCCCAGGAAAGAACCGCCATGAAATATCCGGACGGTCACGTTTCGGTGTCTGAATATGCAAAGGAAATTCATATTGGTGACAATGTATGGATTGCCTGCAACGTGGTGGTGTGCGGAGGTGTTCATATCGGAAATAACGCAGTAATAGGCGCCGGCAGCGTGGTTACAAAGGATATTCCCGCTAATTACCTTGCATATGGCAACCCATGCAAGCCTATAAGAATGATCACGGAAAAGGATTCAAAGCTGGATTTGCTGTAGAAATTACTTGGCTTATTTTTCATGATGACCAAAAACAAGCATGTATTATCTATGTACATGCTTGTTTACATATTAATAAATATATTGCCCTGAATCCAATTTCAAAATTTTATCAACCTCATTTGAATTGCAATCAGCACTGATGAATGAAAAGGCAAATACCGGATATTTTTTATAATTTACTTTCCTAAACTCCAGAACGTTACTGAAATTCGATAAATATCCATCATAATTGATTTCCTTAATGTCTTTAAAATTTATGTCTGCCGGTACATCTCCAATTACAATGCAATAAAGTTTATTATCATCATCTTTCAAAATCTGGTTCCAATCAGGTGTTTTCTGGTTAAAATAATTCTGGTATACATTTATTCCATAGGCATGATACGCAATATCCGTGGTACACCATCCTGCAAATCTCATAGGATTTACTTCTATGGGAATTACATTTCCGCTTCTATCAACCCTGACTTCCATATGCACCGGTAAATTGGATATTCCTGCAGCCTTTCCTATTGACCTCATTATCTCCTCAAACAGAATCAAATACTTTTTTATGATTTTTTTCGATGTAAAATATATTCTGTCGCTAACATCTCCATTTGATGAGAAGGGATGCTCCAATATATTAAGAATTACTGGTTGGCCCTGACTATCATAATAAGCATCCATAGCATATTCTAGGCCTTCAATATACTCTTCAATGATAAACTTTGAAGAATCCATAACTTCAGCCGGATATATGCCTTGAGCCTTATCCATTTCATTTTGAATCATGGATACGACAGCTTCCCATTCACTGTCATCATTTACCTTGTGTACTCCCATACTGAAAAATCCAACTGAAGGCTTGATGATAAAAGGCTTCTTAATTTTAGTGGTGTCAAATTCTGATATATTTTCGTATGATAATTCCTTAAAAAAGAAATGTGGATAGATCTCTTGAATTACTTTACGAAATGCCGCTTTATCCTTGAATATCTCAATGGCCCTTGGAATTTCCGTGAATTTAAGATTTTTATTTATCCATTGAATGGAATTCTCAGAATTGCAATAAAGTAATAATGGTGATTTTGTGTTGGCTATTTTTATAAATTCATTTTCATTTGTAGTCTTTAAACCTGATGATGCCGTCAATTCATTGTTTTTGGAGCAGTCTAATACTGGAATACCCATATCACGTGCAGTTTCCAGCAAGAAAGTTGAAACGTAAGGTTGGTCTAAAAGTATCATAAAATATCACCTCAAGTTTAATAAATATTTTATTTAGCTAATTGATTGATTGGCCAGTCCAAATGCATCAATTAGTTATTTTCCCATTTTGAAACTCATTTCCTATTGTTGTTTTACAAATAAAATGTTATCATGTTAATTGATATTTGTAAAATTGATATATTAAAAATATGTCATCAAAATAATTGATGAGGTGTACTATGGAAAATAGAAATCTATATACATTCAAGAAAGTATGTGAATTGAATAGTATTACAAAAGCTGCAGATCAGCTTGGATATGCACAATCAACAGTTACTACGCAAATAAAGCTGCTGGAAAATGAACTTGCAGTAAAATTATTTGAACGGTATGGAAATACTATTCATATAACAGATGCTGGTGAAAAATTATTAGAGTACAGTAATGAAATTTTTAGAATTACAGAAAGATTTTTGGATGTTATAAATGAAGAGAAAGAAACATCCGGTTCATTAAGAATTGCCGCAGTAGACTCTGTGTGCATGACAGTACTTCCAAATATTTTAAATCAGTTTATTAAAGAGCATCCTCAAGTGAACATTAAAATCGTATCCGGAGTTGCTGATGAATTAAAGTATTATCTTGCAAGTGGCCAGGCTGACCTTGCATTTGTACTTGATTTTAATAAGCCCACTGATGAATTGCATTTATTACTGGAAAAACCAGTAGAGCTTGGTTTCTACACAGCAGCAAATAAACCGGAGGAAGCTTCAGGTGTAGGCCTTGAGTATTTAAAAAAGCAAAAATTTGTTCTAACAGAACCAAAATGTCAATATCGAAAAAGGGTGGAAACATTTTTTCAAAAGTATGGAATTGAACCGGAAATATTAATGGAGAGCTCCTCTACAGAAGCCATTATAAAAATAGTGTCCAACGGCCTTGGAATCACTTATCTTCCTGATCTGGTAGTAAATGAAAATCAAAGAATAAAGCGATTACATCTGAAGGATAGTAAAAATGAAGAAAAGCTGTTTTTACAACTGCTTATGCATAAGAATAAATGGAAAAGCAA